>JAIEMA010000035.1 GCA_019752535.1 Bacteriovoracaceae bacterium
AAAATCAATAAAGCGCGGATAAGCTGATGCTCCGGCAATAATCATTTTAGGCTTATCACGTTTCGCGATCTCTTCAACTTGATTGTAATCAATCATCTCAGTTTTTGGATCAAGACCGTAGTGAAGAGCTTTGTAGAGCTTCCCGGAAAAATTAACCGGAGAGCCGTGAGTGAGATGCCCGCCTTGCGAGAGATCCATGCCTAAAAAAGCATCTCCAGGATTTAACACGGCCATATAGACGGCCATGTTGGCGCCTGAGCCCGAGTGAGGCTGAACGTTGGCGAATTTAGAATTAAAAATTTTCTTTAAGCGTTCAATGGCCAATGTTTCAACGTGATCAACAAATTCGCAGCCATTGTAATAGCGTTTGCCCGGATAACCTTCAGCATATTTATTCGTGAGGCAGCTTCCTTGAGCTTCCATCACAGCGCGAGAGCAGTAGTTTTCGGAAGCAATAAGTTCGAGGCCTTCTTCCTGGCGGCCCGCTTCGCTTTGGATATATTTAAAAACTTCTGGATCCACTTGCTGTAATTGGCTCATGACTATCCTTTCTTAAAGAGTGTGCTTGAGTTTGTACCACCAAAGCCAAATGAATTATTCATGGCATATTGGATGTCTAACTTGCGAGCGGTGTTGGCGACATAATCAAGGTCACAGGCAGGATCTTGGTTTTCTAAATTAATAGTAGGAGGCAAGATTCCAGTCTCCAAAGCTTTAATACAGAAAACACTCTCAAGACCACCGGCCGCACCGAGAAGATGGCCCGTCATTGATTTCGTAGAACTGACAAATAATTTTTTTGCGTGATCACCGAAGACTCGTTTGATGGCATTGGTTTCAGCGACGTCACCGACTGGAGTCGAAGTGCCGTGAGCATTAATGTAGCCCACTTGCTCTTTAGAAATCCCTGCTTGAGTGAGCGCTTGATTCATACAAGGCACAGTGCCTTCACCTTCAGGATGTGGGGCAGTGATGTGGTAAGCATCGTTGGTTGCTCCCCAGCCAATCACTTCGGCTAAGATTTTCGCTCCACGAGCTTTCGCTTTTTCATAATTTTCTAAAACTAAAATTCCTGCGCCTTCTCCCATAATAAATCCATCACGATCTTTATCAAAAGGTCGAGAGGCACGAGCAGGTTCTTCGTTTCTTTTTGAGAGAGCTTTCATCGAAGCAAAACCGGCGATTGTATAACCAGTAATCACCGCTTCGGTTCCACCAGTCACGACGGCATCTTGGCGTCCAAGCATAATTTCTGTCGCCGCGGTCCCAATAGCGTGAGCTGAAGAAGCGCAAGCGCTGGCAATCGAGAAGTTAATTCCTCTAAATCCCCAATGAATGGCCATGAGTCCTGGAGTCATGTTTGGAATGACTGAAGGAATGAAGAAAGGAGAAACTCGGCGAGCTCCCTTTTCTAAAAAAGTTTTATGGTGCATTTCAATGTGTGGAAATCCACCAAGACCAGTTCCAAGTATCACACCAATTTTTGTGCTTTCATACCCGGCTTCAAGCAGACCGGCTTGTTTGATCGCTTCATGACCAGCATGAAGACCATACTGATTAAAAAGATCAAAGCGATCTTGCTCTTTCAGCGGCATGAGATCTTCTGAGAGTTTGAAGTTTTTGACTTCGCCAGCAAATGTCACCGGCCAATTTGTTGTATCTTGGCGTTCAATGGTTGAGATGCCAGGTTTTCCCGCAATGGCATTGGCCCAAACTTCATCGAGTGAATTTCCAAGGCCACAGATGGCCCCAATACCAGTAACAGCTACACGTTGTAATTGCATAAAGAGCCCCTAAAACGACAAAGGCCCCGTAAGGGGCCTTGTGTGAGTCAGTGTGACTTAGTTTTTAGATAGTTGACGACGTCGCCGATAGACTTCAAGTTTTCAGTTTCATCCTCTGGGATTTCAACTCCGAACTCGTCTTCCATCTTCATCATCAATTCAACCATATCGAGTGAATCGAGGTTGAGGTCATCAACAAAAGTTGTGCTGATGCTGATATTAGCGGCATCCATTTTTGTTGCCTCTGAAACCAATTTGATCACTTTTTCTTGAACTTCCATTCAGTAACTCCTTAAAGGGGAAATGGTCAGGCTGAGGGTATTAAATGTAGAGTCCGCCGTCAATTTTTATCACTTCGCCAGTAATATAATTCGATGCGTTACTTAGCAGAAAACACACAAGATTTGCGACATCTTGCGTTTCTCCAAAGCGACCCAATGGAATATTTTTAGAGTATTCCTCACGGGCCTTCTCTGGAAGGGCCGCTGTCATATCGGTGGCGATGAAACCAGGGCAGATGGCATTGCATCTGACTTGGCGACTGGAGAGCTCTTTAGCGACTGATTTTGTGTAACCGATGAGTCCCGCTTTTGTAGCTGCATAAACAGTTTGAGCGGTGTTCCCCATAAGTCCTACGATCGAGCTCATATTCACGATGCTGGCTCCGCCGGCTTTCATTAAATGTTTTGAAAGATAGTTGGTGAGCACCATCGTCGATTTCAAATTCACATTCAAAAGATCTTCAACATCATCTGGCTTCACTCTTAGCATGAGTTGATCTTTTGATTTTCCCGCATTGTTCACAAGACCTTGAAGCGTATTACCTGCAGCAAAATAAGCATCAAGAGCTTCAGTCATGGCCTTCACATCTGTGATATCAAATTTTAAAGCTGTCGCTTTGCCACCAGCTGCTTCAATGGCACCAGCGAGCTCTTTAGCTTGAGCTTCATCACCACGATAGTTGAAAACAACGTGAGCTTTTTGAGCCGCAAGACTTAAAGCAATGGTTTTACCAATGCCACGGCTGGCACCAGTGACGAGAATAGATTTTGAACTTAAGTCAGATAAAATCATGCTAAAAACTCCGGCAATTTTTCGAAGGCACCGGCCGTATCAAGAGAGAGGCAAGTGGATTCAGGTTGGATTCGTTTGATTAGTCCGGCCAAAACTTTTCCTGGGCCGACTTCAATATATTTTGTTCCAGCAGGTAGAGATTCAATAGACTGCGTCCAGCGGACACTTCCGCACACTTGATCCACCAGACGTTTTTTGATTCCTTGTGAATCACTTCCTGCGGGATACATTTTGGCATCAATGTTGGCGATGTAACTGGCGTGTGTGGGATGAAGTTGAATTGAGTTTAAATATTTCTCCATCACAACTGCCGCCGGCTGCATCAGTGTGGAGTGAAAAGGAGCAGAGACATTAAGTGGAATGGCTCCGTGCTTCTCTGGACAATTTTCAGCCAGCCATGCAACGGCGCGATCACAAGCAGCCGCGTGACCAGAGATGACGATTTGTTTCGGGTCATTGAAATTGGCAGGCATCACACTTTCATTATGTGTGCTCGCAGCTTGGCAGGCTTTCTCCACCCAGTCTTGACCAATTTTTAAAATAGCGATCATCTTTCCTGCGCCAACAGGCACAGCTTCTTGCATGGATTTTCCACGAAGATTGACGGCTTTGACGGCATCTTCAAAATTTAAAGCACCCGCTGCTACAAGAGCAGCGTATTCACCCACCGAGTGTCCTAAAACGCGATCAATAGAGACGCCCATGGCTTGAAGTTTTGGTTTTAGCATCTCAAACATCGCAACCGAATGAGTGACGATCGCGGGTTGAGTAAATTCTGTGAGTTTAAGTTTATCCTCTGGGCCTTCAAGGCAGAGCTGAGAGATTGAAAATCCCAGCGCTTTGTCGGCAAGATTAAAATAGTCAAAAGCAGGATCAGTTTTAAATGTCGATCCCATTCCTACATACTGTGAACCTTGACCAGGAAAAACGAGAGTGACTCCCATAATTTGCTCCTTAGTATTTAAGTAGAATTCCACCTGAAGTAAGACCCGCACCGAAAGCAGCGAGCATTAATGTTTGTCCGCGCTTGATACGTCCATCACGAATAGCTTCATCGATGGCAATGGGTACAGTCGCTGAAGAGGTATTGGCGAATTTGTTCACATTCACGACGGCTTTCTCAAGAGGGAAGTTGAAGCGATTAGCGACGGCTTCAATGATTCGAAGATTGGCCTGATGAGGAATAAACCAATCGACCTGGTCCATATTGATTTTGGCATCACTTAAAAGTTGCTCGCAATGATGAGCCATGGTTTTAACGGCTGATTTGAAAACTTCTTTGCCATCCATCACCACACACTGGACATCAGTGCCCACGTTGGTCTCATTGATAGGAATCGCAGCGCCACCGCCACGAAGCATGAGATGTTCACCTTTAGTGGCATCGGCTCCAAGAACTTGAGCGAGCACACCTGATGAATCCCCAGCAGGAACTTGACCTAAAATAGTTACGCCACAGCCGTCACCAAAAAGAATGCAGGTGTTGCGATCTTTCCAGTTGTTAAATCCACTGGTCATCTCACTTCCCACAACCATGATTTTTTTGTACATGCCAGAGCGAATCATGGCATCGGCGATCGTGAAGGCATAAACCCAACCTGTGCAGGCTGCGTTCATATCAAGGCAGCCACAACCATTAGTGATCCCAAGTTTTAATTGCAACTGTGTCGCTGTGTTGGGAAAAAACATGTCTGGGAAAGTAGTAGAAAATAAAATGAGATCAATATCGTTTGGCTGAAGGTTCGCCGCCTCAAGAGCTTTGCGAGCTGCTTTCTCGGCCATCGTGCTTGGGATATCAACTTTTGGATCTGCGATTCTTCGCTCGTGAATCCCCGTTCTCTCGACGATCCACTGGTGAGAGGTATCAACAAGTTTAGAAATTTCTTCGTTAGTCATGATTCTAGGTGGGACATAGTGACCAGTGCCTAAAATCTTTGTTTGGAAACGAGACATGTTTCTCTCCCTCTTTGAAACAAAAAAGCCTTCTTTTGAGAAGGCTTTTTGTTAAGGTCAGATTCAGAATTTCAACAGATTAGGCTTCAGCCTCAGCAGTTGCTTTTTCTTTCACTTCAACAACTTGCTTACCTTTGTAGTGACCGCAAGATGGACACACGTGGTGTGGCATAGTGTAGTCGCCGCAATTCGCACAAGACATTGGGAATTTGCGGTAAAGCTTGTGATGTTGGCCGGCACGACGGAGACCTTTACGAGATACGCTCGTGCGCTTCTTTGGAACAGCCACAGTAATCCTCCAGGAAATCGTTCAATTCAGTTAAAAAATAGTCCCTATTTCTATGACACTTGTTCGCGCTTGCCAAGGATATTTTTAAGTTCTATTGGCGCATCTTGTCAGCATCAATCGTCCCATCGAGAGGACTGTCTGCGTCAAGCTTCGGATAAGTGTTATAGTTCATATAAATCTGCTCATGAATCATTTCATTGAGCTCAACATGGTTTTTCTTGTACCCATAAAGATCGCGGGTCTCTCCGTCGATCCAGATTTCGCCTGTTTCGGCATACTCTTCAGACTGCAATACGGCTTCCGGAGCAAAGCAGGTATTAAATTCTGCATGAACAGAGTCTTTCATGGTCTTAAGAGTGCGGACGCATTCTGTGGCGTAATTCGCGTCCACAGTGCCCTTAACGAGAAGATATTCACCAATTTCGCCCTTAAACTTTTTAGTCAGCTCGATTCGAATGTTGATATCAGTCTCTAGAATCCATTCTTCAGGAGTTTTTTCAGATGCGTTCTCATTGAGCTCAACTAAAATGGCCTTTACCCAAGGAGCAGATTTATCTAATGAATGGGTGACTGTGGCATTGATCGGCAATTTGCTGATGTTGAGATTTGATTCAAGATGGTTTTCTAATGGGTTCTTCATCATCTATCCTTTAAGGGTGTGCTCTTAATTAAACGAATGAGATGAGAATGGAAAGCCCCCCTAATTTACAAATTGTCCTCACTGGCTTTAGTGGATCAGGGAAAACTACTGTTTTAAAGTGTTTGCAGCACAATTTGAGATCCAAAAACTTTGAAGCCGTTGATTTAGATGACTTATCTGTGACTGGTTTCTCCTCGATTGCTGAGCTCGTAGAAGAAAAGGGCTGGGATTTTTTTAGGGCAAAAGAGAAATCCTCTCTAGAGCAGGTCCTAAAGCAGAACAAAAATCTCGTTTTGGCCCTAGGTGGTGGCAGTCTCGATAAGGGGAGAGAAATTCTCGATCAATTCCCTCAGGTGAGGCTCATTCACCTTCAAGTGAGTTTTGAGCAGTGTTGGGAGAGAATTTCGCAATCTCAAGCCTCAAGGCCCTTGGTCGCCAGAGGACGAGATGAACTTAAAAAGCTCTATGAAGAGCGTCAAAAGCAGTACCTAAGAGCTCATTTTTCTGTCGATGGGACTCAGTCACCAGAGCAAGTGGCGCTAGCCATTCAAGGTCTGCTCGGGCTAGCCTAAGAGTGTCAAAACCAAGGAGCGGTTTTATGTCTCAAACTGAATTTAAAAAACGTGATCTCTCTGTCGCCATTTTGATGGAAGATGCCATCAGTGCCCAGGAAATTTCTGAGGCCTTGAGAGAGGTTGGGATTTTTGCCCATTATTATCGCGAGCTCGATGAGTTTTGGATGGCCGCTAAAATCGAAGTCCCTGATCTGGCCATCGTTGATGTCGCCAAGATGAGTTTTGGTGCGACAAAGTTTAAAGATCATCCTCGTGTTAAAGACGGATCACTCACAACAGTTTTTTATCACAAGACTGAAACTCAATTTCTTCTTCAATCCACTTTTAGCCTTCATGCTTATGCCTATGTTCATGGCGAGACAGCACTCGTGCCACAAGTGACTGCGATATGTGAGCGCCGTAAAAAAGAATTAGCGATGGAAATTAGAAATCGCGAACTCGAGGAGAGAGTTTCAAGATTGCAGACTCGCTCAAGCCGATTGATTAGCGAGAAGAGTGCCGGAGAGCAGTTTAAAGCTCAATTTGAATTTATAGATTCGATGATTCGCTCCCTTGAAGAAGAAGCTTCTAGCAAAGATTTTGTCGCTGCCCTTTTTGAAAAGTTTTCTCAATGGGAGCCCGTTCGCCATATTGCTATGTATGAGTTGGGTCACAACCGTCAAAAATTAGTCTCACCGGCCATTCATCGTCCAAAGTGGATTACACTTCCAGGACTTTGGATTGGAAAAGATTGTCAGCAGGGAATTGAACCTTTTGCGATTGATATGGGATGGCAAGTGGTTCGTGATTTATTTGAGAATGAGCCTGTCGAATTGAAGCTACTTGGTGGAGCTGTTCATCCCGATATGTTGATCTATGTTGAGGTTGATCAAGAACGCCTAATGGAATTCCCATGGGATCTTATGGGTCAGATGTTGACCGGAGCTTACCGTCGCTGGAAGCTCACGCGTGAGATGCCAAGACCACAAATGCAAGCTCGCCCCGTTTGGGATGCGCTTGATCAGCTTGATAAACTTCACCATCATCAAGTGGAAGCGAGTGAGAAAATTGTATTGATTAGCCTCACTCCATTAATGAATCTTATTAAAAAGAAAACGGGCAATCGCTTTCATTTCACACCTTGCTTCAATGATTTCTTCTTGCAGTTAGGAAATGCTCTTCATGAATCGACACGTTTCAGTTTCATGGGGCCTTGGCATGTGGTTTTATTTGTTCAACAACCTTTCTTGGAGCGCGACTTTAATCAGGCCCGCGATCTCGTCACAAGTTTTGCTTTCTGGCGCTACTTTGAAGATGAAACAAAACTTTTAGGCGAAGAGGCCAAGCCTACAATTAAACTAATCGCACCATCTGCTGTGAATTATCTTAGAGTTTTAGAGAGAGAGTTTGATGAACTCCCTATCCTAGAAGCTCAAGCGAAAATGCAGATGCGAAATACTACGAATCCAGCGGCTCATTAAGTTATGCGTGCCCACACTTTTTTAGAAGTTTATTGGGCGCGCTTAGCGCATAACTGGGAAGTTATCCAGAAGCTGGCTCCACAATCTCAAATTATGCCTATGATTAAGGCCAATGCTTACGGGCATGGGTTAGTGGCGATAGGGCAATTTTTATCTGAGGAATTAAAAGCCAAAGCCCTTGGAGTGGCCACACTTGGAGAAGCGGAAGCTGTCTCTCATTTGAATAAGGTTTATGTTTTCTCAGACACTTTGGTCAGTGATCGTGAGTATCACGCGAGATACAGTGGTCATAATATAATTCCAGTCATTCACGATATGAAATCTCTTGAGATGTTTCTCAACGATCGCTGCTTCAAGCATTTGCCACTAGTGATTAAATTAAATACTGGGATGAATCGCTTAGGTCTGCCCGAAAGTGAGTGGGAAAGTGCAGCGCTTGAGATTGTCAAAAGTGGCAGAAAAAATATCCATCACCTCATGACTCATTTCGCTCGCTCTTTTAATGAAATTAAAGCTGGAGACACGACCCATCAGCAAGCTGATCTTTTTAAAAAAGCTCTCAGTCTTTTTAAATCACATGGAATAAGTGTGGATGAAACATCTCTCGCCAACTCTGGTGCTATAGAGCAGCGGTTTGCCACAAATGAAACTTGGGTGAGACCAGGACTCATGCTCTATGGCCCTCCAAGTGCCAAAGAGCAAACAAAGATGGTGTCCTCATTAGTCACTCACGTCATGAATGTTTTTGAGGTGAAGAAGGGGATGAGTATCGGATATGGGGAGAGTCTTGCGCCTCATGATGGAACGATAGCCGTTCTTCCGATTGGCTATGGCGATGGTTACCCTACTCAAAGTAGCGGATTTGAACTGAGTGTGAATGGAATGAATGCCAAAGTGTTTGGTCGTGTGAATATGGATATGACTTTTTTACTATTTGGTCATGATAGTCAAAATAAAATTAAGTTGAACGATGAAGTGCGTTTTTGGAATGAAAATCCTCAAGAGCTTCTTTCTTGGGCTGAGCACATGAAGACTCATGCTTATCAAGCTCTGTGTGGCGTGAGTTCTCGCGTTCCACGGCTTTATCGTTTAGGATAATGACATGCAAGATGTGTTAAAAAACTATGTTGAAGGCATTGGAGCTTCCATTCTTGGACTCGTGAATGGTCTTGGGAAGTTTTCAAACTTTGCCGGACAAGTTTTTTTCTGGGCCATCCAGCCACCTATTCGTTTAAAACTTTTGATGGATCAAATGTATTTCATTGGTAATAAAAGTCTTTTTATTATCGGACTGACTTCATTGTTTTCTGGAGCTGTGTTTGCTCTGCAAATGTACTTAGGCATTAAAGCCATCAATATGGATTCAATTGTTGGCCCAGTGGTGGCCATTTCATTGGCCAAAGAATTAGCACCTGTCTTTGCGGGTCTCGTTGTCGCGGGAAGATGCGGTTCGGCCATGGCCGCGCAAATTGGCTCAATGAAAGTCACTGAACAATTAGACGCTCTTGAAGTCATGGGTATCAATGCTCATCAATATTTAGCGGTGCCACGAGTGGTGGGTGCGACTCTTTCGATGCCTCTTCTTTGCGGCATTTTTATGTTGATTGGAAATTTGGGCTCATGGCTTGTGGGTGTTCAAGTCCTAGGCATTGATGAAGTGATGTATTTTCAAAAGCTCTCAGATTTTATGACTCTCTCGCATGTGGCAGAGGGCTTAATTAAGTCAGCGGCTTTTGGTTTTCTCATTGGCATGATCGGTTCTTACCACGGCTTTGAAGTGAAAGGTGGTGCTGAAGGAGTAGGGAAGGGAACAAACCTTGCCGTTGTTTGGGGAATGGTCACAGTGCTTGTGAGTGATTATTTCATTTCTAGTTTTTTAACAAAGATTTTGTAGGATCGCATGGCAGACGCAATTACATTTACTCATGTTGTAAAAAAATATGGAGACGCCACAGTCTTAAATGACCTTACGTTTGGTATCCCTCAGGGCAAAATCACTACCATTTTAGGATTTTCTGGAGCAGGAAAATCAACTTTGATGAAACATATTTTGGGTCTTACTCGTCCTACAAGCGGCAAAATTGTCTCTCTCGGAAAAGATATGAGTGAGCTGGATGAGCTAGGTTTAAGAGAATTTCGTCGCAATTTTGGAATGGTTTTTCAGTACGCTGCTTTGTTTGATTTTTTGTCCGCGTTTGAAAACGTCGCTTTTCCTCTTAGAGAATTTACTAAACTTAAAGAATCAGAAATTAAAAAGAAAGTTGAAAGTCTGATGCAGGCGGTGGAATTAGTTCCTGAGTCATGGCATCGACTTCCCTCAGAACTCTCTGGGGGCATGAGAAAAAGAGTAGGTCTGGCGCGGGCTTTGGCCCTCGAACCACGCATCATGCTCTACGATGAACCGACCTCTGGACTTGATCCCATCAGTACACAGGTGGTCAGTGATTTGATTGCGAGCACTGCTGCAAAAAATCAAGACCGTAAATTAACATCTCTCGTCATCTCACATGACGTGCGAGCATCACTAAGAATTTCAGATCACATTATGTTTTTGGAGCGCGGTCAAATAGTCGAGTATTCCACTGTGGAAGGTTTCAAAAATTCCCAAAATCCAATTATTCGCAGATTCCTTGAGTTGTAAGCGGATTGAGTTATCATAGATTTATATGAGCACATGGACGTGCCGTGGGATTTCATGGAGTGAAATCAATTGAGTGAATTTAAAGTCGGACTATTAGCTCTTTTTGCCTTGGCCAGTGTGGTCTTCATGTCTTTGAAGATTACTTCTAATAAAGGTGCCTTCGGAGACTATGTTCCTTATCAAACTATTTTAGATGACGCTTCAGGGGTTGTTGAAAAAACTCCAATTAAAGTCGCCGGTATAAATGCAGGCCGAATTAAGAGTATTAAGCTTCAAGGTAACAAGGCCTTAGTCGATTTTGAAATGATCGATGATATTAAAATGACTCCAAATTCTAAACTTCAAGTCAAAAGCGTCGGCTTCTTAGGTGATAAGTATCTTGATATTGATTTAGGTGAAGCAACTGAGAAGCGCCTCGAGCCTGGCTCACTCGTTCCTGCAGCTGTGGCCGGAGGATTAGATAGTATTGGCAAAGATGCTGGAGCGATGATTAAAGAGATTAAGGAAGTGGCCATCCTTATTAAAGAATCTCTTCGTGAGCAGGATGGAACAAATCGCCTCGAGAAAATTACGGGGAACGTGAAGGATTTGACTGCAAGTCTTAAGCGTATGCTTGAAAAGAATGAAGGTAAGGTGGATGAGATCGTCGAAAATATCAAGCAGATGACTGAGCAGCTGCAATTTGAAACGGATCGTTTGCAAAAAGATTCTCTCATGGCCGATTTGACAAAAATTGGGCCAATTTTAGAGAAGGCTGATAAAGCCGTGGGTGATCTCAAAGATATCATTTCGGATGTGAAAGATGGCAAGGGAACAGTGGGTAAGCTATTGCGTGATGATGCAGTCGTCGACCAGGTTTCTCAAACTCTCTCTAGCGTAAACCGTCTCGTGAATCGTATTAATAATATTGAAGCAGATATTGGTCTTTCTACGGGTGCTAATACTCGTCTTGGTAGTGATACACGCTTCGATCTGGATATTTACCCTGCTCCTGAGAGATTTTTCCGCTTAGGTGTTGTCACCAATCAATTTGGTCCTAATGTGCCCAAAGAGCAGGAAAGTTGTTCTACGACTGATGGGGGTGCAGAGACTTGTACTCAGTCGACTAAAACTTATAAAAACCAATTCAAGTTCAACTTACAAATTGGCCGTCGAATTCAGCGATTTGGTATCCGCGCGGGTATTATTGAAAGTACCGGTGGTGTGGGGCTAGATTACTATCTTCCAGACTGGGGTATAAGAACTGGACTTGAAGTCTTTAATTACCAAAAAGATGCTGGGCCTTATGCACGCTTAATATCAGAAGTGAAAATTTGGAATGTGCTCTTTGCCCGTGTAGCGGCTGAAGATTTGATTTCAAAAGAAGGTAAGCAGTCTGGAACTTTCAGCTTAGGTCTAAGATTTAATGATCAAGACTTAGCTGCTTTAATTGGCTTGTTGGCGCGGTGAGATGATGCAAAAGAACTGGTTGATCCGAACAAAATCCAATCATATTTTAGGGCCCGTCTCAAAAGAGAAGGTTCTGGAGCTCTATCATAATGGATCCATCCGTCCTGAAGATGAGATTTGTAGCGGTAATGGCTATTGGTTCTTCTTGCGTGAGAAAGATCAAGTCGATCTCTATTTACTAGGAAGTCAGAAACAATGTTTTAATCCAATTAGTGAAGCAAAAGACGTGCTCACTGCCACTGGACATGTAGAAATTGATAAAGATCGATTAAAAGATGTCACTATCGTGGGTGGAATTGATATTTCATCCTTAAACGCAAAGCCTTCTGCTCCCAAAGCTCCTCCTGCAGCAGTCACGAAGCCTGTTGAGAGAGCTGCAGCTCCAGCGAAAGCGGCACCTGTAGCAAAGGCTGAAATAGATGAAGAGCCTGAGCCAGCGGCCCCTATCCCGCTAAGGCCTAAAGCCTCTGTCACTCCGTCTCCAACGCCAGTGGCACCCGGCAAGCCTAAGAAAAAAGAATCCGAAGCGGCTCCAGAGGTGCCAAAGTCCAAAGTTTCTACAAAAAAGAAACTCATGAATGACAAAGTGGTCATGGTGAGCACGGTTCTTATTCTGGTTGTATTGGCAGGTGTTCTTTATTTTAGAAAAAGAATATTGAAAGAATTCATTCAAGGCGCCGTTCAAACTGTTATTCCAGCAGCGTATGCTCAAGATCCCATAAAAGTAGAAGCTAAAAAAAAAGTCTTTTTCAATCTATAAGCGGAAATGACGTTTACTCATTTCAACTCTCCGGTAGCCTCGATGGCTACGCCCTAGAAAGCGTTTTTAAAAAAGTAAGACTCGATTGCAAAAATATGGATGACCCTCTTTTGCATGTGGCACTCATTCTCCATAACCCTCAGACTGCGAATGAAGTCTTTTTGCTCTCGCTGAGAGATTGTGTTGTGACACTACCCAAGGATCATATTCTCAGAGACTGGGTTCAGCGCAAGAGTTTGATTCAAGAGACGGCAGCTTCAAAAATGATTTTAAACCTTCTTGAAGGTGAACTGAAAGATATCTGGGGATTTGATCAAGCGATCACTCCCAAGCAGCGTCAGACGCTTATTCATCTATTGGATGAACTTGAAAGTCTTCCTCCCTATCTTGACTACACACTCTTTCAAATTGTGGGTTATTTAAAACTTGGCAATTGGGTTAGAGCGGAAAAAATTATGTCTAATTGGCTTGAGGTTGATCCCATTGAAAGGATGAATCAGACTCCCAAAAGACGAGACACCTTATCAAAGATATCCATTCAGTATGTGGAGAGGCTGTTAGAGACGATTGAGAAGCATAGAAATGAGCGAGTCATTGTTGATGAGTTTTTCCAGGGAATAAAAGATTTTTACTCTGAGGTTGAAGTGGTCAAGCTAGCGGAGTCATTCCAAGGCCGCAGCGAGAGAGATTTATTAGATAAATTTTCACTTAGCTACTATCGTCAGCAAAATCCTGGTTTTTCATCATGGATTATGAACCGTGAGCTTGAGGGGAGACAGAGAAATAAATTTCTTGATGAATTTTTCGATAAGCCTGAGTCTAAGAATGAAAGTTGGGTTTTTTTGGGAAGAATGCCTCTTGTGGCCAAACACCGTGAGCAGCTCGCTTTAAGAATGGTTGATCTCGTTTCTAAAAATCCAAAACTTTTTTACACATTATCGAGTGATGAGGAGATGAAAGGTGTGTTGGCCCGCATTGCTCCGATTGTTTTAAAGAGTTTTTTAAATGAGAAAAGAAAATTCTATCTAAAAGCTTTCAAGGAAGACTCTAAAGATGCCTGGTCTTTAGCCCAACTTGTGGAGATGGGTCAGATAGATGAGGATTTGATCAAAAGAATATTAGAGAGATGAATCTTCCTAAAGATTATTTACAGCCAGAGTTTTTCCGTTTCGGATGGGATCAAGTCTTCTTTGTGGAGAATGTCGCCCAATTGACTAAGTTTAAAGAAAACTGCCATTTGGTGGAGCTTGGTGCAGGAAGTGGTGTGATTAGTTGTGAGTTATCGAAGAAAATTCAAATCGAATCCTGTGATTTATTAGAATTTCAAAAAGAGGAATGGGAGTCCTATCTTATTCCCAATCTTGAGCATCAATCATCGATAAAAAATCCACGATTTCATTGGGGAAAAGTTTCTGAGTTTAATTTAGATTGCAGTATTAAGGCCGATCTTGTGGTTTGCAATCCACCCTATTTTGTTCCAAGAGATGGTAGGGCTTCGGCCGATCCTCGACGAAACATCGCTCATCGCTTTGTTATTGATTCTTGGCAAGACTGGATTGATGCCATGGTGAGAACTCTCAAGCCTGATGGGGAGGCTTTTTGGCTTCATAGGGATCCTGGTCCCTCAGGGAAGCCCATTTTTCCAGAAGGCTATGACTGGCAGCATGTCGTGAGATCAAGTCGAATGCGGATTATTCGTCTGGGCCATTTGTAAATAAAGTGAGATCCACTGTTCTCTTTCTTCAATATTTTCAACCGTCGCAAAGAGGACTTCAGCTTCTTGGCGTAATTTCTTATAGAGTGGAGATTGCGGATGAAGTTTTGGAGGGGGCGGCTTAATAAAAGTTTTTGCTTTCTCTTTAAAAAAACTCTCATTGGATTCAAAGGCTAAGTGCTCAAGCATATGAGAGGCTTCGGGAAAGCGTTCTCCAATCTTTTGCAGTAAAAGCTTCTCCATAAATTTTAAACGTTCAGCAAAAGCAGGATGCTTAGTGAGAATAAAAAGAGTTCGATTTTTTAATCTTAGAGGGAGGGACTGTTCGGCCATCATGTCGCCAACTATTTCTCTCCAGGCTTCAATAAGACCGAAAAAATCAAAGCCCTCGACAAAGCGTTGCCACTCTTCATGGGGGGATGCCCCCTCTCCGCGCAGTGCAGGAGAAACGCTATTAAATTCAAGTTTTTTCCACATGGATTCTCTTTATACCCCTGTCATGCTATAAAAGGCCATGCGTCATTTTTGTTTAGTTTTAAGTCTCGTGATCTTGTCCTCTTGTACTGGCTATCGCTATTCGCAAACATCTAATCCATTCCAGCAATACGGAGTGGATAGTCTGGCGATTCCTATGTTTTATAATTTCTCATCTCTTCCTGAGGTATCCACAAGTTTTACTCATGAAACCTATAAGCTTTTAGCAGGTTTTACCGGTCTTAAATTGAAATCTGGTTGGGATATGAGTGCCGATGCGGTTCTTATTGGAATTGTGCGCTCGCAGGAAAAAATGAATGAAGTTCTCAGCACTGATGCCTTACGTTCTGCTCAGGGAGCTTCACCCAATGCTGTGGGAAGCTCAAGACCTGATTTTTATGTGGCCGGTACAACGCGAGTGAATCTCATTTTGCAGGTGGTAGTTGTTAAACGTCCTACTCCAGAAGAGATAGAGTTATTACGAAGTAATTTAGGTTCTAAAATTCCTGCTCAAGGCAAAATCTTGTTTAATGAATCTTTTCCGATTAGCGAATCCTATAACCGAGAGATTTATGACAATGAAGCGGTGAGTGTGGTGGGAACTCAAAATGCGGGTGTATTACGTCGTACGAAAGACACAATGGCGATGAGAGCAGCGGAACAAATAAGAGATATGATTTTATATGCATTCTAAATGGCAGCTCTGGGATTTTTTTCAATCCTACCCAAAAGGTTCTTGGCCCACACTTAAAGGAAGAGTTGTTCTTCAGGCTTTTGATCCTCTGGCCGCTCGTTTGATGAGAGATCATTTGTTTCACGGCTTAACGGGCGAAGATAAACCCAAGCAAATTTCTGGTAGTGACGTTTCCATCTCATGGATTGAAGACCAATTCCTCTCTTTAGGTTTATTCGGTAACACTGAATCATGGTTGATCAATTCACCAGATGAAATGTCAGCGGCTGCAAAAGAGAAAATCTTGGACGACGGACTCATGCTCGATGGTCGCTCTTTGGGATTCTTGTTTCATTCAGATTCGGCTTTTTTAAAAAAGATTTTAAAGTCTGGTGAACAATCGCATATACAAATTGAAGCTCCTCGCTTTTGGGAGACAGCAAAGCTGGTTGATTTTCTCGCTACGTTCTTTCATTTGCCATTACGTTTTGAAGCCAAACAATATTTGCTACAAGCTGTTGAGAATGAGTTTATGCCTCTTTTTGATGCTTTCAGACTTATAAAGCTTAATTTTCCTGAGAGTAGGGATGTGTCAATTCAAAATGTTCAAGACTTGATTGGAGTGGACCGACTTGATCAATTTGCCCTCGCTACTGATATGGGAAAAAAGTCTTGGAAATCTTTCTTTGAGAGGCTTTTATCGATTGAGCCAGACTTTGAGAGATGGAGAGGCCTCTTTTCATTCTTGCAAGGTCATCTTCTCCGTATTGCTGATCCCAGCTATCTTGGTGCAAAAAATCGACTGAGTAAGTATGATCAGGAAATTCAAACACTCGCCCGTGGATGGCGCCCAGAAGAGGTGAGAGATATGCTCTCAAGGCTTCAAGATTGGGAAATAGCCTGCAAGTCAAAAGATCCCTATTTGCATACTCAGCTTAGGCAGGCCCTCCTGGAGTCTCATCAGGGAAGCTGGTCACTGTCTAAAGTTTAGACACCCTCCTAGAGCTAAAGCATTGGTTTATATAAGCCATTTATGGCCTTCTCTTTGCATTTATAGCCCCTATTACTTTGTCTTTTGATGGGGAGCCCGTCTATGAAGCGCTTTATTGCATTCCTTCTTCTTTGTGCCATGTTGAATTCTATGGCCCAAGATCAAATGATGATTCGTGTGAATCATACGGGTGTCATTCAGATCATGCGCATGGCCCTCAAATACAATCAACAAGGACAGGGGAAGCCTGGATTCAAAATCCCAAGAGGAATTTATAGCTTCTCTATCCCACGCTCACAGGTTGCTAATAATCCGATTATTAAAATTTTAAATGAAATATCAGATGTAAATTTCAATCGTGATTATCCTTTCTATATTACAAATTCCGACGTGACAGTGGTGGGTGAAATCGATGAATCCAGTCTGCGTTCCGCCGTTTCAAATTACACTGATAAGGGCTTTGATCTTAAACTTACATTCAGCATTGATAAGCTCTCATTAAAAGTGGCCGATCTCTCTATGTGTGAGACTAAATATGGATCACGCTGCGGGAAAGGTTTAAAAGCCAGTTTTAATAATGTTGGCATCTCAATGAAGAGCGGAAGCCGAATTAGCATGTCGACGGACTTTAAAGTCGTTTTTGAAGCCGATCAGGCCCGCTTAAAACTTGTTAAAGCCACGAGTAATCTTGGTCAAGCTAACGGTCCCAAATTAGATATATCAATTGGGGGAGTCACGATTCCACCCATTTCAATTGTCATCAATGGACAAGAAGCTCAGCTTGATACCTCAGCTCTTAAAGATGAAATTCTGCAATACAAAGCTTTCCTCGCTCAAAAGCTTCTCTCTTTTGCTGGAGAATTTATTGCTGAAGACATGGCGGAGATGGTGAATAAAGCTCTTAAAAATGAATGTATTCCCACTCAATTAAGAGTGTTAGAAATGGGCTCAGAAGATAAGCCGGCGACCTTTGGCGGGTTTACCCCTGTGCCATATGTGATCGTTGCCGACAACACACGTGTGTATAGAAGACCACTGCCACCTGAACTGATGAGATACCGCGGTGATATTAAAGCTCCTCCAACATACATGGAACTCTTGCAACAGGATTTAGCCAACATCATTAAATCTGCTCGCGTAGACATAAAGCTTAAATCAATCAGAACGCCAGTGAATCAAGATATTGAAATCAGGGCCAATGGGTCTTTAAAGATGAATCGCAGATTCTGGAATGTTCAAAATACTGTGGGACATAGCACTCGAGTCTTGCCAGCACTCAATATTGATACAACTGTGAGCCGAAACGATCATTTTGCAGTCGTGATTGCTGAGCCAGTCATTAATGCCGCTTCTGATTTGTTCTCTTCGATAGGTGTGTATCAGAAAGTGCTCGACTCTCAGGTGAAGATGGGGGGCGTGTATGTCGATTCGATCAAAGTTCATTTTAAGAATGGTTCAACTCAAGCCACTGATAAGATCTATTTGATTGCTAATGCGAAAGTGAATCTTAGAGAGATGGATGCTGATGGAGTGTGGGCGTGGATCAAAAAGGCCTTAGCCGTCTGGTTAGAGCGAAATAATAACAATGCAATCTTAAGATTCCCGATACAAATTGAAGCAATTCCCCGAATTGTTCAAACGAGCACTGGGATTAAGCTCATGCTAAGAGTGAATTCTCCTTTCGCCAGTGAGAATGCTCTTAAGAATGATTTCAACTATCCAAACAATGTGACTTCGGCCACAAGTATCGTCCGCAGCACAGTCATGGATCTCTTAAGAGAGAACCTTGCGAGCAACACCAATAAGGAATTTGAAATTCCCCTTGACTCTTACTTGAGTCAAAAGGGTGTCACTGTTACACCAAAGTCGATTCGAATGATTAACTCAGCTTACATGATGGTTTCTGCTGATTTGAAAGATTTAGATTTCTCAGCACTTCAATCAACGGGCAATGCCGGTGGGAGCTGTCAGTGAAAAAAATAATTTCATCAATTCTGATTTTAAACCTCCTGCTGCCAAGTCTCTCCTATGGCTAGCAAGAAAATAAGGTTCCAGATATTATCGTGGATTCAAAACTCGATTTTAACTGGAGTGAAATGTTGGTGAATAAGATTCGCCGCTTGATGGTGAACTATGGTTACGGGGATCCTTTTAAGAGTAAAATACAAAAAGAAATACTAATAACTGATATTGCTTCGGGAGATCTTGTTTCTCCCGGTTCAAAAAAACTTCTCGAAGATTTAGGTCAAATGATTGGAGTGAAGCTGCTTAACTCCAAATCAAGTATCAAAATAAAAAACTTCATGTATGAGATTGGATCAGTTACCACTGATCTTAAAACATCAAAGAGAAATAACAGTGGTCTCATCATCGATGGTGACTTCGCTGCCAGTGGTATAAAAGTGGTTTCGGATGAGATAAAGCTCACCCTTGAGCTCCCAACCGCCAATGGGGGACGTATGCCCCTTTTAGAAGTGGGAATAAAAAAGCCATTTCTCCTAACTAAAGATCAAAAACAGATTTCTGTTGCTGCTTCTGTTCAAATTCTTGAAGGAAAAGATGATGTGAGTTTTAAGGTCTTAAATTCTGACTTTAATAAGTTTGCAGATCTTCTCTCCGAAGACCCTGAGAGTATTCAATTGGGATTCGAGGATCTTGTGATACCAGAAGTCTCATTAAGAATAGGGACGAAACAGATCAATATTAAGCCAGAGAAAGTAAAAGATTTCATTGCTAAACGAGAAGACCAGCTCAAGGCCCTTCTTATTGATCAATTAAGGGCCAAACTGCGTGAAGGGGCATTCCAGCCAATGCTTAAAGTCATTGAAGAGCAAAAAATTGCCCGAGAGTATTGGGTTAATACTGAAACCGTCTACAGTCAGTTTGCCATTGGAAAAATCTCTTCATCTGTTTTTGCAAAAAACCTAGAAGTGAATCTTCCTGCAGATTTTTGTACGACTAGTAAGTTTCAGTCTTTTAATAAGAATTGTTTGAACTTAAAAGAGACGAAAACGCCAAAATCTGTCATCACGAATGAGAGTCATGAACGCTCTTTAGTGGAAATCAAAGATGCTCTTACGACTGGTGATGCCAATCTTGTGGCTTCAATATCTGAAGACTATTTAAATAAGCTTTTAGCTGCAACTTATGATGCTGGTCTCTACAATGATATGCTCGATGAAGCTGGGGCGAGTTTAGGTGCGAAGAGAGCGTTTATTCGCCTTGATGAGAAAGGGCAAAGCGGGACTCTTTACGCTGATGTTATTTATAAAATTACGGGCATTCAAGGAACACTGGTAGGCAAAAAAGAAATTCGCTTCCCGTTGGTTATTAAATGTTCAATGCGCTTTGAAAACAAGCTCGGTAACACTCCAGTCATGCTGATTCGTTTGGATGATGCCGATTTGAGCGATCAGGTTTTGCGTAATGGTTTACCTGAGTTGGGATTAGTGAGTACGGTTAAAGATGTCCCTCGTTTTAAAGGTAAAATTATTAAAACGATTAGAGAGAGTACTCTGAAATTTATTGGAAAAGACGTTATCTCTATGGATTATCCTGAGTTTAAAGGATTAGGCCTTGAGACTGTTCAATTTAGCTCTGACGGTAACGGAAGAATGGGAGCACAGGTTCGTTTAGAAGAACTTCTGCGCTCCGATCTTGAAATTAATAATTAAGCAATCGCGCTGGCCTGAATGAATGAGTAGAAGAAAACTGCATTTGGGTCACGCGCCACATTCTTTAATTCTTTTTCTGCAGCATCAACAACTTCTTGGTCCACATACTTCGCTTCCACTAAGGCATCTGAGCCTGAAAGTAATAATTCCGTCCAATACTCAATCGCTTCTTTTCTCTGCCCAGGAACACGGTTATCAAAATGCCAAGTCTTCACTTCTGTTCTCACATCTTTAAAGCCACCTGATGAGAGAAGATTTCCGAGTTTCGCTCCTACAAACGGATCACCGGCCTGATCATGTTGATAGTCGTTAAAAGCCATCCAATATTTCCAAACGTTTGGTGAGTAAGGATCAAAGAAGAATGAGGAGTTCATTACTTCAGTGATCACCACTTTCGCTCCTGGACGCAGTACTCTTCTCACCTCGGATAATACCTTTGCAGGGCTGGGCACATGTTCAAGCAGCCAGCAAATAAAGGCACCATCAAAATTTTGATTTTCAAGTTTCAAATCATCGGCCGACATTTGATGAAGTTCCCACCTGTCTTTGGCCCAACTGAGTTTTTCTAAATTCACTTTTGCAGCGGCCAGTTGCTTGGGATTTAAATCGACACATGTAAGATGAATCTTGGGAAAACGTCTCAGAAGAATTTCGGTCTGCGCTCCCACGCCACAGCCGACTTCAAGAATGTTTTTTCCCTCTCCAAGCGAGAGTCCTGCATAAACAGTTTGTTCTGCAAAAGCTGCTTGGGCCCTGAGGCGTGCTTGTTCTTTTTCTGAAAAGCCATGTAGATAAGGAAAGTGATCACTCATAGAGATTCTCCTGGTGATGATTGAAGCTTAAATTGTTTAGCAAAGGAAGACGCGCAGAGAATCATATCTCTGATTGAAATTCCATCCACGTAGTTACCAAAGAGTACGAGATTCTTTGGTCTTAACGGATCAGAGCGCAAATTCTTGATCGCTTTAGTTCGCCTCTCATTATAGCAAGGCAGTCCATGTTCCCATTGATTCTCTTTCATTTCGGCCTGAGGCCAGTTGAGTCGTTTTAAATCTCGAGAGACTCTCTGCTGAGTCTCATGGGTACCAGAGAGAATAAAGGTGAGGCCTGCCCTTTGAGGGAAGATTTCTTCATTAAATAAAACTCCCAGAGAGTTCATTTCACTTGAAGTTGTAAATAAATAACCAAAGGTTCTCTTCGCTTCGTTGGGAGTTGAAGATAAAACCTTAACACTTGAGACAGGCAGATAATTGATCTCACTCAAATATTTTGAACCCTGAGGCCAACTCTTTTCCAGTAAGTGGGCAGCCGAGTAAGCCTCTGTGCAGAGGATTGTGTTGGTCTTAAGAGTAAAGACTTCTTGAGAATTAAGATGAATCTTTCCATTGAGATTTTGAGCTAAAGCACTAATAAAATCTTCCATGCCACCGGGGAAGCTAACCGATTCGGCACGAGGTCCCTTGAGTTGTTTGAGGACTTGAAAATAGCGGGCCTGCTTCAGTTGAGGCCAAATACTGGTGACTGTTAATTCGTTGGCCCCACAAGCATAAATTCCTTGGAGGGCTGGGGAGAGAAGATTCTCCACATAGCTTCCTAAAAGTGGTCTAAAGAAATCGGCGACGGTTAACGAATCAGTAATCGGTGGAGATTTGAGAAAAATGCGTGTCAGTATTCGCAGAAGTAATTTGAATGATTGAGGAGAAATGGGTTTATTATCCCAGATTTTTCTTTTTAATTTTTTTGTCGCAGGCCAGATTTCAAGTTTTAATTCTTTAAGCCAGTTTTTAATTTCTTCCGTGGCGTAAATAGCATTCGGTCCAGCTTCAAGAACAGAATTGTTGAATCTTTCAGATTGAATCTTTCCGCCAATCCGATCTGATTTTTCATAAATGTGAACGTAGAAACCTTGGCGTGAGAGAAAGTGCCCCATAAGCAAACCGGCCACTCCAGCGCCCCAAATGTGGACGACTCGAGTGGCCGGATCAAGATTGCCAATAGGAGTTTTCATTAGCCTTTTAGGACTGATTCGAGCTCACCGTTTTGAAACATCTCAGTCACGATGTCATTGCCACCGACGAGTTGACCGTTAACGTAGAGCTGAGGGTACGTAGGCCAATTGCTAAATTCTTTTAAGCCTTGGCGAATCTCAGCGTCGTTAAGGATATTAAAAGTTTTAAAACTCACACCTAACTGCTTTAAGATTCCAGATGTATTAGCAGAAAAACCACACTGAGGCATCTCTGAGTTGCCTTTCATGAAGAGGACAACTTTCTCAGATTTAAGAAGACCTTCGATCTGCTCTTTAAGTGGTTTAGTCTTGTCTGCAGAAGGAATTTCGTTAGCGGCGTTTTGAATAATGTTAAATGGGTTCATTTTTTTTCTCCCGAATATTTGTCTAGGGTCATTGTTTTAAGTTTCACGGCATGGACTGGGCCAGCGAGTGCATCTTTTAAAATATCCATTATCATACGGTGCTGTTGAAGGAGCATTTTCCCCTTGAAGGCATCGCTGGCGATGGTTATTTCAAGGTGATCCATCGTACCGGTCATATCAGTGACTTCCACCTTAGCGTCAGTCAGTTGAGTTTTAATGAGGTTTTCGACTAGTAAAAAATTATCCATTCACTTGCTCCGATACGGCCATAAAGCTGGTGGCGAAGGTGAGAATTCTTAAACTCATGGTGATCCAACCAAGTCGCTTGTGTCGTTTAAGAAATGAATTGTCTCCGGCCAAAACTTTTCTTCCCGTGATAAACATAAAGAGATAAAAAATGACTGTCGTCACGGCAATGGAAACATGAATATTTAACATGGCCGGATTGCTCAAAGCTTTAGCAGCTTTCAGAATGGCGCTTCGAGAAAGTTCGATTTGAAGAATTAATAAAATATCCCAAATCATGGCACTAAGCATGATTTTAACATGTTTGCTGCGGCTTTTATGTTGTGTGATGCCGTAGATCATCAGGGCAACAATTAAAAAAGACTGAGTTTGCATCAACCAAGTAGGCATAAGGTTTTCCTTTTATCGACGAAATAGATAGCATACGGTTTCTTGAAAGTCCTCAATGGGACGGAGCGCAAAATGGGTTTAGGCAAATGGGCAGTCATAGACATTGAAACAACAGGCATCAATCCGCTTGATGATGACATCATTGATCTAGGGTTCTGGCAGTTTGAAGGCACCCAATTGGTGAGAAAATTTACAAGTCTTGTGAGATCACAAAGACCCATTTCTCCGTTTATTCAAAAACTCACTGGTATAGATAATTCGATGCTCAAAAAAGCTCCCATGTGGGAGCAAGTGGAGCCTGATTTATTAGAGTTAGAAAAACATTCCTTAGTCGCCCATAATGCGGCTTTTGAAGAAAAATTTCTTAAAAGGCATTTTGATCGCATCGATAAATCCTCTGAGAGAGAGTCATTTCAGGACTCAATCCTCTATTTAGGTTTGCTCTTTCCTGGGGCCGGACAGCTGAATCTCGAGAGCTTTATTCAAAAATTTGGGATCGCTGATAAGGAAGAACATAGAGGGGAAGCTGATTCTCGTGATCTGTTAAAAGTCCTTGTGGCCGCAACGGCCTTGACTTGGAAAAATCGCCTTTGGAGAATGAAGCTTTCTGAAGTTTTCATGACCATGCCTGATGATTTTTGGTTCAAGCATTTCTTTCAACTTTCATGGGAAGAGCTCATGGATTTGGGTGAGGTGTGTGAGATGGATGTGGGCGCTGCGATGGAGAGTTGGCTCTCTTTTGATCGTCCCGAACTGGCTTCGCGCGATTATCCAGATGCAGCAAAAATGCCACGTAAATTTTCAGGTGAAGTTGTTAGAGATTTCTTAACAGATACGAGTGCGCGACAAGAAAAGGTTCCAGGCTATCGTGCCAGACAGGCCCAAATTGATATGGCCCTGCGAGTAGGGCAGGCGTTTAAAAATAATATTCATGCTCTTATTCAAGCTCCCACTGGAACCGGCAAAACATTAGGTTATCTTCTGCCTTCAACACTCTTTTCTCTTGAGAGTAAGGAGCAGGTGTTAGTAGCGACTGGAACAAAAACTCTGCAGGACCAAGTCATGGAGAAGGATGTTCCGCAACTCCGTCAAATGCTCCAGCTTTCAGAGAGTGATTTTAAAATTACTCGCCTTGTGGGATCTAATAATCATTTATGTGAGCTTCTATTTAGAGATGATGAAAATCAAAAAAATCTTTTAGAGGAATCTTCATTTTCAGGCCAATATGCTCGGGCCTATTTTGATATGCTCTTCTTTCATAATGAATCGGCTCCCTATGCAAAAAAAATAACCAGAGAGCAAGTTCCTTTTATTCTTAAAAAACTCATGCCGGATGTGAGAGATAAAGATGAAGAGTTGGCAGTGGATTACCGTGCTTGCGTGGGATCACAGTGTCCATTCGTACTTAATTGCAGCTACGTTCAAGGACTAAGAGAAGCCAAAGAAGCTCAACTTATCGTAGGTAATCACTCGATGCTGCTTTCATGGCCGAGAAGTTTTCCAAGGCCCACTCATGTGATTGTCGATGAGGCACATAAAATTGAGGGCGAAGCGACTAAGGCTTTTGCCGTGGAGATTTCTGATCGCTCTGTCGAGGCACTGTTAAAAGTTCAACCTCAAGGGGTAGGCGCCTTGTTGTATTTGCTCTCCAATCAAGAGCATAGCATTCGAGAAGAGGAATTTGCGCGTATTAGAGATGCGGGGCAGTTTGCTTCAAGAATGGCCCGAGATCATGTCACGCCATTGTTGCAAGTTTTAGAATCCATTTTTAAGAAGACCTCCAACTATCACCCCGTTCATATGAACGAGCTGCCGTTTCCTAGTCGCGAGCGCGCCAATGATGCGCTCTCGATTCAATTGCTGAATCATTTAGAAAGTCTGCTACAAATCTGGGGGGATCTCTATTCAGTTCTCATGCCTCACTTTGAGCGATTTGAGAAAAAAGAATTTGGTGATGATAAAAATAAGATGAAGGCTTGGGCTTTATTTGAAAGCTTTTGGGGCCAGCTTGAAAAGCATGTGATGGGACTCACGCATTTTATAAAACCACCCACCCTTTGGATCACGGCTTTAAAGTATAGTGAAGAGCAGGGCTGGTTGATTGAGAGTGCTCCGATTGATGTAGGACTGACACTTCATAAGGGACTTCTTGAGAGCGCTAGCTCTGTGGTCTATACCTCAGCAACTCTCGCCAATGATAAAGGCGATGCCGGCACGCAAGGTGTGGAGTGGATGACTGGTTACTCTTATCTGCCCCAAGAAAAACGCTTTAAGGGTGGGCTTTATCTTCCGGCCACTTTTGATTATGAAAAACGCGCCAAAGTGATGTTAGTCAATGATACGCGGGCGATTAGTGATCCAATGTTTGTGCCCGATCTTCTCAAGCCGATTATACCGCTTGTGAAAGAATTAAACGGCCGCACGCTCTTTCTTTTTTCTGCTCGTGCTCGTTTTGAGTTGGCCGTAGATTTATTGCTTAAAGAATTCGAGGGGCATCTCCCGGTTTTTGTTCAAGGCATGGGAAAGAATGTGGTTGAAGAATTTAAAAAATCGGCCAATGGTATCTTAGTCGGAATGGAGAGTTTTGGAGAGGGTATTGATGTCCCTGGAGAGCAGTTGCAGCTCATTATCATTGATAAAATTCCCGATGTCCGACGCGAACTTGTGATTGACCGCCGCCGTGAGTGGTACGAGTCGAGTTTTGGAAATGAGTTCCAAGATTATTTTTTAGCGAACCGTGCTCGGGCGCTTCATCAAAAATGTGGACGACTTCTTCGCCGTGAAGAAGATTTTGGTGGAGTGATCATTGTTGATCAGAGAATAAAAAAGTGGAAGGGCCACACCTTGAAGCAATTTGCGAAGTTGCTGGAGCCTTATAAAGTGGAAGTCACAGAGCTAAATAAGGCGTGTGAAGAGATGAGAGATTTTTTGATTAAGTAATGAACCATCCTGCGCAGGCATAACGAGCATGCTGTCCACTAATTTCCGTTACACAGTGTTGTAAGTCTAGGCCAATATTAAAAAAAATAGCGTCGCCGTAACCGTGGTTTTGAATTTCATAAAAAATCGAAGGATCATTTATATTTCTGATTTTAAAGTATCCTCCTTCAAACTTCTCTTTAGTTAAATTTACCGAGAAGCCGATTGTCCTCCCGTTAATATTGTCTCCATGCCAGTTGAATTTCTGACCAGAGTTTGGTTCGAATTTATAAATTCGAGGTACGCAATCTCTAAGAGTATTGATATTCACCATTTGAGATACAAACTTGATGAGGACTTTGTTTTGCATGATTCGTTTAACAAAAACAAATTGTTCACTAGTGCTTACATCTTCATCAAAATGATTGGTGTCCACCACTTTCTCATATGACTTTCTCTCAAATTCGCTAGGTAAAATATTTTTTTCACAAAAACTTAAGAGTTCATCACAAAAGAATTTTTTTATCCTCCAAACTTTAATATCACTGTGTAATATTTCAATGGGTTATAAATTTAAAAAATCAATCATAAGTACACTTCTCTTAAATTTTTATTTTCTCAATCTCTTGCTTTAGCTTTTTCAGTTTTCGAATCACAATCTTGGATCCATCTTTTTCTTCGAATTGATAGGGCAGTCCAAAGAGTTTGCTGACCCATAACTGGGCACAATTTGAATTCATGGAGGCCATGGCATCTTCTTCATAAAGATCGTATTTATTGGCCGTGAGTGGACTGCCATTAATCACCAACTCCTCATTGTCATGGGCTTTCATTTCAACCCAGAGTATATGATCCTTTGGAGGTTCCACATATTCCCAATCATTTTTTGTAGTGATGAATGTCACAGGTGTACGGGCCGTGGTTTCAATTTTTTTAGTGAGCGTAAATAAGGCAGACGTCAGAAAGCAGGGGGCCGAGATGAAATGTTTTGAACTAAAGGGTCTCTCAATCGTTTTCTCGTATGAGGAATTTTTAAAAGTGTATATGAGCTGCTGAGTGTTTTGATCGATGTTAAAGGTTTCTTTGGCATATCTTTCACCAAGAGACTTCTCAATTGTCACACTTTGCACTGCGTGAAATTGATTGACCGCGTAAGTGACATGCATTTTAAAGAACTCACCTGAATCAGCTCGGCTTAATATTTCAGCGCTATAAATGACGTCTTTAGTCTCTTCGATCTGTTCAATATAAAAATTTTCTTGGCTGTAGTTTTGGCCATTTTGAAAATATTGATATGTTCCCTCTATAAGTTTTTCGATGTTTTGCATGAAGAAATAATACCACAAGCTATGGTTTACAAAATCAGAACTTGGAGCGAATCTAGCAAACATGATTGCACGAAAAATTACCTATACTGGAAATCTTGATGTCTCAGTCGCTGAGGCGATTTACGACATCGTCCGCAAAATCGAAATTACCGGAGAGGTTCACTTTACTACTCCTGGTAAAATCGTGCTCGACCTAGAGGGTGATCCTTCCATGATTAAGCTCGTTCAGCATCAAGTGGAACACAAAATGAAAGGGCTTCAAAAGGATATCAAGCCTGAGCCCTTTAAAAATTTTCAAGGTTTAGATTTCTATCGATAAAAAAAGGCTCCTTTCGGAGCCTTTTTTTTTAGAGTTTCTCAAAAAATGAAATGATATTGGCCGGAGCAAGTCCGTAATAGATTGTGGTCGCCATACAAATGAGAGTCACAACGGCAGCTCCAAACTTTAAAGCAGGAGCTGGATGACCTGATTCTACGGGTTTCATGTAAAGTGAAACCACAATTCTTAAATAGTAATAAACCGCGGCTACACTTGTGAGAACACCAAGCACGACTAAAGGAACATGCCCTGAAGTCACACCTGAGCCAAAGACTAAGTATTTACCAATAAATCCTGCCGTCATAGGGATACCGGCCATACCAAAGAGGAATAGAGTTAATCCAGCAGAGGTAAACGGATGAGTCAGTCCACGACCTGCTAACGCTTCGATAGGAACATCGTCGCTGCCAGGAGCAAGCGTTTGAAGGCATGCAAAGGCACCAAGTGTAGCGAAGGCATAGAAGATCAAATAAAGGGCCACAGGCGCGCCTGCAGTGGCTCCAGCGGCAATAACCCCCACAATCAGATAACCCGTGTGAGCCACTGAAGAGTAAGCTAAAAGACGCTTGAGTCCTCTTTGTGTCAGGGCCGCAAAATTTCCCCAGGCCATTGTGAGCGCCGCCGCTACAGTGAGTATCCATTTAATGACTAGACCCGTTTCATCTGCAAAGCCAGCAGCGGCCACATTGGCCAGAACCGTGAAGGCAGCAAACTTAACTGCTGCGGCCATGAAGCCCGTGACAGGAAGAGAGGAGCCTTCATAAACGTCTGGAACCCATCCGTGGAAGGGAACAGCTCCTACTTTAAAGAGTAGGCCCGCGATCACTAAAACGAAGCCGGCTGTTTTAAGAACTGTTGTGGGAGCAAGCGCGATTTCAGGAAGAGTGAAAAAGCCAGTCGATCCATAAATGAGGGCCGAGCCGTAGAGGAAAGTCGCAGAGGCAATGCTACCCAAAATAAAATATTTCATCCCGGCTTCTGCTGAACTTTTGTGAGTCCGGCGCATCGTCACAAGCACATAGATGGCGAGAGACATGATTTCAATCGCGATAAATTGAAAGAGCAGATGGTGAGAAGAGATCAAAAGACACATTCCACAAAGAGCATAAATCACCAAAGGTGAAGACTCAGCGAGGAGACTCTCTTTCTTGTCTTCTCCAGAGAGAAGGAAAAGGGCGAAAGCTGCCACCACATGAAGAGCGAGCATGAGATAAGAAGTTTTAGCTCCAACTAATAAGACTCCACCCACGACTTGCTGAGCCTCTGACTGCAGACATAGGGTGATAGCAGACGCCAAAAGAGTGGCCATGGCAATCAGTCTTGAAATCAGTTCACCTTTCTTTTCTAGCGGGGCCAACATTAATGAGAGCGTGCCACCACAACCTAAGATGATAAGGGGAACAAGAGCGAAGAGACCGTCATCTGTGAATGGGATATAAGGAAATAATTCAGTGATACTCATATCATTTCGCTCCTAGAGCAGTGGCCAGGGCTTCCAGGGATACTTTTGAAGCACCAAAGAAAGTTTCTGGGAAAAAACCAACAACAAAAACAAAAACAGTAAGTAGTGACATCGCTAAGATTTCTTTGGCAGTCATGTCATGAGTGACGACTGCAAAAGTTTCTTCACCATGGCCATGCCCGTGATCATCATGGGCATCTGAATGGGCGTGAGCATGCCAGTGTCCGTGGACTTCAACGTTTGAAGGCCCGAGCATGACTTTCTGGTAAGCCTTGAGTGAATAAACGGCGCCGAAAATAACACCAAGTCCGCACAGACCAGCAAGCACGATCGATTGCTGGAAAGTGCCCAAGAGGATCGTGAATTCACCCACAAAACCATTAGTTCCAGGTAGCGCGACTGAAGAGAGAGTCATAATCATGAAAGCCACGGCCATCATGGGAGTAGATTTAGCAAGCTGTCCGAATTTGTTTAAGTCACGAGTATGGAGGCGCTCATAGAGCATGCCGACCACAATGAAGAGTCCGGCCGAAGCAATCCCGTGATTGACCATTTGATAAAGTGAGCCAGAGATCGCAATGGTATTAAAAGAGAACAGACCGACCACGATATAGCCCATGTGAGAGACAGAAGAGTAGGCCACAAGTTTTTTGAAATCATCTTGGGCCATGGCACAGAAGGCGCCGTAAAGAATTCCCACGCAGCCTAAAGCTTGAAGGACTGGAGCCGCCCAGAGACTTGCTTCAGGGAAAAATGGCAATGAGATGCGGATAATGCCATAGGTTCCCATCTTAAGGAGAACGGCCGCAAGAAAGACTGAGCCCAAAGTTGGGGCTTGAACGTGCGCATCTGGCAGCCATGTATGAAAAGGGATCATCGGAACTTTGATCACAAAGGCGAGTGTGAAAGCCATGAAGAGGAGTGCTTGCGGACTCATCCAAGGATTTGCAGCATTGAATGGGAGTGAAAGTTTCGCGAGATCACTCATTAAAGTGGTCGTTGTGCCCAATTGCTCTTTGGCCATTCCAGCGAGCCAAAAAATAGCCACAAGCATAAGGAGAGAGCCGATCATGGTGTAAATGAAAAATTTGACGGTGGCGTAGATACGATTTTGTCCGCCCCAAATTCCAATCAAGAAGAACATCGGGATTAAAACGATTTCCCAGAAGAAATAAAAAAGGAATAAATCAGTGGCGAGAAAAGTACCATACATGCCTGTTTGCAAAAGCAGAGCGCAAGCCACGAAAAATTTTTCTTTTTGAACGGCTTCCTGAGGCCATGTCCCAAGCCAGGCGATCGGTGCAATAAAAGCAGCGAGAGCAACCAAGGGGAGAGCGATGCCATCCACACCTAAGGCGTAGTGAATCCCTAAAGTCGGAATCCAAGGAATCACTTCACTAAATTGCATGGCCGCGCTTGTGGTATCAAAGCTGAACCAAAGATTGAGAGCGAGAAGAAAGCTCGCAATTGAAACTCCAAAGGCATATTTACGTGCCACTGAGCTTGGAATAAAGAACAAGAGTAAAGCCGCGATTGTCGGTAAGAAAACAATTAGACTTAACATATTCACCTCAAATCCTTGCGAGGATCAAAATCCCCGCTACAGCAAGTGCCGTGCCTACAACCATCCAGAGAGCCGCTGTTTGAACATCACCATCTTGGATGGCTTTTAAGCGCTGACCCACACGACGGGCTCCATTTCCAACGCCATTGACTGCTCCATCAATGCCTAAACGATCCACTACATCAGAGCAAATCTTCGCAAAGCTTGCGAGAGGTTTGAGGATAGCGGCTTCATAGATCTCATCAATGTAGTATTTGTTAGCGAGAATTTTCTCAAGTGGAGCAAAGCCACTCATGAGTTGAGTGACAGTTTGTTTGTTTTTGAAAAGGACAACACCCAAAGTGAAACAAACAATCGCCAAGACTGATGAGCCTGCCATGACGACAGCTTCATGAATTGGAAGTTTGATGGCCATCAATGGAAGTTCACGTGCTGGAACGACGGGCCCAAGCCATTGAGAGAGATGGTGTGGCATATGGTGCAAGAAATTACCAAGCAAATGCGGAACACCGAAGAATCCACCAATCGCCGCAAGACCTGCAAGGACGTAAAGAGGAAGCAGCATGAGTCCCGGAGACTCATGAAGATGCTCTTTTGTATGATGATCTAAGCGCTCTTTGCCGTAAAAAGTGAGACTCATCATGCGGCCGGTGTAGATCGCGGTGAGGGCCGCCGTTAGGACTCCGATAATAAAGACTGGAGCGTGGCCACCTGGAAGAGCGATCGCTGAATAAAGGATTTCATCTTTTGAGAAAAAGCCTGAGAAGAAAGGGATACCCGAGATAGCAAGAGAGCCAATCAACATGGTGAAGTGAGTGTGAGGAAGATATTTCTTCAGTCCACCCATCTTCGTCATGTCTTGCTCGTGATGGCAGGCATGAATGACTGAACCAGAACCTAAGAATAAAAGCGCTTTAAAAAAAGCGTGAGTCATTAAGTGGAATACGGCTGTTTGGTAAGCGCCCACACCGCAAGCCATGAACATAAAGCCCAGCTGAGAGACGGTTGAATAGGCCAAGACTTTTTTGATGTCTTTTTGAGCGATAGCAATGGTTCCCGCAAAGAGGGCCGTAAAAGCTCCGATGTAGGCAATAACAGTTAAAGCATCGGGAGCGAGATCAAAGAGACCATTGAGGCGAGCGATCATATACACACCCGCAGTCACCATCGTAGCGGCGTGAATGAGAGCAGAGACCGGTGTCGGTCCGCTCATCGCATCGGGAAGCCAAACAAAGAGAGGAATTTGAGCTGATTTACCAGTAGCTCCCACGAAAAGGGCCAAGCAGGTCGCTGTGACGAGGTATGAATCATAATTTCCAGAGCTGCCCCACTCAGCAAATTTAGCTGTGAGCACATCAAAGTTAAACGATCCCACCATCTTATAGAGAAGGAACGCTCCGATGAGAAAACCTAAGTCTCCGACACGGTTGGTGATAAAGGCTTTCTTTCCAGCGTTGGCTTTCTCTGTTTCGGTATACCAAAAACCAATCAGAAGGTAGGAGCAAAGACCTACGCCTTCCCATCCAAAAAAGAGCAGTGGCAACTCGTTACCTAAAACGAGTAGAAGCATCGAGAAGCAGAAGAGCGAGAGATAAGCATAGTAGCGGCCAATGCCTTTCTCTGTGGCCAGGTAAGAGGCAGAGAAGAGATGAATGAGTGTCCCGATACCAGTGATGATTAATGTGAGAAGTCCTGAGAGGCGATCAATTTTGAGAGAAAAATTAATCTTCAAGGTGCCAATTGAGAGCCACTGATAAGGTTCAATCAAAAGTGAGTGAGATTCAAGCTCTCCAAAAGCCACTAGAGCTAAAATAAAAGCGAGGGCCAGTGGCAGAGTTGAGGCCGCAGCCGCCGCTCCCACAGAGGTGCGACCAAAGCCTTTAAGTAATAAAGGAATGATTAATCCATTAAGGATAAAACCCATGAGAGGCAAGAGCAGGATAAAAAGCGGGAGTTGAGAGTAAGTGGCTTCCATGTTTAACCTTGCAATGATTTCGCGCGATCAGTATTGATCGAGCCAAAATTACGATAAAGATTGACGAGAATAGAGAGGCCCACCGCTGATTCTGCGGCTGCAATAGTGATCACAAAAAACACCATGACTTGGCCGTCGAGTTGACCATTGGCCCTCGAGAAAGCCACAAGACTTAAATTGGCCGCATTGAGCATCAGCTCAATACCCATCAACAAGACAATCGTATTGCGTCGAAGGAGCACAATCGTCATTCCTACAACAAAGAGGAAGAGGGCAAGGATCTGAGGAAGATGAGCTTCGGAAATCATAACCACTACCTTAATTAAAATTTACGTTTTGCAAGCGTGACGGCTCCAATGAGCGCCACGATGAGTGCAATACTGACAGCTTCAAAAGCAATTCCATGCTGAGTGAATAAACTGTGAGCAAGAACTTTTGTATTTCCACCCGCGGCTAACATCGCTTCGTTACTCCACTGAGCTCTCTCAGTAGGAGACCACTGCATAATTGCCCAAGAGCCTATTCCTACTAATGAGAGAGCGGAGAGTGAGGCCAATAAAAACTTTGGAGAGAGGACATGAAAATCCTTTCCAAACTTTTTCAGATTTAAAAGCATAATAGAGAAAATAAAGAGCACCATGATAGCGCCGGCATAAACCACGAGCTGAACAGTGGCCACAAAATGGGCCCCAATCATTCCATAAATTCCGGCCGTTCCCAGTAACACTCCAAGAAGGGACATGGCACAAGTGAGGGCATCTTTTGAAAACAGCATAACGACTGCTAAAGCAGCACAAATGAGGCACAACGCTGCCATAGGATAGATAATATTAACCACGGCCTTTAACCTCACGTTTAAGGTGATTTAAATCAAAAATAGCTTCATCGCGTGTTGCGACTGACATTTCATAGTCTCTTGAAAGTTTGATCGCATCTTTTGGACAAGCTTCTTCACAAAATCCACAAAAGCAGCAGCGAAGAAGATCAATGTCAAAAGAAGCAGGCTTCTTCTCTTTCCATACTCCGTAAGTATTCTCATCTTCCGGACGCTCTTCAGCGATAATGTGAATACATTCAGCAGGACAAACTGTTTCGCACAAAAAGCAAGCCGTGCAGTTTTCAGTTTTGTTTTTATCAACGCTGATGAAATGCGCCCCTCTAAAACGTTGCGAATATTCTCTTCGCTGTTCAGGATATTGAATGGTCCAATTTTCCTGCAGGAATAAGCCACGGAAGAAGCGCTTAAGGTTTATCAACATCCCTTTGATGATGTAATAAAGGTAGATTTTTTGAGCGAGCGTGTATTTTCGTGAAACGTTTATGGTACCCACAAAAATCCTCCTAATTCATATACCAAGTGAGCAAGGCGCTATAAACCAAGTTCACAAGGGATAAAGGGAAAAGCCATTTCCAGCCGAGATCCATCAATTGATCAAAGCGGAAGCGAGGAAGAGACCATCGCACCCAAACAAAGACAAACATGATGAAGGCAACTTTGCTGGCCAGTGAAATAAATTGTAAAAGTGCTGTGACGTTTTGAATGCCTACTTCAGCTAAGCCGAATTGAGCAGTCGCCATCTCAAGCAGCATTTGCATTCCGGGAAGGAAGCCATAACCGCCAAAGAAGACAGTCACTAATAGGGCCGAAGCCATAATCATGGCGCAGTATTCGGCCATGAAGAAGGCGGCAAACTTAAAGGCTCCGTATTCTAAGTGATAGCCCGCCACAATTTCAGATTCACCTTCAGGTAGATCGAATGGGAGACGGTTGGTTTCAGCAAAAATGGAGATCCAGAACACCAGAGCAGCGAATGGATTTAAAAAAGCGCCCCAAGAAGGAATGGGACCTAAAAGACTTTGAGACTGCCAAGTCACCATTTCATTCATGTTGAATGTGCCATAGAAGAGCAACATTGAAAGGAGGGCTAATCCCATCGAGATTTCGTATGAGACAACTTGCGCTGAACCACGAAGAGCACCCAGAGTTGAGTACTTATTATTAGAAGCCCATCCGGCAAGGATCACGGGATAAACTTCTAAGCCGGCAAATGCCAAAATGAAAATGACTCCACTGTCGATATTGGCCAGTTGAAGATGAACAACATGATCACCAATAATAATGTGACTGCCGAATGGAATCACACTAATTGCGGCTAGAGGGGCGACAAGAGCAATCACTGGCGCCATCAAATAGTAAAATTTGTTGGCGTTCGCGGGAACCCAGTCTTCTTTGAAAAAGAATTTAATCACGTCAGCTAAGGGCTGAAGTAAACCAAAGGGGCCCACTCGGTTAGGTCCTGGACGACCTTGGAACCAGCCGGCTCCACGGCGCTCAAACCACACCATAATAGGAACAACTCCTAGAGTGACTCCAAGAAGAACTAAAATTTTTGCGATGATGGCGGTAGTCGTAAATATAACTGGATCCATTTTCCCCCCTATCGCTTTTCGCCCACGAGAGCCGCAAGAATTCTTGGCATCGCGAGGGACTTACCGCGATGAGTGACCGCAGCAGTAAAGGATTGTGTATGGCCATCACAGTTTGTGAATGAGCCGTCTTTTTCAATGGTCGCTAAACTTGGAAGAACCGCATGGACACGAACGTTGGAAGTTTTGAGTGTTTCAATTTCCTCACGCGAGTAAACGCCAACAAGAATCACATCTTGTCCTTCAACTTTTGGCAAACGAGCACGACCTTGACGAATCACGATCACAAGGTCATTGCCGTTGATGTCAGTTGGTGCAAGAGGTGAGAGACCGATGGCTTTGAGGCCATTCGTGTTTGGTGTTTTATCTGATTGGCGAAGCAAATGATCGAGCGCCTTGTTATCACCAAAGCCAGAGTGATATTTCACCTCTGCGCGATTGGCAAATGCGCCTTTGACCAACATGCCTTCTTCAGTGGTCGCATCAGTTCCAAGCACGACGAGAGTCTTCGTTGCAGACTTTACTTTTGCATTCACCACTTGAGAGGCGGTTTCCCAATTCGTTGAAGCGAGTCTTCCAGAGGCTTGATCATGAACAAGTGGAGAGACGATACGATCAGCGTCAGCATAGGTGTGGTAAGAGAGACGTCCTTCATCACACATCCAGTGGCCATTCACTTTCTCATTATAGATAGGCATGTAGCGCTGAACGATTTCTTTGTCGTGATGAACTTCGATGTTGCATCCCTTCGAGCAGCCGTCACAGAGAGAGGGCTTTTTGTCGAGAAACCATACACGCTTTTCAAAACGGAAATCATTAAACGTAAGAGCTCCCACTGGACAGAAATCAGTGAGGCAGCCTTGGTAATCATTAGTGAGTCCCACTTTCTCATCAGTAGCCGCCAGCTCTTTATGCCAGCCGCGATTAAGCATGACGAGATCGTTGGTTTTAGTGACATCGTCAGTGAAGCGAACACAGCGCTCACAGTGAACACAACGGTTCATGTTCAAAGTCACTTTATCAGAGAGCTTCTTAGTAGTGGCTTCTTTAAAAACGCGCTTCTCTTCTTTGAAATTAGATTCCTGAGGGCCATATTCAAAAGTGTAGTCTTGAAGTTCACACTCGCCGGCCTTATCACACACAGGACAATCAAGTGGGTGATTGGCGAGAAGGAAATCCATCACACCATTGCGAGATTTAAGAACTTTCTCTGATCGAGTATGCACCACCATGCCATCTCCAGCAGGAGTTGAGCACGAAGTCATCAATTTTGGAGCTTTTTCAACTTCTACTGTGCACATTCTGCATGTCCCAGCGATGGGCATGCCTGGGTGATAGCAATAGCGAGGAATATCCTCATGCAAATTGTAGCGTTCTGCGACCTGCATGATGGTATCGCCTGGTTTAAACTCATAAGCTTTTCCATCAATTGTGACTTTCGGTAGGGGCTTAGCTTCTGGGTTTGGATCAGAATGAACCGGCGTCTTGGCCGAAGTGTAATTCAAATCAACCTTAGGCATTGTAATTTCAAATGATGAATTAGACATGAGCACCACCCATTTTGTGAGAAACAGATTCTTCGCGGTTTATTCCTTTGAGGCCACCTCTCAGAATAAGTTCTTCGAATTCAGAGCGGAATTTACGAACGCTTGAAAGAGCAGGGCCAGTCACAGCATCAGCAAAGGCACAGATTGTTTGTCCGGCCATATTTCCACAAATTTTTGCAATGTAATCGAGATCATCTTGCGTACCTCCGCCATCGAGAATGCGTTTAAACATTCGAGCTAGCCAGTGTGAACCTTCACGACACTGAGAGCACTGACCACAGGATTCATGCTCATAGAATTTAAGCAAAGTATAAGTCGCCTCAGGTATACAGACGGTATCATTCATCACAATGATTCCCCCCGAGCCGGCCATGGTTCCCGCTTTGGCGAGTGAATCATAGTCAGTGAGGACGGTGCACTCAGAAGCCTTCAGCATGGGAGCCGAGGCTCCACCAGGAATGACGGCTTTAAGTTTTCCGCCCTTCACACCACCGGCGATCTCAATAATTTCATTGATTGAAAGATTCATAGGCAGCTCGTACACACCTGGCTTATGAACGTGGCCGGAGACTCCGATCATGCGAGTTCCACCCGAGCGCTCGGTGCCCATCTTCGCGTATTTCTCCCACCCTTTATGGAGGATGTAAGGCACAGCTGCAAAAGTCTCCACATTATTCACGCAAGAAGGCATGCCGTAAGCTCCCACTTGAGCAGGGAAGGGCGGCTTCAAGCGAGGCTCGCCACGTTTACCTTCAAGAGAGTTTAAGAGAGCGGTTTCTTCGCCACAAATATAAGCGCCGGCCCCTTTGTAGATCACGAGATCAAAGTTGAATCCAGAACCCAGAATATTTTTTCCTAAAAAACCCTTTGCATACGCATCATCGATGGCTTTTTGCATGAGACGGCATTCTTTAAACCATTCTCCGCGAACATAAATGAAACCTTTATTTGATCCGATGGCATGACCACCAATGATCATGCCTTCGATCATGCGGTGAGGAGTTTTGGTGAAAATGAGTCGATCTTTAAAAGTTCCTGGCTCACCTTCATCGGCATTACACACAAGATATTTCGGCTTTGGGTTTCCTTGCCCATCCACTGGGTTGGGTGGCATGAAAGACCACTTCATTCCAGTAGGAAATCCTGCTCCACCACGGCCACGAAGATTTGATTTTTTCACTTCATCGACAACTTCAGCAGGCTTCATCTTAAGGGCTTTCTCAAGCGCCTTATAGCCATCTTCATTTTTGATATAAAAATCGATCGTCTCACAACCAGGCTTAGAGACGTTTGGAGTGATGACTGGCTCAAAATGCTCATTATTGTACATCATAGCCACATTCCTTCTTGGCGAGTGCTTTTCCCGACAACTTTACCAGCAGCGAGATCTTTGGTTGCATCGTCGATAATTTTCTCAAGCAGAGCTTCATCGACATTCTCGTAGTAATCTTCATTGAGCATTAATGCAGGAGCTGTTCCACATGAAGCGAGGCACTCGACTTGAGTGAGTGTGAATTTTCCGTCTTTAGTTGTCTCGCCATTTTCAACATGGAGTTTTCTCTTAGCACAAGCCACCAGTTTGTCAGCTCCATTGAGCCAACATGAAATATTGGTGCAAATTTGTAGATCGACTTGGCCTTGTTTCTCGAGCTTGAACATAGTGTAGAAGCTTGCGACTTCACGCACTTTGGAGAGTGGCAAGTGAAGGAATTCTCCAATGTCTTTCATGTTGTCGATTGAAACCCACCCATATTCATTTTGCACTTCGTGCAAAGCGGGAATGAGCAAGGCTTGCTCTGTAGGAAATTGATGGCGAATTCCATCAAGTGTTTTTTTAATTTTTTCAGCTAGTGCCATATTTCTCTCTCTTCTTAGCGGTCTAGCTCACCAGCAATGATATTCACACTGCCGAGAGTTGCGACTGCATCAGCGATCTTGTCGCCTTTAATCATTTTTTCGTAAGCCTGAAATTGCATGAGAGATGGACTCTTCACGTGCATGCGCCAAGCTTTGGGACCGCCACGGCTCACGAGATAAAATCCGAGCTCTCCGTTTCCACCTTCTACGCAGGTAAAAGTTTCGCCTGCTGGAACATCAATTCCTTCCATAAAGATTTTGAAGTGATGAATTAAGACTTCCATCTTGGTGTAGACATCCATCTTTTCTGGAATTTTCACTCTTGAGTCTTCAACCCAAATCGGGCCAGCAGGGAGTTTTTCAATACATTGTTTCAGAATGAGAGTGGATTGGCGCATCTCTTCCATGCGCACGAGGTAGCGATCGTAAGTGTCTCCATTAGAGCCAACGGCTACGTCAAATTTGACTTTGTCATAAGCGTAATAAGGACGATCGCGACGAAGATCGATATCTAAGCCCGAAGCACGTGCAACAGGGCCTGTGACTCCGTAGGCAATCGCGTCCGCGCGCGAGAGCACGCCCACGCCGCGTGTACGGTCGATCCAAATTCTGTTTCCAGTGAGGAGTGCATCGACTTCATCAAGGGCCTTGGGGAACTCTTGGCAGAATTTTTTTAAACGAGGAATAAAATCTTCAGGTATGTCATAGCTCATGCCACCTATGCGCGCATAGGTTGTCGTCAGACGCATCCCGCAGGCTGACTCGATCATGGTGTAAACTTCTTCACGCCAGCGGAACAGAAGCCAGAAGCAAGTCATGGCCCCCGCATCAAGAATGTTGGCAGCTAAGCAGACAAGATGATCAATGATGCGCGAGAGCTCCATCATAATCATACGAACCCACATGCAGCGATCAGTGATCTTGATTCCCATCACGTTCTCGACAGTCATGGCGTAGGCGATATTGTTGATAAGTGCAGAACAATAGTTTAAGCGGTCAGTATAAACCATCCACTGATGGTAGGTTTTTTCTTCAGCGAGCTTTTCTATTGCCCGGTGAAGATAACCGATCTCGCAACTTGCATCCTCAATCACTTCACCGTTGATACGACACATGACTCTCAAAGTTCCATGCATGGCCGGGTGAGCGGGACCTAAATTGATGAGGACATTAGGGTTATAAAAATCTGCCAAAGGTTGTTTGTTATCCATAATTATTTCTCACTCTTTGGTAGAGGTTGGGCTCCCAAATGAAATGGAATATTGTCTGCAAAAGGCTCGCGCTGTTTGATGGGATACTCTTTACGGAGAGGGTGGCCTGTGAAGCGTTCATCCATCATGATTCGGCGTAGGTTTGGATGGCCATCGAACTTGATACCGAACATGTCCCAGACTTCACGCTCAAGCCAATTGGCCGCAGGCCAAATATGAGTAATCGTCGGAGCGGCTTCACCGTCATCAACAGCTAGCTTTAAGCGAACGCGAACATGTGTCGTCGTTGAGAAGAGATTGTAGACTACGACAAAACGTTTAGGGCCATCGACTTTATCTTTGTTATCGTAAGCCGTGAGGCTTGAGAGATAATCTATCATGCAAGCATCATCTTGCTGGAACATCTTAATGAGGGTGATCAGATCTTTACTATCGCGCACCCAAATGACTGGCTCGTTGAGTTTGTCGAATTCAAGTTTGCGCCCTTCACTTAATCCACCTTGAAAATATTTGTAATTCAAACGTGAAGCAAAAACGGCTTGGCGATGAAGAAAGGGAGCGTTTTCAGAATAAGCGTTACCCATGGGCTACTCCTTTCTTGTTCCAGGAACGATACCTTCCTGGGTGACACGCCAACTAGAGGCGATATCTTTTGTCATTGGCTTGCGATAACTCATCGCGTTCATCGCATCATCTGGAGTTGGTTTTTCAGCAGGGCGTCGCTCGGCTGAGCCATCAATAATATTTTGCAAATGAATAACAGCATGAATCACGCCTTCAGGAATCGGTGGGCATCCTGGGACGTAAACATCCACCGGCATGATTTCATCAATTCCTTGAAGCACTGAGTAAGTATCAAAAATGCCGCCCGAAGATGAGCAGGCACCCATAGCGATAACCCACTTTGGTTCAAGCATTTGGTCATAAATGGTGCGAAGAACAGGTGCCATTTTTGTAGTGATTGTTCCGGCGACCAAGAGCAAGTCTGCTTGGCGAGGAGAGAAGCGAACGACTTCTGCTCCAAATCTTGAGAGATCGTAGTGAGAGCCTAAAACGGCCATCATCTCAATTCCACAACAAGAGGTTCCAAAAGGCATAGGCCATAAAGAATTTTTTCGAGCCCATTTGGCAGCTTCAGAGAGCACCATTGGATAGGCGAAAGCACTTCCATCTTTAGACATAAATTAATCCCAGTCAAAAGCGCCGCGAAGGCGCAAATAGATATAACCACCAAGCAGAATCATGCTGAAAAGTACAACTTCCCAAACGATGAATCCTCCACTGGTAGCAAGGTAGTTTTTGTAAGTGAGTGTCCATGGATACATAAAGACCACTTCTACGTCGAACAAAAGAAAAATCAGAGCGACGAGGTAGTATCTGACAGAGAATTGCTGATGGCCGCTGCCTACATAATCCACTCCACACTCGTAGGTATCGTCTTTTTTTCGAGTTCTTTCAGTGGGTCTTTGTCCCAAAATTTTATTAATAGTGAGCAATACGGTTGTGAGAATTAAAGCCACTGCAATCATGGCAATGACAGCAGTATAACTAATGAGCGCAGCACTATCGGCCTGCATAAGATCTCCATTTAAAAATTTGGCGAGAAATTATCATAGATAAAAAGGAGCCACAATTAATCAAAGGTGTTTAAGAATTAACAAAAATAAATAATGTGTTGCTGTGTGTTGAAGAAATGATCGATAGTTGAGAAATAGCTTATGTGTTTAAATTAAAATCTAGCTTTCTTGGCAATTCCAATTTGGCTTCAAAGCTCATTTGATGATAAAATTTTCATCTAAATTTAATTAATGAATTTGAGGGTTTAAATGATCAAAATCAGAAAGGGTCTCGATATACCTATAACAGGTGCTCCGGATCAAAAAATTTCAAGCGGTCCAAAAATTTCTACTGTCGCTATTATGGGCGAAGACTATGTGGGAATGAAACCTACACTCCTCGTTAAAGAAGGGGATGCAGTAAAGAAGGGTCAAAAAATTCTCGAGGATAAAAAAACTCCTGGAGTCTTTTTCACTTCTCCTGTTTCTGGCGTCATTAAAGAGGTCAATCGTGGTGAGCGACGTGCATTTCAGTCCGTCGTAATCACGAACGCTGGAGATGAGCAGATTCAATTTGCTCACTTTAAGAGCAAAGCCATCAATGACATCTCTGAAGCCGACGCGAGAGCACTTCTTCAGGAGTCTGGTCTATGGGCCACTCTGCGTACACGTCCTTTCTCTAAATCTCCTTCAGTTGATGCTAAAACAAATCATATTTTCGTCACTGCGATGGACACTCGTCCGCTTTCGGCTGATGCAGAATTGATTCTGTCTGAATCGATGAAAGAATTTAAAGCCGGTGTTGAAGTCCTTTCAAAAATGACTGGTACCGTTTTTGTTTGCACGAAACCAGAATCAAAAGTTGATGTGAAAGGTTTAAAAAACGTTAAGCATGAAACTTTTGCCGGAGCTCATCCTGCGGGTAACGTAGGAACTCATATTCACTATCTTGCCCCTGTTGATTCGAAACATTCTGTCTGGCACATGAACTATCAAGATTGTATTGCTGTAGGGAAGCTGTTCCTTACAGGTCAGCTCTCAAGTGAGAGAGTGATCTCGATTGCGGGACCAGTGGCCAGTAAGCCACGTCTTGTTCGCACGATTGTTGGCGCCAATTTGAGCGAGCTCACTCAAGGTGAAGTTCAAGCTGGAGTTGTGGCCCGTGTGATCAGTGGATCGATTCTTGGCGGAAGAAAGGCAGCAGGAACAGTGGGCTATCTTGGTCGCTTCCATTTGCAAGTTGCTCTCGTGAAAGAAGATCATTCTCGTGAATTCTTAGGATGGCATAGTCCAGGCCTAAATAAGTTCTCTCTTAAGAATGTATTCCTCTCTAAACTTATTCCTGGCAAAAAATTTGCTTTCACCACGAATGCTGCTGGCTCACATCGCTCTATCGTTCCCATTGGATCATACGAAGCGGTTATGCCTGGCGACTTCTTGGCGACACAACTTCTTCGCTTCTTAATGGCAAAAAATACAGATCGCGCTGTTGAACTTGGAGCATTGGAGCTTGATGAAGAAGATTTGGCACTCTGTACGTTTGTCGATCCTTGTAAAAATGAATTTGGACCAGTGTTAAGGGAAACCTTGAACATGATTGAGAAAGAGGGATAACCATGAAATTTCTCGAAAATTTTATTGAATCAAAAAAACCTTTATTCGTTAAAGGTGGAAAACTCGAAAAGCTCTATCCTCTCTATGAGGCTCTAGACACTTTTGCTTTCACTCCAGCTGATGTCACAAAAACTTCAGCTCACGTGCGTGACAGCATCGATCTTAAGCGCACTATGATCACAGTTGTTGTGGCCCTTCTTCCTTGTATCTTGATGGCCGTTTGGAACACAGGTTACCAGGCCAATCTTGTGCTCTCGCAAGGACAGTTCCAAGCGACAGGGTGGCGCCATGAGATTTTTGCTTCATTGGGCTTTGCTCATGATCCAACAAGTATGATGGCCAACATCGCTTATGGGGCCATGTTCTTTGTTCCCGTTTGGCTTGTGTGTAATATCGCAGGTGGATTCTGGGAGGTGTTGTTTGCCTCGATTAGAAAGCATGAAGTGAATGAAGGCTTCTTAGTCACTGGCTGGCTTCTTCCACTTACACTTTCTCCAACGATTCCTTTATGGCAAGTGGCGATCGGAACCTCTTTTGGTGTCGTGTTTGCGAAGGAAGTATTTGGCGGAACAGGAAAAAATATTTTCAATCCTGCTCTTATGTCTCGCGCCTTCTTATTCTTTGCTTACCCTGCACAAATCTCTGGCGACGCTGTGTGGACAGCTGTTGATGGTTACACCGGAGCAACTGCTCTCGCGCAAGCCGCTGAAGGCGGAATCGCAAACATTGCTTTCTCATGGAAAGAACTCTTTATCGGAACTGTTCCGGGCTCAATGGGTGAGACATCGACTCTCGCTTGTTTGTTTGGAGCAGCTTATTTAATTTTCTCTGGCATCGGTTCTTGGAGAATCATGCTGGCTTGCCTCATTGGTATGGTGGGCATGAGTTTAACTTCCAATGCCATTGGTTCGACCACTAATCCAATGTTTGCTGTGACTCCTCAGTATCACTTAGTCATGGGCTCGTTTGCCTTTGCAGCGGTCTTTATGGCGACTGATCCAGTTTCAGCGGCTATGACTGATACCGGCCGCTGGATCTACGGGATTTGTATCGGCATGATGGGAGTCCTTATTCGTGTCGTGAATCCTGCTTATCCTGAAGGTTGGATGCTTGCAGTTCTCTTTATGAATGCTTTTGCTCCGACAATCGATTTCTATGTGATTAAAGCGAATATTAAAAGAAGGAAGGCTCGCCATGTCTGAAACAGCCGGTAAAACAATTACAGTCGCTGCCGTCTTGTGTGGCGTGTGTTCGGTTTTGGTCGCTGGCGCTGTTGTGGTGCTAAAGCCAAAGCAAATTATTAATCAAGACCTAGATTTGAAGAAGAACATTCTTATGTCTTCTGGTCTTTATCAAAATGATCAAACCATCGATCAGGTTTATCAAGCAAGTGTGACTCCTGTTGTGGTTGATCTCACAACTGGTGAGCAGGTTGCGGATCTTGATGCCACTAAGTTTGATCAAGATAAAGCAGATAAAGATCCTCAGTATCTGGTTGAGCTCTCAAAGGAAGATGATAAGGCCGGAATCCGCAGGATCTCTCGCTTACAAAAAGTCTTCTTGGTAAAGAAAGAAGGTCAGCTCGATCAGATCGTGTTGCATCTTTATGGTAAGGGTCTATGGTCAACGATGAAAGGTTTCCTCGCTGTCGATAAAGACGGAATGACTGTGAGAGGATTCAATTATTACTCTCACGGTGAAACGCCAGGTCTTGGTGGTGAAGTGGATAATCCTCGCTGGAAAGCCATCTGGCCGGGTAAAAAACTTTATGACGGTTCAGGAAGCTTCGAGCCTAAAATTGATATTGTTAAAGGCAGTGTGAATCCTCAGAGTGAAGATGCGGCTTATCAAGTCGATGGTCTCTCTGGTGCAACTCTGACTTCTAACGGGGTAGAGAATACATTCAAGTTTTGGTTTGCAAAAAATGGTTACAGCAACTTTTTGGCGAAAGTCAGAGAAGGGGTGATCCAGTGAAAACAAAAGAACTCTTATTAGACCCTATTGTAAAAAATAATCCCATCGCCCTCCAAGTTTTGGGTATCTGTTCAGCTCTGGCAGTGACTTCACAAATGAAGCAAGCCCTCATTATGGGACTAGCTGTTTCGTTGGTGACAGGCGTTTCTTCGGCGATGGTTTCTGTCATGAGAAACTTCATTCCGAATAGTATTCGTATCATCGTCCAGATGACGATTATTGCTTCTGCCGTTATTGTCGCTGATCAGCTTCTAAAAGCTTATGTTTACGATGTCGCTAAGCAGATGTCTGTTTATGTCGGTTTGATTATTACGAACTGTATTGTGATGGGACGAACTGAAGGTTTTGCGATGAAGAATAAACCCTTCGCAAGCTTCATCGATGGCATCGGTAACGGTTTAGGTTACACATGCATGCTTTTGGCCGTGGCTTTCATTCGCGAGCTCTTTGGTTCTGGTAAACTTTTTGGTTACTCTGTTCTCCCTCTTACAACTGAAGGTGGATGGTATCAGTCAAATGGTCTACTTTTGCTCCCAGCTTGTTCATTCTTTATTATCGGTTGCATGATTTGGCTTCTCCGCACGTTCCGCCCAGAACAAGTGGAAAAGGAATAAGAGGAATTTATGGAAGATCTACTCAGTTTATTTGTTAAGTCGATTTTCGTTGAGAACATGGCCCTCGCTTTCCTTTTGGGAATGTGTACCTTTCTCGCGGTTTCTAAAAAAGTTGATACGGCCATGGGACTTGGGATTGCTGTGACATTTGTTCAGGCGATCACAGTTCCAGCTAACAACTTAGTGTATAACCACCTTCTTCGTGCAGGCGCACTTTCATGGGCCGGCTATCCAGATGTAGACCTCTCTTTCTTGGGTCTCATTTCGTATATCGGAGTCGTGGCAGCGATCGTTCAAATCCTCGAGATGTTCCTCGATAAATTTGTACCAAGTCTCTACAACGCTCTTGGAATCTTCCTTCCCTTGATCACAGTGAACTGTGCCATCATGGGTGGATCACTCTTTATGGTTGAGCGTGATTATAATTTCTCACAATCAGTTGTTTATGGAGTGGGCTCTGGCGCAGGATGGGCATTGGCCATCGTGGCCCTGGCCGGCATCCGCGAAAAGATGAATTATTCAGACGTTCCTGCAGGCCTTAAGGGTCTGGGAATTACCTTTATTACTGGCGGACTCATGGCAATCGTGTTCATGGCTTTCGCTGGTATCCAACTCTAGAGGTTCGCCATGGAAATTATTCTTTCCGTTAGTATGTTCACTGGCATCATTCTTTTGTTGGTTGCCATGATCTTAGTTGCTCGCCGCTCGCTGGTTTCAAGCGGTAAAATTGCTGTCAATGTGAATGGTGAAAAAAACATTCAAATTGACGGTGGCACAAAACTTTTAACTGCTCTTGCTGGTGAAAAGATTTTCCTCTCCTCTGCCTGTGGCGGTGGGGGATCATGCGGTCAGTGTAAGGTTGTAGTTGATAGTGGAGGTGGAGATATCCTCCCAACGGAGCTCTCTCACATCAATAAGAAGCAAGCCCGCGAAGGCATGCGTCTGGCTTGTCAGGTGACTTGTAAGCAAGACATGAAAATTCATGTTCCTGAAGAAGTTTTTGGAATCAAAAAGTGGAAGTGTAAAGTGCGCTCAAATCATAACGTGGCGACTTTCATTAAAGAGTTGGTTCTTGAGCTTCCTCCGGGGGAAAGTGTTCCTTTCCGTGCCGGTGGATTCATTCAAATTGAGCGTCCTGCTGGACTTGATATCGACTTTAAGAATTTTATTGTTGAAGAAAAGTTCCGTGAAGATTGGGATAAGTTCAATATTTGGCAGTACAAAAGTAAAGTTGATGAAGAAACAGTTCGCGCTTACTCAATGGCAAGTTACCCATTAGAGGAAGGCATCATCATGCTTAATGTGCGTATTGCTACGCCACATCCGAAAGCCCCAGCGGGAACTCCTCCTGGAAAAATGTCTTCTTACATCTTTGATCTGAAGCCAGGCGATGAGTGCATCATCTCAGGTCCATTCGGTGAATTCTTTGCTCGCGATACGAAGAAGGAAATGATTTTCGTGGGCGGCGGTGCAGGTATGGCGCCAATGCGCTCTCATATCTTTGATCAATTCCGTCGCATCAAGACTGATCGTAAAGTGACTTTCTGGTATGGGGCTCGCTCTGTGCGTGAAATGTTCTACGTGAATGATTTTGATATGATTCAAAAAGAGAATCCGAATTTCAAATGGCATGTGGCCCTCTCTGAGCCTCAACCTGGTGATAACTGGAGCGGATTTACTGGATTTATTCATAACGTGCTCTTTGAGCAATACTTAAAGAATCATCCTGCTCCAGAAGATTGTGAGTACTATCTCTGTGGTCCACCTATCATGAACCAATCTGTGATCACGATGCTCTTAAACTTAGGTGTTGAGCGTGAAGATATTATGTTGGATGACTTCGGCGGCTAATGAAAACTTGGTTATTTCTTCTTTGCACCCTGCCTCTGGCAGGGTGTTTTTTTTCTTCTTCAAAAACTGAGCCTATAGAGTACTCGGGGCTGGCTTTTGGTTCTCACTATAAAGTGAAATACATCTCAGGCCCTACAGTGACTGGACCTCAAGCTCTTAAGGCGGAGACAGAGAAATTATTGAACGATTATAATAATGATTTCTCGGCTTGGAAGAGCGACTCCTTTCTTTCAAAATTTAATAACTCCCGCTCCACAGAGCCAGTGGCCGCACCTTACTTAGGAAATGAACTGATGGCCGTGGCCGGTGAAGTCTGGCTGGCATCAGGTGGCGCCTATGATCCAACAGTCGGGCCACTCGTGAAGCTTTGGGGATTTGGGCCGAAGAAAAATCCGCACATTCCCTCGAAAGCTGAAATCGCTCAGGTCAAAAAGAAAATCGGATTGGATAAATTTATCGTTGATCCTCTAAAAGGAACCTGGCAGAAGACTCATCCCGAAGTAGAGGTTGATGTGAACTCGATTGCTCCTGGACAAGCGGCCGATTTGATTGGACGTCAATTAGAAGCCCGAGGAGTGACTTCCTATTTAATTGATGTCGGCGGGGAGCTTCTGGCCCGTGGAGAGCGCTCAGAAGGCTCGCCTTGGATGGTTGGGATTGAGAGACCTTCACAGACTTACGGAGAAGCCCTTGTCGCGACGGTGCCGCTCGTTTCGGGCGGAATAGCCACGTCGGGCAGCTATCGCAATTTTAAAGATCTTCCAACTGGAAGAATTTCTCATACCTTAGATCCCCGTACTGGGGAGCAGCCCTCACATCGTACTGTATCAGTGACTGTCATTGCAGAATCGGCCATGGCCGCGGATGCTTGGGCCACCGCTTTAATGGTTTTGGGTCCGAGTGTTCTAAGTGGTGAAAGTGACGTGGCCAAAAATATCCAACGAAGAATGTTAAAAGTTTTGTTGCTGGAAGCGCGTGCTGATGGCACATTTCAAGAATACCTAAACCCTCCTATGCGGGAATTGCTGGAGAAGAAATAATGGAAACATTTTGGGCCACTCTTAGCGTGTTTGGAATAGTCATTATTGTCATGTCCGTTGGAGTGCTGTTTAAGCGAACTCCCATTAAAGGATCATGCGGTGGAATAGCTTCAGTCATGGGTGAGTCGGGGTGTGATCTGTGTGAAATGAAAAACGAATGCCAGATTGAAAAGCGTCCGCTCTGTGATGATCACGATTGTGACTAGTGTTCTAAATCTTCTTCTAATTTAAGAATTTCAGAAACCTTGCTAATGAGCTGCTGTCTTGTAAAGGGCTTGACCAAGATATGCTTTATTCCTAAATCCACAGATCTAATCACATCATCTTGCTGTAAAAAACCTGATATAAGTAAAATCTTAAGATTATGGAATTTCACACTCTTTCGTAATGATTCAGCAAACTCTAATCCGAGCTTCCCTGGTAAGACCTGATCAAGAATAAGCAGATCAAATTTTTGATTCTGAAACTTCTGCATGGCCTGAAGAGTGTTATTAGCGATTACAATCGAATTGAAGGGGCCCATTGTTCCCAAAAACACTCTTAAGAGCTCGCAGATCTTCTCTTCATCATCAATCACAATGACATTTATATTTTTGACTGCTTCTTTAACGCTCATTTTTTACTCCCCAAGGCGTCTTTAACAGTTCTGACGACTTCGTCTCGGGAGAAAGGTTTAACCAACATGCCTGCAATTTTCATCGATTCTTTATCGCGATTATAGGCATCAGTATTCTTTGAACTCGACATATAGAGAATGGGGGCCCAGTCATTATGCATGCGAAGTTCTTTCGCTAAATCATGTCCCGTCATCTCTGGCATGTTGAGATCAGTTAAAATCAGATTCACATCCATTTTGCTCATGAATTTAATAGCTTCATGAGGGCGAGTTGAGGCGATCACGTGATAGCCTTCATCCTCTAGGAAGCGAGAGAGAACGTTGAGGATTTGAGGTTCATTGTCGACAATTAAAATTCTTGGACCTTGCTTTGAAGAAAGTCCTCTTGAAACTTTATCTCCACGAGTAAAGCTGTACCCCTCAATCGTTGGGAGTCTAACTTTGAAGGTCGCTCCCACCTCACAAGGTTCAACTTCAATTTGACCTTGATGGGACTCAATGATTTTTTGAGAGATCGAGAGACCAAGACCCGTTCCAAGGCCCACTTTCTTTGTCGTCGTAAAAGGTTTAAAAAGATTTTCCTTCACGATTTCAGGCAGACCTGGTCCATTATCTTTAACTTTTAAAATAAGTGCGTGATCCTCTGGGCTTCTTAAAAGTTCAATGGTGACAGTGGGATCTTTGGTTTGAGTTTCCTCTAAAGCGTCGATCGCATTTTTTACAAGATTGATGACCACTTGCTCCATCTTAAGCTTATTCGCTAGTACGACAGTATCTTGAGTCCGGAATAGGGTCTCGATGCGAGTGCCAGAGGACTCAATAGGGGATTTAAGCCACTCGAGTGCATTATTAATTGCATCGGAGAGAGAGCAGAACTCTTTGGTGTCTTCACTTTGCCAAAGGAAGTGCTTCATGTTGCGGATGATATTATGAATCCGATCGATTGATTCACGGATGTCATTGTTGGCTTTTCTTAAGTCAGGCACAACGGCTTTAGGATCTTCCATTTCAAGAAAGGCATCAATGAGCTCTGAATTCCCGGAGGCGATCGTGAGAGGATTTGAGATTTCATGAGAAATGGTCGCCGTCATCTCTCCTAAAGTGGCAAGTTTGTCGGCTTGAATAATTTGGGCATGAGTCGCACGCAATTCTTCAAGCTGCTGGCGGTATTTATCATAAAGATTTTTCTCAATAGAGAGATCATGAAAAGCCACAGCAATATAGGTTCCATCCTCTAGTGTGATTGGAAACTGGCGCAGGACAACTTGAGAGCGAAGATCCTTTTCACGAACATGCTGAATTTGTAATTCAGGAGAAACTCTTAGCTCAAGTTTTGTGAAACCTTGATCGAGCCAATTCTCAATATCAAAGTCTGCACTCTCAAACAATTGATGAAAATGCTCAATCCCTCTAAGAATGCGCGGAGGCTGTTTGCTGAAAATATTAAAAGCAGGATTAAAATGCACAATCTTCTTTTGAAGATTCAAAATAATTAAAGGCTCAAAAATATGGTCATAAAGCGAGAGCATCTTTTAGCCCTGGTTTTTCAAAAAATGAAAATATTGCTCTTCAAGAGCATCAAACTCCATTCCATCTGCAGAACACAAAGGACAGCTTGCGGCCGGAGCTTTGCGGTTTTTTATTTGAGAAGTATTAAGCAGCAGCTTTGATTCCTTGTCGCACGATTCGCAGTAGTAAGGGGCATAAAAACTTTCAATCACTGCCCCTTCTCTAAAGAAGCCATGAACCATATTAATCTGTTCAATGATAATTTGTGGACATTTGCGATAAGTGATTTTTGAGGCCGCGGGAATTTTACTCATGAAGCTAATCCACTCACGAATACCGCAAGAATTGAGCATTTGGACCTGATCAAAATCAAAAATAATTTCTGGTTGAGTAAGTCCTTCTAGGGGAGTGAAGTCAGCATCCTCATCAATTGTTCCGGACAAGAGGACGGTGAGTTTGCTACCTAAAAGTTGCTTTTCAATTTTTAACTTGCTCATGAACTAAGCCTCTTCAAAAAAATGGAAGGATTTAATTCTTCCTTTAAACTGTTTATAACGACGATTCTTTTCAATTAGACAAATAACTTCTGTTCTTGTCCCGGCCTTGCGATTAACGATGAATTGATTGGCCTGAGTGAATGCAAGGTAGAGCCCAAGACCAGCTCCACCTTTTTTGTTTTGAACTGTTTTCTCTTTAAAGCTTCTTGCGAGACTCTCAATCACTTTCTCTTTTGAAAGCGATCCAAAGCAATCCATCACTGATAAAACAGCACAATGTGAATCAAGCCCAATATTGAGCTGGATCAGTTCACTGCCTTTAAGAAAAACGGGCTCTTTTCGATCAATCGGATAATGAGCGTGTTCGCGCTTTAATTCTGGCCCATTATAGAGCGCATTAGAAATGAGTTCATTTGAGACTAAGGTGAGATACTCCACTGGAGAATCAAAAAAATCACTCCAATCCTGAGAAGTTAGTATCTCTTTAATCTTGTCCATTTCTCTTTTTGATTCGGAAAGGCTGAATCCATCTGTCATCGTTCCAGCGTCTAGATATTGTGAGGCTCCCCACATTTTCTTATTTAAAATTTTCTTTAAATTGAGAGCAGCTTCCCAAGGTGTACGGATGGGATCAAAACCTAACAAATGGGAGAGTTGATGCTTTTGTATGAACTCAATGTGGGTCGCATCGTCTTGTCGTCCGATCCAGAAGAGTAGCGAGCGAGGAACAACTTTTAACAATTCTTCTATCTCTGGTGCTCCCTCTTCATCGGCAATCACTAGAGTGTGGTCATCAAGCTCTTGAGGAGATCTCTCCACAGTTAATAAAGGTGCAAGGGCCACACCTAGGTTCAAGGCCAAGTCATCATGTTTGGTAAAGATTGCTACGCGTGTAGGGATCACTCAAACCTCGCATAAACCAAAGTCACATCATCTTCATAATCGCTTGATTGATGATGCACATTCATAGCAGCAACAACAGTTTCAGGATTTCCATCCATAGAAAGGGATTCAATCAGAGACTTTAAAAAACGACGTTGTCCCCAGGCCTGGCCTTCAGGGTTGGCAGCTTCCGTGAGCCCGTCCGTATAGAGAACCATCCTAGCATTGGCCGGCAGTTCAACGTAATTCTCACTATATACAGAGCTATAATCTTGTCCCAGACGTGCTCCGTTCGCCTCTAGGAGTGGGCGTAGATCATCTTTAGTCGCTTCACGATCTTGAGGGGCCACATAGATCAAGGCCGGCTGATGAGAGGCATTACAGTACTGAAGACTTCTTGAAGGGGAGTGCCAGGAGGCGACAAAACAAGTCATCTGGATTTGATCTCCAGATGAACAGACAGTTTTATTTAAATATTGCATTACTCGCGCCGGACTTTGAGCAATGCTTGGATCAAGTTCAAATAAAGATTTCAATCCTTCCTTGCAGGCATTGGCCGTTGCGGTAAGTAGTGCAGCTGAAACACCATGGCCTGTGGCATCGGCAATCATAATTAAAGTTGTATCTTTTAATTGCACATGACCCCACCAATCTCCTCCGCATTCACTGGCCGGAGCATTGAAAGCCTTAAGTTCAAGACCTGGAAGCTTAACACTTGCCGGTGGGAAGAAGGCTTTCTGAACAATCTGTGCCACTTTTAATTCATTTTCAATTCGCGCTTTCTCTTTCATCTCGCCCATGTAAATCGTAATTTTTTCGGCCATCATGTTAAAAGAATCCGCCAGTGCACCAGCTTCATCATGAGTGCGCGGTTTGATTCTTTGCGAGAAGTCACCGCTTCCTACGGCTTGAGTCAGAAGGCCCAATTCTTCAAGCTGTTTCGTTAGTGGCTTTACGGCAAGGATACCAAAGAGAATGGCGACTCCTAAAATCAGTAAACCGAAAAATAAAGATTTATCGATGAGATAGCCGGCCACTGCAAAAGCTTTCTGGCGAGAGATGCTTGAAGTGAGAATCCAACCGAGGCTAGGAATTTTCGCATAAGCCACAATAAGATCACTTCCCACTTCTTGGACTCCTTGAGAATTTTTATTCTCAAGAAAACTCCAAAGCCAGTGATCCTTTCCCACTAAAGCTGATTTTAATTTTTGTGAAATGAGGATCGACCCATCGTTTGAGTACAACTCCATTTGGAAGGGGCCTGAGTCATTTGCATTACTAATCTTGTTCAGATTCACGACTAATCGACGAGAATTCCCATCGAGAATGAGATATCTTTGATCGTTCTGGTTCACCACCTGCCAAGACTTCACCGGAAAGCCGCTCCAGGAGCCAGAATCAGTTTCTGACTTATAGAGAACATCCTCACCTTGTGAGAGAAAAGTGATCTCTGGAGATTCAAGCGCGAGGCGAGAGAGATTGGGAGTTTTTTGAAGCACACTTCTCCAGCCTGAAAGTCGAACCTGCAGACTTGAGGCCTGCTGTTCTGTACGCATGAGAATGGCATCAAAAACGTAAGCGGCTTTGTCCTGTCGAATCAGAGAGGTCGCAAGCCATAAAAATGTAATAAGTGTTCCTGTAAGCAGGAGCCCGAGAGTGAGTGTAAATTTTAATTTGAGTGGAAACCTGACCACTCGAATCGACTGCTGCATTACTGCTCTCTTAAAAGAATATTGTTCCCTCTCACGTTATCACGTCACTCTGATAGAATAAAAGGGCAATGAATGCCCGCCGATTTGAGACGACCCTTATTGCAGCAGCCTTGCTGATGATTTTGGTGTCGGCTTATCAACTTTTCTTGCGCCCCATAGGGGTGGAATCTGGCCCTAGGAGCTGGCAGGCGTGGCTTAGTTCACTTGAGAATTCAGCGAAACATCGAAGAGGGAATGATCTCGTTTGGAGAGATCTCTACCAAGGGGATCGCTTATCTATCGGGGATTCAATTTTCACTGGTGGAGATTCGAGAGCTCAGCTGAATTTTAAAGAAGGCCAAGTGCTCTCACTCTCAGAGAACACGTTAGTGAGGCTGCAAAACAATCAAGATCTTAATCAAATTTTACTCGAGCAAGGTGTAGTGAGCGCTCAGCTTGGAGACGGAGCCCTTGAGCTTGAAATGGATGGGAAAAAGTTAGAACTCTCAGGCAAGGGCGCGCAAGTTCAAATTATCAAGGATGGAGAAAAGACAAAGCTCTCTGTTGTTGAAGGCGTCGCAAACGTGAGTGAGGGCGAGTCAAAATTAGAAGTAAAAAAGAATGAAGAAATCAGTATTGAAAATAAAAAATTAAACAAGAGATTGCTCTCTTATTCTCTGCTCTCTCCCGGTGAGGGAGATACCCTTTGGATTCAAGAGAATGATTCAGTCATGTTTAAATGGGAAAATCTGAAGGCGGAGCAAACTCAAGTCGAGATCGCACAAGATTTAAAGTTTAAAAAGATTATTGCTACTCATACAACGACGCTCGACCATGAAAGCTTTAAACTCACTTCAGGTCAATATTTTTGGAAAGTAAAAAGTGAATTTGGCGAGAGTCGGATTGGAACATTTACTTTGAAAGTTGAATCTCCTATTCGACTGATCTCACCCTCAGCAGATTCGGTCACTCTTCTCCCTGTTGAGAGAGAGGAAAATGAAACGAATGTCGTCCTCGAATGGGAATCGATTGATGTTAAGAATTATAAAATAAAAATCAAGATCGATGAGAGAGAAGACGTGTATGAAAGTTCGCACTTTCAAAAAGCTGTCTTGGTACCGATCAACAAGGAGATCTTTTGGAGTGTCTCTCCAGATGATGAAAGCAGACCTCATGCGCTCGCCTCAAGAGAGAGTAAATTTAAATTTGAAAAGATGCCGCTTCCAACAGTACCTCAATGGGAGACTCAATCTCCACTTTCTCTTTCACACGGAAAGGTTGAGGAGAGTGATTTAGCATGGAAGGGAAATTCCATGCAGTATGAATGGATCATACAGCAGGAGGATAAAGTTATTGCCAAAGAGATGACCTCCAAGAGCGAGATGATATTTCCGCTCATTGGCGCAGGTGAGTATCAAGTCAAAGTCAGAGGAGTTGATTCCAATCAAAGAATGAGTGAGTGGTCTGAGAGGTTGACTGTGAATTGGCAACCATTTGAGGCGAGAAAACCTCAAGAGGGACAAAAAATTATTTTAGAGAAACCAGATCAAAAAATTCATTTTGAATGGATTGGATCGGGTGAGCAAATTTTTGAACTCTCTGAAAATGACAGCTTTGAAAAAATCATTCTCACCCAGAAGGGTAAGGGAGAAGCTGATATCGTCTTCCCAAGAGTTGGAACATTTTTCTGGCGAGCAAGAAAAGCCGATGGCAGCTTCTCTGAGCCAAAAAAGGTGCTTGTAGAACCCACGCCCCCTCTTGAGGCTCCTGAGGCCCCACCCGAAATTAAGCGTGAAATTGAAATACATTTTAAAAAGCCAAAGACGAGCTGGATAGATCTGCTCATTCCTAGCGCATATGCAGAAGATTTTGAATCTTCTGTGAATTTGAGTTTGCCTGCCAATGATCATGCTGTTGGCTATAAAGTCGAAATATTTAAAGATGAAAGCTTGAAAGAGAAAATATTTTCAACCACCACGAGTAAAGTAGATTTTGAATGGATTGGAGCGAAGCCAGGAAAGTATTGGTGGAGATACGCTCTGATTGATGCCTGGGGGAGAGAGAGTGCCATGGGGCCAGCGGCTCAGTTGCAGCTTGTTGCGGGATCTGTGAGATCTCCCGAGCGCGCTAAACTTATTCGTCCTATACGTGCCGTTGAACTGGAAGATTCTCCCGTCACGATTTTTGCTTGGACTGAAAGTGGCAGGACTCAGTTCTATGACTTTGAAGTTGCCAAGGATGAGGATTTCGAAGATGTCTTAACTCAATTACAAGAGTTAAAAAAGAATCAGCAAATAGTAGAAAATAAAAATTGGCCTCGTGGGGAAATGCTTTTTTGGAGAGTCAAATCAAAGCATCAATGGGGAGAGACAGTGAGTAGTACTGGCCGCTTTCAAATTGGCCCGACCAAGATATTAACTGCAGAAGAAGTGAAGGCTCTTCCTTGGAGAAGTGAGAAAGCGTATTCCTGGATGAACTTTTCATTAGAGCCCCGAAAGATTTCAGCGGTTTTAGATGATCGTGAATACAATGGAAAAATTGAGGGCAACGCACTTAATAGTTTTTCTCTGAACTCAAGAACCCTTTTCTCAAAAAAATGGGCGCTTGCTGCTCGCTTCTTTAGACAATCAGGAAAAGTTTTTGAAGGTCAAGACTATACTCGAATGGATTTAGGTCTGAGCGCTCAATGGTTCAACCGTATTTCGGAAAATAGTTTTTTATTCCTTGGGGCAGGAGGAGAAAGTGTCCGCCTCTCCACTTACCGTCTTGCCACACCTTCTACTCTTAAGCAGGAATCACTTTCCACTTTTTCGCCAAAATTCAATCTTGAATGGGAATACCGCTTAAGTGAGAAGTCATCACTGCATACCAATGCCAGTGCTAACTTTGGAAAATGGTCAGCATTCAATATGGCTTTAAATCTTAGATCCTTTTGGAGAAGAAACCTTTACTGGGAAGCTGGCGTTGGATTTGAAAAGGCGATCGTGAAAGCTCCACGCGGTGATAACACATTGACCAGTATGGGACTTAATCTTGCTGCTGGAGTGAGCTTCTAAGTTTTCTTTTAGGAATAAACACAAAAAGCGCTAACAGAAGTCCGGTCAGAAGTGATATTCCCCCTGGGCCATTGGGTGGATTCATATCCACCGAGCCGCAACTTACGCTTGATTTAAATTCTTCGGTTGATTTTTCGATCACATCATAATTCACAATAATCGAGTCTAATTCGGGAGAGGAAGTTGTTGAAGCCGAAGTAAGAGAGATATCAAATCTTAAGTATCTTTTTGTAAATGTCGTGACAGAAGTGAGTGCCACTAAACCGCCCCAGGTCACACCATCGCTACTTTCTTGAACTTGAATTGTAAGAGTTCCGCCATTAAGTGTTTGGATGGCACTTCCAAGTGTAAAACGGTTAAGAATCCCAATCGTATCAAAGGCAGTCGTCACCGAAGAGCAGGCCGCTAAACTGTAGCTGACATTTAAACTATTGTTTGCCGCTGGAGTGGAGGCACTCCCTGAGAGTGAGCCCGCAAATGTATCTATTCTCACAAAACCATTTCCACCGGCACCACCGCTTCCTCCACGCTCTGTTGTTGAGCTTGAAACAGTTCCTCCAGCACCGCCATTGGCACGAATAATTCCATTATTGGTTACTGAGCCAGCGGCTTGAAGAAAAATTGCTCCACCGGCCCCACCGCCTCCGCCAGCCCCAAGTTGTGAGGCATTACCACCCTTGCCACCATTGGCACTGATGATTCCTGAGCTTGTGATAAGGATTTCTCCACCAACAATAAGATGAAGTGCCCCACCACCTCCGCCGCCAGAGCCTCCGTAATAGAATGTGGAACTCGCACTCTCTACTCCGGAGCCACCCGAGCCGCCACCGGCCCCACCAATTAATGTAATATCAAAATCGGTATCAACCGTTGTTGTCTCAGTTGCTGAATTCGCTCCACCGAAACCTTGGTTACCCGCAGTAGCGATTCCATCGGCACCCAGTAAACCAATGGTGCTGTTACCGCCACCACCTCCGCCGCCAGCACCATTAAGCTCAGCTGCGTTTTGTAATCCGTTACCACCGGCCTGTCCTGCGGCAGCGACATCATCAGAATTTCCATTTGAAGGAACTAAAATGGACCCATCAAAATCTCCGCCTTTAAATCCACCTGGGCCCGCTGCTCCTCCGGCCACATTCACTGAAGTGGGAGGTGAGGTTTGAGTGCCGTTTGTTCCTGGAAAGCCATCAACTGAAAGAGTCGCGCTGATGGTGGCTTGACCTTGAACACGAATCACCACTGGTGAGGATCCAGTGAATCGTACATCAGAACTTATTGTGAGCGTTTTACAGTTGTATGTTCCTGCTGCTTTGGTTCCACTGAAGTTGCAGTGGCCGTCAGCTCCTGTCCCAAAGTTCAAAGCTGTACCATTGGCACTTAGGGGCGCTCGAATCTTACCCAGAGTCGTGTTCCAATCGCAGGTGTTAGTCCCCACACCACTAGAAAGGTCAGCGGTAAGTTGCACAGAGTGTGCAGTTGAGGAAATGAGAAGTAATAAAAAAAACCACCTCATATCCCTCTATTGTACTCGGGAGATGAGGTGGGACAAATATTATCTTATTTAAGTTTTTGAATATTCACTTGAGTATAAACCTCAGGTCCATCAAATCCCATGACAGTTCCAAATCCAACGTTGGCCCTTGTGGTGCCACAACGGTGCTCGATTCTGAATGTCTTGGCCGCAGTGAGGACTAATCTTCCTTTCACTACTGAATTAGTTTGCGAGCCAGCGCTTGGATGCGAATGGGAATTTGATCCGTGAATAACAATATCCCCTGTATCTGAAATTAAACGGGCCTGGTGAACACCCAAGAAGTAACCTGGGGCTTCTGCTTCAATCGAATACGTTCCGGCTTGGAGAGTGAATTGATTATTTGATAAAGCCGCCAACGTGTTATCACCATCAAGAGTGTTGAGATCTCTTGTGATCCAACTTCCTGCAGTACATGTTCCTCCATTGGTATTCGTGGGCTTTAAATCTTTGATGGTCAGTTGAGACACTGAGCCTCCACTACTAGAGGGAAGAATAGAGGATGGTAGTTTTCCATTACTATCTAAGACTGGAATTTGTCCGGGGCCAGTTCCAGTATTTACAACTGCGTCTGATCCTGCTGGACCTTGAAGTCCTTGGGGACCTTGAGGACCCATCGGGCCCACGTCACCTTGTGGACCTTGGGCTCCAGTTGCGCCAGCAACACCGGGATCTCCTTTGTCGCCTTTATCACCTTTATCACCCTTTGCTCCAACGGCTCCGGCCACACCTTGAGGACCCATTGGTCCCATCGCACCAGTTGCACCGACTGGACCTTGAGGTCCCATCGCTCCAACTGATCCGTCTGCACCATTTAATCCGGCTGGACCTTGTGGTCCCATCGGGCCCATCGCCCCTTGAGCACCGGCCACACCAGCATCACCTTTATCTCCCTTGTCGCCCTTATCACCTTTTGGACCTTGAGCTCCCATTGGCCCCACTGGACCCATAGGTCCTATTTCACCTTGTGGACCTTGAGGTCCTACAGCTCCTGCACCGGCATCAAAAAGATCTTCTGGGTTCGTTGGGACCCAGGCTTGTCCATTGTAGGCCAGGACTTGTCCTTCTTGTGGGCGAAGATAAGGAAAAATAATTCCATAAGATTCATCTGCTCGCTCAATGACTTTAATAGAAACTGAAGCTTTGGCAGAAACTCTTGATTGAAGCGCGAGCGTAATCTTTTGATTCACTTGCATGTCATCGTCTGGTCTTGAATTGTCACTGCAACTAGAGAATTTAAATTTTCCCCCTGCGCGGCGATTGTAGTAACAAACAACAGATCCATCAAAATTAAGAGTGGCTCCTGATGCCAAGATATTACCGCTCAAATTGACTGAAACGCTTTCTGGTAAACGCACAATTCCCTTGAAGAGTAAAAACTGCGCCGAAGTATTGCTAGAGACAATTCGAATTTCTCTGTCAGCATGAGCGTAATGATTAAGCCTAATTGTTTTAAAATAATTTTCCCAACCGTCATGGGCCAATGCCGATGTGGTGAGAAAAACTGAGGCTAGTATCAGGCGCATGAATAAACGTTCCATAAGTGCGTCCTTATTAAGTGTCAGATAATCTTAACGGCCATCAAGATGACCACCAACCTTCAAGGACTTAGGATGAGCGGAATATTTAAAAGGGAGTATTTGCCAGGGATTGTGGCCACTATTTAAGTACGGAACTGTTTATCACTCTTTGGGCATTCTCGGCCTGGAAGTCTTCAAGAGCAACGACAAGTCTATGCTCAAAAGTGGATAACATCCGAATCGCCAGGAGGGCAGCATTGGTAGAATTATCGATTGCGACTGTGGCCACTGGGATTCCGCGTGGCATTTGGACAATAGAGAGAAGAGCATCTTCTCCTTTAAGTACGCCATTTGAAACAGGAACACCGATAATGGGAAGTGTTGTCCACGCAGCCGTCATGCCGGGAAGATGGGCCGCGCCGCCAGCACCGGCAATGATAATTTTAATACCACGCTCTCGGGCACTCATGGCGTATTCGCGCATGAGATCTGGGGTGCGATGGGCAGAAATAATTCTCACTTCATGGGGAACATCAAATTTTTTTAAAATCTCGATTCCTTCCTCCATGACTTTAAGATCTGACGTAGAGCCCATGATGACAGCAATCATAGTTGATACCTTAGTTGTAAATCAGAGAGCTGAGAGAGAACTTCTGAAGCGACTTCGCCTTTTAAATTAAAATGGCCCATCTTTCTTCCAGGTCTAGACCATGGCTTTCCATATAAGCAGAGTTGTCCGTTTTTGAATTGATCAAAATCTTCTTTTGGCTCAAGCTTGGCTGGGCCATGATGTGTTCCTAAGAGATTGAGCATTCCTACGACAGGAGAAGTGAGGGTTGGAGCCTTAAGGTCATTTTCAAAAGCCAGATCGATGATGGCTTCAAATTGAGAAATGGAGCAGGCATCAATCGTAAAATGAGCTGAGTTGTGAGGGCGAGGAGCTGTCTCATTGTAGAAGACTTGATTCTCTTGCGTCACAAAAAACTCAATACCAAAAAGTCCTACACCGTTAACTGATTCGATGAGTAAAGTGGCTTTCTGAACTATTTTTTCTTCAAGCTCTTTTGGAATTGAAGCTGGCGCAATCACAAAATGACAAATGTGATTTTTTTGAATCGTTTGAGCGATTGGAAAGTGTATGACTTTCTTGGCCGCTCTCGCAACAACGATCGCAACTTCGTACTTAAAGTGAATGAAGGCTTCCGCTAGAACATCCTTCTTCGCAAGAAACTTTTCAATCATTTGTGGACTTGTTTGATGATCGACAAAAAGGTTTCCATGGCCATCGTATCCGCCGGAGGCTGTTTTAAGAACCAAGCTTTTATGAATGTTCAAAAAGTCTTGAACATCCTCCAAGCTTTCGACACTTCTCCACGGGACAGTTAAAAGTCCAGCTGCTTGAGCCACCTGCTTTTCAAGCTTCTTATTTTGAAAAAGACGATAGGAGTTTAAATCAGGTACGAAACATACCCCGGTTTGATCTTGAATCTCTTTTAAAATTTCAAAAGGGACAAACTCATTTTCAAGCGCAATCACAGAGCAGTGCTGAGCAAAATCTAAAAGTGTTTTTTTATCTTCCCAACCCGACCCGATAAATTCTTGATCACTTATACCGTTCACTGAGGCCTGCTCTTCGGAAGGAAGATAAACACATGTTTGAAGTCTCCTCTTCTTTGCAGCGAGGCATATTAGCATCGCGAGTTGACCGCCCCCTAGGATACCTAGTGTTTGAGTTGTTTTCGCTCTGTGTTGCATTAGTTGTCCTAATGAAGAGTATTAGTTAATCTAATAAAAAGATTTCTGAAAAAGATTGTCAACTAATGTTTGAGTTATCTAAGCTCTCTTTATAAACAAACGGAGACAGCATGTGTGGAATTGTTGGCGTGGTTGGAACACCACAGGCCTCAAGCGAAACACTTCAGGCCCTTATGGTGCTTCAGCACCGAGGCCAGGATGCGGCTGGGCTTCTAAGTCACGATCTTGCTTCTCATCGTTTTCATCTCCATAAGCAGCACGGATTAATTGCATCTATCTTTGATGCCGAGAAAATGCAAAAGTTTAACGGCACTATCGCCATCGGACATAATCGCTACGCGACAGTTGCTTTAAAAGATGATCAAAATCATCGTGATCTTCAACCTCAGTTTGTGAATTACCCCGATGGTGTAGCGATAGCTCATAATGGGAATTTACCTGATGCTCATAAGCTTAAAATTGACCTCGCTCAAGATCATCGACGTGTGTTGATCTCAGATAATGATGTTGAAGTCATTTTAAATTTAGTCGCACAAGGACTAACAGAGAATAATGTGGGTGATGAATTCACTCGTCTCTCACGTGCTGTTAATCAAACAATGGAAAAAGCCGTTGGCGGTTACGCTGTTGTTGGCGTTTGGGGTGGACATGGACTTTTTGCCTTTCGCGATGCCCATGGGATTAGGCCTCTCGTTTTAGGAAGAAAAATTCATGAACAAACCATCAGCTGGATGGTGGCGTCTGAATCATCAGCTCTGCTTTTTACAGGCTATACTCCCATCCGTGATATAGCCCCAGGGGAGTTGGTCTATCTAAAGAATAATGAAGAGCCGCAAACAGTCATTTTAAAAAATGAAAAAACGGCCCATTGTTTTTTTGAGTGGATCTATTTCTCGAGTGCAGAATCTACTATCGCTCAATATGGTGTGCATAATGTGCGACTGAGCTTAGGGGCAAAGCTTGCTGAGCAGGCCAATATATTAAAGAGCGAAGGTCGGCTCGATGTTGATGTCGTGGTTCCGGTGCCTGATACTTCAAGGCCCGCGGCCATTGCCTTAGCTGAAAAGCTCAAGCTCCCTTATCGAGAGCTTTTGATTAAAAATCGCTACATCCAGCGAAGCTTCATTTTACCTACGCAAGCTCAAAGAGAAAATGCTGTTTATAGAAAACTCACTCCAGTGAGAGATGGCATTCAGGGAAAGAAAATTCTCCTCGTCGATGACTCAATAGTCAGGGGAACAACCTCAAAGCGCATGATCAGTATGCTCATGGAAGCTGGAGCGCATTCTGTGACTTTGGCCAGTACAAGTCCCGCTATCACTGACCCCTGCTACTTTGGGATTGATTTTCCAAATAAGAGCGAATTGATCTCTGCAAAATTAAATCCTTTAGAACTCGCACGTGAGCTCGCAGCCGACCAAGTCATATTTCAAAATATTAATGATCTAAGAGAAGTTCTAAAAAATGTGAAGCTTTGCACCGGCTGTCTTGATGGTCAATATCCCATGCCTATAGCAGAAGCCGGAAAACGTTTTAATGATGAAAGAACTCAAACACGAGAGATTTATGGTCAAAACATATAAAGGTTCATCGAAAAATGTCACTTTCCTCGAAGATCGCAAGCAGGTTGTCTTTGAATTCACCAATCGTTATTCAATCTTCGATTGGGGCGAGATGCCTGATCAATTGGAAAATAAAGGTGTCTCCCTTGCAGTGACGGGTAAAGTTTTCTTTGAACTACTTAATAAGCAAAATATAAAAAATCACTTCATTTCACTTTGTGATTCTTCTGGAACCCCCCTTAAGCCTAATGAGGTATCATCCTATATGCTTGTAGAAGCCATTGATGTTCATCCTCCTGTGAAGACAGTGACTGGATACAACTACGATCACTACAAAAACAAACCCACAGACTGTCTCGTCCCCCTAGAAGTGATATTTCGATGGGGAGCTCCAGAAGGAAGCTCTCTACTTAAAAGACATCCTGAAATGAAAAAAAATGAGAGATTTAATAAGCCGATAATAGAGTTTACCACAAAGCTTGAAGCGCAAGATCGCTCACTGACACGTGTAGAAGCCCAAGAAATAGCGGGGCTCTCAAGTCAAGAGATGGGAGAGTTGATTCAGTTAACAACTAAAGTGGCGATTCATCTTAAAGAGATCTTAGAGATCATGAATTTAGAACTTTGGGATGGAAAATTAGAATGGGCATTTAATGGAGAGAAGCGTGAATTCAAACTTGTTGATGCCATCGGACTTGATGAACTGAGGGTCACTTATTTAGGCGAGATTCTCAGCAAAGAGTTTCTAAGAAAGGCTTATCGAGGAAGTGAATGGGAAAAGAAGCTCACTGAAGCCAAAAGGAAATCCCTTGAGTCGGGTGAGGACTTTAAAAAAATCTGTGATGTAAGACCAGAGAAGCTAACCCCAGCGAAAAAACTTGCCGCGCAATCTCTTTATTTATGCTTTGCCAATGATCTTTCAAATGTTTTTTCAAATCATAGACCCTTTGGAACTTCGGCTAATTTAAATCACTGGCTCAAGGAATTCGTATGAATATCTATATTGTCGGTAATGGTGGACGTGAGTCAGCCCTCAGCTGGAAATTAGCGCAGTCACCTGAAGTTCAAAACGTTTTCCTGCTTAATCATCCTGCGGCGGCTTTACTCGATAAAAAAATCCATTCTCTCAATGAACTTGACTCTGATCTTGTTATCGATTTGGTGGTGATCGGCCCTGAAGCCCCACTTTCTAAGGGTGAAGCTGATCTTTGGCGCTCAAGGGGGATCCCCACAGTGGGGCCTTCTCAAAGTGCCGCCCAGCTTGAAAGTTCAAAGATTTTTGCCAAAGAGATAATGCATGCCGCGGGTGTACCAACTGCGAGGTATGAATCTTTTAAAAGTTCAGTCGATGCATTGAGATTCTTAGAAGATTCTGATTGGGAAGGTTTTGTTATTAAAGTCGATGGCCTGGCTTCTGGCAAAGGAGTCATTGTCGCAAAAGATAAAACTGAAGCGGCTCAAGGAATTACTGGTTTTTTTGACGGCAGCTATCTTAATCAGAAATTTGAGAGAATTTTAATTGAAGAAAAACTTATTGGAGATGAGATATCGGCCTTTTCTCTCTGTCATCATTTGGATCATGTCTTTATCGGAGCAGCAAGAGATCATAAGAGATTGCTTGCTGGAGACAGGGGGCCAAATACCGGAGGGATGGGGTGCCTCTCCTTGATGAATAGTCTAAGTCAGACAGATATTGAAACCATTAACAGTACTATTTTCGCTCCTATCCTCATTGAAATGAATAAAAGAGCCATCCCATTTGAAGGATTTTTATTTGCAGGTTTAATGCAGGCAAAAGATGGTTTTAAAGTTTTAGAATTTAATGTCCGTCTTGGCGATCCAGAAACACAAGTGTTGCTGCCTCAAATGGAAGACGATTTTCTTCCATGGATTGTGGGCTGTGCCAATGGAAAACTTCCGAAAGTTGCTCCTAAATATAAAAATCAGACTTCAATTCATTATGTCCTGGCCTCTCAGGGCTATCCAACAGATCCCGTAAAAGGGGCCAAACTTAATTTAGCTCAATGCCATTTTGAAAACGCACTCGTTATTCCTGCTTCAGTGAAGTCGGAAAATCATGAATGGATTGCCAACGGGGGAAGAGTCTTAGGGGTGAGTGTTTTAGCTCCAACTCTCTCTGAGGCAAGAGCTTTAGGTAAAAACATTATTCAATTCGTTCAATTCGATGGAGCTCAATGGAGAGAAGACATAGGAGAGAGAATATGAAGATTGTCGTATTTGCTTCTGGAGAGGGAAGTAACTTTGAAGCGCTGGCTAAGGAACTTTCTGTTGTCTTACTTGTGAGTGACAATCTTGAAGCTAAAGTTATTGAAAAAGCCTCAAAGAGAAATATTCCTCATGTAGCGATTGTTAAGATGAGGGATGAGACACGAGAAGATCATGAAAGGCGAGTGTTGGAACATTTAAGTCAACTTGACTTTGATCTCATTTGCCTTGCCGGTTATCGCCGTATTCTCTCGCCATATTTCCTATCTCATTTTTCTTCTGGCTCTATTGTGAATATTCATCCTTCACTTCTTCCATTACACCCAGGGCTTAAGGGGTACGAGGAAAGTTATAATGATTCAAGCCTTGAGGGCGGAATTACTATCCACGAAGTGGATGCTGGTATGGATACCGGTAAGATACTTAAACAAGTCAGATTTCAAAAAATCGCCAATGAGTCTTTTGACAATTTTAAAAAGCGAGGACTTGAACTTGAGCACCAAGAGTATGCTCAAACGATTAAGAGTCTATTTTCAAAACAGTATTACCATCGAGTCGAGGTTCTTCCGCGATCAAGTGATCTTCTTCAAAGTCATATTGTTCTTAGGTCGAGACTTTTATGGGTAAAAACGAAAGGCCCTAGTGCTGATCTGTTGTTTAAAGCTCAGACTTTGTTGAGTGATGCCGTCTCGGAGTGCGCTTTTGTAAGTTTCAGTGACGCTTATGTTTCTCATCTCTATAAATTAGGCTTTGCCAGCAATTGTCTTGAGCGCGGTTTTCTGGCCGGCGTGACTGATAACACGGCTTATAGTGCTCAAGAGGTTTTTTCTTCTCAAACCAAACGCCAAGATATTTCAATACATTCAGGAGAGGCTTGGAGAGGCTCCATTGATTTTCCGGGGTTTAATCCTTTGCTTCAATGGCAGAAAAATATTTCAACTCCATTTTGTGAGATTATTTGGCCAGAAGTGAACATTCAGAGTGTGCCTCCAAAGAAAATTGATCTCTCGGGTAACGATGAAGATCTACTTGAGATGAATAAGAAGAATTGGTGGGCTCTCTCTTTAAGTGAATTGCAGTTAGTAAGAGACTATTTTCAAATTCAAAATAGAAAACCATCCGATGTAGAGATGGAAATTATCGCTCAAACTTGGAGTGAGCACTGTAAGCATAAAATTTTCAGGGCCAAGATTCATTTTAAAGATGAAGACTCTTCAACTGAGCATGTCATTGATTCAATATTTAAAACCTATATCAAAAGTCTTACAGAAGAGATTCGTAAAGAGAGGAAAATCGATTGGTTGATTTCAGTCTTTGATGACAATGCGGGGCTCGTGAGATGGGATGATCGTTTAGATATGGCCATAAAAGTTGAAACTCATAATTCTCCTTCTGCTCTTGATCCATACGGTGGTGCACTGACGGGGATATTAGGTGTGAACAGAGATATTCTCGGTGTGGGCATGGGAGCAAAGCCCGTCGCCAATACGAATGTTTTTTGCTTAGGCCCAAGTCAGCTCGCAGATTATTTAAATGAAGCCTGGCCTTTGAAAGTGCTAGATCCTCAAACTGTTCGTGAGGGTGTGCATCGTGGAGTCAAGGATGGTGGAAATAAATCAGGCATACCAACTGTAAACGGTGCCTTTCACTACGACATCAGTTTTGCAGGCAAACCACTTGTGTTCTGTGGCTCAATAGGTGTTATCCCACAAAAAATTGATAATCTTGCGACAGATAAGAAAAGAGTTAACGTTGGCGACTTAGTTGTAATGGCCGGTGGCCGAATTGGGAAAGATGGTATTCATGGTGCCACATTTAGTTCAATGGAGTGGCTGGAAGGAACTCCGGCCAGTGTCGTTCAAATTGGTGACCCCTTTACCCAAAAGCGTTTACTTGATTTCATTCTTGAGGCGCGTGATCTTAATCTATTTTCTGGAATTACAGATAATGGGGCCGGAGGGTTGTCTTCAAGTATTGGTGAGATGGCCCAATTGACCAACGGGGCAAAGATCGATCTCTCAAAAGCACCAGTAAAGTACCCAGGTCTCTCTTGTTGGGAGCTTATGGTTTCAGAATCCCAGGAAAGGATGACTCTTGCGGTTCCTCCACAATCTTGGAATGAGTTTCAAAATCTTGCAAGCAGAAGAGGTGTTGAGGTGACGGCTTTGGGTGAATTCACCAATAGCGGTGATCTCCAAGTCTTTTTTGAAGAAAATGAAGTCGCAAATCTCTCTTTAAATTTTTTACATGAAGCCCTTCCTGTCATGGAGTTAAGTGCGAAATGGAATTCTCACTATCAATGGCAAGACTGGTGCGAGCGTCCCATTCTTAAAGGGAGTCTTCCACACAATCCCGATAAGAAAACTTTAGAGAATGTCATTTTAACTCTTCTTTCAAGTGATAATATTCGCTCCCATGAAACTTGGGTCAGGCAATATGACCACGAAGTCCAGGCCGCAAGTAGATTGAAACCATTCTCCTTACATGGTTCACCAAGCGATGCTGGTATCATTGCCATGGGACCCCATGGAGGAAATGAAAACACAGGAATCGCTGTAGGCTCGGGGCTTGCACCCAAGATGAGTACAGTGAATCCTTATTTAATGGGTGTGTGGGCGGTAGATGAAGCGGTAAGAAATACTGTCTGTGCAGGCGGAGATCCAGAGAGGATGGCGCTTGTAGATAATTTTTGTTGGCCAGATCCCATTGAATCACAAAAAAATCCTGACGGAGCCTATAAGTTAGGAATGCTTGTTAAAACCTCCCAAGGGATGGCCGACACTTGTAGGGCCTATGGTCTTCCTCTTGTGAGTGGTAAAGACAGCATGAAGAATGATGCCTTTGTCCTCTCAAAAGGTAGTGAGGTTAAAATAAGTGCCACACCAACGCTCCTTATGACATGTATGGCACACCGTCCGCTCATTCAAAAAGCACTACCGAGTTATCCACCGAAAAGTGATCTCTCTTTGGTGTTACTGAAAACAGACAGTCCGTTAATGGCCTTAACTCTTTCAGATCATTATAAATTTGAAATCAACAAAGGTGATGAAGTTAATCTTGAAAGTCTCTCTCTCCATTACCGCCACATTCATCAAGCTTTTAAAGATGATCTTCTCATGAGTGCCCATGACGTCTCTGAGGGAGGTCTTCTTGTTTGTCTTGCAGAGATAGCTCTTGAGCGAGGTGTCTCAAGTCCACTTTCTGGTCGCTGGGAAGAGTTGTTTGGTGAAACCGTAGGGATGATTGTTGTGAGCTGTGAGAATTCTAAACGAGATGAACTCATTTCTCGTTTCCCTAAAGGCCACGCACAGCTGATTGGGGCAAGTACAGAGAATAGTGAGTTGTACCTCTCACATTGGGATATGAGAATTTCTCAATCTCAATTGATAAAAGCTTTTAAGGGAGACTCAAAATGAAAGTTCTTGTCTTAAAGGGTGAAGGATTAAATTGCGAGAATGAAACGGCATTCATTTTTGAGAGACTTGGCGCTCAAGTGACTAAAAGACATGTGAGAGATTTTTTAGAGAATCCAAATGAACTTTTAGAGAACCATGTTTTCGCCCTCCCTGGTGGATTTAGTTTTGGTGATGAAATTCAGTCAGGTCATCTTTTAGCGTTAAGCTTGTCAAAAGCACTCAAGGGGATCTGGTCACAATTTCTAGCGGAGAAGAGACTTGTTCTTGGAATTTGTAATGGCTTTCAAGTACTCATGAAGATGAATGCCTTTGAAGAGAATCGCACCATCGCCTTAGTCGAAAATACACCTCATGGCTTTATCGATCGCTGGGTCTCACTTCGTGTTCACGAGAGTTTTTGCGTGTGGACTAAGGGGCTTTCAGGTCAAGAGCTCTTTTTACCCATAAGGCATGGTGAAGGAAGAGTTTGGTCATCACAGAAAGGTACAGAAACGATCCGAGGCAAAATCGCACTAAGTTATGTGGATGATGTGAATGGAAGTCTTGAAAATATTGCGGGACTTACAGATGCTACAGGCCAAATTCTAGGACTGATGCCTCATCCAGAAGCGGCGAGTATTTCTTGGCTGCTGCCTGAGGACAATAAAGATAAAGCAGATCTTAACTACAAAATCTTTGAAAATGCTCTTCACTATATTAAGGAGAATCACCATGCTTGATTTGTGGAAAATAAAAACGGCTCTGATAAGCTGCAGTGATAAAACTAACCTTGAGCCCTTAGCAAAAATGCTGTTTTCACATGGAGTGAAGATCATCTCAACGGGTGGAACTGGACAGATGTTGAAGAACTGGTCGATTCCTTTTCAAGAGATTTCTGATTTTACAGGTCATCCTGAATCATTTCAAGGAAGAATGAAAACGATCTCATTTAAGTGTGCTTCCGCTCTTCTTTTTCAAAGACAAAATGCTCAAGATGAACTTGAAGCCACTCAATTAGGAATAGAAGCTATTGATTTGGTCGTATGTAATCTCTACCCCTTTGAAAAAGCTTCACAAGAGAGTGAGGATCAAAAGGTTTGGATTGAAAATATTGATATTGGCGGGCCTTTAATGATTAGGGCCGCTGCTAAAAATTTTAATTCCGTCACAGTCCTAACCTCGCCAAATCAGTATTCAAGCTTCATGACTGATTTCAAGAGCCAAAATGGAGAGTTGAACTTAAAGCAAAGATCCAATCTCGCCGCTGACGCCTTTACTATGATCGCTAGGTATGATGTCGCGATTGCTGAAAAACTTGGAAGTGAGAGCACAAAATTTCTTACGCTTAATAAAGGGAAATCTCTACGCTACGGTGAAAATCCTCACCAAGATGCGACGTTTTATGAATGGAGTAACAGCTCGCAATCCTCACTTGCTGACGCACGAGTTATACAAGGCAAAGAGCTCTCTTATAACAATCTCTTAGATGCCGATGCTGCTTGGAAGGCGATGAGTGATGTTCAGCAACTGTACAATAATGAAGGCGTTTCTGCGGTACTCGTGAAACATGGCAATCCCTGTGGATTTGTTCATGCTCAAGAAGCTAGTCAGGCGATTGAGCGTGCCTGGAGAGGAGATGAAATTTCTTCTTTTGGCGGGATTGTGGCCGTCTCTCAAACTTTAGATGTGAAACAGGCTGAGTTCTTTAAAGATAAATTCATAGAGATTTTGATGGCACCTGACTTCACCGATGCCGCTTTGGAGCTCTTGGCGCATAAGAAAAATCTTAGAGTACTTAAACTTCCAATTTTTGTTAAAAATAAAAATGAACAAACGATTAGAAGCATTTCAGGCGGAGTTCTCTGGCAAAATGAAGATGAGAGCCTCTCGGCTGAATTGAATTCAGTCACTCAGAAAAAGTTTAGTCTTGAAGATTTGGAGGTCACTCTCTTCGGTGTTCTTGCTGCAAAATATTTAAAAAGCAATGCGATTGCTCTTGTCCGCTCTTCCAAAGGAGTGAGGGAGCTTGTGGGAGCTGGAATGGGCCAACCGAATCGTCTTGATTCATTCTTAAAGTTAGCGCTGCCTAGGATCCAAGAAAAAAATATTCCAGCCTCTGAAGTGGTCATGGTGTCTGATGCTTTTTTTCCTTTTGCCGATTCAATTGAAGTCGCGGCTGAAGCAGGAATCACAAAAATTGTTCAGCCTGGTGGAAGTATAAAAGATAAAGAGGTTTTTGCGGCCGCTGATCGATTAGGCATTGCGATGATTTGCACTGGCGAGAGACATTTTAGACACTAAAAAAGGTGAATTATGAATTACAAAAAATCAGGTGTTGATATTGACCTTGCTGATAAATTTGTTGATCGCATAAAAATGATGGTTGGTGAAACCCATGACGATCGAGTGGTCACAAGCGTGGGAGGCTTTGCTTCGTTGTATAAAATGGATAAAGACCGATTTATCGCCGCAAGCACAGATGGTGTAGGAACAAAGATCAAACTCGCCATTGAATTAGGAGTTCACGACACGATCGGAATTGATCTTGTAGCGATGTGTGTGAACGATCTCATCTGTACAGGGGCTCGCCCCTTGTTTTTTCTTGATTATTTTGCCTCGGGGAGACTTGATCTCAATGTTGGGGAGTCCGTTTTAAGAGGCATCGTGAAAGGATGCCGAGAAGCACGTTTAGCTCTTATTGGGGGAGAGACGGCAGAGATGCCTGGAATGTATCTTGAGGGAGATTATGATTTGGCCGGGTTTTCAGTGGGAGAAGTTTTTTCTGAAGATTTAATTGATGGATCTACTCTTGAGAGTGGTGACACTTTAATTGGATTGTCCTCCAGTGGTTTTCATAGCAACGGATATTCCTTAGTGAGACAAATTTTAGAATTGGATCCAAGCTTAAAATCTGATGCCCTCACTCCTACAAAAATTTATGTCGACATCATTCAGTCTCTTAAAGAATGTTTAGGATCATCTCTTAAAGGGATGGCCAACATCACTGGCTCGGGAGTTTTGAATATTCCTCGAATGAACCTAGAGAAGAGCTATCATCTCGACTCTTGGCCTCAATTGAGTGAGGTACCTTCTATCATTGCCCAGGTTACTCAGAAGACTGAATTGTCACAGGTTGAACTTCTCAAAACGTTTAATATGGGTGTCGGATTTGTGATTGCAACGAATGAACCTGAAAAAGCCATGAACTTTCTCATGCAGCGGCAAGAGAGAGCTTGGATTATTGGACGTGTCGGTTGTGAAGAGGCGGGTGAGATTTATTTTCAGAATAATAAGATTTAGTCTTCTCTGATGGATTTACGATCTGAAATATCTCTCTCGCCCAACTGAGAAGTTCACTGACTTCTTCTTTTGTTCCAAGTTCAGGATTGATTTCTACAATTTCAGTAGAAACAATCTTGCGATTGTTTTTTAAAAGCTGAATGGCTTCTTCCACTTGTCTCTTTTCTAAACCATTGGGTACAGGTGTACCCGTACTAGGTACGATCGAAGAATCGAGAACATCGACGTCGAGGCTTATGTGGAGTGGACAATTTTTGTGTGGGTCAAGTCGTTTAAGTTCTTGTTCAAGTTTTATTTTCCATGAATGATCGCTAAAATCCTTCACTTTGATCCATGCGATATCCAACTCATCGATAAGCATTCGCTCATAGGGATCAAGATCTCTCGCCCCCACATAAATAAGTCTCTTTGGAGAGAGAGAGCGATTCATCCACCAAGGGCGAGACTCCTTTGCACCTAATAACCAAGCCACGGGCATGCCATGCATATTTCCTGTAGGAGAGGCAGAAGGGATGTTGGCATCAGCGTGGGCATCAATCCAAACCACTAGAAGGTCTGGGTAATGCTTCAATAGACCATGGACTGATCCTAAACCTTGTCCGTGATCGCCACCGAGTATCGCGAGAAATTTATTTTTGATTTGAATTTTTTCAATCGATTCAGAAAGTATTTGAGCATGATGAATGGCAGCCTCTCTTCCTAAGTAATTTGGAGCCTCCACATCACCAAGGTCTGCATAAGACAGAAAAAAATCAGGCTGCTCGATTCGGAATTTTTTTGGAGCAAGTGATGTCCCTCGGCGACTTTGGCCTGCGTGAAAGGGGACACCTATGAAATATGCTTCTTGCAAATTGAGCTCTCAGTTTTTCTAAATTTTAAGTAAACTCTCTCTCGACGTCACTGTTAAGAAGGTTAAGAATAGGTGAAGGGAGAGAAGTTATGAAGCCAAAAGCGAATGAGTTGAGTTTAATTAAATTAAATAAAATATTTGAACCTTTTCCTCTACAACCCACTCAGAGTGAGAGTTTATATGCCTCTCTTACAAAAGCCATTTGCTCTCAGCAGCTCTCGCTGAAAGCTGCTGCGACGATTTATTCACGTTTTGAAGCATTGTTTTCTGATGGGGTACCAACGGTAAAAGAAACATTATTGTTATCTAGAGAAACATTGCGTAAAGCGGGACTTTCAGAAGCAAAAGTCACAAGTATTTTTGACCTTGCGAATAAAGCTCAAGAAGGAGTGGTCCCTTCTGACAAAGAGGTTCAACAACTCTCTGATGAAGAAATAATAGCTCGCCTGACTCAAATCAAAGGCATCGGCATTTGGACGGCCCAGATGGTCTTGATGTTTAGGTATGGAAGAGAAGATGTTTGGCCAGTTGATGATCTAGGTGTTCAAAACGGTTTTAAAATTCTTTTTCCCAAACTTAAATTTAAAAATAAAAAAGATCTTTTGAAATGGGGAGAGAAGTGGAAGGGCAAGCGATCGCATGTGGCGTGGTTTTGTTGGCGCGTCCTTGAAGAGAGAAAAAAGCAGACGATCACAAGTGTTCCCTTAATATGGAAAAATAAAAAATTAAAATTATGGATTAAAGACGGTCTTCTTTTTAGACTCGATTTTTCTCGTTCTGAAAAAGTGCCAAAATTAAGTTGGCCTGGTGAGTTCAAAGAAGGAAAGGCAAAGGCGAGCTTTTGGCAAAAAAAATTAACTCACGGACTTCGTCACGGTGTAGATCCTCAAGAGATTTCGATTAAAGGCACTGCATTTCAAGAGCAGGTTTGGGCCGCAATTGCTGCAGTTCCATGGGGAGTGACTAAGACATATCTTGAACTCGCTCAAGATATTGGTAACGAGAAAGCGGTGAGGGCTGTAGCCCAGGCCTGTGGCGCTAACCCGTTGCCTTTATTTATTCCCTGTCACCGAATCGTCGGAACTCATGACATCGGTGGCTTTTCTGGAGGATTGGCCCTTAAGAGGATGCTACTTGCTGCCGAAAAGCTGTAATGAACAAAAAGCATGTCTATACCTCCAAAAAACCCGATGATACGGGATATATTGATTACGGTGCAGTTGATGATGGGACTTGGAAGACTCTCTTTGAACGTCAAACAAAGCATATCATTGGAAGAGCCTGTCCAGAATTTATCGCAGGAATAGAAGAGCTTAAATTTTCTAGTGAAAGAATCCCTCAACACAAAGAAGTCACTGCAGAGCTAAGCCGTCATTATGGATGGGGAGTTGAACAAGTAGCCGCTCTTATTCCGGCCACAGAGTTCTTTACATTACTTTCGAATAAAAAATTTCCCGCAGCAAGCTTCATTCGTCTACCCGAGGAGCTCGATTATTTAATGGAGCCAGATATTTTTCATGAATTTTTTGGCCACTGTCCTCTTTTAACGAATAAGGCGTATTCCAACTTTATGTATGAGTTTGGAAAGATTGCTCTAGCGGCCAAGCCCAAAGACCGCGTTCAGCTCTTTCGCCTCTTTTGGTTCACGATTGAGTTTGGTTTAATTCAAACGACTCAAGGGTTAAGGGCCTATGGGGGAGGTATTCTTTCATCGTTTGGTGAAACAACTTATGCCTTAGAGTCTAAGATACCTATGAGAAAGCCCTTTGATCCAGTGGATGTTCTTCGGACTCCTTTTCGTATTGATATACTTCAACCGATCTACTTCGTGATTCAATCCTACGACCAACTCTTTGAGATTATCGATATGGACCTCATGGCCTTACTTCAAAAGGCCCGTGAACTCGGTGACCATCCTCCAATGTTTGAACCTAAGAAATAACAAGAACTTAGCTCAAAATAAAATCACTCTGTTTTTATCAAGTTATTTCGTCTTTTTACCGAAAAGTAAGCCATGAAAAACTCTCTATGGATCATTTTAATGATCATTTCTACTTCCGCGTGGAGTGCTGCCTTAAAACTTGAAACCAAGTATGGACGAATATTTGTTCCAGAAAAACCGACTTGGGAGTTGGGAAAAGATTTGTTTGGAATGCCATTCATTTATTTTTCTCCCCAAGTCAATGGCCAGAGGTCAAACATAAGTTTCACCAATACAGGTGTTGATTTAGAAATTGATTTAAAGGCCATGAGTGAAAATCCAGAAGCATTTAAGAAAATGAAAAATGACTGGGCTCAAGAGGTAAATGCCACTCCGGTTGATTATATTCCGTATAAAAAATGGAAAAACCAACAGGGCCACAGTGTGCATGAAGTCGGATTCCAGTACCGACATGAAAATAAAGAGTATATTGAAAAGAGTATTTATATCGATTGTAATGGAAGACTAATCTATTCCAAATCTCTTCGATTGATTCAAAATTCTCAACATGACAAAGATTTTAAAGAGCTAATTGATGAATTAGATTGTGGGGTCTAATGAAACGTTCTATTTCACTGCTATTAGCTGTTATCCTTTTATTGCCTTCATTCATTCTTCCTGCCTCCGCAGGTGCTCCTCAACCTACATCTGCAAGTTTTAATGTCGATAGAGATTGCAAGAATGGGAAATGCATTGAGTCTCTGATTGATCTTGCCAAGGCCAAGAGTACTCAAGCTAGAGGAGAAGGTTGCCTTCCTCCAGAAGATGAAAAAGATCAAGCTCACTGGTTTGAAAACAATCCTATGTCAGTGGACTGTTTCAAACTTGTAAAAGAAATCGAAGAAATTTACGTAAAATTAGAAGTCATTCAAGCTCATTTCTCAGGCCAAATGCTTGATGATCAAGAGCGCATGTGCCGTGAAGAGAAACAAAATAGCATCTTAAATTTAGAAAATTTAAGAGATATCGAAAAAGCCAACGCCCAAGCCAGCTGTACTCCTGCAAGAAAGAAGGAAGTATCTCAGCGATGTGCCGGTGATACCACTTGTGTGCTTGCTAACAGTGCTGTTCCTTTTCTTGGAACTCTCGTCAATAAAATTTTACCCGCGAACAAACGTTCTACCAATTGCAGTGCAGGTAAAGACAATTGTTTAGTCCAACTAGCTACTGCCTTTGCTAAGTCGGTCTTTAGTTTCTTTGAAGGGGCTTGGGGTTTACTTAAGGCCGCTGGAAAAGGAATTGCGAATGCTGGCAAGAAGTTTTGGAATTGGGTGACCGGTGCAGAAAAACAATCCTCTACAGCACAACTAGCTGCTGCTAAAGCATCCGAGGAAGAAGGGATCTTTAAGCAGTTGATTCATGATTTCCCAGGCACGATGTCACGAATGTGGGCAGGACTGACTGGAGCTATTAATGAATGGCTTGCCAATGATATTTTCTGTCAAGAATGGGCAGGAGTACCTAGAGCGAGCAAATGTAATAGACCCGCTCAAGGCTTTGCTTGTACTGATTGTAAAACCATGATCAATGGTCTTTGTGCCATCTCCGGTGTGATCGTCGCAGAAATTGTGCCAGCCTTCTTAACTGGTGGACTTGTGACCTGCGCTAAGTATGGGGTGTCGGCTGCCAGCAAAGTTTCAAAACTCTTTAAAGTTTCTGCCGCTACGACAAGAGCGATTAAAGCCTCACGTGTCGCAAAGTTTGTGGCCCCAGTCACTAAAATGACTGCTCGCCTTACAACTGCAGTCGTGAAATCAAAATTCACGAGAGTTGCTGTCTCATTGATGAAGACTTCTGTGAAACTGATTGGCCGCTTCATGATTAGTGCCCCAGTGAAAGCCATGAAAGTAACTTTCAAAGCGATGAGGACTGTCGCAAGAACATCTAAAACATTCTTGATGCTGACACCAGCAGGGCCTGTCATCACCTTTGGGTCAAAAGTTGCCTCAACGGCCGGTAAAGTCATATTGTTCCCATTTGAAAATGCCATGACGTTGAAGTCATTTCAGTTGGGAGAAAAGACTTTTGAAAAAATCTTCCAGAAAGCTGGAAGTGCAAAATTATTTGGTGGCATCAGGCCTGTTCTAGCAGGTGAGTCAGCTCGAGCGATGGGCAAAATTGATGATGCCTACCTCGATATGAAAATCACGGGCTATACAAAAAGACATGGTTCAGACTTTGTAACCGAGGCTGAAGATAAATATTTAAAAACGATACGCGTTCAAAGATATAGTGTTGTCGATGATTATCTTCTGAAAAAGCCAGAAGTCCCTTTAAAGAATTTGATTGATGATCTTTACCCTGATTTAAAATATGGTAAGTTTGCGAAGCATCTCGGCGCAGATGATATTTTAAAAGCTGAAAATGATTTGTTTGCAGCGATCTCTAAAATGCCTGAATCGGCAAACCGTCAAAGACTCATTTCTGAATACTATTCGCATCTCAGCTCCCTTGCCAGAAGGGATGCACTGGCCGGAAGTCCTACTTTTACTAGGACTGAGGTGATTGAAAACGCTCTCTTAGGAAATGAGGAGAGGGCCAATAAAGCTCTTGAGCTCACAAGAGTCGAAACTTCAAAAATGAAGCCAGAGAAAGTGGCGGAGCTTAAACTTGCCATTCAAAATGCTCACGAAGCGGGTAATGGTAAAGTCTTTAATTACAAATTCAATGAAATTAAAGAAAAGTATCGCATCTTAAATGAAGCAGGCTTTACAAATAAACAAGCTGAGATACTCATCCGTTCTGGCTTAGCAGGAAAAACAGATGAGGTATTAAAACTTGAAAGACTTGAAGAGGTGGTGGAAGAGATACCGAGAGAGCTTATTCTTAAAAACGCTGCACTTGGAAAAGAAGAACGATTCAGTGAAGCGCTGAAGCTGATTAAGCGCGAAAGTCTCACGGAGCAAGATAAAATAAAATTAGCTAAAACTCTTGAAGAAGCGCACCTTTCAGGAGTTGAGGGCGAGGTCTTTGAATATTCTTGGGCCGAGTTAAGAGAGAAGTATCGCATTCTAGTGAAGGGTGGATTCACTAAGGATGAAGCAGATCTTCTCATGCGCTCTGGTCTGGCCGGAAGACCACCCGTGCGTGAGCTGGTTGTTCCAGGTCGCACTCTCTTTAGTAAGTTTACAAAAGAAATTGTTGAAGCTGATTTCCCTAAGCGTGAAGCACAGTTCCTTAACTTGGTGAGTGGTGATGTTAAACCGAAGAAGAGCTGGCTTGATTTCTTTAAACCTAATAAGGCTGAAGCCGTAAAGATTGAGGATAATTTTCAATCACTTTATTTCATCGATTATCAGCACAATTCTGGCGCCCTCAATGACATCCTTGCCGGACAGGGACAAATTGCGAAAACTCAGCTCGCTCTCACTTACGAGAAGAAAGCTTTTGAAAACTATAAGATCGCTCATAATTATCTTTTAGAGACAAAGCCAAAGATTAATAAAAATACGCTCCTTGAGATTCATAAAAAGATGATGCAAGGAGGAGTTGAAGATGTTCCGGCCGCTCAGCTTGGCAAAATTCGCGACGGCGCATGGTATGGGAACGTACCTCCGGGTCATGAAATCAATGAAGTCATCCGTGGCAACATTCAAAGTAACCCTTACCTCACATGGGTTGAAACGAGTGCCAAGGACGGGAAGTTCACTGGTCAAATTCAATATCCAAATCCTATCTATGTTAAAAAAGAGGGATTAGACATAATCCGAAAAGCTGAACCGCAACTCGTTAAAGAAATTGAACACTATCAAGCTGTCTTAAAAGAGAGACAGGCTTTATCTGTTAAGTATGCCAATAAAGCGGCACTCAATGCAGCTGGTGAGCAGGGATTAAAAGATGTGGCTCGCTATGAAGAGTTAAATGCTGAATATACATTGCTCGTCAAAAAGCAAGGTGAGATGACCGAGCGTTTAGTCGACGCCATGGTCGATGAGCAAATGGATTGGTTTACTCGTGAGCGTACTCTGCTTGGTGATTTAGATACCCCAGAGAAATTAAACAAGTATGCAGACCTTGTCGCTGAATTCCAAAGAAACCTTGTTTCAATTCATCCGCTGGCCAACGGAAACGGAAGATCGACCCGTGAATTTGCTCTTAATTACGCTTTAAGAAAAGAAGGTTTCCCTCCGGCCCGTATCATTGAGCCTAATGCTGATATCTATAGCTCACTAGAGGAATGGCAAACAATCGTTAAGCACGGAATTCTCTCAAGTGATTTCTTAATTGATGATCTTTTAGAGCGCGCTAAATTTGGTTTACCATTTGATAATTCACTTGATCTCATCACACCTTACACTCGTCCACCTGTTCATGTCGGACTTAAAGGAGTGAAGGGTAAAGATGTGATGGAGGGTGTGGAGTACATTGATCCTCGTCTTTATCGAGAAATTATCAAGAGAGAGATGGCGAAAGATCCATCATTTGCTCTTCGCCTAAAAAATCAGCCTTTAAAAACGTGGGATGAAATCCACGCCAAGGCGAATGAAGTCTTTAATAAGAATAACATTTATTTTAATCATCCCAAGAATGGTATTGAGAGAGTCGAAATTGGATTTGTAGATGATGATTTCAAAGCTCTTTATGGTAAATCGACGGCCTATAATAAAGAGCTCTACGATTTCAAAATGGACAGTTGGTACTCGGATCAAATCGTATGGCGAGGACTGGCCTCTAAGACTCAAGTAAAGAGTGAAGCCGAGATTATTGGGATGTTTGAGAACTTAAACTCGCATATGGCCTCAAACGCTGTTCTTGGAAAAATTCGTGGAAATACATCTGTTGAATCAATCCGTAATGCGGCGATAGCAGATTTTGAAAAATATAATTCGGATGTTTTTGGTGATGGTCTGGTTCAGATGGCCAGGGATCATTCGGAGACGGGTCCGATGTATGGAATTAGCTACGGCTACTCAACATCAAAAAACCGTGAGGTCGGCAAAGCCTTTGCGATGGGTGCCATGGTTGTCGGCGAGTACGGAGCGCATAAAGCTCCTGAGCTTCAGGCATTGTTGAAATCGAGAATTCTTGTCGGTGCAAGACGAGGAGTAAAAGATGTGGATCTCGGCCGACTTAAGCAGCTTCGCCCGGAGTTCTCTTATAAGTATGGTCGCCAGCAAGAGATTATGGGAATTGGGGCCAGCGATCCGGATGCCATTAACATCATTCAATCAATTGATGGGGAAGGAAAAGTGATAAGATCTTATCTGCGAAGTCCAGAAGATCCTTCTAAGATTTTAGTGATTGATGGTGATGCTCAGCCTCTCACAATGCCTAAGCCTGGAGATATCGTAAAGACGATTCAGTTAGGGAAGTAATGCAGGTTTTAGTTAAAAACCCTTGGGCGAATTTTGAAGTACCAAAAACACTCGATGAGTCTTTTTGGTCTTCAAATTCATTTTATCTAAAAAAAGATTTCTCTTTTAGTTCAATGTTTGAGCTGGATACAGACTTCTCTCCTTTCTTAAGTCTCGATATGAGGATGTCATTTATCTCCTCTCTTCCTCGAGAGGGACAAAGCTTATCTTGCCAAGGAGTCTCTGCTCTCACTCTCATCGCCTGTTTCTTTCAAACCAAGACACATATCTTTCATGATCTCCCTGAAGCTGAATTAACCCCTCTTCTCAATGAGTATCTCCCCGCTGATTTACATCATTTTTTTTCTCGCTCTCAAGGGCCGACTGATCAAGTCTTAATATTGAATCATGAGCCTGATCTTTTGATGCTCAATGAAAAGCTAATGAAGAAGGGGAGACTCATCCTTGTCAGTACCCAGGGGGCGATCGCATTCTCGCCTCATCCCAAAGACTATGAGGCGTGGGGAAGGCTGTGGCCGATGGGGGAGGCCACTGAATTTGGATGGAGATTTACTAAAGACTGTGTGGGATTAGAAGGATTAGAGTTTTCGCAGTTTAATAAAAGCTAGACTTCTTTTTTTGGAATCATGATCGAAATGACTCCACCCGGAGTATCTGTTTCATTAATAACAAGTTTGCCATAATGCAAATCCATGACTTCGAGAGCAATCAAAAGATCGAAGCCTGAACCCTTCTCACCTTTTGTTCCTAAAGTTGATTGAGGAGTTTCTTTCTTTGCGAGAATACCTTTAATGTTTTTTGGGAATCCTTTGCCTTGATCGGAAATTTTAATGATATGCCAGTATTCATCTTCTTCATAAGCAACATCTACGATTCCACCTTCTGGCGAAAACTTAATTGCGTTTATGATCAGATTACTTAAAACGCTCAGAGAGAAGAGTCCTTTGTTAATTCTTATACTGACTTTCGCTAAGTCTTCTGGCTTGTAATTGAGAAGTATATTTTTCGCTTTTAATCTTTCTGTGAGAATCTCTGAGACTTCAATCACTAAGGGAAGCAGTGGAGTTTCCTCGAGCCTCCATGTCGATTTTGAACTGGTGAGCTTTTGAACCAATTTCATCTGCTCTAAAAGTTCAACGACAAAGCCGACATGGCGAGAAAGTCTATCAATCGGCACGATACTTGGGTCATCTTTCATGATCATGAGATAACCTTGGATGGTCGTGAGGCTTGAAGCGGTGTCGTGAACCGTGAGTCTTAAAAGTTGATTGGTGCTTTCAAGTCGCTTAAGAGCAATTGATCTCTGAGTCCATGAATAAAAGGCGAGAGTAGAAATAAGAGAGAAAAGTAGAGCGAAGGCAAAGGGCGTGAGTTGATGCGAGAGCAAGGGCCTTGAATCGAGTTTAGGCCAGATTTTGATTGTGAGATTTCTTCCAAACTCTTGAACGTGCGAAACCTGGGTCGTCTCCTCGCTAGAGGCGGAAGACGGAAGACTAGAGATATAGGAGAGATTTGTTTCATCATCAGTAATATCAATATTAAAATTTTCTCCAAATTGATTATTGGTGAAAAAATTAAAAAATTGATGAGTCGTTAAAACGATGGCGATCCATCCTCTGAATTCCTCTTTTTTCCAAAGAGAAATATAACAGACAAATCCACGCTGATTGGTTTGAAACAAATCAAAAGGCGGACTGAACCAATACTTCTCTTTTCTAGCGAGAGACTCTTTCAGAAATTTGATATTTTGAGATGTTTTACCAAGGGCCCCATCATTCGTTGGACGCGGATAAACGCGGATAATTTTCCCTTCAGGGTTAAGTTCATTCACTCCATAAATTTCTGGAAAATTTGAAATCAACTCTTTGGCCATGGCCTCATATTCACGATCCTCCACTTTGTCCTGTTGCCAAAATGTCGCGGCCACTAAACGCGCCCCCCTGGTCCCAGAGAGGTAGTGTCTTAGTCTCTCTTCAACATCACTTTTGATAACTTCGGACTGTCTTTGGAGGAGTTCGTTGTGTTTGGATTCACGCCAATCATAAAAGCGAGACAGTGTGAGGCTAGACAACACAAGGGTAATACAGAAAAAGACGACGGATCGATTCATAAGCTAGTATTATGTGATAATTGCACCCACCCTGGAACCTAAATAATTCTTAAAAATTAAGGGTTTAGCGTCTTGTCGGAGATGTAACTTTTGGGCGTAAGTTAACGTAATAAGGGATAGAAGCCGATGGCGAGCGTAGAAATTAGGACTGGGGTGAGCGTGGAAGAGAAGCTTTTAGAGCTTTTAGGACAATCAATGAAGGGTGACCAGGTCGCTTACGAATCTTTTTTAACCATGACCTCCGCTGTCGTGAAGCGCTATCTCTCGCATTTAGGTAAAGGGTTCACGGATGCTCAGACGCTTGAAGACTTGCAACAAGAAGTGATTCTTTCGGTTCATCAAAAGAAGCATACTTATACATGGGATAGACCCTTAATGCCTTGGTTGTATGCCATAACAAGATACCGCTATATTGATTTTTATCGTCAAAAGAAACGTGCCCCATTGATGACTGAGTGGAGTGATATTCATTCAAGTGACGAAACTTTTGATGAGTCGCCGATTGATTGGGATGAAGTTTTAAGTCTTCTCTCTCCTAAACAGAGAGATATGTTTGTGATGGTGAAGGTAGAGGGTCAGACCTACGCTCATGCGGCCCAAGCTTTTAGTATGAGTGTGCCTGCAGTTAAAGTTTCGGTTCATCGAATGGTTAAATCGCTTAAGGATAAGGTGCAAAAATGAATGAGAACCTTTTAAAAAATCTTGCTTCAGATTTAAAGCCATTTAAATCCGTTGAGCGACTCTCTCCATTCTTAATGAAGAGATTGATTCCTGTCTTTTCTTTGTTTGTCGCTCTTTCATTTTTCATGGCTTCAAAAAATAGCGTATTGTCGATGCGCTGGAGTGATAGCCTCTTCTTTTTAGAAAACACTATTTGGGTTTTTGTCACGTTTGGCAGTTTTGCCGCCTTCTACTTTAGTGCTTTCCCTCAAGCCCAACTTAAAATGGCAGACCGCTTAATCTTTTCTGGAATCGTGGGCTTGTTTTTATTACAAGTCACTCAAGTCAATTACTCTCAAATTTATCAAGAATTTATTTTAGAATTAAATCCCTTAAGAGGAGGGTGTGGTCTCGTGATTTCCGCCATGGCCATCGGTTATTGGTGGGCCCTACAGAAATGGGCCAGTAAAGCGGCCCCTCGCTCACCAAAGATGACAGGATTGTGGGCGTCGTTGAGTGCAAGTTCTGCGGGCTGCTTACTCATGCAAGCTGTCTGTTTTCATGAAGGCTCTCTCCATCTCATGATGTGGCACTTTCTCCCTTTAGCGCTCTCTTGTTATTTTGGGCCGCTGGCCGCTAAGAAATTCTTACGTTGGTAAAAAAAAAGGGCCCCATGAGGGCCCTTTCTTTTTTTGTTTTAATTAAAAAACTAGTAACGACCGCGTCCGCCGCCGCCATTTCCGCCGCCGAAGCCGCCAGAGCGATTGTTATCGCGCTTTTCCATTGGCTTTGCTTCGTTAACAGTCATGTTACGACCTTCGAATGCTGAACCGTCAAGCTTGCTGATAGCAGATTGAGCTTCATCATCAGTCGACATTTCAACAAAGCCGAAGCCCTTGCTGCGACCTGTATCACGATCAGTGATCACTTTTGCAGAATCGACGTTACCGATTGTAGCAAAGTGTGTGCGAAGAGAGCTGTCGTTTACTGAGAAGGGAAGATTTCCCACGTACAATTTCTTACCCATAATACCTCCAAAGGTTGGGGCCGCTTTAGAAGACTTGAGCAACATGCGCAGGATTCTAGAAGAAGCTGAATGAACGCACCCAAGGTAACACGTTCAGTCGACAAAAAGGGATATATTTAGAGGCGGGTCAAAATAAATCAAAGAATCGAGTGCTTTCAGCAAGCTAGGCTAGCTTTTCTGAAACATTTTTAAGACGATAGTAAGAAGAAAAATATGGTGCCCAGGACGAGACTCGAACTCATCCCACGAAATAGTTATTCCGTTTAATTTCTTAAAGTACAAATTTCTTTTTATTTTTCATGAGTTAAATCTCCATCTCATCTTTTTCTGAAGAAGATTTTTAACCAGCTTGAGTGGCCGTGGGCTGTTTGTGGGCTACTTCATGATTATCTGGATTCATAAAATTGATGATGCCAGTGACGGCCGACAAGTGCTCTGGCGATAGGTGAGCATAGATCATGGTCATTTCAGCCTTCGTGTGGCCAAGCACTTTTTGCAGGTCATACAGGTTCCCACCGCTCATTACGAACTGGCTGGCAAATGTATGTCTGAGGTTGTGAAAGCAGATTTGGTTAGTAATCTTGGCCTTCTCCTGCATCTTATGGAAGTGCCTATACAGGTGGATCACGCTCATCACGCTTCCTTCACCGTTAGGAAAAACGAGGTGGACAGGATTTCCTTTGTCATCAAAGCGAATCGTTGATTCGTTGCGTTTTTCATACAAATCGAGCAACATTTCTTTCACTGCTTTGTTCATTGGAACGTGTCTTACCGTACCTGTTTTGGTGGTTTGGCGTAGTCCCCATCTGTCGCGAATCCTACTTATTTGAATCATGTTTCGTTGGAAATCGACCATATCCCATGCGAGTCCTGCCAATTCTCCACGCCTCATCCCTGTATTTAGAGCAACCAAATAAACGGGATAAAGAGGGTCAGGGCTGGCCGCATTTAGAAAATCTTGAATTTCCGTTTTGCTCCAAAAGACAGGTGGCTGTTTCACCATTTTCAGCAATGGATAATGCTTAATTGGATTTTCTCGGATCGCTTTTTGTCTTTCAGCAGCTAGGACAATGCTCTTTAAGATTTGAAGGACGAGGTTAATTCCTTTGGCATTATGGCCAGAGTTCAAAAGATCTCGAACGAGTTGATTCACTAAATCTATGTTTAATTGATTTAAGAATAAGTGATCAAAGCGTGGTGAAAGATGCAGGGCCACTGTGCGACGGTAGCCATCGTAAGTGGATGCGGCTCTTTGCGGTTTGATCTTTTCATCCAACCAACGTGTAGAGAAAGACTTGAAAGTTTCTCGCTTAATAAGCTGAAAATCTTCACCAAGTGCTTTTGCTTTTTCACGCTTTGAAAGAAGTTCATTCTTCCAATTTCTTGCGTCTGTTTTTCGTTCAAAAGTAGGGCTTCTATGCCGAACTCCATCAACGTAAACAGTTTCACGGTAGGTCGTCTTGTTCTTTCGTCTAATAATTTCCATACAAAACCCTTAATGGTTTTGTAACCAATTTCTCCTCTATTAAGTTGTCAAAGAACAGCGATACGCCATCCTAACACAATCTTACTGGATTTGATACTCGGCTACGCTGTTTCTACTGTCCTGAAATTGCGAATTTACCCATTCAGAGAGATGAGATTTCTTGAATCGGAGCAAGGCCCCAAGCTTGAAATGCTTAATCCTTTTCAAAAAAACTTCTCGTCTGATTTTAGAAACTTTTACGTTGAGAAACTTAGCTGCTTCCGTGATGGTCAGAAGCTCCTCATGTTGGCCCTCTGGTTGCAATGTCGTTTGCATGATTCTCCTATTTGAGTCTTCAAATCAGTGAAGACTCTGAGAGAGCTATTACAAGGGAGATGCCAAATGAATATGTAAGCAGATGAAAGAAAAGAGATTTCTAAGTAATGAAAATCTAATCTAGGAAAGTAGAAAACAAAGAAATAAAAAAGAAACAAACATTGATGAGTATTTCGTAACGAAAAAAATGATTTCGTAGCGAAACCAAGAGGAGCAAAGTATGAGTCTGGATTTTTTGTCTTTAAAGGCTAAGCATCAGCCCAAAGAGTTTACTTTGAATATTTACCCAACTGATTTTGAGAAATTTTCAAAATTCGTAGAGTTCATCAATAAGGGGAAATCGGCAGAGGAAGTGATTGCTGCTGAAGACATCTTTGAAGAGCTAATGAAAGCAACGGATCAAGTTGAGGGATTTCACGATTTTTGTACGACTCCTCGGCGTGGTCGTAAAAAGAGTTTGATTGAAAATTAAGAAGCCAAGCAGGGAGGGAATCTCACCTCCCTGCTTAAATTGATCTAAATACTACATTCTGAGTAATAGACAGCTGGGCATACTTTTGTTGAAATGTGGTATTTGAAAAGACAAAGGCTTGATCGAAGCTTGAATTTTCGATCTTGCTCATCATTCTTTCATTTGTATAGTTACCATATTCAACAGCAATGCTTTTAGTCCCACCTGAAAGTGAGAGAGCTTCACTATCTAATTCTTCTACAATCAATATGGCATCCATAAAGCTTGGGCCATCTTTTCTCCAGTTATTCATTTTCCCGGCTTTTGCATCGGAATACTGAGAAGCCTCATTTTTAATTTCAAGAATCTTAAGGCCTTTCTCTTTAAGTTCTGCGCTAACTTGTAAAACACAATCCACGACTTTGAGATCATGGAAAAGAAGGTCTTGCCGTTGTTGAGGACGTTCAGCAATAAGTTCCTTGGGAAGCCTTGTTTCTAGGAGGCTTCGGCCTGAGACAAGTCCTCTATGCTGAATAGAGTAATAGAGGATTTTTCCTTTAGGAGTGTGAAGGGTGTGGCGGTTGAGGATCTTTCCTCCAAAAGGGATCTTATCGTTTTCTATGCCTCGAACATACCGATCAATTTCACCAGAAGATAGGCCAAGTTTTAGAAGTTGGTCATGCGTGACTTGCTTGAATTTATTTACGAAGTCGATTACTTGCATATTGATCTGGTATCTTTCCTTAAAATGTTGAATGAAGGCTTGTTTCCTCGCGGATTTCATATTCCAGGAGCTAGGTTCTTCGGTTAGAAAAGAATAGTTAAGCTCTGGATGGATACCGTTCTCCCTGAGATGTATGAGGCGGTTTAATTCAGATAAGTTTAAGGAGTCTTTGAAATGGACTTTCAGGAACAGGCCATAATCTTCCGTCTTCTGTTGTGGATAGATAGGATAATTATTTTTTATCAATTCCTTGATGAAGAAGTTTGGTTCCTCTAACTTAAGCTCGGAGAGAATCTTTACAGCATCTTCAAATGAGTGTCGTTGAAAGGTACTTTGCCATACCCTTGCATTGTAAAGCGATTTAGGTTCAATCCATTCGTTTTTACCAAATCCGTTAGAAACTGAGATGAATTGATTTAACATGAGATGATAAACGGCCTCTTTTTCTAAACCAAAGTCGTTCTTTCCGATTTTTATAGCGAGTTCAGTATCAATCTTTCTGGTATGAATTTTTCTCAGAAATGCCAATTCGGTATTGGATGGTACATACTTAAGAAAAGTTAAGTCTTTTGCAGCGACAATTTCGGTGTAACGATCAAGCTCTCTCTTAGAGAGATGTTCACCGGACTGACCTCTTAGATAGATAGAAGCATCTTTAGCTGATACATAACTATAGTAATCCAGAGGACGTTTTTCACGGAAGGATAAAATGGGAGAGGTTTCACGGTAGTAAACTTTTGCAGTGAAATCATAAATGTCGTTGAGTCTGATTGATGCACGGTAATCAATGCCTTTTATTTCTTGGCCTATGTACCTTTCAATTCTTTGAATGAGTTTTTGAGCATGGTCTTTACTGAATCCAGGGCTTTCTTTTTCACCGGTAGATAAGTGGTTCGTGATAAAGTCTTTTTCTCTAATAGTAAGTCCAGAATCATCAATAGATTTAACCTCTCCCTTTATGTGGAATTCAATCCTCTCTTTAAGACGATAATAGTCAGATGATGAAAGGTCATAACGATGTAGATTTTCAATCTTTGCACCATCTTTTAGAAAGGCTTGTTCATTTTTTGTCAATATATCAAGATGTCCTCTTCTCTTGAGGCTAACAAGTTCAGGATTGTTGGAGTCTAAAGTTATTTCTGTATCAGAGATTGAATGAAGAAGAGATTTTTCAGATTCAGTAAGAGAGCTTAGGAAACCTCTCTTTTTAACATAGTCTTTTAATTCTTTTTCATATTCTTCAATAATATCGAACCCATCTTCAACATAATCTAGGAAACCTTGCTTCCTAAGTTCTTGAACATCACTTTTGTTTAAGTTATATCCTTTGGCCAAGTCGATAATATCTCCTTCGGAAGACAGTTTTTCTTCTCGTAATTGTGAAAGAAAAAAATAATGTTTATTTGGGATTAGAGAAGAAAGAAGTTCTTCGTTTGAAATAGAGTGTTCTAATTCTCGAAGTCTTTTAATACGATTATCTGAGAATAATTTTTCATTTTCAGGTGAAAGCCTAAGAGCAAGCAAGTCAGCCTTCTCTTGAGGGCGAAGTTTCTTGTCTTGCTTTTCCTTAAGTAGTTCTCTGGCTAACTTTTTTTCAAAAGTATCGTCTTGGTGGCTGGTCTTCTCATTCTTAAGAATCTTTCTATTGATATTCTCTAAATTCATACAGCATCCTCCTTCGTGTGAGTACGATATAAATTTTCAATTGTGTTTGCCTTTAGTGGGAACTTCTCTGGATCTCGATTCTCTGTTTGGAAGGAGAGCTTTTCCATCAAGGCCCACTTATCTCTTCGATCTGGCCAAAAGGTGGGCTTGAAGGCGACCTTCATAATTTCAGATTTTAGACCATCAAATAAAATGGCAATACCTGTGAAGGCCTTCGCTCCTTGGATGTCGCTAGATTGGATGTAGTCTTCTAAGGATTGAGAAGTTGTGAATGAGACACTTAGTGAGGAGTCTCCTTTATATTTTTCTGAGATCATATCGAGTTCAGGAGCATTGGCCCCTTCAAGTACAGTTTTAGAAATACGCTCTTTGACTTGTTTCCCTGCGATGTCTTGGATGAACCGAATCGTTTTACTATCATTCGTGGCGAAGCAAATAATTGATCGTATGACCCCGTGAATCTTTTCCCAATCAGCTTCTCTGGGAGCTTTGGCCCTCAATGCAGAAATAGATTGAGTGGTCATTAGGGTTGTTCCACCAAAGCTTCTGGAAAGTTCCAGGTATTCAAAATCACCGGCGTTTCTTCCTTCGCCAAAGGTAATAACCCTTTGAGCTTCATCCACGATTTGGAATTTCACGCGTTGAGATTGTGGGTTGGAGAGAACTGCGTACTGCCATCTCGCCTTAATTAAGGTCACGATAGCATCGGCAAGGGAGTCACCAATCTCAATACCAGGAAAGCTTGGAATAACAATAGAGCCTTTGGTTATGATCTGGTCAAAATTAATTTCGGGGTCTGTAGGGGAAAGTGATCTTCTGACTTCAGGAGTCTCAAACATTTTTAAAAAAGGTTCCATATTTGAAACAATGTTTGCCCTGTTTTCTGGAGGCATCTGGCTCCACGTTTTGATTAGCCATTCACAAGCATCTTTAATGATTTGGAAGGCTGTTTCTCTTGTGAGTTCTTCCTGAACTTCCTCTTTAAATTTAGATTTGAGATCCTGTGATGATTGAATCAAGTGTGTCTTTGCAAAGTCTTGAGGCTCCATTTTTTTATCTTTAAACTTCTCCGCCATGTCCTTTTTGATTAGCTCTTGGAGCTTTTCAATATATTGCTTGCGAGAATTGTTCAGATCTTGTTGGCCTTTGGCGTTTTGACCTCTTTCAATAATTTCTCTTAATTCAATGTTGGTATTTAAGTGATAAGTCTTTCTATAGGCTTCATAAGACTTCTTTCTTTTCTCAAGTCTTTCCTCTGTCGTCTTAAATAGGTCTGAAGTCATTTGAGAAAGCTTGATGGGATTCAATTCATATTCATCAACTAAATCAAAGATCGCTTCTTCATCAGAAGTCTCTTGAAGAGCCATGATATAGGCCTTGAAAACCCATGTTCCAAACTCGGTAAGAGTTTTCGTCTTGTCCTGTTTAATGAAGCATCCTGTGGATGAAGGGCCGAGCATCTTGGAAATATCATACATTCCAACATTGTTTCCTTTGTCCAGGTACAAAAGGACGAGAAGGTTTCTGACAAGGAGATAGTTTTGATTCTCCCAGTATGGTTCAGGAGAGGACTTCCCTTGGAAGTTGAGCCATGCTGAAATGACCCAACCTGAGATTCGCCATGAAGTCTGGCCATCCCAGATGTTATTGACTTGAAGAGGATTGATATTATTTTTACTTTTGAGTGATAAGACGCATAGATCAGACTCTCTATTGGCTTTTTTCGCAATTTCTACGGCGTAATCAGTAAGCTCCCCCTTGGGGTCATAGACAGCGACACTTGCTTTTGAATGAGGGTTATCATTTTGCCATAGGATTGATTGCTCTATGGTAGGTTTGATGAGAGAGGAGGTTTTACCACCGCCAGTAGGTGCTATGCCGAGGGTATTAGTGACAAGTCCGACTTCTTTTCTGACAATCCACTTTTCATAGAAAGTTTCCTGAGTTGCCGTCTCTCCTGTTTTGGTAAGAAATTGTGAAAAAAGGCAAAGCTCCAGTTTGAGGGATGACTTACTCCAAGGGAGTTCAGGAAGAGGCTTTTTCCATGCGAGAGAGTCCATGTGAAGGTGAAATCTTGTTAAAAGCCTCGCAATGACTCGTGATCGGCCTTCAAGAAGAGAAAGAATCCATAGGTAAGTTGTAAAGAGTGAGAAATGCTTTATGACCCAAATAGAAGTAAGTTCTAAGTAAGTAACGACAAGAACTACATTGTGAGGAATGAAATATAAAGAAGAGTAACTAAGAAAATATTTTCGAGCGAATGTCACTGGAAAAAATTGTAGGAAATAGAGAAAAAGGCTTAGAACTAAAACAATACTCCATCTTTGAAGAAAGAGTTTCTTTGTGTCAGGAGTTAGATGTTTAAAATTCTCATTGTACCATTCGATCTTTTGGCCAAGCTTCTGAGTGTCAGTAAAAATCAATCTCCAGAGCGGGAGAACCCAAATTTTAGTTATTGCAAAAGTTGCAAGGAAGGCGAGAAAAGTATTCCAGAGAATTTGAAGAGGTGAATTGTATAAGAGTGAAGCGTATTCTCTTCTGAAAATTGGTGATGAATAGAATGTATAGCTCCCGCAGATTAACCAGAATACGATTACTGAATGTTTACATGACCATGATTTAGATTTTGTGGGGGATTTTGGTTTGTTTGCCATACTTGTTTTTTTTCCCATTGATCTGCTTCTTCTGCGGCGATAACTCCTTCAAGAGAGAGTCTTTTGGCTTCGGAGAAAAGGCTTGTTTTGAGTTGTGTGCTTTTGAATCGAATTTTATCGAAATTCATTATGGAGTCGGAGTCAGGATGAAGGGAGTATTCGACAATTGGTTGTCTTCCGATGATTCCTTTAATCTTTGAATGACTGCAGTCATTGCATCCGTTGCCTATATCAAATCCACCACAGGGGTTTTTAATGCGGCAATTTGGGCATAATTTTTGTGTTAATCTTTGAGCAGAGATAAATAGAAGATTGTCAGCAATGAGCTTACGATCAACGCCAAGACCAATGAGACGATCTACAATCCCTGACACATCATTGGTGTGAAGAGTGGATAGAACGAGGTGTCCTGTTTGGGCAGCTTCAAGTGCCAGTGAAGCAGATTCATGATCTCTGATTTCTCCAATAAGGATAACGTCTGGGTCTTGTCTCATGGCGGCCTTAATCGCCTTGGCCCAAGTTAGTTTTGGGGTAATTTGCTGTTGAACGACATCAGGGATTATTCTTTCCACTGGATCTTCTATCGTAATCACGTTCTTCTTGATTCGACTGATCTCCATTAAAGTTGCTTGGAGGGTGGTACTTTTTCCAGAGCCTGTTGGCCCTGTAATGCAGATAAAACCTTGTTTGCGGTTGATAGCATAAAGTAGATCCTTCTCAATATTCTCAGGGAGAAGGCAATTTTTGATCGTAGGAAGTTCTTCTTCACGGATAATCCTAAAGACGAAGTTCTCACCGAATACTCCAGGGGTAACAACGCCGCGATACCGGCTATTGGTAAGTTTAAGCGTGAAGGCCCGATCTTGAGCCTCATCGTTGACATTCAATTCAAAATGACAAAGTGATTTTAGCCGGTTGATGAGTGTCGTTCTGATTTCTGGAGTTTCAAGGATTTCCTGGATAATACACAATTCACCTAAGATTCTCAGTCGAACTCTTATGGAGTCTTCAAACTGTTGGATATGAATATCACTTGCTTTGCTGCCATTGGCCTCTTCAAAAACTTTCTTCCATGTCATTGAAAAGAAATCCTTCTTTTCAATGACATCATCAGACGAGTTGGCCTTGGCAATGGAAAGATAAGAGTCTTTCATAACCATGGCTTTCCCTCTGTTGCTCCGAAAGAGTCACAAATTCTTCTCAGAAGTTTTAGTTGGACGTATTTATAAACTTCAAAACGAACAGCACTTGTGCAGGAATCATAAAATGTTACTGAAGGCATAGGACGTACCTGTTCAGTGACTTTGGTTGATTGAGAGACACATGAGACTTTCTCCCAAATGGTATAGATTCTTCTGTCACCTGAGAGAATATTTCCTTTTCCAAGTTGAGCAGCTTTCATTCTGCTCACTTCTGCTGCAAGAAAAGGTGCTGCGCCAGATGCAGTCATGGCCGCAATGTAAGCAAATTCTTTTCCATGCTGTGAAACTCGGTCTTGGATATATTTGGAGCTTACTGATGAATTAACGAGTAGCGGGCTTCCCGTAATGAGAAGTGAATCAGAACGGCTGGAACCGCTAGAATCACCTTTGATGTTGATTCCATTTTGCTTTAAGAGTTTGTCTCCCCCACTTGTGAGGTCGTTCTTAATAGAAGAAAGTCCACCGAGAGATGAGGAAGATGATGACCCTTTTCCTTCCCATGGATAGGCAAGGCTCCATCTTTCTTGTTCTCCTCGTGGAATACCGAACATCTCATGGGAGAGAAGCTTGAACTTTAAGGCGGTATTGGCAAAAGAATAATCTGAGCCATAAGCGGCACTTGAAGTCCTTGGGGCCAAGGCTCCCCAAAGTGTACATTTGTGATCTTTCCACTTTTTAAGATTTCCAAGACTGAGAGACTTCTTAGCAATGGCTTCAGCCGTGCCTAAAATTGGCCAGGAACAGTTCTGAAGACTTTGCTTATCGTTTCCCGATACTGAGGACAACTGCCCTGATATAGCATTTTGATCGCCAATTTTGTTGCCGCTCAACGACCCCATATCAGAAAAGGCTTTACTCGCTTGGGCTATTCCGCATGAAAGTGGGTTGGCGGCCAGTAACATACCAGAAACAATTTCGGGATCAATATAGTCAGTCATCCCAGTGTCCCAATATGCAAAGGCATCATTAGACATGGCTACAGGACAAGTCATGGGTATGCCTTCCATTGACCATGAATAGCCGCCGGGGTGTCTGCCTTGCTTAACAAGATCAGGCCCACAAACAGTGAGATGACTGGCAAGAGTTTTTGAATTTGCTACTGGCCAGATATTTACATCAAATGTGCTTTGGGTTTTAGAGCGTGAGCCTCTAAATCTAAGTTTCTCGAGAGGAGTTAGAACAGAAGCTTTCATTAGATCTGAAGAGCTAACGTCACCAGTTTTGACTCCAATAGTTGAAAGAAGAGAAGAGCCTCCCATGACATAGGAAGTAAGTGTTATAGCCCCATTTTCATCTACGAAAGAAGAAAGAGAGTTCGCTAGATTTCGATTAAGAGAAAAAAGAAGATTGTTCCCACCATCAAATGTCGAGTGAGCATCGTTTCCTTTCTCAGTTACTTCAATAAAATACTTTGGCCACCAGTAAGATGGCATCGGTTTTTCTTTTTTTATGTGCTTCCGTTTTACACATTTTCCAAAACTTCTCATGACACAAGTTGAAGAGTTTGTCCTTTGAGTTCCCTCGGAATATGAGTTTAGTTGATTCTGGGTAAGGACATGACAGACAGTAGGAAAATCTTTTTTTGCTCCTAATTGGAGCGAGAACTCAGTAGATACCTTACCAATCCCTCCAACGAGTGATTTTACTTCGGCAATAAACTGAGAATAGTTTTGAGGTTGTCCACAATTCAGACCTAAATTCCTAATAATCGTTCGAGCATCATTTGCCAGTTCATTCGCCCCAATGATGTCATTTGCGTGGAGGTTGCTTGATAAGAGAATGAAGTTAGTTAAAATGAGAAGTATCTGTCTCATGTGACCCCTTTTTTGATGATTGAGAGTTAGATTCAGTCGCTTTGTTGATAATGGGAGCAGCGGCCGCTCCTACGACTGTACCTACTGGGCCTAAAAGACTTCCAAGTTTAGCCCCGGCTTTTGCTGTGGTTGCTGTTAAGAGTTTATCCGTTCCTGCACGAACTACCGTTCCTCCTGCTGTTCCAGCAACAGAAGATCCCATTCGGTTGACGAAGTTTCCGGCCTGACCGACGAGCCATGAGGAAAACGGAATGACGACAAACAAGCTACCCCAAAGGGCCATTTCACATTGAAGAAAAACACTCATCATACGAGAAGAATCCTCCAAAACTTTCGATGTCGCTTCAAAGTTGATTCCGTGAAGGAGGTAATTTGGTGAATAGCTTCCTTTAGGAGTTAATTCTTCAAGTTTTAGAACCCACATAAGAATTGAATTTGAGATCGTTCGTGAAATATACAAAAACCAAGGAAGGCCTAAGCTTAAGCTCCAACTGAGAGTCCAATACTTCATCCACTTCATTGTGCCCAAAAACATTGAGAGGATTGCCAGTGGTGCAATAAGTTTCAAAATAACTTGAAGATAGGATGTGTAGTAGGGAAGATTCAGTATTTTTTCGTTGATGTCATGGAGTCTAGAGGCATTATCTAAAACTCCATCAATGTTCAGACTTCTTGCGAGAGCTTTAGGGGTATTCATAATGGCCAATGGAATACCTGTCAAAAAGTTCGCATCACTGGTTGAGGCTGCAACTGTTCCATCAATGGTGTCAAAAGATGATGAACTTGCTTCAGGAAAATAATCTTTCACGATCTGCTTATGGATAGAGCTGGCATGAGCAAGATTTAGTGAAAATTCATTGAGTCTCTTGTAGTCAGAAGACTCTCTTCCTCTTGTTTCCTCAATTCCGTTTGGATTTTGCTCTTGCCTCGCGAGATCTTTGGAACGTAAATGAGAACGAATTCCATGAAGTGTTGAACTCAGAAGATCAAGGCAGTTTGTTGTACCTCCATCAATCTCGAAAGTACGAACTTTGAGAAGGTTGGGGTCAAAGTTAAATTCAAGTGATTCGGAGGCCCGAATACCACTTTTATTGGATGACTTTACTTTAACGGCGAAGAGATCATTGGCAGAAAATGGTTTCCCTTCCAGATTGTTTGCATGAGGGATGCAGTTACTAATAAGAAAACGGACATTATCTTTCAGGTTAAGGTCAGTTATTTCAGCAAAGGCGGCTCGATTGATCGTGTTGAAGACAAAGCCTGGTGGAATTGCATTTTTAGTACCGAAGCTGGTCAAAAGATTGTAGGAAAACTTTTGAAGTAGATCGGACGTTAATTCTGAAAACGTATTGATTGTGATATAGAGGAGAGGTTTATGATTAACGGGAATGATGGCCAGCCAAGTGACCCAGAAAACACCGATGAATTTTGAAAATTGTCCTCGATGAATAGAAATACCCAAAAGTACAAACATGATAACAGCCGTTGCATAGATCAGAAGTTTGACCAGCGGTGCTTCATAGAACGTAGTCATCATAACGGCCATGGCACTATCACCAAAATCGCGAACGAAGGAAGCAAGGGCCGTATCGTTTGGAATCATATCTAATCCTTTCCTGGAACCTTGATAGATGCTTTAGGGGATTCTTCCAGCTCTTTTCCTGTGTCCTGAGTGGAGGTCGTGATCTTTCTCTTTTGTTCTTCTGCAACCATCTGAGCAATAAGTTGGTGTGCCTTGATGGCACTTTCTTCCGCTTCTCTTTTGTATGATAGGGCCTGAAGGTTAGCCTTTGATGTTTCTATGATGAGATCACAGTTTCTTTGAGCGATTGCACTTTGCACTTCAGGATCTTTTTTGCATTTATCGAGTGCAAGTGTCAGGATGTCTGAAAACCTATCAGTGAGTTTTACAAATGTGGCTGAAGAAGCGAATCTATCCGCAGAGAGATCAAGAAGTTCGCCCCCCGGAGAATCTGCAAGGGGGACAAGGAGCAGTAATTGATTTGGGGTTATGATGAAAGAAGGATCACTCCCATCATTCGTCGGACGGTGCAGGGGAGATGGTTCTTTATCTTTTTCCCATTGCTTCTTATTTGTCCAAAGATGTTCCGATCTTTTAATAGCTTCAAGTGGAGAATACCCCTGACTTGACCATCTTTGCATTTCACGGACGGTTTGAATGATAAAGTCTCGTGTTTGAACCGTCATTTTGGCGTATTCAACATCGACATTTGGTTGAAATGTCCCACCGTTCATAATCGTGGCACTGTTTCTAACAGTGATTCCTGGGAAGAGAGTCGTCATTAACTCCTTTGTCTTGTACTTGCGAGAGTAAAGGTGTCCCCCTGAGTTCATGTAGTAGGCCCCATTTCTAGTATTCACGGAGGTTGGAAATAACGAGTTGATGAATCGATCTATATCAAACTCAGAAGTGGAGTCTGCAAGATTTGCTGAGTTGTTCAGTTTGTCTTCTTTTGAAGGTGGCTCAGAACCGTTTCTGTTTTGGCCGTTGATACAAACTTCACGGGCCTCACTGGCAGATCGTCCTTGAGAAGTCATGTGTTGAATACAGCGACGAAGTTGACTGTTCGCCGGAGCTGTTGCGTTTCCAATTCCATCAAGCATTTGACAGGTATCGAATGTGAGGTCAGTTTCAAAAGCGGCCATGAGTTCGGATTGGTTAAAAACGTGGCAAAACGTAGGGGAGACGTTACAAGCTAGCATAGAAGGAAGGGCACCACTTATATCCATGACCGCTTGTTGAGCTTGTCGGAAAACTCTATCTCCCACATTCTTCCAATATTGCTTAGAGAGAAGTTGTTTTGGAAGATGAAGTTGAGTTGTAGTCCAGTCGGTGTAGCCACAGACTTGTTGAGCGGTAAGGCCTAGTTTGACATCGATTAGACGAATAGAGTTTCCTGAAGGAGGTTGTCGCGTTTTAAATCCAAATGGTGCAATTATTCGATTTCCACCTTCGTAACGAGATGAGACTTTTGCAAAAGCAATATCTGAAAATGTAGCACTCAAGCAAAGAGCTAAGATCATATCAATCAGTTTCATGGTTAAAGTCCTTTTCCGAATGGATGATGATTTTTCATGAATTGTAGAGAATCAAAAGGAGAAAGACCTTTTTGGCGAAGTTCTCTGTAGAGATTCATTTGGGAACCTGATGAAGTGGTCAGGGCATCTATGAAACTGGAGAGAATGAGGTAGAAGGAGCCTACATAAGGAGCTGTATCGTTCTCTGAATAAATAAGGATTGAACTTCTTTTATATTCAATTTCTTTTTTGAGAGATTTTAGAATTTGCCAAAAGGCTTCATTGAATTGATTTCCCCATGCTCTTTTCGCGTTTTCATATAGTGATCCAAGAGGAAGAAAAATCTTAATAGTGGATAGCTCCCAGAAAGACACTCCTGCCGGCTTAGTTGTGTAGTCATCAACATTGTTTGTGATGGCGATAGGTTGAGCGTTGAGTTTGGCAGTTGTTTTTACAATAAGCTTGATGTTCTGTTCATTAAGCTTTTGGGCCTCATCATCCCCGTTAAGGAGAATCCCAAATTCTTCAAAGATGATGAGCTTAGGGACAGAAGTAGGAAGTTTTGCTAAATCTCTTGATATTTTTATGAAGGCCATCATGGCAGAAATTTGTCTTAGAACTTCATCCGTATTTCCATCGAGATCATAAACCAGGATTCTTGCTTCATGGCTTTGCTCGTCGATTTTTTCATAACGGTTAAAGATGAAACCAAATTGACCTGTCTGATAGAGATTTACAGACCAGAGAGCGAGGTCTTTATTGGCCTGGTCTGCTCCTTGAACTCCAGAGCTGGAAAGTGTGGCCACTGCTTGCGGAAGAGAGGCAAGAACATCATCCCATATAGGATGAGGAGCTGACTCGATTGAGCCAAATTTTCTTTTGGTGGTAAGATTCGAGTTGTAGGAAATTTTAAGGGCTTCTCGTAGAAGTTCAGTATGAACAGCGGAGAATTTAATACCTGGATTCTTTTGGATAATGGCTGTTGAAATGAGAAGGAATATGGCCTCAATATCATCCATGTCATACTTGTCACCAAGGGCAAAAGGAGAATAACTATTCTCCTTAAGTTTTTCTTCAGAGAACTGGACGATCTTTCCACCAAGAAGGTCACAAAGTTTAAGGTAGGATGTCTTAATGTCAATGATCCTCACGATACCATTTGGATTCTTCTCAAGAAACTCCAAGATCAAATTGTTTGTCAGAACGGATTTTCCACCGCGAGACATTCCTAAAACAGCAGTGATTTTATTTCCCTCTCCTGCAAAAATATCAGTCCGTGTAGGCGTTCCACTGCGAGAGGCATAAAATCTTAGACCGTGATTATTGGTTGGCCCATGATAAAGGGGCAAGAAGGCCAGAGCGTTCTCCAGCCTTATCTTGCGTGATCTCCCTTTAAGTTTGTTGGCATCGGCCCGACAATTCAGTGGGAGAGATGTTACAAACATATTGGTCAGAATCTGACTTTCTCGGACGAGTCTCGCCCCAATATAGTCTTGGGCAAGAGATTCCAGAAGGCCATCTTTGTCTTGTGCAGGATTATAGACAACGAGCCTGACCGATTGTGTTCCATGGGGGCGTTGAGCATCAACATTACCTCTGAAAGAAATGAATTCTTGAAATTCGATGTCAGTCGTTTTCTTCCGTCCATAGAATGTTTCACGGGCAATGAGGTCTTTAGTCACCTCCTTACTTCCGTGAGTGAAAATCCATACGAGATCGAAGTTCTTGTATGGAATCGAGTCTATGAAATGGCGAAAACGGCCGTAGGAATAACCTCTAGGAATCTGCTCCAGGTGATAAGTTCCTAATGAGCGGTTATTCTCCTTATCAAGAAGAAGATTCCCTTCTTCCTGATAAGAAGGTGAATAGAGGCATTTTTCTAGGGATTCATCCCCATCATAAATAGGCTTGTCTTCGCCAGCGAATAGCATATTTTGAATAAGGGAAAGAACTTCTATTCTAGGCACTCTCTCTAATGAATAGGAACTTGAAAAATGACGCTCAAAATTAATTAACTCATTCTTAAAGACCTCATAAGTTTTGAAGAACGATTCAAGGTGATCTGACTTTGAGGCGTTTAAAGTTTTTCTGAATGGAGCAATGAGGCTTCCAAGGATGGGGTTTTCTTTTTCCATTCGGTGAGTGGGAGAAAACCTGATTGTAATGAAAAATGATTTATCAACAAGACCATGAGAGAAAAGATTTTCTTCTTCCTCCTTGAGTATCTTTCCGATAATTGAATCACTGAAAACTTGTGCCCGGCCATTCACTACTTTAGATGGTGGTACTTTAAGTTCACGTTGCTTGAGAATAAGTTGGACAATCGTATTTCGTAGGTTTAGGTGAGATGGTATTCCACTCGACACACTTCTTATTCCTTTCATAAATGAGTGAAGGCTTTCTAATAGTCCGTCGTGGTCTAAGATTTCGTCATAGACTCCAGTAAATTTGTAAATGACACCAAGATCACCGTTACTTAAAAGAACGATATTATCATCAGTGAAATCACGGAGCTGGATGTGACGTTCACTAAAGCTGTCTGGAAGGTTTGATAAACCCTTTTGATAGTCTTTATTGGTTCTAAATGTGGCATCCCTGAATTGTCTTAAAACGTCAGCAACCATGTTTACCTCTACGGTTTGTAAAATGTGACTTGAATTTGAGGGTCTAAGTTCCAAAGAGCATTTGGAGTTTTTTGCGTTTTTACTCGGTAGCGGACATTATTCAGTCTCACTCCAAAAAGAGCTTTATCCTTGATGCAATTAACTTTATAACCCCCCTTGATGAAGCGAGAGCCGAAGCAGTTAGAGAGATCAAATTCAACTTGAAGCTTGTTACAGTCGCCATTTTGAACGATCTTAGGCTTTGCACACCTGTAATGATTTACAACCTTTTGGTCTTTCTTCTTGATTGATGAATCCCGAAGACGAACGTAATCCTGAAAGGATTCTGCCCCCGGTGTCTTGGGGAAGAATAGTGATGGAGTAGAAGCAAGTCTTGAGCCCCCCATTTCTCTGAAGATAGGAGGTCTTTCTTTCGTTTCATTCTTAGGAGATTCACTTGGCTTAGGAGTGGATGGCTTTTTCTCTTCTTCTTGTCGTGGGATCAGTTCATTAAGGGAAAGTTCTTCTCTGCCAACATAAACCAGAAGTTTTCCCTGAAGAGAGATATGCCCGTCTGGTAATAAATAGGGATATGAAACCGATTCTACATAGATTGGACGACCTGAGTGAACGTAAGTGACTCGCCCTTGCGGATCTTTGGGCTGATCATCCATCATCATTTTTTTAAGCTGCATTTCTCCTTTTGGAAGTGAGGTGCAGGCCGAGAGAAAGAGTAGAGAGAAAATAAGTGTTTTCATGGAAGCTCCTTATAATGAAGTTTGATCGAATCATTTGTATTAATTCGATTGGTTGATGAATTGTTTGCTGTAAAGAAAACTTCAGGGATTTGGACTTCGCCTTCGACACTTAGATAGATTTTCGTTCCAGGGGGAACTGCAATCGTTGGTGAGAGCTTTGTGTAATAATCAACCCACCAGTTGAGAAATTTCCCTGAAGCTCCAGCGGCGGTTTGACCTATGATATAGCTGTCTTTATTTCCTGAAACATTTGTCCCTGTAGCCGTTGTTCCTGAAAGACCACCACCAACCACTTCAGTATTTGTTTGTGATTTGGCCATGGCTTCTCCAAAGGCCGTTGTCCCATCTCGAAGAAATGACAGGGCCGCTGCCGCAAGTTTTCCATTCGCAAGAAGTGTTCCCTTAATTCCTAGATATTCGTCTCTTTCATCTTTGATGTGGGCCACAATAGGAAGGTCGAAAGTTTTCCCATTAGGTGATCGACAAGAAATGGAATATGCCGATCCAAAAAGTCTTTCCGTACTGTAATCTGCGGATAGCTTCACCCACGCGATACAGCCAGTGAGTTCTACAACCGTCTTGTTTGGCCCTAAAAAAGCATAATCAAGACGGACATCAATGGACTTCACATCACTGGCAATTTCAATACCGCTCAACAATGTGGCAAGAGCTGATGAACCACTCGGTAGAGTGATTGTTTTTGGAATTTCATTGTTCTTTATATAGCGGAGATTACTTTTAAAGATACGAACATCGTTTTGATCTTCATAAGCCGACTCTTTCTGGATAGAAGATGAAACGATATGAACTTCATCAAGTGCGGGTGGAGCAGATAGAGATTCTTCTGCAATGCTTGGAGAAGGTTTTTCTACATGAGCAGGGACTTCTTTTGTCGCCTCTTGAGGATTTTCAAGAATTTTCTTAGAAGCCTCAATGCTTTTCTTTAAAAAGTGGTCTTTTAGTGAAATGTTGGGTAATACCCGATCTTCAGGGATGCTTTTTTCTTCATCAGTCGTCAGTTTGGGAGTGACCTGATCTGAGTAGATGGAGTTCCCGTTCGGGGCTTGAGCAAAACTATTTGCTGATAAAATGAACAGGATAATAAATGGATATTTCATGGTAGTTTCTCCAGAAGTTCTTCAGTGGAGATGTCACTTGAACTAAGGATAAAAAGAGAGAGGGGCTTATCTTCATCCCATTGAGCTTTTGAGTGTCCTTTAAGAGATTTCCACGCTGAGAAGTAGAGTTGGTTAAGTTGGACTTTTTGTAATTCGGGAAGACTTGTTGAATCCCTCTGGGGGATAGTGTTTATCCTCCAGACTTTGTACTTATCTCGGTCTGTCCCAATGTAGCTCACCTCATAAAGGGCCAGCTTTGTCTTTTTAGAAACAGGACTCTCTTTTGAAGTTGTAATGTCATAGAAATCAATCAGCTCACCGCCAGAGATGAAGTTTTGAAAGACTTGTAGCGAATCATTGCTGTAGCGAGCTTCTTTGCGAGAAGCCTTGCTGAATACATTGATAAATTCAATCGAGGGACGCTTGATCGACGGGGATGTTTTAAAGCGAATTGTAGCTGTCTCTTTGTTAGCAAGCTTTATATCGCAAAGAGTTGATTGCGAATCCTGGTAAGGGCGGAGCTTAAGCATCCGCTCCGTTCCCTCGCCAGTTGCTTTTCCTGATGTCGTTTGATTCCATTCCAGACTATTAAGGGACTGGATTTGATCCTGTTCCGTATTCTCTATAGGAAAGAAGTCAACCACCCCTGATGGATGACAAACTCGTGCGATAGGTGGAGAAGGAAACACAAGTAGGGAAGGCTCTTGAGAGTTTACGAGAACATCTTTGATTCCATCTCCATAATAGATCTGCTCAAATGCTTGGGCCTTTGCGACTACCATAAGAACGACCAAGGTCATTATTTTATTTTTTAGTTTCATCTGGGAGAACTCCTGATAAAGCGGCATCAAATTGGGCTTTAATGTTTGTATATGGTGACTCACTTGAGTCATCGACTTTGAGTCGAGTCATCCTGACAGCAAATGGGTTATTCTCATCTGGATAGACACCGCTAGAAACTATGAGATAAGCGACTTCTTTCTCTGAGAAAGGTTCGTTGTTGTTAATGTAAAGCCGTCTCTTTCCAACGACGAGAGCACACGCACGTTGGATTTGCTCACACCACTTAAACTCACTTCTTTGCCAGTCAAACTGAAATGTGCTGATCATTTTGTTATCAATGATCTTTTGAACAAAGTTCGAGACATTGAGATTGGCCTTCGTCAGTTGGGTTAGACCGTGGTCGTAGTAATCTTTAAAGAGTTCTTGATAAGAGTCTTCGATACTTTCATAAGTCCACTGCTCTAGGAGTTCGACAACTCGCTTTGATACCGCCTTGATATAAGTATCAGAAAGATAGGCTTCCGCAGGGACAACTAGCTTTCGGTGGATTCCTGGAACCAGAACGAGTCTTTGGGAGTTAATACCTTTCATAAGCTGAATCCCAAAGATGATGGAGGTTGCGGAACTTAAGACCATGACAAAGGCAATGATGATCAAAATAGAGCGCAATAGATGATTCTCAGCCTTGAGTCCGAGATTTTGATCTAACCAAGATCCTGAACTGGTTGCTGGCGAAAGAATGAGTCGATCAAAAAATGATTTTAGTCGTTTAAGCACGGTAAGCCTCCTGCGGAAGGTTGAGGCCTACCAGAGATGGAAATAGGTCTTTTAAGAATGGGAAATTTTCAACAAGACGGGTAAACCACCCTTGGTACTCAATGGGGTGTCCTTCTTTTTCAGCGAAAAAGAATTTCCTTACAATAGAGATGAAAGAAAAGACAGCAAGGAAAGCGAGGAAAGGGTTGATGATGAGAAAGCCCAGAAAGATGTAAATACACCATGGCATTGCTGGAACTTTTACTCCAAGGACATGAATTTCATGCTCCACATTTTCAATTTTAAATAACTCTTCTTTTGAATAGTCGTACATTTGTCCTCCTACAGGGCAATCGAGCCAGCTAAGTAAATGGTGATTCCGCTGATAAGTGCTCCAGCAAAAGGGCCTAGACTTCCCACATAGTCGTCATCACTTAACTTTTTACTGCCTTTGATAAGGAAAACGATGGTAGCGAGAAGGGCCACGCCACCGAGAATCCAGTTGGTCATGGCGACTGCTTTGGTTGCTTTCTCATTTCCTGCGAGTAGGCCTTCAGGATTTTGAATACAGGCCCTGGTCATGGAAGATTGGCCTGAACAGCTTTGGGCATGGGCCTTGCTTTGGTCTAAGACCAGGATTGAAAAAAGAGAAATGAGGACAAACCAGTACCATCTGCGAGCTAGGCTCAACATAAAAACCTCCAGAAATGAATTGTGAGTTAAGTCAGTTTTTTAACTCAGAGGAAGGGCGTAATAGGTCGCTCCACCTGCAATGATGGCTCCTGCAAGGCTGAGAGAAGCTCGATAGTAATTTTCATCGGCCAGATTTTTTGAAGCCGCAAAGAGTAACGACACACAGGCGATGATAACAAAGGCTTTCAAGGCCCAGAGAGTGAACTGCATCGTTGCTTGGTGGTCACTTGTCTTTGTTAAGTCAGGAGATGGAGAGAATGGCACAGACCATCCCAAAGACTTATTTGATGAAACGAGCATTGTTGTTGCTAAAAAAGTTCTCATTTGTTTTCTCCTTGAGTGTTCATTAGGGAAGCCATGGCGAGAAGAATTTCTTCTTGGGGGCGATTCCCTTTTAAGATATTTACAGTTTTTGTTTTAGGATCGTGTAGAACCAGAAGAGGAACTTCACCAGTTTTAAGATATTCCTGTTTGGTAGATTCTGATGCAAATTCTGTTCGCGGAAGTCCCTCGAAATGAGTAGGACTTTCCTGTGAGTCCACTTGTAGCGGACTCACATTCGGAAAGGATTTAAGGGTCAAGGCCAGTTTTTTACAGTGAGAGCACGTCGAGCTGAACAAGAAGTATATCTCTAGTGCTGACGTGCCCTCCTTGCTGTAGGTTTGTTTTTTTATTTTCGGAAGGGCCTTTGCTTGAGCGAGGACACCATAACGGTCTTTCATCAACCCTTTCTTGATAAGTTCTTTCTGGGCCTCGGTAATAGCTTCAAGCATGATTTGGAGATACTTAGCTTTGGTTTCCATTCTAAGAAGCCAAAGTTTGGCATTTTCTTTATTCGGATTTCTGGCAAAGAGAACAAATCCTGCATCAGGGCGATGGTTTCCTTCATTCCAGAATTCTTCAAAGGCTGGATTAAGGTAAGGGAGCCATGAATCAGAAACCTTCACATCCGCCGGAATTTTGATTCTTTCAGCAGTCTGCTCAATTTCACCCTTGGAGGGTGGAGGAAGAACATTTCCTTGAAGAGTGTTAAACTGAGCAGCAAGGAGGTTTGAGCTTAAAAGAAAAAGGATTAAAAATTTCATCTTCATGGTTCCTTAACTGGCCGTTAGACCATCAGCGTGTTTGCAGTTATTGCGAGTTTCATTTCTAACTTTGCGTTCATCTCGTCTTTGTAGTTGTTGAAGTCAGTTAGAATTTTCTGGAGAACGGCTTCAAATCCCGACCCTTTTTCAAAGATCCCTCTACGGACTTTGGTAAGTGGCCATTCATTTTTGAGATTAGGGTCGCCGCTATAGAGGTACATAGGGAGTTCAAGTTTTAGCTCTTTTTCGACGTACTCAGTAAACTGTGTGCCCATCATGTAAGGCATATTGTTGTCTGTGATGATGAAATCAAAGTCGGCCAGGCGTTCTTTCGTAAGGAAATGAGCGGGTGTTTCAGTGGCGGTGACATCGAAGCCCTTCTTCTCCATAATTTTGCTAATGATTTTGCAAAGAATCTCGCTGTCTTCACAGATAAGTACCTTCAGTTTATTCTTTTGAGGTTTTGCGGACTCAAAAGGTCTAAGGAAGCGACTAAGGAAACTCTCTCTCTTTTGATGGTCATTTTTGATCTCTTCCATCTTGGTCATTACTTCAATTTGGATTCTATTTTTTTCTACCTCAATCATGTGAACTCCTTTGTTCGTTGTTACTTCTTAGAGCAAGCCCTGTGCCACTTTGAGTAAGTGAGGAGGGATTGAGGGTCGACCCGTGATAACACCCAGATAGGCAAGGGAGCTTTAGATTTAGGGGTATTTACAAGTAGTGATCGGTATAATAAAAGTTCGTATCGAAATCATGGTGATTTCGATACGAAGGCACGACTATGAAGATTCTTATCGTTGATGACAGCAAAATTTCAAGAATTGCAATTAAGTCTAAGCTTGAGGGCAGCTATCATATTACTGAGGCAGAAAATTTTGAGGAAGCGCTGGCCTTCCTTAATACTGAACCATTTGATATTTGCTTCATTGACCTAAATCTTGGTGATGAAAAAGAGTTAGAAGGACTTGGGCTTATTCCAATAGCTGTTCAGAATGGAGTGTATTCAGTTGTAATGTCAGCGTATGAAGCCGATGATGTGATTCAAAAGGCGTATGACCTGGGTTGCAAAGATTATTATGCAAAAGGAAATGAAAAAGAGAACGTCACTGAGACAGTACGGCGCTACTATGATTCAAAAGAATCTTTTACTGAAGAATTAGTCTCTGAAATCTTTCCCACAAAAAATCCAGCTCAGAAGAAAGCTATTAAAGACCTTGCTCCTGTCATTTCATCAAACATACCTATTTGTCTCTTTGGCCGTACAGGCTCAGGTAAATCATTTTTGGCAGAAGGTATTCACAAACTCTCAAAGCGGTCGGGGAATTTTATAGAAGTGAATTGTGGAGCAATCAGTGAAGAACTTTTAGAAGCTGAACTTTTTGGTTATGCCAGAGGAGCTTTTACGGGAGCGACGGAAGGGAAATCTGGAAAGATCCTTTTGGCCAACGGTGGGACGCTTTTCTTGGATGAGATCGGTTCAATGCCAGAGTCCATGCAGGTTAAATTATTGAAGGTGTTGGATTCTGGGAGGTTTTACCCTGTTAATTCTGACAAGATGGTTCACTCAGATTTCCGCTTAATTTGTGCTGGCTTGAGTAATCTGCCTGATCTTGTTAGACGAGGAGTATTTAGGGCCGATTTATTTCAGAGGATTTCTGGTTATTCGATTACACTTATGCCTTTGTGTGAAAGACCAGAGGATATTATGCCGACAATCCGTCAGGTCACAGCATCGACCAGACGAATTGTCTTTTCTAAAGATGCGAAGGAATTTATTGAAGCCTACAGTTGGCCAGGAAATGTTCGTCAGGTGATTCATTTTAGCGAGGTTTTGAGTAGAGTTTCATCAGGAGTTGTGACTGTAGAACAAGTGAAAGCTTGTATCTCTGAAACTTCCTCTTCTGTTACTCAAAGTGCGCTGGTTACTGATGAACATCTTCGCCTTATAAAGGATGTTGGATTACAGGAGTTTTTGAATATGATGAGGGATGAGGCGATTAAGCTTGGGATGAAAAATAATGGAGGAAGTGGAAGAGATTTACTCTCGGAGTTCAAGATGTCTTCAGCTACATTACACCGCTTTAAGAAAGCGAATCCTAAATTGAAAGAGAGTATGTATGAAGTCCAATAGGATATTAGTTAAATACAAACACGCGGTCATTGGAAAATTTAAAGATATTACCTCTGTTGTTTCTCCGTTGGATGACTTTAAAGAAATACCTGAGAAATACTTTGAATTATTCTCATACGTCCATGAACTACTTATGAATATGATCCCTGTGTCTAGGGCCACGATCAATGGATTGTTCAAACAAAAATCAATTCTATATGTTGTAAATGATTTGCCAGATAATAAGCACTCCAAGAAGATGATTGTCGCAGGAGTTGAAATTGTGGCAGTGATGTCACAGGAAAGCTCTCTCTTCTATTTTGTTCCTTCAGAGAATGTGGATGAGTCCATATTCAAATTTGGAAAAATTACGGCACTATTGCCTGTCGAAGAAATCCAAGTAGAGATAAAAGAAAAGAAGTTAGAAGAACGTATTCTTCATCTCATTTAGATTTTGTAAATCTCAATTTCTTTCTGAAAGTATTTAACATCTAAATCATTTGGATAGCCGTATAGACCGATTGGATAATGGTTCTTTGTAAAATGAACCCAGGCATAGATAGCTGCAGCCAAAGACAAATCAATAATCTGGATTGGATAACCTTGTCCAAAGGCCAGGTTGACAAGATTACCATGCGATAGAAGATATACCGATTTCCCTTCAAAGTGGAACTCTTGGATATTTTCGGTGATATTCTTTGTTTGGGAATTAAGAGGGAGAGAAATTTCGTGGTTGTAGTGGCCAACATTGGCCAAGATACAGCCATCTCTAAGGAGGATGCTATCGTCAGGAGAAATGACTGATGATCTTCCTGTGCAAGTAATGATGAGATCACACTTCTTTAGTAGGGTTTCTTTATCCACAAATGAAATGCCGTACTTTTCGGCAATGGCCTTTTTGCTGGCATTCTTGTCGTAGGAATAAACAGTTGCATTTGCACCCTTGAAACTTAATGCACAACTAAGTCCGACTGGGCCAAATCCAACAATTCCCACATTCAGTCCATGAAATGATATATTTGTGATGGTCTGAATCGCCGTTAAGGCTGAAATCCCTGTCCCATGAACATTCCCGACAAGGCTTTTAGTTATGGATGAGTTTAGATTGATCAGAGGAACTTTCAATTTTTGTTCTTTGGCGATATTGATACCTGATTGAGTAAACTCTGTGCAGATGCATCTCTCGTTCTCTTCTTTCATCTTGCTGTACGTATGTCCTCCATCATCAAAAATAAAGTCGAACTGATTTTCATTTACGATTTGAGATATGAATTCTTCAGATTTTTCAAATGTCATTTTTGAATTATCGTAAAAATGTACGCCGGAAGTTTTGATTTGATCTAAAAATTCAACTTTTAGAGAGGTCGGAAGGTTGCTTACAAGATGAACCTCATAGCCTTCTTCTTTGAGAAGTAGGGCAAAGGCAATAAACTTTGCCTCCATGTGAGAGCAAAGAAGGATCTTTGTCTTAGCAGGCTCACTAGAATGAAGAAAATGTTGAATCGCTTCCTGTGTTTTCTTTAGTCGCGCTTTTACCCAGTCAATTTGGCTCATTTTGAACTCCTCGGTTTATTATCAGATACGATGATAAACACTGAGAAGAGAATTAGAACGATGTATGGGATTTGTTCACTTTTGAATTCTTCCTCCAATAGTAACCATGCCATCAAGATAGAAACTAATGGATTGATGTAGGCGTAAGTTGATACCTTTACGGGTGAGGAATGTTTAAGTAGCCAGTTTAAACTTGAAAAAGCGATTGTTGACCCCAGGATGGCGAGACAGAAGAGCGAGGTGATCGTACTTGCGTTGTGGGAGATCAGTGAGCTTGTAGGAAAAGAAAAGAGAGAAATGAGTAAATAGGCCAAAGCCGCAATAAACATCTGGGCCGCTGATGAGAGATAGGGTTGATTGACGATGGGTAAACGAGGCATCCTGTAGAGTCCATAGCTCCAACTGAGAGCAGCTATAAGGAGTATCACAAGGTACAAGCTGCTTTCGTACTGAGCGAGTTCAATTTGAACAAGAAAGGCAATCCCAACAACTCCTAAGATGAGTCCAATGAGATTGCGGAGTGGGATTGATCTTTCGGAGATAGCGTTGAAAAGGGTTACCCAAATAGGGACTGATGAAATAATAACTGCTGCAAAGGAGGCAGGAAGTTTTTGAACGGATATGGTAATGAAGCTCACTCCTAATATGAGCATGAAAAAAGACTGAGAGATGATTGTGAAAAAGTAGGTCTTTAAAAAAGTAAAAAACGATTTATTGAAGTTAAAAGCAAGAAGGACAGTGGCTGCGATGAAATTTTGCCAGAAATTTATCACAAAGGGATGAAGATCGACTGTTGCGATCTTCATCCAGATATAAGTCATTCCCCAAACAAAATAGATTATACAAAAGTTTAGTGGAAGAAGTATGCGCTCATTTCGCATATCTTTTGATAATTTCAAGCTGCTCATAGGGTCTTCCTTGGAACATATCAAGTTGCCCCATCGCAAAATCCTCCTGAGCATACCCAGGAAAGGCGTTTGTTCCTAAAAGGGCCCACTTCCCACCAGATTTAAGCTTCGTTCCTTGCCATTGATTGGCCTTCACTAGCTTCTGGGGAAGGTGTTTTGTAAAATCAGAATTACCGATCTCGACAAGGGTAAATTCATTGTTATCAAAGAGAAGCATTTCTACTGGATCACCTGCGTAGAAGTGCCACATCTCATCACATTTTAGTTTGTGTAGCCCTGAAAATTGATCTTCGGTAATGAGGTAGTAAATCGCATCACCTACAGGCCTTTCACCGCGGTCAAGTAAAACCCTATCTTTTGCTTGGTAAGAACGAAGGAAGTAGCCCCCTTCTTCGGGAAGAGGCTGTAAACCTAGCAATTTTACAATGTCACTTGCGTTCAAACTCATAGATAAGTACGTTCCTTCTGGTTGACAGAAAAATTATAACAAAATCAAAAACGTATGCAATCTTTAAGACTCTTCATTGTACTAATTTCAGGTTTCTTAAGCTTTGCCTCGCTGGCGGAGATCCCCACGAAGAAGATAGTTGTTCTTTATAGCTATCCCAAGGGGGAGTGGTATTACGGGATTCAAAGAGGGATACAAGACACGCTTGGTAAGTATGCCCAAGATCGCTACAAGTTTTTTGATTATTTGTATGACTATGAGGGATTGAAGTTCAAATCAAAGAAAGCTCAGTCTGATGAGATAGAACGGATTGTGAAGGAAGTTCTAAAGATCGATCCGGATTATATTGTAATCAATGATGATGAGGCTGTAGAAAAGTTCATTGATAAGTTTCCGAAAACGAAATCCGTGATTCTTAATGCAATCAATCAGCAACCAGTTACTTCTCTTTGGGCGAAGGGAAGAGATATTACTCAATTTTGCGGAGTCGTAGAGCATTATCCGATTGAAGAGTCTTTAAGAATGATTTCTTTAATGGTGAAAGATGTTCGTCAGATGTCTGTCGTGTCTTCTGAGGGAGATTCTTCAAAGATAGTATCGAAAATCTTTGAGGAACTTAAGAGCAAAAAGACGTCAGAGATAAAGGTCCGCGAGATATATTTGAAAACCTCATGGGATGATTGGAAGACATCATTTCGTGAAATAAATACGAAAGATCAGCTTGCATGGATACTTGTTCCCTATGAAGTTTTTGATAAGAATGGGAAACAGGTTTCTTTAGATGAAATGGCAAATTGGATAAAGTCGAATATGAAAATTCCTCTTCTTGGGATTTTGAGTATTCATACGAAGATGGGGTTTCTGGCGGCAATTTCAGTTGACCCTTATGGGCTTGGTAAACAAGCTGCAGAAATAATCATTCAAATTGAAAAGGGTGATCGCTGTTCCCAAATAGGATTTGCGAAATCAAAATATCATTCATTTGAAGTGAACACAGATGAGGTCAAGAGGCTCGGCCTTAAAGTTCCTGATTCTTTTATCGGTGTTGCGAAGTTTGTGAAAACATCTCAAGATGGATTAAAGAGATGAGGATTTCAAAAGAGATTCTTCTTCTTTCCTTCCTTATCCTGGCGGCCATTCCCGTTATTTACCATCGTTCTTCAAAAGAGCTGGATAATAAAATCTCTCTTTCTCAGAGAGAAGTTCAAGAACGAGTTAGAAATATTGAATTGCTTCAGAAGTTTATGGCCAATATGCCTGCCCTACTTGGAGCGATTCAGTTTCAAAGTTATGGCCAAGTTGAAATTGTGGCCAAACAGCTTATGTCCGATGAGAAGACGGTAAAAGAATTTTTCATTTTGGACAGTAATCTTAAAATACTTCATTCTGTTGTGGATGATTACAATGATACAAGTGAGATTTTCAATGTTTTGGCAAACTGGAACAGAAAGTCAAATTATGTAATTTTTAAGGGTGACTTATTCATTATAAGAAAGATTGATGAATCTGAAGGGCATGGGTACGTCATTCTAAGAGTGGATATCAGTGACACATTTGACAAGAGAATGGAAAATGAGGAAGGATTTGGAATCCTTTTTAGAAAAGAAGTGACACCAACAAATTTCAAAAGATTTGAGGCTGGAGTCTATGAAAGCCCCGGATCGCGCACACGGTACTTTTTGGGCTTTGTGAAAGATAATTTCACGGCCCTGATTCTGGTTATCCTTGGAATCGTACTAGGGTTTCACTCTTTGATGAAGGTTCTAATAACGCCTTTTAGGAAAATTGTTTTTTTTCTTCAAAACCTTTCAACAGGAGAAATTAGAGATGTTAAATTAGAAGGGTTTCCACGAATTTTTAGACCTTATATTAAATACATAATAGAAGCGAATGAGAGAATTATTTCTGCGAACAAGCGGGAGAGAGAGACAGAGTTACAGAAAGCTCAGTTCTCCGTAGCCCAACAAGTTGCACATGACATCAAGAGTCCTCTGGGCTTACTAAAGAGTCTAAGGAATGATCTCAAAAATGATCTAAGTCTTGATAAGTGGCGTGTTCTCCAAAGCAGTTTAAATCGGATTGAAGAAATCGCATTGAATCTGTTGAAAAAAAATCCAAGTAATGCGGTTGAGAGTGAGAAGAAGACAGAGGATCTTCTTCCTCTTATTGAGGGCATCCTTGTTGAAAAAAGAGCAGAGTTCAAGAAACATCAAAACGTAGAAATTGAGGGCTCGTTTACGAACGATTCTTATGGGCTTCTTTCTGATATTCGTCCTTCTTTTCTCAAACGAATCATTTCAAATCTAATAAACAATAGCGTTGAAGCTTGTGGGGAGAATTCTTGTTCTGTCAAAGTTATCCTGTATTCTGATAGAAACTTTAACTGTATCAAAGTCATAGATAATGGAGCAGGAATAGCACCTGAGTTCATTGAATCTGTGTTCAAGAAGGGATTCACAACAAAGAAAGAGGGAAATGGACTTGGGCTTTCTGGAGCCAAAGAGGAAATAGAGATAATGGGAGGAAGGATTGAGTTGAATTCAACTTTAGGGCAAGGAACAACAGTTCTAATCAGATTGCCCTCTTCCCAAGCTGCTTCTAGTGTCGTCAAAAAGATTGATCTCTATAAGTATAATCAAATCATTGTTCTTGATGATGAGCAGAGCATACACGATTTGTGGGATAGGAAATTGCTAAAGGTAGAACAAGCAGTTGACCACTTTTATAGTCCCTCTGAGTTCCTTATAAAGTTCCAGAATCTAAATGCGAAAACACTTTTATTATGTGATTTTGAGTTCGTGGGGGCCGAACTGAATGGTATCGAGGTCATCGAAAAGATAAATCATGCGGAACATAGTCTGTTAGTGACTGGTCGAGCAGATGAAGATGAAATTATCAGGCTTTGTGAAAAAATGGGACTACAATATCTTTCTAAAACACTTCTTCCTTATGTGAATATAAGTATTCAGCCTCCGAGAATCATTTTGATAGATGATGACGGTCTTTCTCATTGGAGATGGAGTCAGCACCAAGAGAAGGATTCTTTTCTATTTCAGGGATTTTACTCGATTGATAGTTTCATAGCGGAGTCATCCGAAATACCTAAAGACTCTTACATTCTTCTCGATTCTGATTTAGGAAATGGAATTAAAGGAGAAATTGATGGTCAAAAAATTTTTCAATTAGGTTTCAATCGGATTTATCTTTATACCTCATATCCTGATGGCCCTCTTGAGATGCCACATTGGATATTAGACGTTTTTGGGAAAGAGCCGGCAGCAGTCTTGAGACGAATTTGACCTAAAAACATGAGGTACTAATTTTAGCATCATTTAGCTTATTTCTTTTTTTTCGGTTTCTTCTCAAGTTCAATTTTTTTCTTGGCCAGGAGAAGAGTTATCCAGATCTCAATTTCTTTTTCTGAATAGAAACTTCTGGCTTCTTCAATAAGACTTTCAAGGGGGGAGAGTTCTCTGGGATTTCCCAGAGACTCGCGAAGCTTTGGGAGATAGCTTTTTAGTTGCTGAGGGTTCTTAATGCCGAGAGCAAAAAGTATTAGGCCGTTAATTGTAAATGTGCTGCCCTTTCCGTATTGATAGGCCTGTCGGGCGTTCTCAAATGGGATTCCTAGAAACTTTGCGGCTTCCTTTAGCTTGCTATAGTCTTGAGGGTATAATGCCCTTAGAACGGCTTTCTGACTCTCTCGTAATGACTTCTCGAATTCTTCTGTTTTCAAAACTGACCTCTCTCCTTGTCCAATTTATCACAGAAGGTTAGTCTCGTCTAAGTATTTGAAATCAAATAACTCTCTTGACGTTCAATACTTTAGGTATGATAATACTTTAAGTATGAATAAGCTTCTGACGAAGATAATCTCAGTCAATGGAGTAGGTATGATTCGGCTTTATATTTTTTTGATCACTTTCTTCGTTTTATTTGGATGTTCCAGTAGTCGAGTTGTAGTGGAACGAACTCAACCGGCCAAGGTTAGTTTGAATAAAGAAAGTTCTATTGAGATTCAGGCGATTGAAGGAGATAGCACAAACGCTTTTCGGGCCAGCGTATCTCAGTATCTACAAGAAAATACTTCCTTCAAGGTTATTCATCATCAAGCACTGAATGAGCTAGTTGAGGGAAGAATGAGAGGACAGGCAAATAGGCAAACCTACCAGCAAGCTGATTATATAATTCGGGGTTCAATTATTGAGGTCGTTGACAGAAGTGTTGGCCCCAACGGGGAAACTCAATACATGGTGACATCCAAACCATTTTTGAATTTGATTCAAACAACAACTGGAGAGGTTATTTTATCTCGTCAGTTTATCGGTACTGGAATTTCAACAATAAGACCTCGTGGAAGTTTTTCGCCTGATAATGGATATTCGGATGCAGTATTGTCGGCAAGAAGAGTTGCATTAGATAAATTTGTAAAGATTTTTCAACCTAGTCAAACTTGGATGGAGATCGATTTATTTGAATTCTCGGACAAGAAGAAATTTTCAGAAGTTAAAAACCTTATTGAAGCCTCTCAATACGACTTAGCTATTCTAAAGGCAAAAGCTTATCAGCAAACTACTCATGATGAAGAGAAGGGCAAGGTCACTTTCTGTCTTGCGGTAATAGAATCCCTCGCTGGGAATTTCACGAGATCAAAAGAGTTATTGATCCAGGCGAATGAATTGTTTCATGATAGGAGAATAATGGAATATTTGAACAGAATTGAGAGTATGAAAGCTGAAATGATAAGTTTTTCTAAGGGATAGGAGGAAGAATGAATTCAAATAACCCAAGTTACATTGAAGAGTGGAAAATTCTTCTTTTGATATTATTTGTCGTGCTGATTGTTTTTATTGTGGCCTTCCTTTTGGCAAGAAAGGTCTATTCTTCTTTCAGAAGGGCTGGGCGGAAGCAGGAGATTTTAGATTTATCAAATGTTTTGCCTATGAAAAGGATGTGAAGCCCTGGGGCAATGAAGCCCTAGTTCTTATAGATTAGGCGAATCCAGAAGCTCTTGGAGTGTCATTCCTAGACTGATTGCAAGCTTTTGGAGTGTTGAAATTTTTGGATCAACCCTACCATTAAGGATATTATCAAGATTTGATCTTGAAATATCTTCACCACACTCTTGAAGCCAAAATTCATAAGCCGAAGTGTAGCCTTTTTCTTCAATAATAGTTCTGAGCCGTTTAGCAAATGCTTTCTGCCATTGCTCGTCCGTTCTTTTCATTAACTTTGTCAAAGAGCTTTCCTAAAAATTAAGTTGTCCATTAGATTGTACGGGGTTATAGAAAAGGATGCGTCCACTGTACTGGACGGAACAGATGGAGAGGTTATGAGAGTATTAGTCGTTGATGACCACGAGGACTTTCGAGACATGGTGAGTCACTTTCTTAAGGGTCTGAAAATTAAGATTGTTCAGTGTGCTTCTGGGAATGAGGCGATTGAGGAGTTAAAGAATGGAGTGCAGTTCGATCTCATTATTTCAGATTACCAAATGCCTGAAGGGGATGGTCTGGAGGTACTTAAGTTCTTGGCCTCAAATAAGATTCAATCAAAGTTTATTCTTTTCACTTCATACGAGGGACTTCAGCTCCCGGTTCAATATGATCATTTTCTTGGAATCATTTCTAAGTACGAATTTTCTAAGCTTTCCAGTCTGATCATCGATATTAAAGCTGGATGCCATGCTACTAATTAGCCCCCATACTTCCAGAAGTCCAATAGGGAACGCCTCGTACGGTTATCTTCGGGCGGCTAAGTTTTAGCTCATCTCTGATAGACTTGAGTGATACACTACAGGGTTGCTTTCCTTTCATTCTCTTAAAAATTTAATTGACCTTCCCCCCAGGGGAAGGAGGAAAATTGAAGAAAGGAAGGTGGGTGAATGTATAAATTTAAAATTGGAAACATGAACTGTAAAAGTTGCTTGCATAACATTGAAGATGCGATCAAAGGATTTGATCCAAAATCCACCATTCCAGGGGATGTAGTCGAAAAAACTGTCACGGTTCAGTCTCAACAAGATATTGAAAAAATCCGCAATATTATAGTAGATGCAGGATATGCCGCAGAGAAAGCAAAAGAAGAATAAGAGATTAAAAGTTATATAATGCGCCTATACCCATACTCTTTTCAGTAAACATAAGTCCAGCGGACCATGCCCATTCCTTTTGATACATTAAAGAGATTTCAAGTTCCGAAGGTTGTTTCTGTCGAAAAGTAAATTCTGCATCAGTGTAAACGAATTGAGTCCATTGAAATCTCCGTTCTAAATCAAAACGCAACCTTCCTTTGTGATCGATCAAAGTATGTGTGTCGAATCTAAAAGGCAGCATATAGCCTACACCCGCTACTCCCGCACCATAACCTTCAATCACTGTTCCACCAACAATTAGGGAAGTATATTTATTAAGCCAACGCTTATAAAATGCGTCTGCTTCTCCTTGCCACCCAAAATCATTACGTAGTTCTGATCGGAGTTCTATTTCATCCCATGTATTCATCAAATTCAGCTGGGCCTGAGCATGGTTTGTAGAGGCTTCAAGCATTCCCCTGTAGTAGACATGGTCATGCATGTGAGGATCATGCTTTTGCCAAGATTTAATTTCCTTATTGGGTATAAAGCTTGAATACTTAACCACTCGGGCCATGCCAGTTTTCAGATGGTAAAGGTTATGACAGTGAAGCATCCATTCACCCGGCTCATTACTGTAAAATTCAATGACTCTTGTCGTGTGAGGTGGAACATCTACAGTATGTTTCAATGGAGAATTATCCCCGTTCTTATTGATCACTCTGAAAAAGTGACCATGGAGGTGCATCGGGTGATGCATCATTGAATTATTCACAAAAGTGAATCTTACGATTTCATTTTCATTTATAGTGATGGTTCTATCTTCATGAATGGCCTTGCCATTGATAAGCCAAATATAACGTTCCATATCGCCATCTAGGACTAATTTTACGTCGTGCTTGGGAATTGATTCTTTAAACTTTGTTGATTCTGGTGATTCGAGTTCATCCACTGTAAGTGTCTTAACTACATTTTCTTTTTGGCCCATATCCATCTTCGAATGATCCATTGAACCCATATCCATCTTCGAATGATCCATTGAACCCATATCCATCTTCGAATGATCCATTGAATCCATATCCATCTTCGAATGATCCATTGAATCCATATCCATCTTCGAATGATCCATTGAATCCATATCCATCTTTGAGTGATCCATGCCGGTCATAGGAGATTTTGTCATTGATCCTGAATATTTGAGTGTTTCCCAAAAAGAACCCATATACATTTTCATATACAAGTCTGGTTGTGCTCTATCAGGGGCAGGAACTTTCTCACCACTTCCAATCCATAAAGAAGCATGTCCTGTTCCGTCTTGAGAGGTCGCTCTTAATTCAACACTTCTGTTCTTGGGGACCTCAAACAACACATCATAAGTCTCGGCCATACCGATCAAAAATTCATTTGCCATTATTGGCTTAATATCAGAACCGTCAGCTGATATGACTTTCATTGGTTTATTACCTAATGAAACATAAAAATAAGAGGAGCCAGCAGCATTAATAATTCTTAGCCGAACTTTCTCACCTGGTTTAAAGTCGGTGTCAGTGGATTCCTTTTTACCATTGATTAAAAAGGCGTCGTAACCAACGTCTGAGAAATCCATTCCACCCATTCGGGTCATTTCATTGTATAGGTAATTTCTCATCGACTTTGCTTTATAGGCACCCCAAAAAGACCTCATCGTGTTTTTTTTGAAAAGATAGTATTCTCCGTCCTTTCTTAGATTCTTTAAAATTTGTGTCGGATTTTCATCAGACCAATCACTCAGTACTACTACTAAGTCTTTATCGTATTTGATCTTTTTTTCTTTTGGATGAATAACGATCGCACCATAAATTCCCTTTTGTTCTTGTACGTTTGTATGAGAGTGATACCAATACGTACCATGTTGACGAATTTTGAACTTGAAGGTGTATTGCTGCCCGGGGAAAATAGGGGGCGTATTAACGTAAGGAACTCCGTCCATGTATGGATCTAAGAGTATTCCGTGCCAGTGGACAGACAATTCATCGTCAGGGATTTCATTTTTTAAGACAATTTCTGCTTCGTCACCCTCTGTAAATTCAAGAACAGGGGCTGGGATAGAGCCATTTAACATTAGTACAAAATCAACCTTCTTCTTACCAGAAAGATTAATTTTCCCTTTGGTGGCTGTTAGTTCATAACGAACAACTTTCGCACCAATACTAAGAGAAAAGAAAGTCGTAAATAGACCCAGTAAAAGTTTGTACTTCATGATTACCTTTTGTTTGCCAATATAACGATTTAGGGTGCCTATTTGTGACAATTTAATTCGTCCAAAATAGGGCAATCTGGCCTGTTATCACCATGACAATTTTTTATGAGGGTATTAATCGTAAAAAGCATGGCCTGAATTTCGTCTAGTTTCTTTTCTAGCTCTGCAGCATGCTTAGTCGCTATGCTTTTAACCTGTAAGCTGGGCCTGCTTTTGTTACGCCATAAACTTACCAATTGTTTGAGATCTATCATGCTGAATCCAAGCTGTCGCCCCTTCTTCACAAACTTAAGAATGTGGATATCGTGTTGAGAGTATTGTCTATATCCCGATGGACTTCGTCCTGCTTTTGGAATGATGCCTACTGACTCGTATCTCCGAATCATCTTTGCGTTAACCTTGCTCAATTTTGATACCTGTCCGATATTCATAAGATCCTCTTACGATTGATTTCTTAATATCCTGAACTTTCCCATGGAGGAAAGGTCAAGGAAACATGATAATAACTTAATTTTAGAGGCTATTGACTTTCCCTCTGAGGGAAGGTGGAGCATAGTCTTAGAATCTTCAACTATTTCTTTGGAGTCGTTTATGTCTCAAAATACTAATCATCAAAATCATAACCACTACAAGCATGGTGAGGTAAAAGCTCACTCATGTTGTTCTGTTAAGGCCCCTGTCAGGAATCAAGCCATATCAAATATTGATGCATTCTACATTTGTCCCATGCATCCCGAGATTCGCCAGAAAGGACCGGGAAATTGTCCCATATGTGGTATGGCCCTAGAGCCTGAACTCATTACATTGGATGATGTACATAATCCCGAGTTAGAAGATTTTACTAAAAGATTGAAAGTGAGTGCTGTTTTCACAATCCCATTATTCCTGCTAGCAATGTCGGATCTGATTCCAGGCCAACCAATACAACATAAGTTTGATTCTAGATTATTGGCTTTTACACAATTCATATTGGCCACACCTGTTGTTTTGTGGGGTGGATTTCCTTTTTTTAAACGTGGCTGGGAATCTTTATTAAGTCGTCATTTGAATATGTTTACCTTGATAGCATTAGGAACCGGAGTGGCATATGTCTATAGCCTTATTGCCACACTCTTCCCGAATATTTTTCCTGATGACTTTAAGATGCATGGAATGGTTGCGGTTTATTACGAAGCAGCTGCAGTTATCATTACACTAGTCTTGTTGGGACAAGTATTGGAACTTAAGGCACGTAATCAAACAGGAAATGCTATCAAAATGCTTCTTGGTTTGGTGCCAAAAGAAGCTCGAATAATCAGATCCGACGGGAGTGAAGTCGATGTTCTTATAGATGAGATAAATGTTGGCGATAAGCTCCGTGTTCGACCAGGTGAGAAAGTTCCCGTAGATGGAATTGTGCTTGAAGGAAAAAGTAATATAGATGAATCGATGATTACTGGCGAGCCAGTACCAGTAGAAAAAAGTCCTGGATCAAAAGTCACAGGTGCCACCGTTAATGGTGCCGGTGGATTTGTTATGGAAACCACTCGTATAGGTAAGGACACCTTACTTTCTCAAATAGTAGATATGGTAGGTCTTGCACAAAGAAGTAGGGCTCCTATTCAAAAGCTTGCTGATACTGTCGCTGCTTACTTTGTGCCAATTGTAGTCGTAGTTTCGATTCTAACTTTTCTATGCTGGTACTTCCTTGGACCTCAACCATCATTCACTTATGGACTTGTGAATATGGTCGCAGTTTTGATTATCGCATGCCCATGTGCTCTAGGCCTAGCAACACCGATGTCAATCATGGTTGGAACAGGTAAGGGTGCCACATCTGGTGTGTTAATTAAAAATGCGGAAGCCCTAGAGGGGTTGGAAAAGATTACTACCTTGATTGTTGATAAGACTGGAACTCTGACTATGGGTAAACCGATCCTCTCGAAGGTTTCCACAGTTGCAAGTTTTGGTGAAGATGAATTAGTAAAACTGGCGGCAAGTCTTGAGACAGCTAGTGAGCACCCTCTTGCAGAAGCAATTGTTAGGGGCGCAAAGGAGCGAGGTATTGCTATTCCGAAAGTAGACAAGTTTGAAACTTTTTCTGGAATGGGTGTAAGGGGCATTGTTGGAAATCAAGTCATACTACTTGGGAATAAAAAACTCTTGAGTACCAATGACGTTGACCCCTCAGAATTAGTTGCAATGGCAAGTGAGCTTCAAGCTGAAGGTGCTGGGGTTATGCTAATGGCAGTTGATGGAAATCCCGCAGGCATTTTAGCAGTACAAGATCCAATAAAAGGATCTTCGAAAGGAGCAATTGAATATTTTCACCGCCAAGGAATTAAAGTAGTAATGGTGACAGGAGACAACAAACTTACAGCACAGGCAGTGGCCAAGAAATTAAACATAGACGCCGTTGAAGCTGAAGTGCTTCCCGCTGAAAAAAATAAAATTGTTAAAAAATTCCAAGCTGAAGGTGCTTCTGTTGCCATGGCCGGGGACGGTATTAACGATGCACCTGGACTGGCCCAGGCTAATGTAGGGATTGCCATGGGCACAGGTACAGATGTAGCAATCGAAAGCGCCAGCGTAACCTTAGTTAAAGGTGACTTAATGGGCATCGTTCGAGCTCACCACTTGAGCAAAGCAACTATGCGAAGTATTCGCCAAAATCTTTTCTTTGCATTCATATACAATGTTCTTGGAGTTCCGGTCGCTGCAGGAATACTTTATCCATACTTTGGAATCCTGATGAGTCCAATGCTGGCAAGCTTGGCCATGAGCTTGAGTTCAGTTTCAGTAATCCTAAACTCTTTAAGGCTAAGCAGAGTCAAAATTTAAAGCGTATCTCATTTTAATTATCACAAATCATGATATGGGTCATGTAATCGATGCTTCTTTGTCTGTAGTCTCATGGTTATCAAGGAGAATTTATGAAAAAGTGTCTTATTGCGATCGTTTTGGCCTCTCTCGTTACTGGTTGTGCTACTCACTCAACGATGCGTGGGGGTGTTGCAATGAAAGTTAGCGACTCTGAAGCTCATGTGTGCCTGGGAAATGGCGAAGTTAAAGAAGGTGACAAGGTGACGGCTTTTTACAATGACTGCCAAAATATAACTGCGGGTGGCGGACGTAATTCTGGGGCTTATGGGGCTCCTTGCGTAAAAACAAAGCTTGGTGAAGGAAAGATCACTAAGGTCTTGAACGACCATTATTCAGTAGTTGAATTTGATGAGGGTGTTAAGTTCACTGAAGGTACTTTTGTTGAGAAACAATAAAGGTTCCTACCCATTCCTCCTAACGAGAACTTCTAAATTTAAGCGAATGGAAGAGAATGGGAATTAATAATCCCATTCTCTTTAAATTTTCTATGACCTTTGGATTAAATGTCTATGACTAGACCCCTGGTGGGGATGTGAATCGATGATTCACAAATCTCTGCTAATTTTTTCTTCAAGGATTCTTTTGCTTTCTGCTCGCCATGAATAAGGACAATATTTTTAGCATGAGCCTCTTTGACCCAATTTAATAGCTCATTTTGATCTGCATGTGAGGAAAAGGCTTCTGAGCTTTGGACTTCACCCGCCCAGGTTATGCTTTTGCCTTCAGAGTCAGTAATCGTATGTCCGCCATCTTTTAAAATTCGACCTGGTGTATTTTCACCTTGATAACCTGGCAGGAAGATAATTGCATTAGGGTCATGCTCCCAATTGTGAAGATGCCTGAAGATTCTGCCTCCACTTACCATTCCACTAGAACTTATGATGAGGAGTGGTCCAGATTTCTTTTTCAAGGTATCCCATTGACCGGCAAAATCTAGCGCTTCTGCGTTTTTCAACGACTCTAGCATTTCCACGGGATGTTTCGTGATTACATTGTGCTTTTTGTAAACTTCGTTTACTTTTTTCATCATCGGACTATCAAAATACAAAGGAAGCTTAAGCTCCGGGTGGGCCAGAAAGGCTTGCTCAATAAGCGTGATGAGCATCTGGCCTCTCGCCATGGCAAAGCTTGCAATGATTCCGACTTTCTTCTCTTTTACAACTCTTCTTAGGAACAATAGAATGTCATCATACATATTCCCTGCACGTATCTTGCCTCCGTAAGTAGATTCCATAATGACAATATCTGATGGAGGACAAGAGACCGGCTCGGGTATCAAATAGTCATCGGCCCGCCCAAGGTCACCGGAAAAAACAATTCGTTTCTCAGCCTCAATGAGCAGAGAAGAAGCACCTAAGATATGACCTGCAGGAATTAATTTTGCTTTCATGCCTAAGAAGATAAATTCATTATTCCACTTTTCAGGCCTTAGCAGCTTGAGAGTCGCTTTTACGTCTTCCGCATCATATAGGGCCTCATCATCCCCACGGTTGATAGAGGCACTATCATCGAGAATGATCTTTATAAGGTCAGCTGTTGTTTGAGTGCAAATGATGCTCCCATGGAAACCTTTCTTAACCAACCTCGGAAGGTAGCCGGAATGATCTAGGTGAGCATGAGTGATCACAACTTCTTTAATTGATTTCGGCGAATAAGGTAATGATGCAAAGTTCTTTTCATCCGAATCAGATTTACCTTGGCTGAGACCACAATCCACCATTCCGATTTCACCATGAGATTCGACAAAGGTCATTGACCCAGTTACTTCCTCAGTTGCACCCCAGAATTTTATTTTCACAACTTTCCTTTGTTAAAAAGCAAATTTCTTCGCATATTTCACTTACTTCTTGCTCACTACATCCAAGACTCAGGAGTAATTCCTTGTGATCCAGGAGATCTTTGGCGAGAACTATTTTTTTTGCTATCGCCTCTCTTTTAATCGTTTTATCAATTTTGGTGAGGCTTGTTATTGGATACAGTTTTAGGTTTATTAATTGACTGAGAAACGATTGCCCTTCAGGGGCATTGACTCCCAAGAGTTTTAAGCCTGTCCCTTTGGCATACATTAGAGCGTCACCACTAAAGGCAGTATTGGAAGCCAGATAAAAACCAGATAAAGTTTTCCCTTCAGGGCCTTCTTTGACATCATCCCAACGAGCCTTCACATACAAGGCTACTTTAATATCGTTTTTAATTCCTAAGCGGTTGTGAAACTTGCATTCCACAAACAACCTTTCTTTTAAAAGCGTAGCGACAACATCAATTTCGTGGGTAACATACCGTCCCTGCACAGTGACGCACTCAAAGGTTTGGTAATTGAGCCTTTCAAAGTATCGCGCGACAAATGTTTCAAAGTTGTGACCCTCTGGCCCAAGATCAAATAATGATCTCTTAAGAGAGTATTGAGTGGCAGCAAGTTTGGACTTCCTTTTCAAGGCTGAAGCTGTCTTTTCAAAGATTTCATTACTTGTAGGATTGGCAGATATACCCAGGACTACTTCTTCCGCGACTGCGGCACAGGCATGGGGAGATAAACATGTGTGCGCCAAAGATCGCTCTAGCTTTTCTTTAGAAAAAGGTTGAAATTCACCCGAATTTTTCAAAACCACAGTTGGTTGTCTGGACATTTTTTTCCTTACCTGAACCTTAGACTAATCTAAATATTCGCCTGAAAAACTGATCTAGATCATATATGTCTAAAACATTTAGTATATTCTTGATAAATATAGGTTCTTGGGAAGAGATTTCTGCAATCCTAAAGAAAATTTTAGAGAGGATGATTTTTGAAAACTACTTTTAGGCTGATTGCATCTGTTGCACTGATGCAGTTTATATATATTCACCATGTTTACTCTCAAATAATTACGTTAGAAGAATATCTTAAGGAAGTTCAACTTTCGAACCCAACAATTGAAGCTTCTAGATTACGGGCACTGGCCCTTGAGCATAGAATTGATCCAAGTCGAACGCTCGAAGATCCATTTATCGCAGCAGGTATTGATGAAGTTCCATTCAGTGGCGGAGCTGCCGGACTAAGACGCTATCAAGTCAGTCAATCTTTTCCTTTTCCGGGAAAACTAAGTACACGTGGAGAAGTGGCGGAGAAAAAAGCCGACTCTGGAAAATATGAAGCTGAAACGATGCAAAGGCAAATCAAAGTTCTTGCGACTCAAGTTTATCTTAGGACCGTCTATAATGTGGAAAATTTAAGACTCAATCAAAGAATCCAGGGAGTGCTTGGAGAAATTTCCTCATCGGCGAAGGCACGTTACCGCACAGGAGATAACTCACATCATGAATGGTTGTTGGCAAAACTGGAACTT
>JAIEMA010000013.1 GCA_019752535.1 Bacteriovoracaceae bacterium
CACGATACCAAAAAAGATAATCATGACGATTATGAGGAGGAAGTAGTTGCCTGTCTTTTCTAGTCCAGTATCTGTTTTCATGGAAGCATCCTTGTTTCCGGATACTTCCATTTTATGCGGTGTGGCCCTTACTCACAACTGAAAGATGAGTTTTTTGAAGTAGTTTCCTTTTTCTTCAAAATCTCTGAACACATCTGTCGCATCGTTTCCAGGACAAAGCAGAATGGTGTCCCCAGTTCTACTCTTCTGATAGGCCAAAAGAACTGACTCATCAAATGATCCAACCAGGAACGTTTGGGTTGCCTCGCCTAAAATGCGGTTCATGCTTTCTTTGACTTCGCCCACCAAGACCAGGCAGCGAACTTTGTCATTAATCACGCCGAAATACTTATCGTATGGAAAACCCTCAAGCTCTTTACCGCCAGCGATAAGAATTACTGGCTCCTTAAAAGCTTCGAGGCTGGTTTTAAGCTCATCCATCGTTTCACTTTTTGAATCGTTGTAGAACTTCACACCATTCTTCTCGACCACGAATTCTAGTCTGTGCTGAATACCGGGGAAGTTTTCAATGCAGTATTGAATCGCTGCATCTGAACACTTCAATGCCTTACAAGCCGTTATCGCTGAGAGAACATTCTCACGACTATTTTGTCCCACAATTCTCATATCAGTGACTTTAAACTCTGAATGGTAATGAATGTTTGAGTGGATACGCTTGTCATGGAAATGCGTACCTTGAATTTCATTAATTACACCCATACTCACAAAGCTCTTTCTCGAATACCAGAAAGTCTGAGCTTGGCAGTTACGAAGAATGCTATTTCCCGCCAATTTATCAAAATTAACAACCAAGAAATCATTCGGTCCGAGTTCTCTAGCAACCTTAAGAGCTGTGTCGAGGAATTCACCTGGACCCTTAAATCTTCCTGGAATTACTTTTTCTTCAAGATTTGGATAAATGGCCATGACAGGCTTAAAATTATTTACAGTTTGTAATTGAAGCGGTGAAACCTCAACAACCACATAATCCATTTCATCACGATTGGGCATCATCAAGAAATTAATGAATGGCTCTTCGCTCGTTCCTCCCACAAATACATTCTTCTTATCTACTTTGAGAGTATAAGCAATCATGTGCGCAATTGTTGTGCGTCCATAACTTCCACAGACGGCTATGATTGGCTTTTTACAGTTAGCGTACGCAAAAGCGAAATCGCTGTAGACTTCTCTTCCTTGCTCACGTGCTACTTTTAACTGAGGAAGATTAGGGTCTACAGAGGAAGAATAAACAACAACATCAGCTTCAATAAAATCTTCTTCGCGGTGTTCACCTAAAGTCATTGTTGGATTTGGATTTATTTTCTTTAAGCGTTTGACCTGTTTATTCAAATCAAAGATGGGCTTAATATCAGTAACTTTAATTTCGCAACCGATTTGGTTGAATAAATTGATTAAGGCGAATCCTGTTTTACCAAGGCCCACGACAAGAACTTTTTTGCCTTTATACTGTTCCATAAATATCCTCTTAACGTAGTTTTAAAGATGCGAGCGCAAGGATTGCAAGCACGAGACTTATAATCCAAAAACGAACGATAACTTTAGTTTCGGGCCAACCAGCCAATTCAAAATGGTGGTGGATCGGGGCCATTCGGAAGATCCGTTTTTTTCTTGTTTTATAAGATGCGACCTGAAGAATTACTGAGACGGCTTCTATTACAAAAATGCCGCCAACAATCACAAATAAAAATTCATTCTTTGTTAAAACGGCCATCGTTCCAAGCACACCACCAAGAGAAAGTGAGCCCACATCGCCCATAAAAATTTCTGCAGGGTATGAATTATACCAAAGAAAGCCTGCACCGGCGCCAACGAGCGCACCGACTAGGACTAGGTTCTCACCAACATCAGGAACGTATGGAATGAGAAGGTACTGTGAAAACTCACTGTGGCCAGCCACATAAGCCAAAAGACCCAGAGTAGAAGCAGAAATGATAACTGGGCCAATAGCAAGTCCATCCAGTCCGTCAGTTAAATTCACAGCATTACTTGTTCCGACGATCACTAGTGCTGCGAAGGGTACGTACCACCAACCCAGATCAATAACGGCGCCCTTAATGAAAGGGAGATACAAGTTTGAATCAGTCACATTCCACTTAATCATCACGTAAGCAGCAATTCCAGCTGTCGCAAATTGCCAGACAAGTTTCTGTTTGGCAGAAACACCCTTTGAGTTTTTTAGCAAGACCTTGAGGTAATCATCCAACCAACCAAGAAAGAAATAGCTCATCATCACGAAGAGACTGATGAGAAACGGAAAGCTTACAAAATTGCCACAAACCAAACAGGCGACGACAGTTGAGCCAATAATAAAAACGCCACCAAATGTAGGAGTGCCTTTTTTCTTTTTGTGTGACTCAGGTCCATCTTCACGAATACTTTGACCAAATTGACGTAACTTCATGAGCGCAATAAATCGCTTGCCCCAAAAAATAGAAACGATAATTCCGACCAGAAATGCAATAAATGAACGAACCGTAATATAACGGAATAAATTCAAAATATGATGATTCTGACTCAGCGGATAAAGCCAGTGAAAAAGCATGGTTAGACCTTGAAAGAGGGTAACCCTAAGTTATACCGAGAAGAGACTCTAATTGTAAAGAGCGACTACCCTTTATGAAGAGATAACTTTTTCCATGCGTGAGGTGATTCCACTCATCACCTTTAAATTTAGTGACTTCGGGGTAACAGGTTCCAGAACCTCGCCCCGCGAGATAATCAGATGCGTAGCGTCCTATAAAAACGCAATGCGCATGAGGCCACTGTTTAAGAAATTCTCCCACTTCTTTGTGATAGCGAGAAGCATTTGTGCCCAATTCATTCATATCACCAAGAACTAGCAATGAATCCGTCTCCGAAACTTTATGAGCTTGGAGCCACTCAAAGAAACCACTCACAGCTACTTTCATTGAGCTTGGATTTGCATTATATGCATCCAAGTAGATTTTCTTTCCATGGAAATCTTTCCACTCAGATCTATTGGGTGTTGGCCTAAAGAGGCTTGCGGCAGCCGTTAAAACACCGCGCTTATCGGGAAACAGACTGACTGCAATGGCCCACGCTGTCGCCATGTTCGTAAGATTATGGCTTCCTGTTAAAAATTTATTTCTTAAAATCTCATGTCCCAATACTCCATTAATCTCAACCTCACCTTCGCTTGCAAGATAAGTCAAATCTGCCTTGGCCTTAGAGGAAAATGTTATCGTTCCATTTCTCTTGGGGAGCTTACTAAGAAAGACATCATCCATATTTTGAAAAAACATACCTTGTGGATCCATTCCGTAATAGAGATATCCCTCTTCTTTAAAGACATTTTCTTCGGTTTCAAAAAATTCAAGATGAGTGGCACCGATATTTGTCACCAACCCACAATCAGGATGTGAAAGATCACACAAAACTTTAATTTCACCTGGATGATTACTTCCAAGCTCAAGAACACAAACTTTTGTCTTTTCACTAATTCGAAGAAGTGTGAGTGGAACGCCGAGGTGATTATTATGATTCTTCTCAGTTGCAACGACCTCTTCTGGCATCACCGTTTTTAAAAGAAATGAAAGCATTTCTTTATGAGTTGTTTTCCCATTAGAGCCCGAGATGGCAAAGATCTTCCCCTGGTAGGATTTTTTCCATTGCTTAACATGGGCCAGTGCGAGCTCTTGAGTAAAAGCAACCGCATCATTAACTTTTATAAAAAGAGTTGAAGGATATTTAGACTGCAGATTGATCGAAATCTTATTGTTCTCTTCACTTTCCTGGAACACAACGATGGGACATCCTTCGCTCAAAATTGAATCCAGATGATTCATCGGATTTGCTCTCTGACCAGGATAAGCAACAAAGAAAGAAGGATTTATATAAGATCGGGTATCCGCACAAATAGGGAGTTTAGTGTCAGGTATCTGCTTTGAAGCGCCCCTAAACGATGGACAACTTTCAGAAAGCTTCATATTAATCATGATTGACCCTTTGATTTTTCAGCAAACTTTTCAACTTCCTCAATATCACTATAGGAAATCTTATTCGTTCCTAAAATAATATAATCCTCGTGACCTTTACCCGCGAGAAGCAATATCTCACCCTCTTGGAGATCACTTAAAGATTCATGAACTGCTTGTTTTCTCTCTACAATTTTAACAAATTTAACATTTTTATTTAAACCCGCAATGATGTCATCAATGATGAGGCTCGGATCCTCTGTCCTGGGATTATCACTTGTAATAATCAATTCATCAGCAAAACGAGAAGCCACTTCACCCATTAGTGGACGTTTCGTTTTATCTCTATCACCACCACAACCAAAGAGTACTTTTAATTTATCGTTCGGAAACGACTCTTTTATGGCTTTAATGATATTTTCTAAAGCATCTGGTGTGTGGGCAAAGTCGACTATGGCTTTCCTCTTATTCCATTCTTTAATAAAGAATCTTCCTGGTGGGGGAAGTAACTCTTCAAAACGAATTAATTGATCAGAGAAACCCAACTCTTTTATGATCGCAAGAGAGCAGGCGAGATTTTCCAGATTAAATTTGGATTTAAAGAAAGGTGGAAGCCTTTTTTTAATTTCTTCTTTAATGTCATCTGCAGGAAATACATTTTTGTATTTTGAGAGTTTTTTTAGAATTTCATTTTGCTCAGAAGGCACATATAATTTCCCGTCTTTGCCGAGATGACTCAGTATTAACTCTTTCGAGCGGAAATATTCATCCATTGTTTTATGATAATCCAGGTGATCTTGAGTGAAGCTTGTCCAGGCCGCAACTGAATAATTAATGTTAAACAACCTTTCTTGCTGAAGCGCATGAGAGCTCGCCTCCATCACAATAACGTCACATTTATTTCCATGATCAAAAATAATTTTTCTTAGTTGTATGTATCCTGGTGTTGTTAAACCAATTTCCTCAATGGTCAAATTGTTTTTTCTAACCCCCAGAGTGCCGATTGAAATAGCCTCTATATTTAGTTGCCTCAATATTTGAAGTGCCAAGTCAGCTGTGGTTGTCTTTCCATTTGTTCCAGTGATTCCAACAAACTTAATTTTTTCATTTTTTGGAAAAAACTGATCACAAAGCATTTCTTGGAATGCCATCCAAAATTCATTACGTATAACCAAATATGGGCAATTCACTTCAAAGGTGGGTTTGTTGTTCAAAACCAGAAGTCCTGGTTGATGAATTTGAAGTTGAGTTTGTAATTTTTTTTGCGCCTCTGAATTCAAACCGAGTTGATACACGATTATTTTCTGATTTGAACTTTGCTCGATTCTCCAGTCTAGAGACAGGCATCCATCAATTAAAGTGGGCTCACCAATAAGAATATATTTCGTATAATCATTCTTCATGCGAAGGTGGGTGAAACTGAAGTCTAATTTCTTTAGCCTCTGCAATTGACTCGCCTGCGGATGGTGTTTGTTTCGTCACAATACCAAAACCCGTGAGCTCAATTTGTAGACGTAATTTTTCGGCCAACTCTATAGCTGAAGCTTTATCCATTCCTATAAAATTAGGCATTCTTCCCGAAGCAACACTTCTTCTCGTGTTAGAGGATTGCGCCATTGTGACAGAATCCAGATTCTTCTCATTAGATTCGGGATTATAGTGAGCAAACTTTGAGAAATCTTTTTTCTTATATAAAAGATATTGCGTAATTTTTTTGAATACTGGGGCCGCGGCAACACCACCATAATAGCCATTAGCCTTTGGGTTATCGACATAAACCAAGACCACAAATCTCTTATTCACATTGACTGGAAAACCCGCAAAGCTCGCAATATATCCGTCATAGCCACCTTTAGGAGAAACTCTCTGTGCGGTACCCGTTTTACCAGCGATTGCATAATGGGGGATTTTAGCACTTGTACCAGTTCCGTCCTCAACCGCTTTATAGAGCATTGCTGTCATTTGTTCTGAAGTCTTCTGACTGATTACCCTGTTCTCTGGAACTATCTGACTCTCTTCAGACTTAATAAATGTTGGATTAATTAAATATCCTCCATTTGCAAAAGCCGCATAAGCTCTTAGCATCTGAATCCCAGTCGTTGCTACTCCGTGGCCAAAACTTATATTGGATAATCTTAACGGCTTAACCTCTTTAGCATTGGTCATAATGCCTTTTGATTCTCCAGCGTATTCAATTCCAGTTTTCTCTCCCACACCCAATTTTTGTAATGTGGATTGAAGCTTGGGAAACTTCATATCAAATGCGATCTTTGTGGTGCCTACATTTGACGAATACTTTAAAATTTCACTTACGGTAAGCCATTCAAACTTATGCTTGTGATCATTCTCAGCCTCACTAATTGTGTGGTTTTGCACTCGCATTTTTCCAAATTCACAAAAATATTTCTTATTAGGTGTAGCAACATTATTTTCAATAGCTGCTGCGATAGTGAGAGATTTGAAAATTGAGCCAGGCTCGAAGGGATCAGTGACAAATGCCAGTTTTCTATTTTCCACTGGTGATTGTTGAATTTCGTTGGGATCAAATGAGGGCCAATTCGCCATCGCAAGGATTTCTCCCGTTTCGACATCCATAACTCCAGCACCGCCACGCAAAGCCTTGTGATGAAGGACTGCTTCTTTTAAGTATCTCTCTGTTACTGCTTGAAGCTCTTTATCAACAGAAAGCACGATGTCTTGAGCTGGGGCCGCAGTTGTTTCAATTTGCTCATATTTAACAGGTCTGCCTTTCGCGTCACGATGATATCTTACTAACTGAGCTTCACCCCTAAGCTCTTTGTTTTTTATTCTTTCAATTCCTGCCATACCGACATTATCAATACCGGTGAATCCTAGAATTTGTGAGGAGAGCTCATGATTCGGATAGACACGAGTGCTATGCTCTTCAAGGTGTATGACATCAAGTTTTTTAATTTTTTTCACTTGAACATCATCGAGCCTTACTCTTCTTGCAAGCCAAGTGTATTTGCTTCTATTTTTTACTTTTGACCAGAGACTTGTATAGCTCAATTCAGGAACAATTTTAGAGAGTTCTTTAATTTGATTTTGAAAGCCTGGCCCTTTCTTTTTTGGAAAAGTATAGAGATTCCATGTTTGAACATTAATCGCCAAAGGATTGCCGTCTCTATCAGTGATGCTTCCTCGATTAGGATATTCACGAGTCTCCCTCATGAATTGACTTCTTGCATAGGCAAGCAATCTGTCTTTTTGAACTACCTGAACATAAAATGCTTTAGTGGCAACTAAGCCAAAGAGTATGAGGAATACAAAAAAAGTTGATTGAATTCTAATTTTCACAGGCCCCCTATACTAAGCACATCCATATGCTTAGGGAATAAGGATGATTTGCTCAGGGCCTGGTTCTTTCAGATTAAACTTCTCCGCATATTCACGAAGTCGTTGCACTGAGAGCATCCGTGCCCTTTGCGCTTTAATTTCCTTGTTTTCAACAATCGCTTTATCCATGGCGTTTGCTAATCCGTCTAGCTGGTAAGCCTGCTCGATTGACTTCATCCTGATAGTCACGAACAAGACGGCCATACAAGAAAATGTTAATGTAAATGGTAATACGCGTGGCTGAATTAAAGTCTGTAATACTTTATTATCTTTCCACCCAAGGTTTTTTTTGTTTCTTAAAGCCATCTAACCCTCCATGGTTTTCCATCCGTCGCAGAACCCTAAGCTTGGCACTCCTTGCCCTCGGGTTAATATCCACTTCGCGCTCGGTAGGAACAATAGGCTTCTTAGTTAATATCATAACGCGGTTCTGTTCATTCGCCACTATTTCTTTATATGTATGCTTAACAATTCTATCTTCAAGAGAATGGAAACTAATAATCGCTCCAGTTCCACCATCCGCCAAAAGTTTAGGTAAAGCAGAAAGCATTCTCTCCAATGATCCAAGCTCGTCGTTAACCGCAATTCTTAGGGCCTGAAAAGTTCTCGTCGCTGGGTGAGCACCCTTGTGTCTTTGCCCCGATGGATAAGATAAAAAACAGATCTCTTCTAATTCGCCCGTTGTGCTCAACTTTTTAGTTTTTCTAAATTCACAAACGCGAGCAGCGATTCTTCTTGAAAGCCTCTCTTCACCAAACTTGAAAATCAAATTCGCCAAATCTTCCTCTGGGAGCGTGTTTAGAATATCCGCCGCCGTTTCCACGGAAGCATTAGTAGAATCCATTCGCATGTCGAGAGGGGCGTCAGATCTGAAAGAGAAACCTCGCTCGGAGGCATCAAATTGGTGGGAAGAGACGCCAAGATCAGCAAGAATTCCGTTGAATTTTCCGGGATTATTGAGGTTAAACCAACTTTCCAGTTGATCGAAGTTAGCATGCACTAACATGGCACGATCACTCCAACCGTTTTTCTCAAGCAGCAATTTTCCGTTATTAATAGCTTCTATGTCTTGATCAAACGCGATGAGCTTTGCATTTGGAAATCGGCGAAGAATTTCAGAACTATGACCTCCGCCACCGAAAGTCAGGTCAGCAAACAGGGGGACCTCGATCCCCCCTGCCCCTACAGCAAGTGCATTGAGGCACTCCTCAAGCAATACTGAGACATGAGGCAGATAGGTTTCGCTCACTTTAATACTACTTCCAAAATTTTCTTGTGACGATCAGTGAGTTTTGAAGGATCAGTTATGACGGCATATTTGTTTTCAGGCACAAAACTGATTGGTTTTTTAACAAGACTTGGGATGAGCTTCGTTACAACTTTTTGAGCGCTCACATAGTTATCTTTCATGATGCTCATAATCTCAGAAACTTCACAATGCTCATCTTTCCAACAATCATAATCTGTAACCATGGCGATTGTGGCATAAGCGATTCCCGCCTCTTTGGCCAAATAAGCCTCAGGGACATTTGTCATTCCGATAATAGAGGCGCCGAATGATCTGTAAATCTGAGATTCAGCTCTTGATGAAAACTGTGGGCCCTCAATGCAAACATAACTTCCACCAAGATGCGTTTTAACTCGTGCCTCTGAGCAAATTTCATAAATGCGAGACTGAAGAGATTTCTCGATTGGGTATGCCGTAGACACATGCCCGACCATTCCCTCATCAAAAAATGTTCTCTTTCTTAAGCCCTTAGTCCAATCAATAAATTGATCAGGAAGCACAAAGTCTCTTGGAGCATATTGCTCTTGAAGTGAGCCAACAGCAGAAATGCTAACAATCGTATCAACGCCAAGAGATTTTAAAGCATAAATATTGGCGCGATAATTAACCTCAGAAGGTGAAGTATGATGACCGATGCCATGTCTTGGAAGAAAGTAGAAAGAAGCTCCCTCGACTTCCATTTCCATAACTGCGGCGCTCGGATGACCAAAAGGTGTTTCCACATCTTTTTGGGCATTAAGCTTAATTCCATCAAGCTTATAAATCCCACTTCCGCCTATGACTGCTAATTTCTTATTCATTATCTAGCCGCTGCTCCAGAAGAGAGATCAATCGTTTTGCCCATGGATTTAGACATGCGACCATAGATATTTGATGATTCCTCGCGCTCTGCCTCTTCTTTGCACTGAATGCAAAGATCTGCAGTTGGTCGTGCCAAGAGTCTTTCAAACTTAATCATTCCATCACACTCAGTGCACTCACCATATTCATTTGCATCAATCTTCTTTAGGGCTTTCTCAATTTTCTTTATGTAAAAGAGCTCACGATTTTTAAAACGTAACATCTGTGAACCTTCATAGTCGGCTACAGCAGCATCAACTTCATCACTTACATCAACATTTGTAGTTAACCCTAACTCTTCGGCATTTACCGAAGCGCTTTGAATTAAAGTCTGTCTCTCTTCTAAGAGCTTCTCCTTTAATTGATCGAGTTGTTTCTTCGTTAACGGTTTGTTCTTAACGGGTGCCATTGGGCCACTCCTTTTTGTTATTCGAGTCCGCCCTTAATATTGAGCAGAACCATTTTGCTAATTGTTTTTAAAGTTTCAAAAACGCCCTCACCTTTGAATGCCACAGACTCAAACTCAGGAAGATGACGTTTGTTTAATTGTTTTGATAAATCACTAACTGGAACAATGTTTGGCAAATCTCTCTTATTCCATTGCATAACCATAGGCACTCGACCAGCATCGTAGCCTTGGTCGGAAAGATTTTTTTCTAAGCTTTGCAGAGACTCAAGATTAGCCTCCATTCTTTCAACCTGAGAGTCGGCAACAAAAACAAGTCCATCAACACCTCTAAGAATGAGCTTTCTGCTCGCTTCGTAGAAGACTTGACCAGGAACTGTGTAAAGATGAAATCTCGTTTTGAAGCCACGAATCTCTCCAAGGTCTAAAGGAAGAAAATCAAAGAAAAGAGTTCTCTCATTTTCAGTATTTAATGAAACCATCTGACCTTTATTGCCAGCCGCTGTTTTCTGATAAATCCACTGAATGTTTGTCGTTTTTCCACCTAGGCCCGGGCCATAGTAAACAATCTTACAGTTAATTTCCTTAGTATGATAATTTACAAAAGACATCTTATATCCCAAATAAGCGATCCATTTCTGCATCAGAAATGTCGCTGAATAAATAACCTTCGCGCTTAATCGTTTTGACTTGCACGGATCTTTGCTGAGGAAGGCTGTCTAAGTAACGACAAAGCTTTTCCCCAAGTGAGTGAACTTGTCTTTTTAACAAAGCAGGATTCACACATCTCTCATAAATAGCAGCCAGATAAAACGGCTGCTTTTTGTTGAACATTGGAAAAATAAAAACTCCACGATCTGTGCTGTCAAAAACGAATCGAAAATCTTGAAGTTCGCCTTGTCCCGCAACCTTGGCCATTGCTCCGGCCGCTTCCCACACACCACTACACAATGCCGCCAATGCTTGAGATTGTTGATCAGGGCGAGCATCCCAAACGAGAAGCCCATCTGTTCTTACAACAAACAATCTCAGTCCCACTGGTACTGAATGCTTATTCATAAAATCAGAGATATGAGCGTGTGTTTGTCCGTTAATCATTAAAAACTTTTCCTGTTTTCTAATGCTTTACCAATTGTCATCGGATCTAAGTATTCAAGGCTTCCACCAATCGGCATCCCAAAACCGATTCTTTCGACACTAATCTCATTTGGAAGAACATGCTTAATGTAGGCGCATGTCGCATCACCCTCAATACTTGGATTAAGAGCTAAAACAACCACTTGTGTCTTGTGTAATCCGACGATGTCCAACAACTTATTGATTCTTAGTTGGTCGGGTCCAATTCCTAATAATGGATTTAGAACTCCACCCAAAACTAAAAACCTTCCTTTGAACTGACCGCTCTTCTCAATGGCCAACAAGTCAGAAACTTGCTCGACCACGCAAAGAACATTCGCATCAGCACGTTTAGGATCTAAACAGAGTGAGCAAATTTTCTCATCTGTCCACATCCCACACTCTTCACATTCGTTGAGATTCACAAGGGAACCCGTGGCCTTTGAAAATTTCTGCAAATCCTCAAGACGCCATTTCGTCATGGCCGTAACCATGCGAAGAGCAGACTTTTCTCCAACTCCTGGCAACTTACCAAGAACTGAGACAGCCTCTTTTACAACTTGAGGTAAATCAATCATTAAAACATTCCAGGCAATTTCATGCCGCCAGTAATTTTCGACATCGCATTTGTAACCATATCTTGAGATTGTTTTAAAGCTTGATTAACCGCCGTAAAAACAAGCTCTTCAAGTGTTTCAACATCGTTAGGGTCTACAGCTTCTTTTAAAATTTTAATTGAGAGTAATTCTTGTTTTCCATTTACTCTCACCTTCACAGCGCCACCACCAGCAGAAGTTTCAACTTCTCTTTCTGCTAATTCATTTTGCAAGCTCGCCATTTTGGCTTGCATTTGTTGGGCTTGTTTCATCATTGCGCCTAAATCTTTCATAGCTTTTGATCCTTTAAAATGACTTTATCCACTTTTGCATTAAACAAGCGCTCCGCTTCTTTAACAAAGGGATCATTTAAAATTTTTCCCCGACGATCTTCTAATTCACTTTGTTGCTTTCTCATTTCTCGCTGATGAACAGTAGAGAAGCCAGTTCTCTCCATCTCCTCAGCTGTTACTTTTTCATACTTAATATTAATTTTAGTTTCTTCAACGCCATAAAACTTTGCAGCGTAATGACGAAGCTTTGGGGCCACTTCTAAGTCTTGAAGGTAATCCATTGGCATGCTTTCTTCTTCGGGAAAGCCAATCGTTAAATAGACTGTACCCTCAACAAGCTCAGGCTTTTTTAAGAAATCACCTAACTCTAGGTTTGCCTTAATCGTTGGAGCATCACTCATTGCTTCGATCAACATCTCAATTTTTGGACTTAATTCTTTAGGCTTTGAAACAACTTTGGCTGGCGCAATCTTAACTGATGGCTTTTCATTTTTAATAACAGCTCTATCCGGAGAGAGCATTTGTCTTCTTCTCGCTAATTTTTGCAAAACGAGATCGACCACCTTCTCAGGAGCAGGACTAGAAAGGGCCCAGCCACAATCTTTAGTGAAGGTTTCATATATCCAAAATAATTCTGAGTAGGTAATACCCGAGAGCGCATTTTCCGGAAGTAGATTTTCTTGATAAACTTCTGCAGAGTTATCAATCTTCTGGATAATTGAATAAAACGACTCAAGCATCTGATCGATGATTCTTTTAAGTTCAATATTTTCTTGAAGAAGATTTTGAAAAAGAGCCGAAGTTTCACTTGGGTTTTCACATAAGATAAATCCTATCAAATCTCTAATTGCACCAGTTTTCGCTAACCCGAGAGATTGATAAAAAACCGACTCGCTAATAGAATTCTCACCCGCAAGACTCAACACTTGATCAAACAAGGATAATGTATCTCGAACTGAACCCTTGCCGTATTCTGCTAACTTTAAAACAAGAGAAGGATCCGTAAAAACAATCTTCTCTTGGTCAGCGATAAATCTTATATGCTTAGCCAAAACATCAAGAGTGACATTCTTAAAATCAAATCGCTGGCATCTTGAAAGCACTGTACCCAATAGCTTATGGGCATCAGTTGTCGCAAAGACAAACAATGCGTGCGCTGGTGGCTCTTCAAGAGTTTTTAAGAGTGCATTGAAAGCTGCCGTTGAGAGCATGTGCACTTCATCGATAACGTAAAGCTTATAAGCACCGCGAGCTGGTAGGTATCTTACGTTTTCAATAAGTTCGCGAATATTGTCGACGCTATTATTTGAGGCTCCATCGATTTCTAAATAATCGAGAGAATTTCCCGCTTCAATATCTTTGCATGAAATACATTGAAGACATGGGTTCATGTCGCTTGATCTATTTTCACATCGAATAGCTTTCGCAAAGAGACGTGCGATAGATGTCTTTCCAACTCCTCGCGTACCTGTAAATAGATAGGCGTGAGCTAGTTTTCCAGATTTAAGTGAGTTCTGCAGAGAGCGCGTAACATGCTCTTGGCCAACCACTTCTTCGAAACGTTTAGGTCGCCATTTTCTGGCAAGGACCTGATATGACATAAGTCTCCAAAATCACAGGACGTCAAAGAGGCCACAAAATAGGGGAGTGTGGTGCTAGCGTCAATGCGCGACTGCACAATAATAGAGAGAAAAGAGCGAAAGTAAGATGATTTTAGAGAGACTAAACAATCATTGTGACATTAGTGGCCTGGAACCAAACACAACCAACCAATCCACTACCGTTGCTTCGTTCCCGACCTGGCGGAGTTTATGGCAGCTGGATCATCTGGCCCAGACCGAGGACATCCTAAAGTGTCTCAGAGGTTTATGTCAAAGGCACACTTGCGATATAATAGTCTCTCATTCTAACGCGCACGATCGGAGACGTGATGAAATTATTAATATTTGTATTTCTTTTTACACTTGGGGCTTGCGCCTCGAGTCACGCAACAAATAAACAATTAATCACTGTTGCTTCACTAAATTTAAAAATTAGCGGAGACAACCACATTATTGAACACACTCAACACTTGGGCAAAGTAATGGCCGAGGCTCGCAAGAAAGGTGCGGATTACCTTCTTTTGCCGGAGCTCGTAGTGCTAGATATGTTTCCGGGAAATCCCAAGGATGAGAACATCCCCATGCTCCTTGATGCTGCTGCAAAATATAGTGACTCGTTTGTGAAGCGAGTTGCAGATTATGCAAAAGAAAATTCTATCAATGTCATTGGCGCAAGTTTTATCGTGACAGAAAAAAACTCTTACAAAAATCGCGCTCTCTTCATATCAAATAAAGGCAAGGTCCATTTCCAAGACAAAATCCAACCCACCCCTTGGGAGAAAAAGCATTCTTTTGTAGGAGGCAAGGAAATCACTCTTTATAAGACAGATGATTTCAACTTTGTGATCCTCACCTGTCACGATGCCGAGTTTCCGGGAATCAGTCTTAAAATTTCAAAAATGAATCCAGAGGTGATATTCGTTCCCTCACAAACAGATGACGTAGAAGGAATGAATCGCGTTCGCATCACTTCACATGCAAGGGCCATTGAAAATATGTCTTATGTGGTTATGACTGGGGCCTCAAGCAAGAAAGATGCTCCCTGGCACTCATATGTGGGAAGAAATTATCTTTTCACTCCGGAAAATAGATATTTTCCTCACAAAGAAGAGACTCTTAGCTCCCTTGATGAGGAGCTCACTCTATATAAAATCGATTTGGCTAAACTAAGAGAAGCAAGAAAAGATATAAAGCAGGTTTATCCAGCGAGAGATCAAATATAAATGGCGGAGAATGAGAGATTCGAACTCTCGAACGGCTTTTGACCGTTACACGCTTTCCAAGCGTGCTCCATCAACCACTCGGACAATTCTCCGCAAAAGAACAAGATGAGATGGATAATTTTTTTAACATGTAGACATAAAAATGTCTATTTAGACTGAGCCGTGAGAAGCCCTTCGCTGTTTAAAAAAATCTGATAACTGTTTAGAACATTCGAAATGCATCACTCCACCCATCACAGAGAAGCGATGATTAAGTCTTTGATCATTATGGAGAGGGTAGCCCAAGCTTATAGCGCCACCTTTTCTATCATAAGCTCCAAATATAACTTGAGACAGTCGCGCTTGACCGATCGCAGAGAGACACATGGGGCATGGCTCTAGAGTGACATAAAGTCGACAATCGTTTAGTCGCCAAGAATTTAATTTTTTTGAAGCTTCTTGGATTGCAAGAATTTCTGCATGCCCGCAGGCATCGTGCGCTGTCTCTTTTAAGTTATGTGTCCTCGCAAGAATTTCTCCCTTGCTATCCACAATGACGGCACCGATAGGTACCTCTTGCAGCTTCCATGCAAGATCGGCCTGCTCCAAAGAGAGCTTCATAAACCACAAATGGTCCTCAAGTTTTTCACTGAAGGGCATCAAATTTTGATCTAATTTTGAGTTTTTTACTTTCATTCCAATAATTTGAAAGAAGTTTAAGTCTTTGCCTCTGTTCTAGATCATTGCTGTCGAAACGGACACCATAAATAAAAGCTCGACCCAAAATAGGCTCTTTTCGGCTCACGACCTGGGCTTTCATGCCGAATTTTTGTGACATTACATCAGTAGAAATATTAATCCATGAGCCTATTGGAATAGCAGAAAACATCACCACACAACCAGCACCACGCCTTAGATCTGTGAGACGTGCTTTGTGACCTGAATCCCCAAGCTCGACCCAAATTCTGATGTCAGGACGAAATCTAAAATCATATTCCCACCATTGCACCATTGGATAATAGAGGGGTGAAGAGATTTGCCAAGCCGCTAAAGCGAGAGACAGGATAGCAAAGAAATACCAAATGGCAGTCAGAGAATTATCCAGAATTAAAGCATTTCTAAAAAAAGCAACGCTATAAAACAAAAGCAAAATGATAGTGAGGCTCCAAAAAGTATTCAAAAGATTTTTGAGTGCTCTTAAATGAAAATTCAGCGTCACAATCAATAATGCGAACTGGGCCACAAATGTTAAGTTCAGGACAAAACGTCCCGCTAAGGATTCGCCCCAAAAACCAAATACCGCAAAGAGACTTTGCAAAATACAGAGTAGCCAAACTCGATTAAAGGTATCTTTTAAATTCAGCTGAAGTTTCATAACTCAATTGTCTTATGTGAAAGGATTTCACTCAATGAAATTCCTCTTACAATAATAAATTTATTTTCTCCAGGTGCGACCGTCTCCTCACCATTATAGAGCGCTGAATTCGTGATCCAGCATACGTTATCGTTTGGTAGACTCTTATCCCAGTCCCAGTATTCAAACTGATTCAGTCGGGACCCTACATTCAGAGAAGGCACGTTTTTCTTAAGGTAAAAACTCAACTTTGAGGCAAATTGATATCTATTCGCGGCCAAATGACATCCAGGTGTTTTTTCCTCAATAGATTGAGCCCATCTCTCCCATCCGTGAAATTCATTCACTCTCTTTATTAATTTTGAGCTCGCTGGAATGGTTATTATCACCTTTGAAAGAACGACGATAAATATTCCAATTCCAGCCAATATTCTAAAGCTCCTCGCTTTAGCCCATTCTAGATTTCTTAGGGCCAAAAATAATATGAGGGGAATACCTGCAGCGACAGTCCAGTTGGCTTCCACTTTTTTACTGAAGGTCGAAAGAAAAAAGAAGGCCGGAACAAAAATGGCCATAAACTTAAGACTTCTTTCAAACTCACTCTTTGATTTAAGTGAAACTAGTTTTTTCCACAGCCAAGGTCCAACAAATATTCCAGGAAGAAATATTTGGAGGGCGATATATTCAAGGGGCTGCTTCCAACCCAAACCGACTTTGGGGCGATCTATAACATGATATTTAAAAGTCGAAAACCCATGATCCCATTGCCAATAGACATGAGGCAAGAAGAGGGCTCCTCCGAAAATTGCAGCAATCCAGAACCGGTAATCTTTGAGAAGCCTTGGAAGCGCAAGCACTGTGGCCACAACAAAAAGTATTCCGTGATATTTGCTATAGAGTAGGGCAGAGGTGGTAAAAGCAATAAGTGATATGGACTTAGCATTCTCATTTTTCAAAAACTGAAAAAGACTCCAAAGCCAAAGGCAGCTAAGTATGACAAGTGGTCCGTCGGGAATGGCAAAAACTCCACTGAAGGCGAGGAGTGGAAATGCATTAAAGCCGTACCACACAAACCAACTATTTTCTTTTGGAACAAGTTTAGAGATGAGCCAAGCTGAAAACTGAACGAGGACAATATACCCTAAGCGAACACCAATTTCGCCAGGTATCCATGAGGTTAAAGCAATTATCCAGGCAGTCATAGGCGGATGATCGAAATAGCCCCAAGCAAGATTCTTGGAAAAAAGCCAGTAATAGGCTTCATCGTGGGCCAACTCAGTTCCAAACGCAACGAGGAGATTGCTCACCAAGAGAAGTATGGGATAGAAGTGAGCTTGAATCTTGTCAAAAACTTTAGTGCGTGAAATCATGTGCCAGTATTCTCTCAAAAGGACCCACTCTTGTCTCGTAATCTTGTCATCATTCCCACTTATAATGAACGCGGGAATATAAATAAAATGATTCACGAGATCGAACGTACTGCGCCAGGCACCGAGCTTCTTATTATTGATGACGGCTCTCCTGATGGCACTGCTTCAATTGTTAAAGAACTTCAAGCGTCGAAATCATTTATTCATTTGCATGAAAGAAAGGGAAAGCTCGGACTAGGAACGGCTTACATCATGGGGTTTGGTTGGGCCCTAGAAAACAAGTTTGATAAAGTTGTAACCATGGACTGCGATTTCTCGCATGACCCAGAAAACTTAGCGATGATGTTTTCTACTCTCGATGACAATGAATTGGTTGTGGGTTCAAGATACGTCAATGGCATTAGAATTATGAATTGGCCATTTAGTCGCTTACTGCTCTCTTATGGAGCTTCTCTTTACACTCGAATCATAACAGGAATTCCGTTTTATGACCCAACCGGTGGTTTTAATGGCTACACAGCTAGAGCCTTACAGAATTTAAATTTAAAAAAGATTTTCTCTGTTGGTTATGCTTTTCAAATTGAACTTAAATATAAAGTTTGGAGCAAGGGATTTAGATGCAAGGAAGTTCCTATCGTTTTCTGGGAGCGTACTGAAGGAGCATCAAAGATGGGGAAAAATATTATTTTTGAAGCCGTCATCAATGTGATTCGTCTTCGTTTAAAAAAATCTCTAGGAAGTCTTTAGTTATGGGTGTTCATCCCATCGAAAGAGATGTCTTCCTTTTTTTGAATGGCTTGAATTTCTCACTTCTCAATCCTGTGATGGTTTTCTTTTCTAGCTTTCTACCCTGGATTCCACTTTCAGTTATTCTTATGTGGATCGTCACAAAGAAGCTTGGGAGAAAGAGTTTTTTTCCCGTTTTCATTTTAGCCCTCTTGCTTCTAGCTGTTGTGGATACATCCACTTCACATATATTTAAGATTTTCTTTCAAAGATTGAGACCTTGCAGAATGCCCGAATTTGACTCTCTCATCAATAATTTTGGGCAACGCTGTGGTGGAAAATATGGCTTCTTCTCCTCCCATGCAGCGAACTCAATGGCCCTTACTTATTTTTTAATGGGATTTGTAAAAGATCAAAAGAGAATATGCTTCACTGTTTATTTTATCGTTTTCCTCGTGGCCTATAGTCGCATTTATCTTGCTGTCCATTTCCCTTTGGATATTATTGTTGGGATTCTCTGGGGCGCCTCAATCGCTCATGCTTGGAGATGGGTGGCCAGGCATTCACCTATGGTGCCAAGCGCTCCTTAATCCAATCGCTACCCACTTTTCGATAACAGATACGATCATGCATCCTGTTTTCTCTACCTTGCCAGAACTCCCAGAGTGTCGGCTTAATAATAAATCCACCCCAATTGCTAGGACGTGGAATTTCAAGACCCTGATATTTTAATTCACAGCTTTTAAATTTCTCCTCGAGTTCTTCACGGTTTTTCACCACACTCCCTTGAGGAGAAGCGATGGCCCCAATCTGACTTCCTCGAGGGCGAGATTTAAAGTATTCATCAGATAATTGAGCTGAGGCTTTTTCAATTATTCCTTGAATTCGAACTTGTCTTTGAAGGGGAAGCCAAAGAAAGTTTGCGGCGACTTTTGCACTTGATTGCATCTGTTTTGCCTTAGGTGAATCATAATTAGAGTAAAAAATTAGGCCTTCTTCTTGGATGCCTTTAAAGAGCACAACCCTAGATGAGATTTCGTCACCCAAAGAGGTTGAAAGAACAAATGCATTGGGCTCATCACATTCTGCCTTAACAGCTTCGTGAAACCAGACATCAAACTGCTCGATCGGCCTTGGGGCCGTGTCAGATCGTCTAAGTTCTCCTAATTTATAGGAAATTCTCAGGTTTTGTAGATCTTCTTGGCTCATTCCCATGGCTATCTCCTGTCATTATTACTCAAAGGCTATCTATGATAATTAAAATTTAATATAATCAATCTATATAAAGATACGGAGTTATTCATGAAAGCTTTTGCTCTAAGCTTCATCATTTTGTCGACACCACTCACTTCATACGCCAAGTGCGTAGTGGAAATCATGAATAGCAGTGGCGATCCGTTGGGTTACATCTTCCAAGATAAGACTTGCCCCAATCCAATGGCAAAATGCAAAGCCAAGCTTGCAACACTTAATGACTCATCAGCAAAATGTGAAATAACTCTCGATATACCTGGCAACAAAGTTACACTCACAAGCATTCCACTGCCCTAATTCAAATCATGTTTTAAAACGGCTGCAATATTTAACTTTGTAATTTCTGTTGCATACAAATAGTTAACAGTATCCGGTTTATCACAACTGGCGTGATAACAAGGTGTCTTGGTACTCCAATCTTCTATCGTTAAAAGAGTAGGAATATCCTTTTCTAAAAAAGGAACATGATCACTTCCCCAAGCTCCAATCGTTACTTTTGTTTTAAGGGTTGTGTAGGTAGCCGCTAAGTCTACAAACTCTTTTGCCAGGCCCTCAAATGGTGAGTCCGTTTCTAGCTCCACGACTCCATTAGAGTTATAGCCAACCATATCCATATTAATGACTAGCTTGATAAATCTAAGTTCATTGCGAGAATCAAGTTGCTTCACATAATGTTTCGCACCCTCAAGACCGCTCTCTTCACCATTAGTAATAAAAAATCGAAGATTAGAATTTAAAGATATTCCAGACAAAACCCTGGCCATCTCTAAAAGGGAGGCCGTTCCGCTTGCATTATCATCTGCTCCCGCAAAATCTTTACCCACGGAATCTAGATGTGCCTCAACGAGAATCACCTCACTAGAGTTTGAATTTATCTTGTCAGCTATCACACTACACTTGGAAGGCTCAAAGCAAATTTGCTTTGTTTTATATCCCATCGCTTTTAATTTTTGCTCACTCCAATTGATCGCAAGTTTATTATCAGCAGAGCCTACAATTCTTGTCTTATAAGAACTTAATTTCTCAACGTCACTTTTTAATAAATTTGTTTCAACTAATTTAATTGCATGAATAATCGTGGGATTGATTTCAAGCACTACAGGCTCATAACTCTTTTGTTCGATTTCATGACTCTGAATTTTTTTAACTATGCCCCTTAGCGAGGCAGGAAAAGACTTCTTGAGCGTGACGGCCCAGAACCTTCCGTCTCTTTTAAGTGTGTTTACATGAGGAGTTAGTCGCTCCAAATCATGCGGATGAGCGGTGATCACTTGATAAATACCTTCCTCGACTGGCATAAATCCCGAGGACAAAATGAAGCAAAGCACCGAAAGTAATAGGTTTTTCATAGAATAAGGCTAGGCGCAAGTTCATCACATGGAAAGAGCTAGACGGGGGCTTGTATATTAAATCTGACCCTGGTAATCTGCGCCCGAACTGTCCGCGTTAAGATCGGTGTCATAAGACTTCTTCTTTAGCGGCCCCAATGCCTTTAGGAGGAATTATGGGTAAGAAATTGTATGTTGGTAACCTTCCATTCTCTGTAAACGACAAAACTCTTCAAGAGAAATTCGCTTCAGTCGGCTCTGTCGACTCTGCGAAAGTAATCACTGATCGTGATACTGGCCGTAGCAAAGGTTTCGGATTCGTAGAAATGTCTACAGATGACGAAGCTCAAGCTGCTATCTCAAAGTTTGACGGCACTGACTTCGAAGGTCGCGCTATGACTGTTAACGAAGCTAAGCCAATGGCTCCTCGCGAAGATCGCGGCTTCGGCGGCGGCGGCGGACGTGGTGGTGATCGCGGCGGCTTCGGCGGCGGCGGCGGACGCGGTCGTTACTAGTTTTTATTGATTTTTAAAATCATAGAGGGCCGTCGCAAGATGGCCCTTTTTTTTGTACAAAGTTTAAATGAAGTTAATTCCAGAAATTCGCGACGGACAATCCATTGAACTCTTAAAAGAGCTTCATATTCTCACTCGTGATGGAAAATTGAATCAAGACACTCGCAGAAAACTAAAACAGGTTTATCACCTTTTTCAATTTATCGAACCTATTCTCACGGATGATACCAATTTAGTTGATATGGGTGCAGGGAAGTCCTACTTGGGATTCATCATATATGACCTCTTTTTTAAAGCAAAGAGCGAGGGAAGAGTCATTGGTATTGAAACAAGAGAAGAGCTTGTTGAAAAATCTAAAAAATTAGCCGAGAAACTCCAATTTAAGAGAATGAATTTTCTTCCCTTATCTGTTGAAGACTCCATTCACTCCAATCTTCTTCCTGAAAAAATTGATGTGGTTACTGCGCTTCATGCGTGTGACACGGCCACTGACGATGCCATTCGCTTCGGACTTGAAAAGAAGGCTCAACACATGGTTTTGGTTCCATGCTGTCAGGCAGAAGTCGCTTCACAATTAAAAAAGCACAAGGGCCCGCAACTTGGGAGCAATGTGCTCACAGAAATTTGGCGCCATCCTATCCATACGCGTGAGTTTGGCAGCCATATCACCAACGTCCTGCGATGTCTCCAGCTTGAGTCTCATGGCTATCAAGTGAGAGTGACAGAGCTGGTGGGGTGGGAGCACTCAATGAAGAACGAATTGATTGTAGCGACCTTCAAGGACCTGCCAACGAGACATCCCAAGGAGCGCTTAGATAAACTTATTGAAGAGCTTGGAGTCGAAGAATTAAAAAATCGATTTAATTAGTTTTATCTTCTTTGGTTTCATCGTTCTTTTCTGGCACACATTTTTTATTTTTCAAAAGTTTACAACCCTTCTCTCTTAAAGAGCCTAAATCCTTAAGAACGCCTTTTTCAACTCTTTGAGCATTTTTAACTAATTTATCACGCAATACTTCTTCCTCAGCACAGACCAAAAATGGAAGTATAAATATGAAGCCAATTAAATATTTCATGATCCTGTTCTCCAGAATTTAAATTTTAAACAAGAAATTTGTAGATTGAAAAAGTGGCGCAACCGTAGGGAGTCGAACCCCAAACCTTCTGATCCGTAGTCAGATGCTCTATCCAATTGAGCTACGGCTGCGCAGAGAAAACCATTTATAGCTACCGTGATTATATTCGTCAATTTCGAATGGCGGAGACGGTGAGATTCGAACTCACGGTACCCTTTTGAGGTACGCACCCTTAGCAAGGGTGTGGTTTAGGCCACTCACCCACGTCTCCAATAACCAAGGTCGCAAACAAAAATATGGCGGAGGACTAGGGATTCGAACCCCAGGAGGGCTTTGACCCTCGGCAGTTTTCAAAACTGCTGCCTTAAACCACTCGGCCAGTCCTCCGAACGAGCATCCAAATATAAGAGAAGCAGATCATCAGGGCAATTACTATTTAAGCGGTATGAGCTCTTTAATTCCGCCCATATAATTATGAAGCACAGCGGGAAGCATTACTCTTCCGTCTTTCTGTTGAAAATTCTCTAAAATGGCTAAAAGTGTCCTGCCAACGGCCAACCCTGAGCCATTGAGAGTGTGAGCAAATTCCATTTTTCCTTGCGCGTTGCGGAATCTAATATTGGCCCTGCGAGCTTGAAAATCGCCGCAATTAGAGATTGAAGAGATCTCTCTATATTTGCCCTGTGTAGGAAGCCAAACTTCCAAGTCAGTCGTTTTTTGGGAAGCAAAGCCCGTATCACCAGAGCAAAGCTGAACGGCCCGATAGGGTAGCTCCAACTTTTCTAAAATGGTGCAGGCACTTTGTATCATGGCTTTATGAATTTCATCCGATTGAGACGGGGCAGTGATGCAAACCATTTCCACTTTATTGAATTGGTGCATTCGAATCAAACCCTTCACGTCTCTTCCGTGAGAGCCAGCCTCTGAGCGAAAACACGGACTGTAGGCTGTGTATCGGTAAGGAAGCTCTTTTTCTTCCATCGTAGAATCACGCTTAATATTCGTTACAGTGACTTCTGAAGTTGGAATCAGGTACCAATCAGTGCCTTCAAGCTTAAACAATTGGTCTTTAAACTTAGGAAGATTTCCTGTGCCCACCAGACTTCTTTCATGAGCAATAAATGGAGGAAGAACTTCTTCAAATCCATTGGCCAGATGATGATCAAGCATGAAGTTTATAAGTGCTCTCTCGAGACGAGCTAAATTGTTTTTCAAGAAAACAAATCTTGCCCCCGTCACCTTGGCCGCAGATTCAAAATCAAGCATCCCTAGTTTTTCACCCACGTCTGCATGATCTGCAGGTGTAAAATCAAACGCTCGAGGAACTCCCCACTTCTTATATTCTACGTTTTGTTCTTCATCTTTTCCCACAGGAACTGATGAATCGAGTAAATTAGGAATGGTTAAAAGAATGGCATTCTGTTCAGCTAAAACTTCAGAAAGAGTTGCCTCATCTGATGCCATTGAAGCCTTAAGGGCCACAACTTGATCCATTAAGCCTTGAGCGTCCTGCTTATTTTTTTTAAGTTCTCCCACTTCACGTGAAAGCTTATTCGCTTCTGCTTTTTTAGTCTCAACAGAGGTAGTAAGAGATTTTCTTTTGGCATTTAGGGTCAAGACTTGGTCAACAAGTCCAGGATCCGAATTACGATTCGTGAGACATTTTTTTACCAGTTCTGATGATTCTTCAATTTTCTTGATGTCGAGCATGACTTACTCCATCACTCTAATGTGTTGCTCAATTTCGCTTTTTTCCGGAGCGTCCGGAACGAGCTTAAGATACACATTGTAGCTCTCAATGGCCAGGGAGCCCTGTCCCATGAGGCGATAAACATCACCTAGCTTTCTATGAATTTGTGGCTCTTCTGATGACTTCAAGTCACTAACGGCACGCTTATAGAGATCAAGGGCAATGTCTAAATTTCCCCTCTTAAAGGCTATGTCAGCTAATCCACGGAGTGCACCATAAGAGCGGGTGTTAATTCGCAGCGCTTTTTTATATTCGGCTTCAGAGGGGACGTATTGATCAGTCATGAAAAGAATATCGCCAACAAGGTTTAGACCCTCTTCATACTCGCCATTCATTTTCATGTCTTCTTTCACGTCGACAAGCGCCTGCTCTTTATTATTTACGTAAAGTTCAATTTTGGCTTTGTAGTAACCCACACGTGGATATGTGGGAAGCTTTGCTCTGACTTTTACAAACCAGCCGGCCGCTTCCTGATAACGCTTAAGCTTCATCAACATTTTCCCGGTTTCCATCATCGAGTTCAGGTCACCCGGCTCTAGCTTAACAAGCTCTTCTGTGTATTTAATTGCATCCTCAATCTTCTCATCTAACATTGAGGATCTAATCAGGAATCGATAGACACGGGGATCTTTCACGGGGAGCGCCTCAATGTCCTTTTTTGTATCTAAGAATTGCTGATTTTTGCCGGCCTTGTGGTAATAAATGGCAATATCCCCAAGAATTGAAGGGTTATCGGGAAATTGTTTTAATAGTCCAAAGAGGTAATCTACTGCTTTATCTGCACCATCAATCTCATAAATGATTTCCGCATAAGCCAATTTATACTCGATATATCTAGGATTGAGCTCCATCGCTTTAAACAAGTTGTTCTTCGCTTGATCAAATCTTTTAGCGCGAGTGAAGAGTTTTGAAAGCTTATAAAGATTTTTGTCCTCAAGAGGATTTTGATTGATGGCCTTTTGTAGCCATAAGATCGATTGGTTGAGATCACCCAATTTTTCATACATTTCAGCATTAAGCGAAGAATATCTCCAGTCTTCTCTCATTTCTGATGCGGCCATAATGGCAAACATTCTTTTTGCATCATTGAATTTATAGGTATCGATATAAGCGGCTACGAGTGCAAAGTTCGCCGCTTTATCTGTTGCATTTTCTTTTTGAATTTTTTCAAGTGTCTCGATTGCCTCTTTTGTCATTCCAAGACGCATTTGAATTTCTGCCAACATTAAGTCAGCTTTGATATAGCCAGATGAGAGATTCGTCGCCTTGAGGGATTTTAGCAATGCAGATTCAAAATCAAATTTTTCCATATCAAGAGCTGCTTCTTTAGAAAGTTCTCTCGCTTGAACTTGCTTAATAAGCTTTGAAGCTTCATCGCTGGCCGTGGGATCTATGTTTTTTATATTTGTTAATTTGTCGCGAAGAGATTCTGAATCATTGAACTTAAGTGCTTCGGTGAATTTTTTTGCAGCTTCACCTGTTTTATTTTGAAATGCTAAAATAAAGCCCTGAAACTCAAGAAGTTTACCATAATAAAGCTTTGATTTTTCTGCCAATTGCTCTGTAATTTTTTTGGACGTTTCAACAAGCCCCTTCATATCTAAGGCTTCTACTTGAAACTCACCCTTATGAATAAGCAGAGGGACAGATGTTGGATTTTCTTTTAATCCAAAGTCTAAGGCTTCTCTCGCTTTATCTGGGTAGTTTTTATATCTGAAATAACTGACCAAGGCATCAGTAACTTCAATTCCTCTTTTATCTATTTTTAAAAGTGAAGCTGCAACATCATCTGCTTTTTTCTCTAAGTTTTTTTCGGATAGACCTATCAGATAGGTGGCAAAGAGCTCTTTTGTTGGATTATTAGATCCTGCGTTTACAAATCTGTCCAAGACTTCATGTCCTGCATCGATTTTTGAAATTGAGCGATAAAACAAGCTCGCACCAAGAGCAACATCGGGATCAATATCTTGCAAAATTCTGTTTGCTTGAAGCAGTTTAAAGACAGTATTTCCATCTTTTTCAAAAGCCGATGAGTGAGGCAAGAGTTCACCATAAAGTCTTACTATTCTCGACAACGCTTCTTTCTTGGTCGTGTCGTTTTCATAAGCTTGTCTAGCTAATATAGCCGCATCAATTTTTTCTGGATAAGTTCCCTTAGATAGCATTTCTTTACTCTTTGCATAGAGTTCATTTGATTTAGCCGGGTCTTTAACATCAAAGGGGACAGGGAAATCAATCACTGGATCGATGGGTACTATTTTAAATTCTTGTTTAGGCTTTTTATCCTCCTCAGGGAACAGGACCGCGGCCATAACGCCAAGAAGAATCACAATAAGAATCAGCTTCTTTCTCTTGGCCTGATTGTTTTCTTTTTTCTCAATGGCAGCTTCTGCGGCTATTTTAGCCGCTTCTTCCATTTTGATTTTTTTCTCTTTTTTTCTTTTCTCTTCATCTAGAAGTTCTTCTTGTTCAAGAATTTCTACTTCTGTTCTCTTCGCCTCTAGCTCCACCTTGTTGCGTATTTCTGTAAGTGATATGGCCTGTGTGGCATCAGCGTTAAAATCAACTTTGTTTTTTTCTGCTTCTGCTTTTCTTATTTTGGATTCTTCCTCCAACTTAAGTCTTATTTCTTCTTTTCTTCTTTTTTCTTCTTCAAGCTCTTTTTTCCACTTCTTTGCATCGGGAGTAACGACTGTTTTATCTGCGTTATCTGCAACGGGAGCGACTTTTTTTGATTTGGTTGGCATTGATCGAACGACAGTCTTTTCACTTACATCTTCGTCAATTGATTCCTTGAGACTCACTTCCTTCTCTGGACCAATATCGAGCTGAATGTCTTCCGTCTTAACGACAATTGATTTACTTTTTTCAAGTTGAGATTGACGATAATCAAACTCACGAAAGTTTTTCTTCTCTTCTTCGCTAACGGTCGGTTCGAAGGATTCTGGCTTCGTGACTTGAATTTCCTTTACCTCTTCAGGCGACTCTTGAATGGATTCAACTTCAGGGGAGTGAGGCTGATCTTTTTTTAAGACATCAAGATCCAGGACAAAAGTCCCTTCACCAACAGCAGCAGCTTGTGCCGACTCATTCCAAAATTCAAAAGTTTTTAACGTGAGCCAATCACCTGTTGGAAAGAGTTGGCATTCTTCTTCGCCATTAATATGTTCCTTATCCTTCATCTCGAGGATTTGCTGCGAAAGAAATGGACCAACAACTCGTCCCGTTTTGAGACGAACCCTATACTTTTCCATACATACTAATTATATGTCTTTTATTTTAGCGCAGGGAGAAAATGTTAAAAAAGTAAATTGCTCAAATATTGTTTTTGAAGACATCGGCGACTAGTTTATCAACCATCATGATTCCATAAACCAAATAGGCGATTAAAAATATCCATGTGTGCGACTGACTTCTCTTGGCCCGAATCAAAATCTTTAAGAATGAGATTACATAAAAAATGAATAGGAGAATTGTAAGTATCTCACCGGCCCACATAGGTCTTGCCTGCATAAACAGATTTTCAAATACAAAGAACTGGAAAATAAATAGCAATCTCAATAGACCATACTTGAAATAGTCAGATCTTGGATCCATCAATTGATAAGCAAAAAGAAGCAAGAATTCAGCAGCAATCATGGCCAACCAAGGCCCAAGATTATCTGGGGCATAAATCAAAGGAAGGGTTGGCCAAATGAGTATGAGGGGCCAATAGAGTTCCCAGTTTTTCTTTCGGATAACCAGTATAACGACGCTTAGAGAAAACCCTATGAGATAGCTATAATTTATCCATTTTTTGCTCAATGAAGGCATGATAAATATAGCAACCAGAGGCAAAAGCACAATTATTAAACTACCCAGAGCACTTAGGGTAAACCTGGAGTAGCGGCCAATCACAACTGTTTGAGCGCGAAGCAAGGTGGCCAGCAATATTGCAAATACAAAACTAGTCATTATCATTCTTGTCGCCTTCTCTTTTTAAGAAGAAAGGAGAGAACAATAGCAAAACAGAAAACCAAAACCAAAAGGCAAACAAATGTAATTTTTTCTCTCTCTGCAGAACCAAACATTGGTCTGTGAGTAGACGTCACAATTACGCTTTGGAGCCAAACCATAATGGCTAAATACATACAAAAGATGTTTCTTCGCGTGAATAAACATATCATTGCAAACAGTGTAGGAACAAAAAGAAGAAGATTTAGATCAATCATATAAATTCTTTCCCACCATCCATAAGACAACAATAGAGAGCAACATAAAAGATTCGCCATTTATCAATGAAATCGAATTCACTGGCGATAGGGTCTGAACTGACTGACCTGAGTGCATCGAGAGCAACCACTGTCCAAAGAAAAAAGCAATTACGAGTCCCCAGCCAAGTAGATGAATACTTGCTCTCTTTTTTTGGTGGGTTAAAACCTGATCTCTACTGTGTGCGCTGAGTGAGGCATAAACAGCAAGTGTGCTAAGAATCATAATTGTAAAAAAAACGGGATCAATATCGGTCATATTCCCTTGAAAGAGAAAGAAAATGTTGAGTGAGGTATACGCCAGAAAACTAATTAATGAGATTAGTCTATCGTTTGTAAATAAGGCACCTAGGGCCAATAGGTTAAGAATTAATAAAAGCAAAGGCATTTAAAACCACCAAGGATTTAATGATTAACGAGGTCATCAGACAGAACTGTGCAACCCACCAAAATCTTCTTCTTATCCAGGCACGTCCCGTAAAAACACGAACGACTCCCCTGAGTGACAAAACGAAAACAAGCAAAATAATAAAATTCTGAAGAGATTCAATTTGATAGTTAAGCAGAAAGAGCAAAGCAACAATTGACCAAGAGCAAGAAACAACATCATCAATTGCTGATAGGAGCGATGGCTTAGATTCGCCTGCAAACATTATGTAAAAAAGGATGAGTGAACAGAGCCCGTAAGGCTTTCCGCCGCCGAGCTGAAGTTCTGCCACTCCAAGAACGACAAGATGGATTAACCAGAAATGTTCACTATCTAACTTTAAAGAAACATTTTCCCATTTAAGTGGAATATAGAACTGAGCCGCTTTCCTAAGAACCTCAATCACTAAAAGCAAAACCCACATGAGTAGAACAAAATGAAGAGATATCTTTTCTTGATTTAAAATGGCCCAAGCGACCACTCCGTACTTAATGAGCACGGATGCCAGTCTTGATACTCTCGTTATAAATGACTCGGGTTCAATTCCCAATCTCGTTTGGATTTGATCTGCAAACCACATAATCCATTTTTGTGAAGACAGCCCACCACGGCCGATTGACCACGGCATCGTGCGAATAAAGAACACAAAAAATGAAATTGAGGCAATAAAGAAAAAATAAAATGATGAAAATTGAATTGTATTATTCATCGCCAAGCTTCTTAAATCGCACAAGTAGCGAAACAATAATTATAAACAAAATTCCAAGGGCAATTGGTTGTCCCCAAGCGCCTGCAAGGCGCCCACCGACGGGTACCAACAAAAGAACAAAATAGATAATGAAGTGAAGAGTTAACTGATTGAGGGCTTCAGTGGTCGTAATTGGGCCTTGATGATCTGTGCTCAGTCTAGACTTAGATTTTATGCGTATAAAAGCTGTTGGAAGCAGGAAAACCAACATGGGGAGAATGAGAACGATAATATCGGCTCCCATTCCCATCCCTTTTATTGGATAAATAATTTTGCGCCACCAGAAAGACTCATTAGTCCTTCCCAGAAGATTCCCATAAATAGAACAGGAAGAGTGAGTGCGACCACTAAAACTCTTGTTCCATCAGTAAAGCCGGGAACCATTTCGGTTGACTCTGGTTTTGAGAAGACCATCTCTTTGATGAGCTTCATATAATAATAGAGGCCAATAACGGAGTTAATGGCAGCAATGAATGCCAATCCGTAATATTTTTTCTCAATAACTACAGAAAGAATGTTGAACTTGGCCACAAAACCACTAAATGGTGGCATTCCCGCAAGGGAGAACAGGACCACAGTCATCATAATCGCCATTGAAGGATGTCTATGAATCAAACCTCTAAAGATTGCCTGGCTATCTGTCCCGTATGTGTCATTGAGAACTGATGTAATCCAGAAAGCAACAAGAGTCATAAATAGATAAGCCATTCCGTAATAGAGAATCGCTCTTGTTCCGACTTCATCGAGAACAACAATACCAAGTATCATCATCCCGACGTGGCCAATTGAAGAGAAGGCTAAAAGTCTTTTAACTGAATCTTGTCCAATCGCAGTGACGTTACCAACTGTCATTGTTAATGCGGCAACGATATGGAGTAATCCAATCCATACAGTTGAAAGTGGTGAGCTGACTGAGAAGAAGAGATTTGAAAATCTAATCAATACAGCGATACCTGCCATTTTTGGAACAATGGCAAAGAATGCAGTAACTGGAATAGGTGCGCCTTGATAAACGTCTGGACTCCACATGTGAAAGGGGAAGGCGCTGATCTTGTATCCTAGGCCTGCGAAGAATAATAGAAAGGCAGCCATCAAGAAAACTAAGTCAGTACCTTGGACAGAAGCAATTTTTGGAGCAAGCTCAGTAAATTGAATTGAACCTAAGAGGCCATAAATGTGGCTCATTCCAAAAAGCATGATCCCTGCTGTAAGACCACCGTAGAGCGCATACTTCATTCCGGCTTCAGTAGAGGTTGAATCCTCTCTCTTGAGAGATGTCATCACATAACTCAGGATAGAGAGAATTTCGATACCAAGATAGACCGTTAACATATTATTGGCCGAAGCAAGAAGCATTCCACCGATAAGAGTTCCGATCGCTAAAACGACAAATTCAGACTTGAGATCTGAGTAAATATCGTTTGAAGATTTCGAAAGCCAAAGACTTCCAAGTGTTCCAAAGACCAAGATGAGTTTTATAAGTGTGCTGAACTGATCAATCACAACTGCATTATAGAAACCAAGAGTTGGTTTGATGTGGAGATTCATCATTAGTGCACAGGCCGTAGCAAGAAGACCCGCTGTCGCCAAAATATAAATTTTTGAGCGATCAGTGCCTTCATCCTTATGCATGGCTTCGGCAACCAACAAAAGACACATCAAGCCCACGCAAATGAGCTCGGGCAAGTACATTTGGACAGAAATTTTTAAAATATCGAGCACAAAAAACCTCTCAGTATTTAGCTAACAAATCTACCAATTGCCCAACAGAAGCTTTCATGATGTTCAAAATTGGGGCAGGGAAAATTCCGAAAACAATCACTGCCGCACAAAGTGGCAACATGTAAGCGACTTCTCTAAGATTCATGTCATCATATTCTTTAACTGACTCAGCGACTTCACCGAAGAACATACGCTTGAATGCCCAAAGAAGGTAGGCCGCTCCAAGAAGAAGTCCGATGAGTGCAAGAACAGTCATTGTTGTGAACTTAGCGTAGATACCTAGGAAGATAAGGGCTTCAGAGATAAACCCTGAGAGACCCGGAAGTCCCATTGAAGCAAACATACCAATAATAAAAATGATCGAATATTTTGGCATTTGAGTATAGAGACCTCCAAAACCTTTAGATCCATCTGGGCGAACGATCCAACGGTGATGTGAACGCTCATAAAGCACACCGATTAACAAGAACATCATGGCCGTTGAGGTACCATGATTAAACATTTGAAGAACTGCTCCATTCATTCCTGTCGTCGTCATGGCAGAGAGTCCCATCATCACAAAGCCCATGTGGGAAACTGAAGAATACGCGATGAGTTTTTTGATATCATCTTGAGCCATTGCACAGAGCGCTCCGTAGATAACAGATATCAAACCGAGGGTTCCAATAATTCCAGAATATTCAACCGAAGCGGCTGGAAAAATGGGGAATGAGAATCGCAAGAAGCCATAAGTTCCCATTTTCAAGAGAACGCCGGCGAGGATAACAGACACCGCTGTAGGAGCTTGCACGTGGGCGTGTGGCAGCCAAGTGTGGAACGGGAAAACTGGAACTTTAATAGCAAAACCAAGGAACATGGCCCAGAAGAAAAGTTTCTCGAATGAGAAATCATGGCCAAAAATGTTTACTTGAAGATCAGAGAATTTACCACCGTGCATCGCTAGAATATTGAAAGAATCAACACCTTTTCCAGTTGCATAGTAGAGAGCGATAATACCAACCAACATGACTATTGAGCCGAAGAATGTATAAAGGAAGAACTTAACTGCTGCATACTCACGGTTCTCGCCGCCCCAAACGCCAATGAGGAAGAACATTGGAATAAGCATGACTTCCCAGTAAACGTAAAAGAGGAAGAAATCGAGAGAGAAGAAAACGCCAAAGACAGTTGATTGCAACATAAGGATAAGGGCAAAGTAGCCTTTAATGTTTTTTTCAACAGTCCATGAGGCCGGAACGCAGAGGAAGAAGAGAAGCCCGTTAAGGATCGTCATCGGTAGAGAGATACCATCAATACCTAGACTATAAAAGATATGGAATTGCTCAATCCAAGGCATCTTCACCAAGAAGTCTGGTTGCATCCCTGGAATACTTTGATCAAACTTCGCATACAACACGAGAGTCAGAATAAAAGTAAAGGCCGTCGAAACTAGTGCAGTCCAACGAATGGCATTGTCGTTTCCTTTCGGGATAACCAACAAGGCAATTAATCCAACTATCGGTGACCAAAGAATCCAATTTAATAGACCGTTCACGTTATTCTCCTCGCTAAAACCACAGCGTTATTTATAAATTTACCGACCAAACGTAACTTGCCAGCGTGATAACCAAAACAATGAAATAGAATTGGATTTTACCAGACTGAACAATTCGTAATACTAAGTTAAACAAATTAACGGCAACGCCCGTTCCATCAACACCAACTGCATCGACGATAACGTCATCAAACCATCTCGAAGCTTTAAAGGCGACTCTATTCACTTTCGCCCAGCCATCAATGGCGAAGCGATCATAGATTCCCATATCAAAACTAGAAAGCGCCCGATTGAATGGAATCATTGCCTTCTGAATTAAGACACCTACGTAGAGATCATCAAAGTAGTAACGATTCTGAAGAGCCTTCGTCCAACCCTTGAAGGTATCGGCCATCGGCTTCACAGAGCCCTTGATGTACATGAGGAACGCCAAAAATATTCCGGAAAAAGCGATGATAATTGAACCAATCGCACCGTATGTGTGAGCTGAGTGGAGTCCATGCTCATTGTTCGCAGATGGACCCGAGTAACCAGACTGATGATGATAAACTGCTTTTGGCAACTCAGTCTTGATTCTCGTATCTACGGAAGAGAACTCTTGATTCGAGCGACCTACAAATTTTTCAACCTTCGGTGCTTCAATAAGAATTTTAAACCACTCTGTCTTCGCTCCAAAAACCTTCCCGAAAGATTGACCAGTGAGGGTACCGCAGTACCAGAAGCCTAGGGTGAAGACCGTAAGAATAAGAAGAGGAACGTTGCTGTTAAAGCCAATGTGCTCATGGTGACAGTGATCATATAAATGATGGTCGCGTGGTTTTCCGAAGAAAATTAGGAACATCATTCTGAACATATAGAACGCCGTGAGGAAAGCACCGGCAAAGCCAAGAATTGGTACAATCATCCAGACTTTGTTTTGTCCCGCAAACACACCCCAGAAAAGAGCGTCGCCTAAAATTCTGTCTTTCGAAACAAATCCTGCAAAGAATGGAACGCCAGCAATGGCTAAAGTACAACACATCATTGCGAGGAAGGTGAAAGGAAGTTTTTTTCTTAATCCACCAAGGCGTGGCATTTCTTGCTCATGAACGGAGTGGATGACAGATCCTGCCGAAAGGAAGAGGCATGCTTTAAATACAGCGTGAGTGATCAAATGCATGAATGCCGCATTGTAAGAGCCAACACCAACTCCTATAACCATGTACCCGAGCTGTGAAATCGTCGAGAAAGCAAGAACGGCTTTAAGATCGGTTTGAACAAGCGCAATAGTGGCCGCTCCAAATGCGGTGATCGCTCCTATGAGTGCAATGAAGTGAGTTAAGTCGCCCGCAACCATAAGTGGATAAGTACGAAGTGATAAATAAACACCAGCGGCAACCATTGTGGCAGCGTGGATGAGAGCTGAACATGGAGTAGGCCCCATCATGGCATCAGGTAGCCAGACTTGCAGTGGAAACTGAGCAGATTTACCAATTGTGCCCATAAAGACACAGAAGCCCGCAAATGTAGCAAGACCAATTCCCAAAACTTGCTGGTTCGCAAATTTGCCATCAGCAATCGCTGCATAAATGTCTACAAAACTTACTGAGCCCACAACTTGCCAAATTGCGACGATACCAAGGAGGAAGAAAACATCTCCCGCTCGTGTCGTCATGAAAGCTTTAAGGGAGGCATTTCCAGCTTTTTCTTTTTCGTAATAAAAACCGATAAGAGAGTATGAGCAAAAGCCCATAAGCTCCCAAAAAATAAATACTGAAAGTAAGTTATCCGATAAAACGAGACCAATCATTGCACTCGTAAAGAGAGAGACGTAGACAAAAAATCTTCCGTATCGTGGGTCATCGTGCATGTACCAAGTAGAAAAAAGATGAATGAGAGTAGCGACACCTGTAACCATGAGCAACATAACAGCCGTCATGTTGTCTATATATATGCCCATGTTAACTTTGAAGACTTGTGTGCCCGCTGAGAGATCAAACCAGTTAAAAACTTTGTGAATATAGTAATCAGTGGCAAATGTGCCAGTGAAATCAAAGAAGATTCTCAAGGCAAAAAGGAATGAGATAAAAATGGCAATGACGGAGAGCCAGTCCCCGTGGCGTGGAAGTTTTCTTCCAATAAATGCATTTATAACAAATGCAAAAAATGGAAAGAGAAAAATCGGCGCAATCGATCCAATTGTGTATTCCATATTAATTCCTCAACTGTGTAGCTTCATCAATGTGAATCGTTTCTTTCAATTGGAAGAAACGAATGACAATTGCGAGCCCAACAGCAGCTTCTGCAGCCGCAACAACTATTATAAATAATGCGAAAATGTGCCCGTCGAGGTTGTTGGTCACAAACTTTGAGTAGGCAACAAAGTTAAGTGCCGCTGCATTAAGAATCAACTCAATACCCAAGAGAATGGCCACAATGTTTTTTCTTGCAATCATGACCATAAGGCCAATGACAAAAAGAATGATCGAAATAATTAAATAAGACGCCAGACTAATCATGACGGTCTCCCTATTGCTTTCTTGGGCGAGCAATAATTGCTGCACCAACAAGAGCGCCTAATAATAATACTGATGAAATTTCGAAAGCCAGGATGTGATCCTTAACAAGCAACATCCCGAGCTCGTTAACAGTACTCACAAATGATCCATTGTTCTTAAGTTTTGAAAATTCGCCCAATCTCTTAATCAATTGGATATTTGTCAGAATAAATACAACTCCAACAAACGAAGCCATCACATAAGTGAATGCGTTGCCCATTGTTGGGGCCAATCCTAAAAGATTTTGAGCTTTAGACACAAAGTCTTTTCCACCAGTTAACATAACGGCAAAAAGCATCAAGATTACAACTCCACCCACATAAACCATCACCTGGGTGACGGCCACAAAATCAGCACCAAGAGTTGCGTAGAGACCTGCAATCCCGATGAGTGAAGTAAGAAGAAACACACATGAATGCATGATGTTTTTTGTCGTTAAAACTAAAACAGCGCCCAAAATAGTAAGTATCGCAGAGGCAATAAATAATAGGTTTAAAAACATAATTCCTCAGTGTCCTAAAATTTGAACGATTGATTGGCCCCTGAATGCAACCATCCATATCGCCGACCCAATCAAATTAAAAATTGCAATTGGTGTTAAGTATTTCCAGCAAATTGACATTAGATGATCCACGCGCAGACGTGGGAACGTCCAACGCACCCAAATAATGACGTAATAAAGAGCAAGCGCCTTACCAACCAAAATTGTTACTTGGATAAATTGAATAGGAAGAATATCAATTGAAACATGGACAGGCAGATTGTAGCCGCCCAAAAATAAAGCAGCAGCCACACCACTGACAACAAAGACCTCAATGTATTCCGCTAGGGCAAAAAATCCAAAGCGCATACCTGTATATTCAGTGTGGTATCCAGACACGAGCTCTGATTCAGCTTCAGGCAAGTCGAATGGAGCTCTATTTGTTTCGGCCATTGCTCCTACGAAATAGATAAAAAATGCGAGGAAGCTGAATGGATTATGAAAAATGAACCAGTTTGTAATGAAGCCTTCTTGCTGACTTACTATATTTCCAAACGACATGCTCCCGGCAGTAAGCGTGATCGCTAACACAGAAAGAGTCACTGGAATTTCATAGGAAATAATTTGCGAAGCCCCGCGCATCCCACCCAACATAGACCACTTTGAGTTTGAGGCATAACCACCCAAAAACACACCAAGTCCAACAAGCGAAGAAATTGCAATTAGATAAAATACACCAACGTTAAGATCAACAAGCGTAAATCCGCTTGAAATCGGAAGGACGGCCAGTGTGGCAAAGACCCCAACAAGGCACAACATAGGAGCTAAATAGAAAAGAAATTTGTCAGCCGAATTGGGCATAACATCTTCTTTAGTTATCATTTTCACGCCATCGGCTAAAAACTGAAGCAAGCCATAGGGTCCAACACGGTTAGGCCCCAAGCGCATTTGAATATCGGCCGAAATTTTTCTTTCAGCATAAGTACCAAGGCCACCAATGGTTGCAGCGACAGCAACAAAGACACCAGCTGCGATGGCAAATATTAAAGTGGTGAGAAGAAGTGAATTCTCACCAAAAATCTTGATTAAAAAATCAAAAAACTCATACTGAGCTAGATAACTTACAATTGTTTGATTCATGCAGACACCTTCTTAGCCTTGCTTGCCACTTGCTTTTGTGATGACACTTGATAACTGCGTACCCAATCAAGATCACCTTTCTTCCAACAGTAAACAATTCCTGTAATTAAAATCACGATGAAGACTAAAAACTCGACGAGGATAAAGATTCCATTTCCTTCTTTCACCAATTGATTGAAAACAGTGGCTACGGGAAACATCAAAACCGATTCAACATCAAAAATAATAAATATTAAGCCAACAACGTAGAAGCGAACGTTAAATGCGGACCAGGCCGTCCCTACAGGAACCTCACCACACTCATAGGGTGTATTTTTTTGAAGCGTTGGCTTCTTGGGGCTTAACAAGACAGAAGCAAAGTGTCCGCCTACAAACAAAACAACTGCAGCTATCATCATGATAACAACGGGCATCAATCCATCGATTTGTGTGGATGTCATGGGGATCTCCAGGGAGAAAAACTTTAATGAAAAAACCTCTTTACGATACAAAAGATGTTGAAAAGAGCAAAGATGTTATTTTGGATTGCTTAAGGTAGATTGCTTAAAAAATTTGCAACAAATTAAACACTGCTTTCCAGATGACACCATGAATCCATTTATAAACCTGAGTCAGCGTATACAACATTGGCTAGAGCAAAAGCCTAGTGAGATGTTCGTTCGCGGCGTGTCTTCGAGCTCTTGGTCTTTCATTTATTCTCAAACAATTGAGAAGAATTTTGCTTCGCGAAATGTTGTGATTATCACTCCCACAACTGAAGAGGCTGAACGTATTTGGGATGAGACAAAACATAACGAAAATACCCATTTTTTTCCAGGCCTAGGCCATTCACCCTACACCAGTATTCTTTCATCTGAGTCTGCGCTAATGCAGCGCTTTAATGTTTTATCCCTACTTTCTAAGTCGGAGAATCCACTCACAATTATTACGTCACTCGACGCGTCACTGCTTTATTGTCCACCAAGAAAATTTTTTGAAATAAACGGCCTTAAGCTTGCCACAGACGATATTGTTGCACCACAGCTTCTATCCGAGAAACTTGTAGAGCTCGGTTATCGATCAACACCCTCTATTGAAGAGCCCGGAACATTTACGAGAAAGGGTGAAGTTTTTGATATTTTTCCTATTAGTAACAATCCCATTCGTCTTCATTATTTTGATGATCTTATTGAGTCTATTCACGAGATGGATCCAGAAACTCAAAAAACAATTCAAAGTATTAAAATCGAAAAAATCCTCATTTCACCTGCGCCTGGGTTACTCGCCAAAGATGAGTTCTCAACAACACTAAGAGCTAATCTTCCTCAACCACAGCCACAATTCAAAAATCGTTACGACACAAGAAAGTCTATTTTTCAGCAGCTCTCGCAAGGACTTCTTTTTGAAAACTATCCCGTGTATGCGCCACTTTTTTTTGAAAAACCAGAAACACTTATAGATTACCTACCTTCTAATTCAATCATTATTGAAATAGATAGAAACAATGCCACCCAGGAATGGGACAGTTTTCTAAGTGTTTGGAGAGATGAGTTTGAGCTTGAGTCACAAAGAATTGATTCTTCCATCACACTACCTGGTCCAGAGAAACTAACAAAAATAGATTTGAGCACGCAGAAATTTCATCATCTGGTCGTTGAGTCGCTCGACATTACCGTCGATCTAGATAATAAAATTAAAAATGATATTCACCTCAGTGTGAATACTCTTCGCACACAAATTTTACCAAAAATCCAGGCCAGGATAGGAACTGTTCCGGATAACAAATTTGCCTATATTAAAGCCTTGATGGCCGTGCTGCGGGACGAAGTGAAAAAGGGAGCCAATCTTCTCATTTCAACTCGAACAGAGATCTCTCGCCAAGAATTTGAATATCTACTCAGAGAAAACGATATTCCTCTTAATGAAAATAAAATCTCATGGACAACAGCTGTTCTGACAGAGGGTTTTTACTATAAAGCCGAAAACCTTTGGGTAATCTCAGAAGCTGATTTATTTTCTTCAAAGCAGCGAAAGGCTAAGAAAACACAAGCGACAAATCCCGACTTATTTGCCGATCAACTCGCCACTCTTAAGGCCGGAGACTTTGTTGTTCATCGTGATTTTGGTATTGGTATTTATAGAGGACTTGAAACTCTTAAGGTTGGAGATCAAGAGTCTGATTTTCTGGTTTTAGAATATGAAAAAAAGGATAAGGTTTACGTCCCGGTTTATCGATTAAATCTTGTTCAAAAGCATGCTGACGCTAATTCGCATGCAAAGGTTGCAAGCCTCCAATCAAAGAAGTTTTCAGAACAAAAAGCCAAAGCACGTCAATCTGTTAAAAAACTCGCATTTGATCTTTTAAGAATGCAAGCAGAGAGAAAGCTTGAAGGTGGCTTTCCATTTAGTGAACCAGATCATTTATTTAAGGAATTTGAACTTTCATTCCCATTTGAAGAAACGCCTGATCAGATGAAGGCTATCGCCGACGTGTTAGAGGATATGCAAGCCCAGTATCCGATGGATCGACTTGTCTGTGGCGATGTTGGTTTCGGCAAAACGGAAGTCGCCATGAGAGGGGCATTCAAGGCCGTTCTTGATAAAAAACAAGTTGTTGTTTTAGTTCCAACAACTGTTTTAGCGCTCCAACACTATCATTCATTCAAACGCAGGTTTAACGCATTTCCCGTCAACATCGAGATGCTTTCTCGCTTTAAAACGGCCAAAGAATCTGCACAAGTTATAGCAAACCTTAAAGAAGGAACTGTCGACATTCTTATTGGGACACATGCAGTCCTTTCGGAAAAAGTGGAGTTCTTTGACTTGGGCCTTGTCGTTATTGATGAAGAACATCGCTTTGGGGTGAATCACAAAGAAAAATTAAAACTACTCAGAAAGGGAGTCGATGTCTTAACGATGACAGCCACTCCCATTCCTAGAACAATGCAGATGGCATTTCTGGGAGTAAGAGACATGTCTATAATTCAAACTGCTCCGCCAAGAAGACAGGCCATCAAGTCTTATATTATTAAAGAAGATGATGTGACCCTTCGATCCGCTATTGAAAAAGAACTCTCTCGCGGTGGACAGATTTTTTATGTTCACAATCGCGTGCACGACATTGAAGAGCATGAAATATATCTCAAGAAACTCGTTCCTAAAGCCAAAATCACAGTCACTCATGGGCAAATGCCTGAGAAGGAATTGGAAAAAAGAATTAATGATTTTATTGAACACAAAAGTGATATTTTGCTTTCAACAACGATCATTGAATCAGGAATTGATATTCCCAACGCAAACACCATGATTATTGATCGAGCAGACACCTATGGTCTCGCTCAGCTCCATCAACTGCGCGGCAGAATCGGTCGCTCGGACAGAAAAGCCTATGCTTACTTCATGGTGCCAGAGAATCGAATTCTATCTGAGATTGCCACTCGCCGCCTTCAGGCCCTACAGACCTATGCAGAGATGGGTTCGGGTTTCTCTTTGGCATCTGCTGATTTAGAAATTCGTGGAGCAGGAGATATTCTCGGAGCAGAACAACATGGACACGTAGACCAGATAGGCCTTGAACTCTATATGGATCTATTGCAAGAAGCTGTATTAGAAATAAAAGGGGAGAAGACTCTCTCTGCGAGAAATATCGAAATCCAAGCTCCATTCAATGCCTTTATTCCAAACAATTATATAACCGACCACTCCGCTCGACTTAAATATTATAAAAGGCTTTCAAACTCTCAAAGCCATGAAAAAATTGATGAACTTTCCTCTGAAATAGCAGACTCTTTTGGTTTGATTCCTCGCGAGCTTGAAACCTTGCTCATAATTCTTCGCACACGGCTTTGGTTCAGACCGGCCGGCATCAGGCTGGCAAAAGTTTCATTATCCACAATCACATTGTTCTTTGACCAAGAGGTTCTCTCAAATGATGAAGACCTGAGAGACAAAATATTCTCAGTTTTCATTGGTAAACCCAAGCTCTACAAGATTAATCCGGACTCTTCAGTACAGTGCTTTTTTAAAGATACTGTGAGTCAACACACGCTCTTGGAATTTGCGAAACATGTTGCGGGGCAAATCGGGGCGTGATAGCGTTTTTTTAAGCACTTTATCGAAGAGGATCCTCATGAAATTTGTATTTCTTGCCCTTGTTATTCTTTTTTCAACAAACCTCGCTTTTTCACAAAACGATGTGGTCGCAACGGTTAATGGAAAAAAAATTACTAAGTCTCAACTTGAAGATTACCACCAACAGAATTTGAGATTTATTTCGCAAAGAAAAATTAATCGCGAAGTCTCCCTAGATGACCTAATCAATCGTGAGTTGGGCATTCAAAAAGCTCGCAAGACCGGAATCGACAAAGACCCTCTTGTTATCTCAAAAATGGAAGAAATTCTTTATCATGCACAAATCTCTAAAGACCTAGAGGGTGAGTTGAAGAAAATTACCGTTTCTGATGATGAGGTCAGAAAGTACTACTCTGATAACAAGGAATACAGAACGGCTCACATTCTATACCGTGTTCGCGTTCAGCCAACACCAGAAGAAGCTAAAAAAGCCTTAGAGCAATCTCTTTCCATTTATGAGGAAGTCAGCAAAAACCCAGATGCTTTTGCCTCACTTGCTAACAAATACTCTCAATCAACTGCTGCACCAGTCGGAGGCGATCTAGGTTTTCAACCGCCAACCAGACTTGCCCCGGAATACTATGAGGCGATTAAGGGACAAAAAGTGGGCTTCATCACGCGTCCAGTTCGCACACAGATGGGCTACCACATCATTAAAGTTTTGGGCGTGAAGGAATTTGAACAGATTGATAAGAATCTATACAAGAAAGTTATTTACGATCAAAAGCGTGATTCAATTCTTGCTTCATACTTTAAGACCCTCCAAAAGGGCGCAGACATCAAAATAAATAAAAACATGCTGTAATGTTATTTTTCATATTTTCATTTATCCTGAGCTCGGTTGATTCCGTTGCTCAGGATAAACTTCTCGACAAGATTGTGGCGGTTGTTAATAGCAGAGTTTACTCACTGTCTGAACTTGATCGTGTCGAAATCACGCTTCCTGCAAGAAAAGAAATTTCTCCCTTCCTCTACACTTCTTTAAAAATTTCTAAGCCTGAGCTTTTAGACCTCATGATTAAAACTCAAGTGATTCGCGATAAATTGGGTGGCCAAGGTTATGTCGTGGGTGATGATGCTGTTGAATCTCGTATTAAAATGACAGAAGAGAAATTAGGTTTAAATAGAGACAGTTTGTTGGAGTTTTTGAAAAGCAAGGGAGTCACTTACGAAGAATATTTTGAAATTATTCGCGAAGCAATGGAATACAATTTATTTACCACTCGTATAATCGGGCCTCTTGTTACTGTGACTGAACAGGAATTAAAAAACGAATTTTACAAACGCCACAGCAGTGACAAAGCATTAAGCTTTACCTACCACCTTGTAGACTTCTCAGTTCCCTCGGCTCAGGCAACCGGCAAGGACACCTCTCTGTTTGTTCAAGCTTTGAAGGATTATCAACTTACGGGTCGTTTGGGTTTTGGCTTCTCGGATCTCGATGCCTCTCCAATTGAAGGGGTTAGGGAGGATGGACTTAACAAGGATATTGCAAAAGCCCTTTCACAAACTCCTGAAGGAAATTTTACTCCCTCTGTGGTTTTAGGTGATCGAATTCATAGTTTCTATGTCAAAACAAAAGACCTTGTTGAATCAACCGCCTATCAGAAAACGAAAGAAAGACTCGAAGAAGAGTTATTCAACTCAAAGAGCCAGTCACTGACGAAAAATTGGTTTGATCGCGAGTACGGTAATTACTACATCAAAAAGAGTCTATGATCCTTGTTACTCAGGGGCATGAGGTAGGAATCGGTCTTGAGGTTTACTTCAAATCTCTGCTACTGGGCCCATCGTCTTGGACCACTCACTCAGCGCTCTATTGTTATAAAACTTCAGTAAAAAAAACGATCAGTCGTCTAGGGCTTCCTGCTGAAATTTCAGGTGAGGGTATTCATTTACCCACGGGCTTATTGAAATGCAGATGGCTGTCGCCCTCCAAGTTTCCTGAATCAAGCGTGGCCATGTATGAAGCCCTAGGCGAGATTGAGTTGAACACAAAAAACGTCTTGTTCACACTCCCTACGACAAAAAGCGATTTGGTTAATCCTAAAAATGCGAAGACGTTTTATTTAGGTCATACGGAGCTATTGAGACATCATTATAAAAACAATGATCTGGCCATGTATTTTACATCTCCCCATCTTGATGTCTTGCTGCTGACTGATCACATTCCACTAAAGAGTGTTTGCAAACAGGTCACTAAGAAAGCATTGCTTTCAAAGATGAAGCTTTCACTCCAATCTTTAAAAGAAATTGAGCCGCGTTTAAAAAATATCTATTTTTCAGGAATTAATCCTCACGCAGGTGAAGATGGGCTTCTTGGGACAGAAGAACAGAAATTAAAAAATGTTTTTGATTCACTGATTAGCAAAAAGTTTAATATTCAAGGGCCCTTTCCGGGAGATTCATTATTTGTAAATCGCAAAGACCATCATGATCTTCTGGTTTACATGTTCCATGATCAGGGCCTTGCACCCTTTAAAGCCATGATGGGCACTGTTGGGGCCAACATAACGCTAGGCTTACCATTTATTCGTCTGAGTGTTGATCATGGGACGGCCTTCTCTCTCTATGGTAAAAATATTGCCAATAGTTCCGGTGCCTATTTTTGTATGAGAAAGGCAATGGACTACTTGGAGATTACCAATGGACAAAATAGTCATATCAAAAGCAAGAGTTCATAACCTCAAAGCCGTTGATGTTAGTATTCCCAGAAATACATTAACTGTAATTACAGGCCCATCAGGATCTGGGAAGTCCTCTCTGGCCTTTGATACAATCTATGCAGAAGGACAAAGAAGATATATTGAGTCTCTCTCTTCATATGCAAGACAATTTATTGGTCAAATAGAAGCTCCTGACGTTGAAAGCATCACGGGACTTTCTCCAGCTATCGCCATAGATCAAAAAAGTACAAACAAGAATCCGAGATCAACCGTTGGAACAATTACCGAAATTTACGACTACATGAGACTTCTGTGGGCGAGGCTTGGAACTCCACATTGTCCAGAAACTGGGGAAGAGGTTCAAAGACAAACGGCTCAGCAAATGATTGAGCGCTTGTTAAAATTAAAAGAGGGAACCAAGCTTCAATTACTCGCTCCAGTGATAAGACAAAAGAAGGGTGAACACAAAGAAGAGATGGCAAAATATATGTCTCTTGGATTTTCACGCATTCGCCTTAATGGTGAAATGTTGAATCTTGATGATTCACTTTCAATTCCCAAGGCTAAATTTAATGACATTGATCTTGTCGTCGACAGAATTGTATTAAAAACAGGTGTCCGCTCGCGATTGGCAGACTCTGTTGAATACTCCCTTAAACTCTCTGGTGGATATCTCGTCGTTCTTGCCGACGAGAAGGAAATATTTTTCTCTGAGAAAAACTTCAGCTTCAAAACGAATAAAAGCTATCCGGACTTAGAGCCGCGCTTATTTTCATTTAATTCCCCACTTGGTGCCTGCCCACTTTGCAACGGTCTTGGTGTGACCAAGAACTTTGATCTGGAGAGCATGATAACTGATGAAAACCTCTCAATTCCTGAAGGGGCGATTGCACCTCTTAAGAAGAGCTCATTTCTTCTTAACATGGTCAGAAGCATTGCAGAGGCAGAAAAAGTAGATTTTGATAAGCCACTCAAAAAGCATACAGAGGCATTCAAAAAAATCCTTTTTCAAGGTTCAGACAAGGTTTATACCTATAAATTCGAATCCGAAAACTCTGTCTTTAATTTCAAAAAAGAATTTCCCGGGATAAAAGCTTGGCTAGAAAAAAAATATCATGAGTCTGACTCAGACAAGGTAAAACTTGATCTTGAAGAGTTCATGATTATAAAGAAGTGTGATTCGTGTCACGGCAAAAAGCTCAATCCTTTCGCACTGGCCGCAACCATTGATAAAAAAAATATAATGGAAATTTGTGATCTTTCTGTAAGCGAAGGGTTTGAATTTTTTAATCAACTTCAATTTACAGGTAGCGAAGCGGTTATCTCTCAGAAGCTCCTTAAGGAAATTCGAGAACGACTTAAATTTCTCCTTAATGTGGGCCTTGATTATCTCACCCTTAATCGAGATGCCATGACCCTCTCTGGTGGGGAGTCTCAAAGAATAAGACTAGCGACACAAATAGGATCAGCTCTCTCAGGTGTTCTTTATGTTCTTGATGAGCCAAGCATTGGACTTCATCAGCGTGATAATGAAAAACTCATTAAAACACTTATTAATCTCAGAGACATTGGGAACACTGTAATCGTTGTCGAACATGATGAAGACACGATGCGATCTGCTGACTGGCTAATTGATATGGGCCCAGCTGCGGGAATTCATGGGGGAGAAATCGTTTCTGAGGGCACACCGCAAGAGGTGATGAAGAATAAAAACTCACTCACAGGAAAATATCTTTCCGGAAAAGAGATGATTGTTGTTCCGAAAGAAAGAAGAAAAAGTGCAGACAAACTTGTTCTGATTGACGCCAAAGAGCACAATTTGAAAAACGTGACTTTAGAGATCCCTGTTGGCTCACTCACGTGCCTCACAGGTGTTTCGGGCTCCGGCAAATCAACACTTGTTCACAGAATTCTCATTCCTGCCTTTAAGAATTATCTCTCAAGGGGAAGAAAAAATAATTTAAAGAACTATAAAGCCATCACCGGTGTTGATAAATTTCAGGGCGTGATTGAGTTAGACCAAGCTCCTATTGGTAGAACACCTCACTCAAACCCGGCCACCTACACAGGTCTCTTTGATGACATTCGCACGATTTATTCAAAGACAAATGAATCCAAAGTTAGAGGTTACAAGCCAGGGCGCTTTAGCTTCAACGTTAAAGGTGGTCGATGTGAAACCTGTGAAGGCAATGGAAGTCTAAAGATTGAAATGCACTTTCTTCCTGATGTTTATGTTCAATGCCAAGAATGTGGAGGGAAGAGATATAATCCGGAAACACTCAGCATTCTCTATCGCGGAAAAAACATTGCGGATGTGTTAGATATGTCTATTGAGGAAGCCGTAGGATTTTTTGAAAATTATCCCAAGGTCGCAAGAACTCTTAAGGTTTTAAATGATGTTGGTCTTGGCTACATAAAGCTGGGCCAGCCAGCAACGACTCTCTCGGGCGGAGAAGCTCAACGTATGAAGCTTTCTCGCGAGCTTTCAAAATCCACCAAGGGCAACACTCTCTACGTTCTAGATGAGCCGACTACGGGCCTTCATTTTAATGATATTCGAATCCTTCTCGTGGCGCTTAATCGCTTGGTTGATATGGGTCACACGCTTCTTGTGATTGAGCATAATCTTGATGTCATCAAAACGGCAGATTGGGTGGTAGATCTAGGCCCTGAGGGTGGAAAAGGCGGTGGAGAGATTGTGGCCGCTGGTACACCTGAGCAAGTGGCCAAATCTAAACGCTCACACACTGGCAGATTTTTATCAAAGTTATTGCAATAAAAAAGGGCCCCAAAAGGGCCCTTCTTATTTTAGCTCTTTTGACAGAGTAAAAATTAAAGAGTCGGCTTGATCAAGAACGCGATAACGAACGCGTAAATTACCAATGATTCGATTAGAGCAAGAGCAATAATCATTGGAGTGAAAAGCTTATCAGCAGCAGCTGGGTTACGAGCGATGCCTTCTAGAGCAACAGAAGCTGCCTTAGATTGAGCGATAGCTCCACCGATAGAAGCTGAAGAGATAGCGATACCAGAAGCAATTGCGAGCCAAGCGTTTAATTCCATGACGGATCCTTTTTTATGATCACAACAGTGATCGTTAGTTAATTCCTCAATGCTCTACTTAGTGATGAGCGTGCTCTTCATGATCGTGATGAGCCGTCGCCAGACTAATGTAAACCATAGTCAGAAGTGTAAATACGAATGCTTGCATAAAACACACGAACAATCCGATCACATAGAATGGAATCGGAACGATATAAGGCACAAGGTTCGAGAAGATAGAAAGAACCAAGTGATCACCTTCCATGTTTCCTTTGAGACGAAGTCCCAATGAAAGTGGACGAACGGCGTGTGAAATTAATTCAATAGGGAAAATCAAAATCGCGAGATACCAAACTGGGCCCATAAAGTGCTTTATGTGGCCAACGATCCCTTGCTCTTTAATGCCTTGGTAGTTGTAGTACAAGAAAACAAAAATTCCCAAAGCAAGAGTCGTATTGAAATTGTCAGTAGGAGGTAAAAAGCCAGGAATCAATCCAATGACGTTGTTGATGAAAATGAAAGAGAACAAAAGAACGATAACGATATAGTAACGTTTCGCCTGCTCTTCTCCCATGATGTTACGTGCAAGATTGTAAACAAACTGTCCGAGAGCTTCGACTAAGTTTCTAAAACTAATTCCACGATCAGGTATCGCAATATTTTTAACGGCCGCACTTTTTGAGCGGTAAAGAACACCAATGAGAAGAAATAAAATTCCCACTGCCGTGAAAGTCATTACGTGTTGAGGAATATGAAGTGAGTGCTCTAGTTCTCCAAAAAAAGAAAATCCACTCGCATGAGCGAGGGCAGGAAAAAGAGCAGCAAGAATTAGACCTATACGTGTCATTCTGAAGAACCTTTTTTAATGAAAGCGCCTATGTTTTTAATACTCAGAACGAGGATAATCAATTGAAATGTGTAGAGAATTAAGCCATGTGCCACGAGGTGTCGAGAATAGGAAATCAGATAGTAAAACACTCCACCCAAAAGAGAAAACTTTAAGGCGATCTGAAGCCACAGCTTTAACCTAGTCACAAGGGTTGGCCTAATACTTTCAGCGGTCATTTGCTTGAGAAGCTTGCCTAATATCAGGAACATAAGCCATTGATTAAGGGCTGAACAGACTATGACTCCCACCAAAGTGAGCGCGTCTCTGCTCTCAGCTTTCGTCAGAGTGGTCGCAATCACAACAGAGGCGAGGGTCCCTGTAAAATATTTCTTATTTTCTATTTTTTCCGACCAATCCATAACGCACCATAAAAAAGAATGTATTACCAATAACCAGCAGTAGAACGATGAGTAGGGTGACCCAGCCTATAATGTTTTTTTGAACCAAAACATACAAGCCAAAAAATGTTCCGACGATCAGAGAGGGAAGCCCCATGGCCAGGGCCATCACTTTCCACCACGGTGAGCCCTCGCCAGGACTCATCTCTTCCTCGATACCCTGCGGGCGTATAGGGCCTTAAGTCGATCCTTAATGATTTGAGGATTCGGATAATCACTTAAAAGTGAATAATAGATATTGTACGCCTCTTTGAGTTTTTCTCCTGACTCATAGGCATTAGCAATCAAGAATTTAGTTTTAACGATCAAATCTTTTCTTTTTTCGCGCTTAATGTATTCAAGCCATCTCTCAACTGCTAAATCCCATCTTTGTTGATAAAAGCGAATGAGGCCTTGATAGTAAAAACTCTCAATATGATGAGCGTGGTTAGTATTAAATGCTAACTTAGAAAATAGTGTATCGGCTTTTTCAAGCTGGCCATCTTCAAATAGTGACTCGGCTACTCTGAAATCATAAAAGTCGGCATTCTGAAGCCGGGGCTTAAAGCTCAAGAGAGTAGTGTAAGCCTTGATTGCATCTTTATATTTTTTTGAAAATGAAAAATTAATATCAGCAATTTTCTCAAGTGAGCGGACCTGATTTCTGGGGTCATCGTCGTTATCTACTATGTATTTATAGTGTGAAAGGGCGCGAGTTTGTTGAGTTAAATAAAGGTAATAAATTTCAGCTAACTGATAATGAATTTTTGTTTGAATGTTCTTAGTCGGATTTTGTCTCAAAAGCCTTTCATAGGCTTCTGCTGCTTTTTGGTAGTCTTGCTTCTCAACGTAATCTTGAGCCGTAAGAATTTCGCGATTTAGACCGGAGGTAAAATCACAGCCATTCAAAAAAAAGAGCCCCGCCATCAGCGGGGCCCAAATCAATTTATTGTAACTCTGGCGTTTCATTTTCGCCTTCGCCGCCCTCGACTGGCTCATCATCAGGATCAACGATTTTTTCAATCGCAATGACCTTCTCATCTGCTTTTACGTTAATGAGACGGACGCCTTGAGTGTTTCTTCCTAAGAGGGAGATCCCAGAGATCTTGGTGCGAATCACTTGACCCTTGTCAGTGATAATCATCAAATCGTCTCTCTCGTTCACCGGCTTAATAGAAACAATATTACCCGTTTTATCTGTCAGCTTCATGGCCAAAATACCTTTGCCACCACGAGTCTGTGTTCTGTACTCAGATTCTTCAGAGCGTTTGCCATATCCTCTCTCTGTTACGGAGAGAATTTCAATTCCCGGCTCAAGAATAGACATACCGATAACTTTTTCACCCTCTTCAAGGGTCATCCCTTTTACACCCTGAGAGACGCGACCCATCGCTCTTGCGTCTTCTTCTTTAAAGCGAATAGATTTGCCGCCTGAAGAGCAAAGAAGAACATCTTTTTTGCCATCCGTAATTCTGACTGCATTCACAGAATCACCTTCAACAACCTTGATGGCTTTAATCCCGCTAGATTTCACATTTTTATATTCTTCAAGCTCAGATCTCTTCACGATTCCATGCTCTGTAGAAATAATGAGGAATTTACCAGCTCTTTCACTCTCTTTTGGAAGAGTGATAATTTGCTGAACTTTTTCACCAGTAGGGATACTGAGTAGGTTTACTACGTTTCTTCCCTTGGTCGTTCTTGGTCCTTCAGGGATTTGGTAAACCTTAAGTGTGAAGACCGTGCCCTTGTCAGTGAAAATCATCAACGTATCATGTGTTTCGGCGGTAAAGATTGATGTATAGAAGTCATCATCAAGGTCTGCACCCTTCACACCCTTACCGCCACGCTTTTGTGAACGATAGGTGTCGATTGCCATGCGCTTTAAGTAACCCTTGTGAGTAATTGTGACGATCACCTCTTCATTGGCTATGAGATCTTCCATTTGGAATTCATCAGCTTGCGCAACAATTTCTGTTCTTCTTTCATCGCCATAGAGCTCACGAATTGTTTCAAATTCAGTGCGAATAATACCAGCAATGAGAACTTCACTTCCAAGAATTTCTTCCAAGCGAGCGATCTCTTTCATAACGGCTTGGTAGTCTGCAATGATCTTATCTCTTTCAAGGCCGGTAAGGCGCTGAAGACGCATATCAAGGACGGCCTGTGCTTGAATTGTTGATAATTCAAACTTGGTCATCAACTGCTCTTTAGCCTGTTGTGGACCTTCTGCTTTTTTAATCAGCTCTACTATTGCATCGATATTTTCAACCGCAATTTTCAAGCCTTCTAAAATGTGTGCGCGCTCTTTGGCTTTCTTTAATTCATAATTTGTTCTGCGAATAATAACTTCGCGGCGGTGTTCAATAAAACACTGAAGCATTTCTTTAAGATTCATTACCTTCGGCTGACCATTTGAAATGGACAGGAAAATAATACCGAAAGAAACCTGCATTTGAGTTTGTTTATAAAGTCTATTTAAGAGAACAGACGAGTTCTCTCCGCGTTTAACGTCAATCACAACGCGAATACCTTCTCTCGAAGATTCGTCACGAATATCAGATATTCCTTCAATCTCTTTGGCGTGAACAAGTTCCGCAATTCTTTCGATAAGCTTTGACTTGTTTACCTGATAAGGAATTTCAGTAATAACAATTTTTTCACGGTCATTCTTACCAACTTCAACTTCAGCCTTCGCACGGATTTGAATTACGCCCTTGCCCGTTAAAAAGGCTTGGTGAATCCCAGAAGTTCCATGAATTGATCCCGCGGTTGGAAAATCCGGACCTGGGATAATTTTCATTAACTCATGAATTGAAATATTTGGATTATCAATCAAGGCCGTTAGGCCGTTTGAAATTTCTGTCAAGTTATGGGGAGGAATATTTGTCGCCATACCCACAGCAATACCAGCAGAACCATTGATAAGAAGATTTGGAATTTTTGTAGGAATGACTGTCGGCTCTTCGAGTGATCCGTCGTAGTTTTCCTGCCAATCGACAGTTTCCTTGTCGATGTCATCCATCATGTCGTTGGCCATCTTCTGCATACGTACTTCTGTGTAACGCATGGCCGCTGCATTATCTCCATCGATTGAACCAAAATTTCCTTGGCCATCGATGATGGTGTATCTCATAGAAAAATCTTGCGCGAGACGAACCATGGCTCCATAAACAGCAGTGTCACCGTGCGGGTGATATTTACCAATAACATCACCGACCACACGGGCCGATTTCATGTAAGGTCTACCTGCATAGTTATTTAACATATGCATGGCATATAAAATTCTTCTGTGAACAGGCTTAAATCCGTCACGGACATCTGGAAGGGCGCGGCCAACAATAACAGACATCGCGTAGTCGAGATAACAGCTCTTCATCTCATCTTGAATGAGTAGGGGAGCAATTTTTCCGTGGTTTGGTTCGTTCGTATCGTTACTCATGTTTAAACATCCAGGTTACGCACATTGAGCGCATTTTTTTCAACAAATTCTCTGCGTGGTTCAACACTATCGCCCATGAGGACCGAGAACACTTGGTCCGCGTCGATAGTATCTTCAATCTTAACTTGTAGAAGAGTTCTATTGTCGTGAGACATGGTGGTATCCCAAAGCTGCTCAGGGTTCATCTCGCCCAACCCCTTATAGCGTTGGATGTAAGCGCCCTGTCTTCCTTCTTCTGAAACAAAGTTGGCAAAAGCTTTAAGACCAATGAAGTTGGACTTTGTTCCCGTGCGACGAATTTCAATTTTTGAATTGATATTTTTCTCCACGCCTTCATAGTGATTCACTAAATCTTCATATTCGTTTGAATCAATGAAATTGACGCCGATTTTGAAATTCTTCGTCTTAAGAGCAGAATTCACCTGAACATTTATTGTCCAAGAAAGATTCTTCGCATCCTCAACAACCGACAACGTATATTTTTTCATGCTAGAGGGGTCTCTTGTCTTGAGACTCGCTTTTAGACCCTCTGTGTATTTTTCTAATTTGTCTTTGTCTCTAAATAAATCTGGAGCAACTCGGCCTGTTTCAAGAATTGCACGCAAGAAATCACCATCAAAGTGACGATCATATGAATCAACATTTGATTTATAATTTCTAAACTTGTTTACAAGTGATTTGGCTAATTCAAGATCAACTTTTGCACCATCGATATCAACTTCACATTCTGTTAATGATGTTGAAACCAGAAATGCTTCTAGTTCTTTTTCATCTTTCAAATAGCGCTCAGTTTTATTCTTTTTATATTTAAATAACGGTGGCTGAGCAATATAGAGGTGACCGCGCTCAACGATCTCTGGAAACTGTCTATAAAACAGAGTCAATAAAAGAGTTCTGATGTGGGCACCGTCGACGTCGGCATCAGTCATAATCACAATTTTATGATATCGAAGCTTTGTAATATCAAAGCTATCCTTACCAATACTTGTTCCAATTGCTTGGACGAGCATTTTAATTTCATCATTTGATAACATTTTGTCGTAACGAGCTTTTTCAACGTTAAGAATTTTACCCTTAAGCGGAAGTACTGCTTGAGTTTTGCGATCACGGCCCTGTTTGGCCGATCCACCGGCAGAGTCACCCTCGACGATATAAATTTCGCAAAGCTCTGGGTTCTTCTCTTGGCAGTCGGCCATCTTGCCAGGCAACCCAGAGAAATCGAGAGCTGTTTTCCTGCGAGTGAGTTCACGTGCTTTTCTTGCCGCTTCTCGAGCAGCAGCGGCATCAATAGACTTTTTTAATATCGTTTTGCCGACATTAGGATTTTCTTCGAGATAAATTTTGAATCTTTCCCCAATGAGGGAATTCACTATTCCCTCAACTTCTGAATTGCCTAGCTTTGATTTCGTTTGGCCTTCAAACTGAGGATTTTTAAGTTTAACAGAAATAATTGCTGTTAAACCCTCGCGCATATCATCGCCGGTTAGGGCAATTTTAACGTTTTTAAGAATATTATTATCTTTGGCGTAATTGTTTAAAACTCTTGTTAGAGCCGTTTTAAATCCTGAAACGTGAGTACCGCCCTCAGGTGTATTAATATTATTTGCATACGAAGTTAATACTTCTGAGTATGAATCGGTCCACTGCATAGACATTTCAATTTCATAATCATCACGTGTTTGAGTGAGATAAATAGGCTCTTTGTGTATTGGAGACTTTGCACGATTTAAATATTTTACGAATTCAGCAATGCCGCCCTCATAGTGAAAAGTTTCACTTTTTTCTGTTCTTTCATCTGAAAGAATAATTTTCAAACCCTTATTTAAAAAAGCCATCTCCCTAAAACGATTAGCAAGAGTGTCATAGTTGTATTCATGAACCTCAAATATTTCGTTGTCGGCCTTAAATGTAACACTTGTCCCAGAAAGGCTAGGATCACAGTCTCCAATAACTTTCAAAGGTTCTTTAGTCACACCTCTAATGAATTCAATTCTGTGAATTTTTCCTTTCTTTTTGATTTCAATTTTTACTGATTTAGAAAGTGCGTTTACTACAGATGCACCCACACCATGAAGACCACCAGAAACTTTATAAGCTCCGCCCTCTTCGTTGAATTTTCCGCCCGCATGAAGCTTAGTATACACAAGCTCAGCAGCAGAAACTTTTTCAGTAGGATGCAAGTCTGTTGGAATTCCTCGACCATTATCAGTCACAGTAATTGAATTATCGACATGGATGATAACATTAATATCTGTGCAATAGCCTGCAAGAGCTTCATCAACAGAGTTATCCACGATTTCATATACGCAGTGGTGAAATCCGCGAAAGCCAGTATCCCCAATATACATTCCTGGACGTTTTCTTACGGCCTCAAGTCCTTCTAAGACTTTAATCTGATCTGCACCGTACTCTGTGTTGACCTTGGAAATACTCTCGGTCGTCGTTTGCGTCATGCGCTTTCTCCTATCCTTGGGAAATTGGCCGCCCATGTTCCATGAAAATTCGATGGGCATGAGGAATTTTTTCTAACTCTATTCTAAAATTTTCATTGGCCGTGGTGATCAAAACTTGAAAAGATTTTTGCTGCAAATATTGGATTAAATTTTTCCAACGCAAGCTATCTAATTCACCTGAAACATCGTCAATTAAAACAATAGGATAGAATGTAAATTTATACCTAAATAGCTCTATAAAGGCAAACAACAGAGAGAGAAAACTCATCTTTTGCTGACCCAAAGAACAGAACTCAAAAGAGTTCAAACCATCGAAAAAAAACATACAATCATCGCGGTGCACACCTGTCTTGGTGTGACGCGCTTCAAAGTCCTCGCTTTCTGTATACCTGTAGTGATCAAATATTTTTTTGCTATCCCAGCCTCTGAATTTAGTCGCTAAATCTATGCGCAATTCATGCGTCTCAGCAAAAATCTCTTTAAAGGTTGGTGTGACAAATTCGCTTAGACGTTCAAGCCATTCACATCGTCTAAGCGTCAAAAAGGCGCTTAATTCGCAAAAACTCTCATCTACCGACATGAGTTGCAGCTTACTTTGAGAAAAGCTTCCCTGAGCCAATATGGAGTTTCTGAAGCGTAACGCCTTTTGAAACTTGTTTAATGCAGATTTATATTCGTTATCAAGTTGAGACAGATGACTATCTAACCAAGCCCTACGAAAAGAAGAGCTTGTATGAAATGAGTACGAATCGAACGGATTGATGAATACTGAGTCTAGCTTGATTTTAGATTTCTCAAGACTTCCATCAAACCATCTTTCTTCTGTTTCTAAAAAAAACTTAACCGAAAGTGAATGAGTGTCTTCTTTAATTTTAAAAGCAGAAGAAATTAAAATTTCTGGTTTTTCCCCTTCAATATTAAGAATTTGTGGAAAACCAGTATTTTTACGAAATGATTTTTTATTAGTGAGAAAATAAACAGCTTCTAGAAGATTTGTCTTACCGTTTCCATTTGGCCCAAAGACGCAGTTTATGCCTGGGATGAACTCTATAATTTCTGAAGAGAGATTCCTGAAATTATCGGCCTTAAGGCGCAGAATATTTACGCCTGACATAATCGGATTATAACTTAAGCGGCATAATGATGCCGAGGAAGTCTGGAAGATCCGCTCCCTTAATAACTACTGGGCTTAATTCATTATTAAATTCAAAAATCACTTCACTGCCATCGCTTAGAACATTAAGCGAATCCATAAGGTATTTAGCATTGAATCCAATTTCCATTGCTTTTCCAGAATAGGAAATAGGAAGTTTTTCTACAGCTTCTCCCATGGCGGGGTGTTTTGTAGAAATAACTAATTCATTTTCAGTAATTGAAAATTTAATTCCATTTGTTTTTTCATTTGAAAGAATTCTAATCCGCTTAACAGCATTTAAAATTGAATTCCTGTCCATGGCAAACATAAAAGCTGTTTTGCTTGGAATGACAGTTTGGTACTTAGGGTACTCTCTTGCAATTAATCGAATAGACAAAAAGTAATCATCGTTTGAATTTACAAACATAAATGATTCATCAAGAGAGATAGTGAGATCTTTCTCGACATTGCTGTCAGCAATTTTCTTAAGTTCGTTTACGCCCTTTCTAGGAATAATAACGCCATCAGAGAGGTGTTTGTTGCTTCCGATAAATTCAGCAGTATCTAAAAGTGCTAAGCGATGACCATCAATAGCAACAGATCTTAGTTTTCCATCCATCTGTTGCATATAAATACCATTTAAGTACAAACGAGTTTCATCTGTTGAAATGGCATGAGAGGTCTTATCGATAATCTGGCTGACTTGCTTAGATTTAAGTTTGAACTCACTAGAGTTATTGGAAAAAGTTAATTGTGGAAATTCATCGGAGCTACTTACCATCAATTGGTAATCAATATTTTTACAACTTAAATTTAATTGATTTCCACCTTCAACCGCCAACTTAACCTCATCGCTTGGTAACTCTCTGAGGATATCTGCAATATTTTTTGTATTGATACATACACTGCCTTCGGTTTCAATTTTAGCAGGTAGGATTATCTTGGCCGATACTTCTAGGTCAGTTGCAATTAACTCTAAAGTTGATTTATTAGCTCTCACCAAACAATTCGTAAGGATTGGACGCGTATTTTTCTTATCAACAACTGTTAATAATTTACCAATAGCATCTCTAAGCACTGCTGAATGAATTACGAATTTCATACTTCCTCACTCTAAAAGAATCGACACTAAACCACTCTCTGACGCATTTTTCAAGGGAAGGTGCCTTAGCTTTTTCTTACGAGTTATCCCTTCTTATATGTTTTATTAATTAAAAGAATAATGATGATAGAGTGAGGAAAGAGGGGAAATGCCTAATCTCTATAAATTCTAGCAGGTTAACGCAATCTCAATTCCACGCTCATCCTCTGGTGCGTTGAATTAGTTTTTTTTTAGTTCGTATATATCTTTATCTTTCCTCATTTTTGGCAGCGATAATATTTTTTTAGACACGATTTACACGAGCTTAACTTAATTCTTTTGAGATGCTTTGTTCTATTTAGCTTTTTTCAAATATTTTATCCACATTTACACTGTGTATCTCTGTGTATTCTATGTGTGCATACGGATTTGCACCCTTTATCGTGTGTAAACTGTGTAATGAGTTGAAAATTAGAGAAGATTTTCTATTTCTAAAAGATGTTGTGCGAACTGTTGATCGGTCTTTAAACGTTTTTTGACTACTTCCAAGCTGTACATTGGTGTTGTGTGATCTTTTTTCCCGAAGAAATAGGCGATCTCTAATAAGGTCTTACGTAGGTGTTGGTGAATCAAATACATTGCGACCTGACGGGCCAAAACGATCTCTTTGGTCTTGGATTTGCCTCTAATATCTCCAAGAGGGATTTTATAAAACTGTGCAACGGCTTTTGTGATTGAATCAACCGTGACAAGCTTCTGGCTCTCAATATGCTCATCCAGCTTTAGATACTCTCTTGCAATCTCTAGGTCGATGTCGACGTGAGTAATATCGTAATAAGCCTTGAGTTGAACTAGATACCCCTCAAGGTCTCTCACGCTATTTTTAACACATTTAGCAATTAGATTAACGACCTCGTCACCAATATAGAAATCTCTTTCTTGAGCCTTAGTCTTTAATATAGCAATTCTTGTTTCAAGGTCTGGCTGCTGAATTTCAACGGCCAGAGCCGAGCTCAGTCTTGTCCTAATTCTATCTTCAATCCCAGCAATTTCTTTGGGAGTTTTATCTGAAGTGAAAATAAGTTGTTTTTTACGATTACTTAAATCGTTAAAAATATGGAAAAACTGCTCTTGTGTTCCCGTTTTTCCAGCTAAATCGTGAATATCATCAATAATTAAAACATCGAGATCTTGTGTGTATCGTTTGATGAAATGGGGGCGAGTGTTTGACTGAGTTGCATCCACATACTCATTCACCATGTTATTACAGGTGGTGATACATATTCTTAAATGTGGTCTTTGCTCTAGAATATGATTAGCTATGGCATGTATTAAATGAGTTTTTCCAAGGCCAGAGTTTCCATAAACATAGAGTGAGGGATAGGTCTGGCCAGGATCTCTGGCAACAGCTAGGGCTGAGGCGTTGGCTAAATTATTTGAAGGACCAACGACAAAATTTGAAAATTTCTTTTGTGAATCGATATAACCATGAGCAGGCTTGCTATCAAGCTGTTCCATCGCTCTGCTATTTACTGCATTTTCTTTGTCTGAAGCCGATAGTTTCAAATCTTGAATGATAAAAGTGTTGGCCGCAGGAGATTTTTTAAAACTTTCTTCGCTTTGATTTTGCTTAAGAATGTTTTCAAGATTTGAACTGAGACTGGTTGTTCTCGCTCCAAAAGTCTTAAAATCAATTTGATACTCTCGCCCAAGTGTCTCGTTAATCGCTTTTTTAATAATAGTTAAGTACTGAGTCTCGATTACTTTTTTAATAAAGTTTGTCGTGACAGTGAACTCTATTGTGGAAGCCCCTAAATCTGAAACACTAAAAGTGTCAGAAAAGTAAGCTGAAAACTGACCAGGATTTACGTAGTTTCTAATTGATTCTTTTATTTCATGACCAAGAAGCTTGAGCTCTTCTTGCTGAACAACGGGCGCTCCCACAGAGGGCTGAGATGGAAGAGCTGTTTTTTGCACAGCGTCCACCCTTAAAGGGCTCTGTATTGGATTTGGGACGATTTCTTTCTCGTCATCCCACTTTAAAAATTGTTCGAAAGGGAATTTTTGGGTCATGCATCCAACGGCTGAATTTTTTTTGTGCCGGTTAGGTAACATTGTGCTGGCCGATTTTCAACAGAACCCGTAAACATTTCTCACTCGCATAGAGTCACTAAATACAAAAATTATTGACCGGTACTCAGATTTCCGGTACCTGTAGAAACCTTAATTGTTCGCCCCCTGGAAGGATTACCATGAAGAGAATTAGAACTTGGCAGCCAAAGAAAAAGAAACGTCTCCGTGATCACGGATTTTTAACTCGTATGGCGACTAAGGGTGGCCGTGACGTGATTAACCGTCGTCGTGCTAAAGGTCGCAAGCGCTTAACCGTGGCAACTGGCACGAAGTGATTGTTAAGCACAAGTCCTTAGGTTTCACTAAGGCTTGTCGTGTTCACCTTAAGAAAGATTTTGAATATCTAAAGGAGCAAAGCCGTAAAGGTTTTGTTCCTCCTTTAGTTTTATACTCAAAGAAATCAAGACTCGACTATCCTCATGCTCGTTTAGGACTTAGTGTTTCTACCAAACAGGGTAATGCTGTTAGACGCAATAGAATTAAGCGTATTCTTAGAGAGCAATTTCGACTCTCACCCTTAAGGCACAACATTCCTTTAGATCTTTTGTTTGTTGCTGCTCAAAAAGTCACTGATGAAGAAAAACTGAAAAGTTCGTTTCAAGCTCTTTTGTTGGGTCTACGAGATTCAAAATGAGATTTTTGGCGATTTTTTTTATTCAGCTCTACCGCTATCTTATTTCACCTTTTTTGGGGCCGAACTGTCGCTTCACCCCGAGTTGCTCACATTATGCACTTAGTTGTTTTGAACGGTTTTCACCACCGAGGGCCATGTGGTACACAACTAGACGAATTTTAAGATGTCACCCTTGGAACGCTGGCGGATATGATCCCGCCCCAGACTGTACACACGAAGGAAATTAACTTTTATGCCATCAGATCAAAAAAATGCACTTTTTGCTGTCGTTCTATCCGGATTAATCCTTTTTGGCTGGCAGTATTTTTTCGCTCCAAAGGCTCCTGCTCCAGTGGCTGACTTGCCTCCATCAGATACAAAAATCGTTAATGAGAATACTCCTGCTCAAGCCAATGACTCTCAGCCTGTTATGGTTGGTTCAAAAATTGAGCTTCGAGAGAAGAATGTCTCTGTAGACGTTAGTTCGAATTTAATTTTCTCTGCTTTCTCTCATAATCAGGCTCGCTTTCCTTTTGCAGAAGTTGTTGGATCAGAATCTCCTTTGCAAATTGAGATCGCTCCAGAGGGTCAAAAATTCGTAGCCCTTAATCTTGTTACTACTCAATCTACTGAGACAAGCTGGGAAGGTGAGGATCTTGCTGCAGGAGTTAAAGCGTCTCTCTCTTTTACGGGAGAAGAGATGGTCGGGCTGAAGGTGACTTCTGCCAAACCTTTTAAATACCGTCTCACTTTTAAGTCTGAAGATAAAAAGCTCGAGAATGGGCAAGTTCGTTATTTTTCTTACTATGATGACAGTCTAAACCACTGGAAGGTGGGATCTGACGAGCTTGACGACACGACAGTGAGTTGGGCCGGAATTGATTTTAACTATCATTTGTTTGCAGTCAGTTTTGATAAAGCTCCTGGACTTGTTTTACGAAGCCTGGCCGATGGGCGCTTCCAAATGTTCCCTAACTATACTGTGCCAGAGCTTTCCTTTAATGTTCTCTATGTTAAAAAAGAATACAACTATCTTTCTAGCCTCGGGCGCAATCTAAAACATGCTGTTGATTTTGGAATTTGGGGCTTTTTTGCAGAGATTATTCTCAAGGGACTTCAGTTCTTTTATAGTCTTGTTCCAAACTACGGAATTGCCATCATTTTCCTCACATTTGTCGTTCGCTTTATTACTTTCCCTCTTCAATATAAGAGCTTTGTCAGCATGAAGCGTATGCAGCTTGTGCAGCCGGAAATGACAAAAATAAAAGAGAAATTTAAAGACGATCCAATGCGTATGCAGAAGGAAACAATGGAGCTGTTTAAACGCTCTGGTGCTAATCCTCTGGGGGGATGTCTTCCTATGATTCTTCAGCTTCCCGTCTTTTTTGCCTTTTATAAGGTTCTTTATTCGGCCGTTGAGCTCGTTGATGCTCCATTTATCTTGTGGCTTCATGATCTCTCAAATAAGGATCCTTATTTTGTCCTTCCTGTTCTTATGGCGGGAGCTATGTTCCTTCAGCAAAAACTCACTCCTTCCACTGTAACTGATCCTGTTCAGAAGAAAATTTTCATGTTCATGCCACTTATTTTTGGATTTATTATGAAAGATCTTCCGTCTGGATTATCTCTTTATATTTTCGTTTCAACACTCTTGGGTATTGGACAACAACTTTTAGTGTTCAAAATCTCGGGTAATAAACCTGTTGTTGTATGATTCATGATGGAAAGACGGTTATTGCTTGTGCCACTGGGGCGCAGGTAAATTCTGCGATTGCGATAATTCGTCTTTCTGGCCCCTTTAATCTTTCTGATTTCTCTTCAATTCTTTCTCGCACAACCCTTACTCCCATGCAGATGGAGAGAGGGAAGTTGTTTGATAATGGCATTGAGATTGATGATATTTGTCTCTGCTATTTTAAAAACCCCAAGAGCTATACCGGTGAGAATCTGCTTGAGCTCTATGTGCATGGAAATATTCTCAATGTCTCTCGTATTATCAAATTATTCACTCGCCTAGATTTTATTCGTGAGGCAACTCCTGGTGAATTTTCGTTGCGAGCTCTTCAGAATAAAAAACTGACCCTCGCTCAAGTTGAAGGCCTCGACCTTTTCTTGAATGCCAACACACCACTTGCTCTAGAGCAGGGAATGTCTCTGCTCCACGGAGAGCTTCATCAGGCTTATCTCGATCTTTTAACTCTCTATAAGAATCACAAAGCGAACCTTGAACTTCTCCTCGATTTTCATGAAGACGTTGGCGAGCAAGAAGCGAAGGATAATTTGCATTCTAGTTGGGATCTTCTTTTTAAATGTATTGAGTCTCTTAACTCTCGCCTTGATCCTGATTCATCTCGACTTCTAAAGCCAGAGATCGTGCTCGCGGGTCTTCCGAATGCTGGAAAATCGACTCTTTTTAATAAACTTCTTGGTGAAAAGAGGGCCATTGTCTCTTCAGTTCCAGGAACAACACGCGACTATATTGCTGAGAATTTAAAAATAGGTGACTGTGTTTTTCGTTTGATCGATACGGCGGGGATTCGATTGACCGTTGATGACATTGAGTCACAGGGAATACATCTTTCCCGCGAGCGTCTCTCAAACGCATTTTTTTCACTCCTTCTTATTAATCCCTTTGAGGTGGAGACAGATCAACTGGCCGATTTATTGGCCGGAACTTTTGATCTCATATTGTTCACCCATCAAGATGTTTCTGGTTTTGAGCAAAAATGCCAAAACCTTGTTGAACAATTTCCGGTCCTATCGGGGCACTCCCAACTCAATACGAATAATCTAAGTGATATCAGTGCCTTAAGAGACTCTGTCAATAAAAAATACTTAGCTGCCACGAGTTCAAAGCCTCTCTTGCTTAAGAGGCATTTTGATGTGATTTCAGAGGTTTACGGGTCAGCCATTCGCTACCAAAATACCATACGGGCGCAGTCAGATATAGGCATTTTATCACATGAATTAAATACCTTAGGCCATTGTCTTCAGGCTCTTTTAGGAATAGTTTCCCCGGACGAGGTTTTGGATCATATCTTTGCAAATTTCTGTATCGGCAAATGATATGTTCCACGTGGAACAATGAATAAATTTGATCTCATAGTTGTTGGTGGCGGACACGCAGGCGTTGAGGCTGCGTGGATTGCATCGCAGTTCGATTTAGATGTCGCCATTGTTACTCTTCCCGATGTTGGTCTTGCCTCAGCTCCTTGCAACCCCTCAGTGGGTGGAGTGGGTAAGGGACAAGTGGTCCGCGAGCTTGATGCTCTTGGTGGTTTGATGGGTCGCCTTGCGGATTTGGCTGGAATTCAATACCGCACCCTGAATGATTCAAAGGGCCTCGCCGTTCAATCGACACGTGTTCAGATTGATAAGTCTCGCTACTCTGCCTTTGCAGAAGATATCGTTTCAAAGACCAAAAATATCACAGTGATTAGAGCCAAGATGCTTGGGGCTTCCTCTCTAGAAGGTGGCTTTTTAGTGTCGACTTCACAGGGTGATTACGGTTCAAAGAAGCTTGTGATGACAGTGGGAACATTTCTTAACGGAAAGCTTCACCAAGGAATGAATCAATGCTCTGGTGGTCGAGTAGGTGTTGAATCCTCTGATTCGCTTTTGAGCCTATTCTCTTCTATCAAAAAGAGACCTTCTCGATTTAAGACGGGAACTCCTTCTCGTCTTCTGAAGGGCTCAATTGATACTACAAAAATGGTAGAGCAGCCCTCTGATCCTCAAACGAGAAACTTTCATTGTATGGGGGAGTATAGTGCAAGAAATCTTCCTCAGGTGAGTTGCTTTCTCACGCACACAAATGAAAAAACCCTCGAGATCATCAGGGACAATAAAGAAAAATCTCCGATGTATAACGGCCAAATTCAAGGCGTGGGGGCCAGATACTGTCCTTCAATTGAAGATAAGGCCTATCGCTACCCTGATCGTAACTCTCACCACGTTTTTGTCGAACCCGAGGGTCTAGACCTTGATACCGTTTATCCTTCAGGGATTAGCTCTAGCCTTCCGGCAGAGATACAAGAAGCCTTCATTCATACGATTGAAGGACTTGAGAGTGCAGTGATTTCTATTCCGGGATACGCTGTTGAATATGATGTTGTTGATACAACGGAGCTTAATCTCGCTTTGGAGTATAAAGATATTCCAGGTCTTTATTTTGCCGGTCAGGTAAACGGAACATCTGGCTATGAGGAAGCGGCCGGACAAGGTTGGGTTGCTGGTGTCAACGCCGCACTTTCTTGTTTTAACCGCGCCCCTGTATTTCTCTCAAGACATGATTCATATATTGGAGTGATGATTGAAGACCTCATTTCCAATACTCGTGACGAACCTTACCGATTATTTACTTCTAGATCAGAAAATAGACTTTTTATTCGTGAAGACAACGCAATAATTCGTATGCACCCCTACCGTTCATACCTATTGCTCCAAAATGGCTTAGACGCCTTTTTAGAGCGTTTTGTGCAAAAAACACAGATTTTGAGTAAAATTTGTGACGAATTTATATTTCCTGAGAACTCACCCGATATTTTAGAGTTTTTTGAAAATCAATTATCGACAATGTCTCGCTCACTCACGCTTTCAGAGCTTTTGAAACAAGCTTGGCTTGATCCAGTTCGAACTCTTGAGAGAGTTCTAATCAAATTTGATATTGTTTTTTCAAAAGACGTTATCAGAACAGTCGCGATCGAAAAAAAATACGCTGGCTACATCACTCGTTTTGATGAACAGTTTGAAAAAATCAAGAAAATGGACGGAACTCATATAGATTGGGAGAAAATCAGCAAATCCCAGAATGTTTCATTTGAGTGTCGATCACGAATTGAGAAAATTAAGCCCTCTACGTTTGGTCAACTCAAGCGTATTGAGGGAATCAGACCTGCCACGTTAGCTGTAGTCGCTTCACAGGCCCTCTAAAATGATGAATTTCTCCCTAAAATACCTCAATCTCCTTAAAACAAAGTTTGAAGGGTTAAATTTGACTCGGATTCTCGATGAGCAGGAGTTCTACGACAAACAGATTCTCGACTCTATTCTTCCTTATGAGCAATGTGAGGAGTTTAAGAATCTCATTGAATCGAGAAAATTGGTTGTTGATGTTGGCTTTGGGGGAGGCTTTCCCATCCTTCCCTTGGCTCACCATCTTCCAAAGATTCGATTCATTGGCTTTGAATCACGGATGAAAAAAGTTGAAGCAGTCAATGTCATTGCTGCTGAGCTGGGCCTGCCGAACGCCAAGACATACCATCAAAGAATTGAAGATGTGCTGATTGATAGACCGTGTGTTGTCACCTTTAAAGCTGTGGGGACGGTTACCGATTTTCTTAAAAAGCTTAATGTAAGCAAGAAGGATGTGGGGATTTTCTTCTATAAAGGTCCTTCGTTTGCGGAAAAAGAGCAGGGAGAATTCGAGAAAACATTGTCAAAAGAGTGGGAGCTTTTCGTTAACTTTCAGCTTAAAGTACCCGGTACAGAAGAGAGAAGAATTATAGGTTTTAGGCCCATAAATGTTCCACGTGGAACAAGTAAAAACCTTGTCAAATTGAGCGATATTTTCTAAAAATAGATGTCTCGAATACCTTTCAAAGGGAGTCATAAGTGGCTAAAATTATTGCAATCGCCAACCAAAAGGGCGGTGTCGGCAAAACCACCACGGCCATCAACCTCAGCGCATGCCTCGCCGCAGCAGAAAGAAGAACCCTTCTTCTTGACTTGGACCCACAAGGGAACGCAAGTATTGGCCTTGGACTAAACAAAGAGAGTTTTAGTCAACTAAACATCTATCACGCCCTCATTGGTGAAGAATCAATTGAGAACTGCCTCTATAGGACCGAGTTGCCGGGATTAGATATTTGCCCTTCGGATAACAATTTGATCGGGGCCGAGATTGAATTAGTAAGTGCCTACGCGCGTGAGAGTAAGCTTAAAACCGCCCTTGAACCGATAATGGATAAGTACGACTACATCATTATCGATTGCGCGCCTTCATTGAATATTTTGGCCGTAAATGCACTCAATGCGGCCCACTCTTTTTTAGTTCCGATGCAAACTGAATTTTTGGCGATGGAAGGTCTCTCTCAACTTTTGAATACTGTTCGCTTAATCAGAGCAAGCTTAAATCCCAAGCTAGAACTAGAGGGAATTTTGCTCACCATGTATGACTCGAGAAACAATCTCTCAAAGCTTGTGGCCCAAGATTTAATGAATCATTTCAAAGATGACATCATGAAGTCGATCATTCCAAGAAACGTGAAGCTTTCAGAGTGTCCTTCACATGGAAAACCAATCATTCTTTACGACATTGCCTCAAAAGGCAGCGAAGCTTATTTGTCACTAGCAAAAGAAATCATTCTCAAAACGGAAGGCAAAAAGGAAGTTTCTATGAAAGAAACTTCTGAGCCGGTGAAGGCGATACTTCCTTCTTCACCTCCACGCATTCCATCTTTTGATGACTACGAAATTCAACAATAAGGGGACCCCATGAACATGAAGCAAAAACCACAGTTAGGTAAAGGTATGGCTGCATTATTGGGTGGCGGTCCTATCGGGGCGCCTTCTCAAAAGATACTCCACGAGCCAGGTTCGGCAAAAGTAGAAACAAAAACGATCATCGAGCATCAGCCGATGTTAGTGCCGCTTGAGAACATCATTCCAAATCGCGGACAGCCTAGAAAAATATTCAAAGAAAAAGATCTTTTAGAGCTCGCCGAAAGTATTAAAGAAAACGGCGTGATTCAGCCTCTTCTGGTCGCAGAAACTGAGGGTGGAAAATTTGAACTTATAGCAGGGGAGAGAAGACTAAGAGCTTCTAAGCTTGCGGGTCTTGAGGGGGTTCCAGTTCTCGTTAAAAGAGTGACTAAGAAAGACAATATGGTCATGGCTATTATTGAGAACGTTCAGCGCTCAGATCTGAATTGTATTGAAGAAGGTTTAGCTTATTTCCAATTAATGAATGAGTTTGGTTTAACACAAGAAGAAGTTGCTAAGAAAGTCGGTAAAGAGAGATCAACGGTTGCGAACTTTCTACGCATTTTGAAATTACCGAAAGACGTCATCATGCTTCTTAATAAAGAGCAGCTCTCATTCGGCCACGCAAAAGTTCTTGTTGGCCTCGGTGATGATGAATCAGCGAAAAGATTTGCCAATGAAGCGGCCACAAAAAATCTTTCAGTTCGTGAATTGGAAGACCTCGTTAAGGCCGGAAAAAAGAAAGTTAAAGCAAAAGAAGGTAAAAACATAGTAGCCGAGAGATATGATCAACTTAAAGATCGCCTCGAAAAGAAAACTGGTTTTCATTTTGCTTTAAAATCTAAGAAAAATGGCGCGGGATCGATTACAATAAAATTCAGCAACGAAGCCGAATTCAATGATGTGTTCGGTTATTTGATGAAATAGGATTCACGTGTCAAAAAGAAATGAGATTTGCGCCATTATTGAAGAAGGCTGCAAATTTGAAGGCAATCTCTCTTTTAGTGGTGTTGTGCGTATAGCCGGAGTCGTCAATGGCTCCGTGTTTTCAAATGACACACTCATCATTTCTGAAGGCGCCATTATCAACGCAGATATTAACGCCAATGTCGTCATTATATCTGGTTCAGTTAAAGGCAACATCAAGGCCTCCTCACGTGTAGAAATTCGACGCCCGGCAAGATTTGAAGGAACAGTGATTTCTCCTTCACTTGTTGTAGAAGAGGGCGTTATTTTCCACGGCGTCACAAAGATGAAAGAGAAGAAATAACTAGCTTGACGATACTCCCGGCTACGTCTATTTAATTACAGCTAATTAACCAACTTCCGGGACCGTATTAATGGATACAGTTAAAGCCATTTTCACCCAACTGGGTGTCGACTCTTCACTTCTGCCACAATTTATAATCGTGTTTGTAATGTTCATCATTGCGAAATTTTTATTTCTTAATCACTTGCAGTTTGTTTTAGAAAATCGCGAAGAAAAAACTATCAAGCTTGAAAGCAGTGCTGATAGCACACTTGAGAGCGTGAACAAAATGGCACAAGAATATAAAAGTAAAATTGATGGTGCCAATAAAGAATCGATGAAAATTGTCTCTTCAAAAAAAGCAGAGATCCAAGCACGCCACGGCGAAACGTATAAAAAAACAGAAAAAGAAATTAATCAATTTGTAGAAGATTCACGCTTAAGTTTCGAGAGAGAAATCCAGGACAACCGCTCAAAGTTTATGAGCGAGATTGAAGGACTTTCGGGCGAGCTTGTTAAGAAAATTTTAAACTGAGGTTATTCATGGTTTGGAATGCATATTTAATTCTTGGATTAAGTGCAATTGCAACAGATGCATTGGCTTCTGGCGGCGGTCACAAGGGTCATCTCACTGATTTGATTGCTCCACTTGTTAACGTTGCTGTTTTAGCTGGCTTTCTGATTTGGAAATTAAAAAAACCAATGTCCGAGCATTTCAAAAAAATGTCTGAGGAAATTGAGAATACGCTTGAGCGCGCAAGCCTAAAATCTAAAGAGGCTGAGGTAATGCTTCAGGCCCAAAAGAAAAAAATGGCTAATGTTGAAGCAGAGGCTAAGGAAATCATCCGTCACGCAGAATCAGAAATTAAAACGTATGAGAAAGCTTATGCACGAGAGATTGAAGAGAAATCATTCAAACTCAAGACAGATGCAACCTCTAAGATAGAAGCAGAAAGAAAAGCGATGATTGGTGCCCTCAATGCAACACTTTTAGATGAAGTTATTGCTAAGGCAAAAACCACGATTAAAGGAAATAAAGATTTCCAAAATCAAGCTTCGGCAAAAATCTTCGGAGATATGATTAAATGAAACAACAGACGGTATCAAAAATTTACGCTCAAGCCCTTTTGCAATTAGGGGAAGAGAAGAAAGTAAAAGTTGTTGATGAACTTATCGCTTTAACAGAGATGATTAATAAGACGAATTCTCTTGAGAACGTATTGTTCCTAGATGTTTTCACACAAGAAGAGAAAAAAGCAGTTTTTGCAGACATCGCTAAGAAAGCTGGTCTCGCTGAAGTTGTAGTCGGAATGGTGAACTATCTTATCGAAGAGAAGCGCATTGGCCTTATGCCATTGATCGTTAAAGAGATGATTGTTCTCGATGATGAAAGAAAGGGTTTCCTCAAGGGAACAATTGAAGGCGCAGAACTTGAAAGTGATCCGAAGCTTATCGAGAAAATGAAAGCTTTCTTAAAAGAGCGTCTTGGAAAAGAGCCAAGCCTTACTTATATCCAAAATAAAAACATTAGTGCTGGTTACCGTGTGACTGTTGAAGATCTTCAAATGGACGCATCACTCGATTATCAGCTTGATCAATTTAAACAATCAGTAATTAGCGAATAACTGCAAGGAAGGAAGATTATGACGACAACCATCCGCCCGGAAGAGATTACCGGAATCATTAAAGAGCGCATTTCGAATTTCGAATCACGCCTACAAATGAACGAAATCGGAACAGTACTTACCATCGGTGATGGTGTGGCACGTGTTTTCGGTCTAAAGAACGTTCTCTCTGGAGAACTTGTTGAGTTCGAAGGTGGCGTTAAGGGAATGGTATTGAACCTTGAAACAAATAACGTTGGTATCGCCGTTCTTGGTGAAGACAATGCTATTAAAGAAGGATCAACAGTTAAGAGAACTGAAAAAATCGTATCAGTTCCTGTTGGCGACGCTCTTCTCGGCCGCGTAGTCAACGCGATCGGTGAAGCAATTGATGGTAACGGTGAAATTCAATCAAAAGAATGGCGTCAAGTAGAAACAAAAGCACCGGGCATCATTGCTCGTAAATCAGTTCATGAGCCTCTTCAAACAGGTATCAAGGCAATTGATTCAATGATTCCAATCGGCCGTGGTCAGCGCGAGCTTATCATTGGTGACCGTAAAACAGGTAAAACAGCTGTTGCAGTCGACACGATCATTAACCAAAAAGGTAAGGGTGTTGTTTGTATCTACGTAGCCGTAGGTCAAAAGCAATCTACCGTTCGCCAAGTTTATCAAAAACTCTCTGAAGCCGGCGCTCTTGAGTACACAATTATCGTGTCTGCTCCAGCTTCTGCTTCTGCACCATTGCAGTACCTTGCTCCATATACTGGTTGTACAATGGGTGAGTACTACCGCGATAACGGCAAGCACGCCTTGATCGTTTATGATGACTTAACTAAGCAAGCACAGGCTTACCGCCAAATGTCTCTTCTTCTTCGTCGTCCTCCAGGCCGCGAAGCTTTCCCTGGAGACGTTTTCTACATTCACTCTCGTCTTTTAGAGCGTGCTTGTAAGGTGAACGATTCATTGGGTGCAGGCTCAATGACAGCTCTACCAATCATTGAAACTCAAGAGGGTGACGTTTCGGCGTACATTCCTACAAACGTAATTTCAATTACAGATGGACAGATTTATCTTGAATCAGATCTTTTCAACTCTGGTATCCGCCCAGCGGTTAACGTTGGTCTTTCGGTTTCTCGAGTGGGTGGATCGGCTCAAACTAAAGCCATGAAGAAAGTTGCTGGTACTCTTCGCCTTGATCTTGCTCAGTTCCGTGAACTTGCAGCGTTTGCTCAGTTCGGATCTGATCTTGATGAAGCGACTCAGCGTCAGCTTGCCAGAGGTTCACGTCTTGTTGAACTTTTAAAGCAAGGCCAATATCAGCCTGTTGAAGTAACAGATCAAGTTGTGGCCATTTTCGGTGCAATTAAAGGTCTCTTTGATGCAATTCCTGTTGAGAAAATTCAATCAGCAGAGAAAGAGCTTATTGAGTTCTTGAATAGTAAGCATGCAGATTTGATTGGTGCTATCCGCAAGGAAAACGCTATTTCTGCTGACAGTGAAAGTAAATTGGTCGAGGCGATTAAGAGTTTCGTAGCTGCTTACAAACACTAAAGTTATTAAGGCGATAGTCCATGGCAAATATTAAAGGTTTAAAAATTAGGATTAAGAGTACCAAGGGTACTTTTAAGATCACTAAAGCCATGAAACTTGTTTCTGCGGCTAAGCTTAATAAAGCTCAAATGAAAATTTTGGGTATGCGTCCTTACGCAACTGAGCTTGAGCAAACTGTCAGAACAGTTTCGGCATTGAACAAGGATTATTCGTCAGTCTATTTCAAAGAGAATCCAGCGAACAAGCAATCAATCGTATTGGTTATTAGTTCGGATAAGGGTCTTTGTGGAAGTTATAATTCTGCAGTGACCAAAGCGACTCGTCGCCTGGCTAAAGAAAAGACTGATGAAAATTTGAAGTTCTTTTTTATTGGTAAAAAAACACGTGATCTTGTTCACAAAGAAGTGAATGCCGGCAAAATTTATAAATTTGCAAAGGCTGATGCAACTTTTGAAGAAGTGAGAAAAGTGGCGGACGAACTCTCAACCCTGTTCACAACTGGTGAAGTGGGTAAGGTTTATGTTCTCTATAATTCTTTTCAATCGGCTATTGCTTTTGAAACGAAGCTTAAGCAACTTCTTCCATTGGTTGTGACTGATGAAGAAAAAGAGCAGCTTGCAGCTAAGTTTCCGTATGACTATAAGTACGAGCCTTCAGCTGGCAGCATTTTAGATACGCTTGTTCCTGAAGTTTTTGTGACTTCAATTTACACAGCTGTTCTAGACGCCGTTGCTTCAGAACATGGTGCACGTATGTCAGCAATGGAAAATGCATCTAAAAACTGTAAAGAAATGATTCGTAAACTGTCTCTCAAAATGAATAAACTGCGTCAGGCGAAGATTACAACTGAACTAGCTGAAGTTGTATCGGGTGCCGAGTCGCTGAACGGTTAAGGAGCTCTCGATGGAAACCACTGGTGTAATCCGACAAGTGATGGGGCCTGTTGTTGACGTAGAATTTGCCAATGGCAAACTCCCGTCTCTCTACAATGCTCTCCGCCTCACAAACAAAACTCTTCCGGGCGGGGAAGGTAACCTGGTTATTGAAGTTGCTCAGCATTTGGGCAACAACACTGTCCGCTGTATTGCTATGGACGCGACTGAAGGTCTCGCTCGTGGTCAAGTGGTGACAGATACAGGTGCACAGATTCAAGCTCCGGTAGGTCGCGAGACTCTGGGCCGAATCATCAACGTTATCGGAGAGCCAGTAGATGAAGCTGGCCCAATGAAGACGAAGAAAACTTACAACATTCACAGAGCTGCCCCAAAGTTTGCGAATCTTTCAACTAAGAAAGAGCCATTCTTTACAGGCATTAAAGTGATCGATCTTCTTGCTCCTTATCTTAAGGGTGGAAAAATCGGTCTCTTCGGTGGAGCCGGTGTAGGTAAGACCGTTTTGATTATGGAACTTATTAACAACATCGCTACTCAGCACGGTGGATTCTCTGTATTCGCTGGTGTGGGTGAGCGTACACGTGAAGGTAACGATCTTTACCACGAGATGAAAGACTCGGGCGTTATCGATAAAACTGCACTGGTCTTCGGTCAAATGAACGAGCCACCTGGTGCCCGCGCACGCGTTGCTCTAACTGGTCTCTCGGTTGCTGAATATTTCCGCGATGAAGAGAAGCAAGACGTGTTGTTCTTCGTTGATAACATCTTCCGCTTTACTCAAGCGGGATCTGAAGTGTCGGCTCTCTTGGGTCGTATTCCTTCGGCCGTGGGTTATCAGCCAACGCTTGGTACTGAAATGGGAGCTATGCAAGAGCGTATTACTTCAACGAAAGATGGATCTATTACATCTATTCAAGCGGTTTACGTTCCTGCGGATGACTATACCGATCCAGCTCCTGCTACAACGTTTGCTCACTTGGATGCAACAACAGAACTTTCTCGTCAAATTGCCGAGCTTGGAATTTACCCTGCGGTTGATCCTCTTTCTTCTTCTTCAACAATCTTGACTGAGGAAGTAATGGGCAAGGAGCACTATACAGTCGCTCGTCAGGTTCAGTCTGTTCTTCAGCGCTACAAAGAATTGCAAGATATCATTGCAATCTTGGGTATGGATGAACTTTCAGAAGAAGATAAGCAGCTCGTGGCCCGTGCACGTAAAGTTCAAAAGTTCTTGTCTCAGCCGTTCTTCGTTGCTGAACAGTTCACTGGTATTCCAGGGCAGTTCGTGAAAATTGAAGACACGATTAAGGCGTTTAAAGCAATCTTGGCCGGCGAATGTGACCATCTTCCAGAGCAAGCGTTCTACCTAGTTGGTGGACTTGATATGGTTCATGAGAAAGCTAAGAAATTGAGTGAGGGGAAGTAATTCATGGCTGCTTTTAAGCTCAATTTGTTCACACCGAAAGGGAATGTTGTTAAGGGCCTTGAGTGTTCGGACATCACTGTCCCAACAGTACGTGGCGAAATTAACATTCTTCCTGATCACACCCATATTCTAACTGAGTTGGGCACTGGTGTATTAACGGCGAAAACTTCTGATGGTGCTGTTAGGCATTTTTCTGTCACAGCGGGACTGTGCAGAGTGATGCAAGATACTGTCACGGTCCTTTCGTTTACATCAGAGAAACCTGAGCAAATTGATATTGAGCGCGCAAAGGCCGCAAAAGCCAAAGCAGCTTCTCGTCTTGCTGGCGAATCAAACCTTTCTGATGTTGAACTTATTAAGTTCAGAAGAAAGCTTGAGAGAGCGGAGATGAGACTGAGGCTTGGAAATCTCTACTAAATGGTCCTACAGGGGCACCCGTTGGGTGCCCTTTCTTTTTGAACACCAAAAAAACATTTTTGCCCCGATAGGACCAGCGCGTGCTGACTACTCACCTGTCGACTACTCAAAAACCGCACATGAGTATCTAAAATCGATCACTTAACGGCCCGTATCACTATCACTTAGAGCGATATTTCTTTAGAATAAAGATACGCATGAAAACGATTGTCACACGGATGTTGACCACCTTCTCGCTTATTGTCCTGCTTATGGTAGCGGCTCTAATCGTGCGTCTTCAGCAGTGGAATTCGGAGATCGGCTACGTTGAATGGAGTGAGGCCCCTTCACTCTATATGGGTGATTCTAAGCTTGATAAAAACACCCAGCGCCTGACTCTTGCCGATGATTTCAAAAACTATGAATTGGAAGAAATTAAAACGGTATCTCGTGCTGTTGCTCGCAATGAAGTCCAGTCAAAGGTAAGAGTTTTTCCTTCTGTTAAGTTTCAAAACATCAAAAAGCAAATTCATATTCTAGACGAAGTCTTTTCACCTACTGAAGACACTGTAGAGGGTGAGAGCTGGAAGCAGATACAGGGCTCAATTGAAACCCCAGTCTTTGACTCTATTAAACTCGAGCCAGTCAAAGCACAGAAGATAGAATCAGCAAACATGATTGCACTATTGGATCTTGTTATCTTTCCTAAAGAAGAGATTGTGGCAGAAGCCAGCAAAGAAGTTGAAGCAGTTAAAGAAATTGAAATTAAGGATGAAGTAAAGACAACTCAGTCTAAAACTGTTGAAGCAGTTGAGCCGGAGTTTTTTACATATGAATCAGAGGCGCAGGAAGTGGCTGCGGTTAATGTGCCTGAGAAGAATTCTGAAAAGATACAACCATTACAAAAATACAGTCTTCCAAAAGACGTTCATTTAAAATCTGAAACGAAAAGCGTGAGTAGTCAGCAGCAAGTGGTTAATCAAGGATCTGGCTTTCTGGCTTATCAATATAATGAAAACAAATCAGATAAACTGATTGCTGCCGCAGATATACCAAAATTTAAAAAGCCAACATTACATCCAAAGAAATCAGAACCGATTGCTGATGAGTCAAACAAGAATGCTTTTGTGAGTAGTCACCAGGCGCAGGTGAAGTTCTCTCCTTTATCGGTGAGTAGTCAGACGGAAAAGTTAAGAAATTTTGAGATCCGCGCCCAGGACAATGGTTTTACAACATTACAAGATAATGGATCTGGAGAAGTGAATATAACAGAGACGACTGATGGGTCAGTAAACTCAAGAAGTTTCCAGTTGCTTCATAAAGACCACGCGACCACACACGTGGATGTTCCCATGATTGATGGTCAAATCAATCTAGAGATTCCGGCCATTGAACGTGAATATCTCTCAACGTTCTATGTTCAACCAAAAAGAGTTCCCCTGGGTTATGTAATTGTTGAGCTGGATGAAGAAACAGAAAATCTCACACTTGATGGCCAGCCCTATGTGGTGAATAAGCTGAATGCAGAGTTTAAAAAAACAAAAGGTGAGGACTATAGATACCTTCTTCTCGCAGGTGTCGAGGTTGGAAACAGATTGATGACTGTGACGAAGCTTGATGGACAAAAATCTGTGAGAATCATTCATGTACACGAGGAAGAAGTCACATTTGATGCAAATCTATTTGGCAGCAGAGGGGATTTGGTTCTGAAGCTAAGCGAAGAAGACACCCTGAGTAGAGAAAAAAGAGATTTGGTCATTTCTGGCGAAGACGTTGAAATGACATTTTCAGGAGTAAAAGCTTCAAAGAAAGCACCGAGTACATATAGACTTAAAAGTGGTCAACTCTTGCTGGGTGCTAGACACTACATCACTCTTAAGCACCAAAGAGAAGAAATCTTTCTTGGTGTAGACAGCAGCACTGAAGCCGTCATTCCTTCAGAAGCTTTTATTGGTGAAGTCATAAGAAAATTTGGCATACAGGGTAACTCTCAAGCCTGTGTCGTTCAGGTCAATCTAGCGAAGCCTGCCAAGAGCTATGAAGTTCTTGCAGAGTCACACGCTCAGTCGCACGTCAGCTATGGTCTTGTTCTTGATAAAGATGGCCAGTTCTATGAATCAATGGGAGAGAAATCAAGAAGACTGCTAATTATGTCTGAAAACCAAGGTGGAGATAAGGCTTCACAAAACGCAAAATTAAATATTCGCCTGAATTATATAGATGGTACTTCAAAAAGCTTCTCTAGCTTCTGTTCTCCAAATAGCTATCTCGTCGAACAATTATAATTCTTAAGATACTGTGCCATCCACTTGTGTGGCCTAGAGCTCGCAGCAGACGCATAGGAAATTTTTAAAAACTTTTGACCAAGTTCTGCTGCCGAGACAACAATCGTGCCGCGCGAAAGTGATTTTTGTTTCCAGTCGAAGTGGGGATTAAGGTCTTTAAAATCGGCAGAAGCAGAATCAAGAATGTCCTTTGTTTTTAAATTGCATTTCGCCATAAAAAAATTGATCGTATTTTTGGAATACGGCTTAATGCTCTTTTCCGCAGGAAAAATTTCATCTCGATAAGCAAGTGTGTAAACAAGCGCAATAAACTCAGCATAAAAATTCTTGGAAGCAAATCCAAGGTGAGGGTGAGAATAATTTTTAAAAATTTCTTCGAGTGAACTGACACCAAGCTCTCTTCTTGCCTTAACGAGATGCTTTGTCCCTGAATTATAAGCAGTAACCGCCAAGTCCCAGCTTTTAAGAATTTTTTTATTTTCAGACAAAAGGTGGAGAGCCGCTACGCTAGAGATGAGAGGATTATTTCTGTAATCAATGAACTTGGTTTTCTTTGGCATAAAGTATGAAGCGATCAGTGGCATAAATTGCCAAACGCCAGAGGCACCAACCTTCGAATAGGCATTATTGTTAAAGCTTGACTCTAGAAATGGTATGGAAAGTAATTCGGGTGGGAGTTGGAATTCATGAAAAATATCTTTTAAGAAGAGTGAGTAGGGTGACATTCGTGCGATCCCCCCCTCGATCAGGTTTCGCTGTCCGGTCTGTGTTCTAATGTTGTTTAGTTTGCTTAGAAAATATTTTTTTCTCGCGAATGATTCAGCGGGTGGAGGCGATCCGCTATCTTGCAAAATTTTAAGGACAGTTAGGGCATGGCGTGATTCAGTTTTTCCTTCAGAGAGTTCTTTGAGAACATTCTTCACTTCATTGGTTTTTTCTTTGGTGATGCTCTCAAGAATTGAGGCGCGTGCAAACTTTGTGATTTGGTTGCCACTTACATTTGAAAAATCCAGTACGCCATAAACAATCCCAAGGTCTTCTTTGTCGTGAATCACAATGTGGCTAGAGGTATAGCGCGTATAAACACCAAACCAAAAACGCACAAAGGGAGAAAAGTATTCTGATGATTTAAATTCGTTGGGAATTAACTGTTGATAATCTGAAAGGATACGATTGGTCGTTTCATCATCGAGTGCGGCCTTAGCCGTTTGTACTTGAATTGTTGAAACATGATCTTCAAGGACCGATTCAATCTCGAGAAAATCACCATCTGTGCTTCTGCTTCCATGCCACGTGTCCGAAGCTCTCATGGGTAGAAATAGTAAAAAAAGCAAAAGATAGCGCATCATTTATCTAAGCGAGCAATCACTTGCATCGTTCGCTTATAGCCAGCTTCAACTGCGTGACCAGCTGTTTTGGGGTTAAGGGTAAAATGGTTACCAAAGAAAAGCTTATAGTCATCATGGTGAGGAGCAATGTCGATGTAGCGAACATTGGGATTCACGTTCATTTTTCTTTGTAAAATCGCCATTAAGTTTCTGCGATGAGACTCAGGTAGCTTCTCTGCCTTCATCCAGGCGTTGACAGTGTCGAGAATATCAATCGATTTCGCTCGTTCCGCACGGTGGGCGACAATTTTTTTCTGAATCATTAAGTAAATAGACTGAATGGCAATTGAGGGAAGACCGTAATTCACCAAACTGCCGATCTCATCATGGTAATGATAAGGCGTATGCGTCCATGAACTTATAATTACATCACAGCCATTATCCTCAGCGACGTGAGTTGAGAGAGTTTCTCTGATCTCACCATCAATATAGTAATCAATCTGCCCTGTGTGTGAGTTCTTTACAGGATAGGGAACAAAAAACGGTGGAACACTCATGCTGGCCGCAGCCGCAACGGAGACGGGCACACCTGTGTAGTATTGGGCAGTCGTATCGTGAGAGGGATTGGGGTAATTGAATTTTGAAAAAATAACTTTTCTAGAATGATCCAATTGTGTCGCAACAATAAAAAGATCCGGAGCATAGTCTTCAAACCGATCGACTTCACAAACATTTTTCAAAAGGTATTGTCTGACACCTTCTGTTGTAAAAAAACCGGAGAATCCAAGAAAAGGCTTCATGACGTTTCTAAATAAAACGGGAAATTCTTCAAATGGATGCCAATATTCACTTTTAGTGGGCTTAATCTTGTGTCGCCAAACGTGAAACATATCTCGGTATGTAATGGGCTTCAAACGTGAATTTTTATATCCGAGCGTCGACTGAATAACATCTTGAGGCGTAAATCCAGCGGCGAGAAAAACACAAGTCATGGCCCCAGCCGAAGAGCCCACGTAGGTTCCTATTTCTAGCGACCGTGGTGCCTGTGATATTTCCTGAGTGTTTTTGTTGCTCTTTAGGTTAAATCCCAATTCTTCAAGAGCGTGAGCAACTCCAAGGTGCCAAGCGGCCGCCTTTACCACCCCACCAGACAAAACGAGGGCAATCTTCTTATTTTTAAACTCATCAAGGTTAATCATAGTGATTCTAAAATTTACACCCTCTTCGGTCTTTTCTAAGATGAAGTATAGAAAAAGGGAGAAGTCATGGCCAACATGGACGGGACCTGGTTATCCATTATTGAATACTCGCAGATCAAAAAAGTCTCTATCTCAACGATAAGACGTCACATTAAGGCGAATTTATTGAAGTGGAAAGAGGAAGATGGGAAATATCTCATTTGGACATCTTCTACACCCAACGAAATAAGTCAAAAACAAGAGGCTGAGTCTTTAAGACTTAAGCTTGAGCTTGAAAGACTTCGCCAATCCAACAGGATTCTTCAAGAAGAGCTCAGTGAAGCACAAATGCTAATAAAGCTCTATGAAACAAATCCGCAGCTTGCGCAGGAAATGAATCTATGAAAAAAATTATTTTTCTAATTCTTTTAATCATCTCAACTGTGGCCAATGCGCAAGATGGCCACTCAATGCGCAGATGTGTGCTACTGCCCATCTCGGATGGTGTTGGTGGAGCGATCGGAACAAAAGTTTACGCAGAATTAGAAACATATTTTAAAGAAAATAATTGGTGCACTTATCAATCAAACTCAGACTTATTAAGTGTGTTCGCTCGCTATAGAGAAAATCTCCCTCAGCACTTAAAGCGACCAGAAGTTATAAAAACTGTCGCGGAGAAATTGAAAGCGGGATCAATTATACGAATTACTTTAATGAAAGAAATTGGAACCCTAGAAATTCAATTAGATATTATCGGCTCTAACGGTGAAGATATACTCTTCTCAGAGAGAGCAGTCATAGAAAAGGACGATATTGAAATTATCGTTCAAACACTTCAAGGTTGGTTTGAAATCTACGGACGCCTTATTCCTTACGATGGGAAAATAACTGGAATCCTTGGGGATCAAATTACTCTCGATATTGGACGCGATTACAGCATTAAAATGGGACAGGATTTTATTGTAAAAAGATTTAAAGGGATGAAGAAGCATCCTTTACTGAAAAAAGTTGTTGAGTGGGAATCAAGACCACTTGCTTCGGGTAAAGTTTTTTCACTTTCTGACCAACAAGCTCTTGGTGTCGTTAAGGTTTATAAAAGTGATTCTAAGCTAGCCGTTGGTGACTGGGTTAGGCTTGAGCCTATTAAGGAAGACGCGGCAACTGATGATTTAAGATATCCAAAAGATCAAAAAGATTCGTTTGGAAAACTTGGTATCGCCTCCTTCTTTCTTAATCTAGGACAATCGAGTTTTAATCCTTCCACAACCTCAGGAGCGAAACGTCTTGGTGGACTCATGTTTGGATTCAGCGGAAAGGTTGAAGCTTGGGTGACCAGAAATTGGTTTGGAATGGCCGAACTTGGCCGCTCGCTTGGTTCTCTTAAAAAGTCTTCTGGCGTCCTTTCAAGTAGTAAAAGTGATTACCAAAGAGGAACATTCAAAGTAGGCGGCGGTTATAAGTATTTACCACTCGGCTTTTTTTATGGGCCACAGGTTGATGTCTATGGTGGATATGCTTCAAATACATACAAACCAGATTATAACTCTGCAGATGGGCTTGGTGAGTATGGAGTCTCTGGGATATTTTTAGGTGTCGGTTCTAACTTTCCAGTCGGAAGAGATTACAGAGGACTTGTTAGGGCAGAATTTATTCCATTTCCAAGTTTTAGTGATGATGATTCGGTTTATGGATCGGCTAAGAGTTCATCTTGGTTGCAGCTTGAGATGGGAGTGAAGTATCAGTATAGTCCCATCCTCACCCTTGATGGATTAATTGAAATGACAAACTCAAGGTCGTCTTTTAAGGGATCTGTTAAATCGGTCTCTGCCCAAGACACAGCACTTAAATTAGGTGCGAGTTTAAATTTTTAATGTCGGCCCTACTTGTAGCTATAGTCGATTTCGTATGGGGCTTGCCACTCGTCATTTTTCTATTTGGCGCAAATTTTATTCTTCTTTATCATTCAAGGTTCTTACCCCTTCGTGGTGTGTTTCATGCTGTTGGGTTACTAAGAAAAAAGGAGCCCAACCAGGCGGCAGGACAGATATCGCATTTTCAAACATTTTGTAACGCAATCGCGGCGACGGTAGGTCTTGGAAATATATCAGGCGTGGCAATTGCCATCACCCAAGGCGGACCAGGAGCTGTTTTTTGGATGTGGGTTGCAGCCATTATTGGAATGAATACAAAGTTTTTTGAATGTACTGCTGCTCTCATATACAGAGATAAAGATTATCAAGGGCAAATTCAGGGTGGTGCCATGTACACCATTCCAAAGGTTCTAGGATCAAAATATACAGCATTAGCTTTAAGTTTTGCGTTGTGTGGAATGATTGGAACATTATCGATGTTTCAAATTAATCAACTGGGCAGCTATGCCTATTCTCAACACGACGTTGCTCCGTGGATGACTGGTGTGTTTTTCTCATTGATTACCCTTTGGGTATTACGAGGGGGACTAACAAGGCTTTCTAATTTCTGCTCTGCAATCGTGCCATCTATGAGTGTCGTCTACATTATCACTTGTCTTGTCTTGCTCTCAAAAAACATAGACATAATCCCAAGTGTTTTTTTTGATATTTTTAACCAAGCTCTTAATGGAAAATCTGCGCTTTATGGTGGCGTCGGTTACAGCTTCGTGCAGGTCATGATAATTGGTGTAAAAAGGGCGACATTTTCAAATGAAGCTGGTCTTGGTACAGCACCGATGGCGCATTCAAACTCGAAAACGGATGAACCTGTAGCAGAAGGCTATGTGAGCATGCTCGGGCCACTTCTTGACACATTGGTTGTGTGCACACTGACTGCTCTCGTCATTTTAACTTCTTTTCATCATCAACCCTTTCCTGATTTAAATGGAATTGAAATTACAACCTTGGCTTTTGAAAAGGGACTTGGCTCACTAGGAAGATACCTTCTTGGTATAAGCATTTTGCTTTTTGCTTATTCAACGATGTTAGGCATGGCGAATTATAATCAAAAATGCTGGAACTACATCTTTAGGGGAAAAAAGTATTTTGGAGAAAAAAGTTTTCAAATTTGGTATGTAGGAACAATTTTAATGGGATCTGTTTTAGCATTAGAAAATGTCCTTAATATAATCGATATTGCTTACGCACTTATGACTATACCTAATATTATTGTGACCGTTGCAGCCGCTCCATTGGTGGCCAAAGAACTGAAGAAATATAATTTACAGAATCGTTTATGAATAAATCTAAGATTAGAAAGCTTGAAGAAAAGATAACTTATCATAAGTCACTTTATTATCAAGGTAAGCCAGAAATTTCTGATGAGGAATATGATAAAATTGAAATGGATCTAAGGGATTTAGATCCCCTAAATCCCGTGCTGGCCTTGATTGGAAGCCCTGTCGATGAAGGTTCGGAAAAAATTCAGCATCAAAAGAAAATGCTCTCTCTCGAAAAGACCTACGATCCCAATGAGATCAATTCTTATCTAGAAAAGGGGAGTCTCGTTAGTGTATTCAAGATAGATGGCTCAAGCTGTTCTCTAGTGTATGAGAATGGACACCTTAAATTAGGCAAAACCAGAGGTGATGGAGAGCAGGGCGAGAATATAACCTACAAAATTGCCTATATTTCGGATGTTCCAAAGAAAATCGAAGAAATGAATAATCTAGAAATCAGAGGTGAAATTTATTGCAAAGAATCCTCTTTGCATGATTTGGCCATCGAGATGGAAGCTCTTGGACTAGAAAAGCCAACTTCACAAAGAAACATCGTCGCTGGACTGTTAGGCAGAAAGGAGCATGTGAATCTTTCAAGACATCTCTCCTTCCAGGCCTTTGACTTGATTGGACTGAAGTTTCAATCAGAGGAAGACAAACTAAAAAAAATTTCTTCGCTCGGTTTTAGTGTGCCGGAATGGTCCCTTCACAAGACAGAAAAATCAATCATCGAAAGAATTGAAGAAGCTAAACAATTTATGACAAATGGTGACTATCTTATCGATGGATTGGTCTTTGTTATCAATGATATTTCAACTCAAGAAGAACTTGGAGAAACAAGCCATCACCCAAGATATAAGAAAGCCTTTAAGTTCGCCGGCGAAACAAAGACTACAGAGATAAGAGAAATTACATGGCAGGTTTCTCGAAATGGAATTTTAACACCTGTTGCCGAAATTGAGCCCACAGAACTCTCGGGTGCGATGATCAATAGAGTTACTTTACACAATTTTGGAATTGTCTCTGACTTTAATCTTAAACCAGGTGATGCAATTGAAATCATCAGATCGGGTGAGGTGATACCCAAGTTTCTTTCTGTGAAAAAATCTGCGAATGGAAAAGCCAGCTACCCAGAAAAATGCCCAAGCTGTGGAAAAAAAATTCTCCAGGCGCAGATACGCCTTCTTTGTACGAATAAAGATTGTCCCGCACAAAAGATTGAAAAAATTCTTCACTGGATCAAACAGGTAAACATTGAAGACCTGAGTGAAAAAAGACTTCAAGAAATGATGTCTCAGGGCCTAGTGAACTCAATTGCGGATCTCTATCGACTGAGTGTGGAAGACTTATTAAAACTCGATAAAACAAAAGAAAAGATGGCCCAAAAGCTTTTTTTAAATATTCAAAAATCACTAAAGATGAATCTTGTTACATTTGTGTCTGGTATCGGCCTTGAGGGTGTGTCAAAAACGAAAGCCGAGAAACTTATTTCAGCAGGATACAAGACGATCGCAGATATTCAGAAGCTTGATGTGAATAAAATAATTAGTATTGAAGGTTTTGCCGAGAAAAGTGCAGAAGACATAGTCGCTTCGCTTGATGAAAAAAGAGAATTAATAAATGAACTTCTTAAAGTAGGGGTTGTTATTAATGAAGCAGAGAAAAATCTCAGCACAAAGCTTCAAGACCTTAAAATTTGTATTACTGGTACCTTGTCAGTACCAAGAGCTGAAATAGAAAAATTAATTAAGCTTCACGGCGGTCATGTTGTGAGTTCAGTTTCGAAAAATACGAATTTATTGATAACGAATGATACAGATCCCACGTCCACAAAGTATAAAAAAGCACTCGATTTAGGAATTGATGTCATAAGTGAAGAGGCTTTTTTAAATAGGGTTGGTGTATAAGTGGCAAAAATAAAAACGGTATTTACCTGTCAGTCTTGTGGCTATCAATCACCTAAATGGCTAGGCCGTTGTCCTGATTGTGCCACCTGGAATACTTTTGAAGAGGGCGAGGCGGCTCCTAAATTAGCGGCGAAAGCAGTTGTTCGAGGCGAAAACTCAAATCTTTCAACACCAAAAACAATTTCTAAAATTGAACTTAAAAAATATGCACGACTTGAGACCGGCAAAAAAGAGTTTGATCGTGTTATGGGCGGCGGGATTACACGCGGATCACTTACACTCATTGGTGGTGAGCCAGGTATAGGTAAATCAACTCTTTTGATGGAAGTTTGCGGCTCTCTATTAGCTGAAAAACAAGCTGCAAAAATTCTTTACGTTTCGGGAGAAGAGTCTGAAGCCCAGGTGGCAGAAAGGTGTAAAAGGCTTGGAATTAAAAGTGAAGAATTTTATATCTTTCATGAAACACGCTGGGAGAGAGTTCTCGAAGCGTTGAAAGAAATTAAGCCAGATTTTCTTGTTCTTGATTCGATTCAAACGACTGTCTCTGTGCAACTTGATTCTCCCGCAGGAACACTCTCACAGATACGAGAAGTGACTTATGAGTTGATGAATCAGACAAAATCGTTAGGCCTCACTTGTTTTATCATTGGTCATGTGACCAAAGAAGGAAATATTGCTGGTCCAAAAATTTTAGAACACATGGTGGATACCGTGATTTATTTTGAAGGTGATCAATATGGGCAGTATCGCTTGTTGCGCTCAATGAAAAATAGATTTGGTAATACAAATGAGATTGGTATTTTTGAAATGAGAGAAGCTGGTCTTAAAGAGGTGGCCAATCCCTCTCAATATTTTCTTGATCAAAGCCTACCTGATTCATTTGGACGAAGCCTTACTTGTATTTTAGAGGGTACAAGAGCCCTTTTTGTTGAAATTCAAGCACTCGTTGTTGAAAACAAATTCGGCACCGGCAGAAGGGTTACCCAGGGACTTGATAACAATCGAGTCGCCCTACTTGTGGCCGTGATTGATAAATATGTGGGTATTCCGCTTTCCTATAATGACATCTATGTGAATGTGGTTGGTGGGCTTAAGCTTTCTGGAAGAGAGTCAGACTTGAGTATTGTGGCTTCTTTGTTGAGCTCTTATTACGGCAAAACAATCCCTCAGGATACATTGTTTTTGGGTGAGGTTGGTTTAACGGGTGAGGTTAGATCTGTTCCAATGATGGAGTCTCGACTGAGGGAAGCAGCGCAGATGAATTACAAAAAAGTCATTACCTCTGAGCGTGCAGTGTCTGAGTATAGAGGGAAGGTTAAACTGGAAATGCAAAGCCTTTCTCGTGCCAGCGATTTAAAAAATCTCTTTTTTTAATCTTCTTTTTCAGATTTTATAATTGTGGCTTCAGCTTCAAATACATCTCCGCTCGAAGCTCTTTTAGATTGCTTTGCCTCTTCTTCTTGTCTTTCAAACTCGAAGGGCGAGGGAGGTTTATAATTCTTTCCAAGCTTTTTTGTGAGGTAGACGGACCAAAGAAAGAAGCCAAGAGCAAAAATAATAACAATGGCAATCGGTATAAGTATGACCCCAGCGATGGCTCCAACAAAACCTCTCCAGCCACCAAAAATGAGAAAACCCAGGCCCCCAACAATCAGCCACCATGGTATCCCACCACTTCTTCTTGGACCATTAATCAGAATTCTCAAAGAAACACCTTTTGAATAGTGTTCTCCCACTGAGCTGATTTCTTGTCAGCATATTCTTTTGAAGAGGGCTGAAACTTAATATCTAATTTCCATAATTTAGAAATTTCCTGAATATCGATTTTTCCATTACCCACCATCGATCCAAGAGCTGCCCCATAGGCGGTTGTTTCAATGTTTTGCGGGCGTAAAATGTTTTTCTTGGAAAAGTTTGACTGAGACTGCATTAAAAGATTATTTGCCGTGGCACCACCATCCACTTTTATATCATTAATGTGGCCAAGATCTTTAATAAAAGCTTTCACGCAATCGTTTACGGCAAGAGTAATTCCCTCGAGGCATGCGCGTGCAATTTGTTCTGTTGCTGTATCTCTGGTCATACCTAAAATAGCAGCCTTGGCCTCAGGTACCCAGTAAGGAGCACCAATTCCAGAAAAATAGGGATAAAAAAGTAAATGTTCCATTTGCTCATCAGTCGCTTGAGAGGCAAGAGATTCTACATCCGAACTCTTTACAATCATTTTTAAACTGTCGCGAAGCCACTGGACTGCTGCGCCCGCAATATAGCTAGATCCTTCAAGCGCATAAACCTTCTTTCCTTTATATCCATAAGCGGCGGTTGTTAACAAACCCTGCTTTGACTGAATTGCCGTCTCTCCCGTGTTGACGAGAAGGAAGGCCCCTGTTCCGTAAGTGCATTTCAAGTCTCCAACGTTTAGACAAGCTTGGCCAAAAAGAGCTGATTGCTGATCGCCAAACAAACATGTGATTGGAATTCCATCGGGAAGAAATGTCAGTCCCTTGGTTTCTCCAAAATGACTAAAAGTATCTTGGACCTTAGGAAGTGCTGTGCGAGGTATTTTGAAAAAACTTAAAAGCTCATCATTCCATGTGAACGAATCAAGGCTTAATAGCTGTGTCCGACTCGCGTTCGAAGGCTCGGTCGCAAACGAGAGACCCTGAGTGAGTTTAAAAAGAACAAAAGTGTCGATAGTGGAGAGACAAAGATTGTTTTCACGACTTGCTGCCTGCACAGCAGATGAATTCTCTAAAAGCCATTTCATTTTAGTCGCAGAAAAATAGGGATCTAAAGGAAGACCAGTGATAGGTTTGAATTTTTTATTAAAATGATCTCTATGTTCAGCACAAAATTCTGATGTTCTTCTGTCTTGCCATACGATCGCGTGATGAAGAGGAGTCCCATCCTTTGTGTAGGCACAAGTTGTTTCTCTCTGATTCGTTATCCCTATGGAAACAATATCTTTTGGAGAAGCTGAAATTTTTGAAAGAACTTCTTTGACTGTTTCGGCTACGGTTTTCCATATCTCGTTGAGATCATGTTCAACCCATCCAGGCTTAGGATAAATTTGCGGATAATCTTTTGATGCTTCAGATGCAATCTTGAGAGATTGAGAATCTATAAGAAGAGCAGTCGTGCCAGTTGTTCCCTGGTCAATGGCCAAAACGAAAGTACCCATAACCTATCCTTTGAACGGTATTTAATTCAAAGGTCTATAATAGCGTTTTGAGTTGGGTCGTCCACGATGAGGCGCGCATAGGCCTTCCAGAATTTCCCTAAATTGGTATTAGTTATGGCAATAAATGAAAAAGAGAGCGCTACGACAACGAGCAATAAAAGAGCAAATTCAACCAAGGACTGGCCCCTTTGATTCTTCTTTTCTTGCTGTGGGGGCATGATTTTGCCCAGCTTTATAGTCAACCTCATCATCTGATAATATGATAGGGTCCAAGGTGTAGCTATGAAGAAGTTTCTGCCTCCAATTATATTAGTTATGGGATTTTGTGGATTCCTGGCCGCTCAAATTCTTTGGGATGTATCCCACTTAAATGCTCAACAAATTCATCAAGAACAGACGCATGATCAAATGTTCGAAAGTCTGTTTAACGAGCTAAAAGTGACAACAATCGACAGTAAGATTATTGAACCTAAAACATTATCGACACCCATTGTGGTCGTGAATTTTTGGGCGAGCTGGTGCTTGCCCTGTTTAAAAGAGTTCCCTTCTTTGGTCGAATTTCAAAAGAAATTTGGCTCAAATGTATCTGTCATTGGAATTAATGGCGACGAAGAAGATTCTGAAAAAATGATTGAAAAAACAAAATCAAAATACAATCTAGATTTTTATCATGTCGCTGACCCACAATCGACTATCAGTGATAAGTTTTTGGTGTCGTCTTATCCATTCTCTCTCGTCTATGTGAAAGGTAAAATTCAATACGTGGCTAAGAAGAATTTAAATTTCATGGATAAGGATTTTTTAAACAAGATAGAATCAGCTCTCAAAGGCAAATAACTGGAGCGCCCTGGAATTCAGAATTAGATTTTATTGTTTTCACATTTGAATCCAAGACTAAAAATCCTTTTTCTTCCCCACATGCAGATGTTTCAAGTCCCTGACCAACAATCTTGTTGTTGTTCATTTTGATTTCAAGGTTTTGATAAAATGTTTTTCCCTCAGAGACATATGATCCGCTGTGAACGAATGATCCTTTAAGTTTTTTGAAAGGAATAAAGACAAAAGTCTTTTTACGATCAAGGCCTTCCTTTACAGGGACAATCGCTTCTTCGGCTTGGCGATTAGCCATTTCAACAGTCATCTCAACGGCATGCTCTAAAAGTGTATCCGCAACCAAAGTCGTCTCTTCTCTAACATTTTCCAAAGCAATATCAAGCAATGACTTATTTCCATCAAGTTTTTTGAGAGAGTACTCAAGCTTGTTTCTTAAAATTAAAAAGGCAAGAGCACCAATTCGATAATGTTCATATTCTTTATCAAAAGCAACACCGTCGTCAGCGAGTGAATCAACAGCATGGTTAACAAGATTAATTTCTGTGGCCGAGCAGCCAAGTTCAGCGATGGCCGTCGTCATTTTTTCTACATATTCTGCTGAACCTTCAATGACGTCACTGCCAAGTTTCTCGTTAAACATTTTATGACGGCTGTTCCATCCCTTGGCTCGCTCAAGTGAGCCCACTTCGCCACGGAAGTATCCAATTAAGGAGCGACTAATTTCTTCTCTTTGAATTCTTGGTTCAGACTTCGCGGGATAAGTGTCGCTTCTTCCTGAGGTGTCATACTTAAGATCTGACTGTCCAAAAGCGTGGAAGCCTTCATGAATAGTTAAAGCAAAGGCATCTTTTGGATTTTCAAACTGATCCACATTAACCCAGACTTCTTGGTTTTCAATTTTGAAATCTCCAGAGAATCCAAGTTCCGTATTAAGATCTTCTTTGTTGATTTTATTGTTATGAATATGCCAAACGGTGTTTTCTTTTGATGAAACGAGATGAATGTTTTTTTGGGTCCAGTCGAGCCCTTCCCAAATTCTTTCTGGGCAGGAATAAATTGTAGACTGAAGAAGGTTTGCCACATCAGAGATTTTTGCGGCTTGGGCCGTAAAACTTAATGTGATTAATATGATTGAGAGTGCAAACTTCATGCCCCTATCTTAAGGGGTAAGAACCTTTTACAGGCTCTCCCCTGTAAAAAGGAAAGGGCTTGTTTAGGGGAGCTCGACCGAGAGGTTAACCCCCCAATTATAGGTGATTTGAGACAGGTTACTTGCTCTAAATAGTGAAAAACAGGGGGCAGATCCAGCCGCTAGGTACCCATGGTTTTTTAGGCCTAAAGCTGCAGAAGCGTTGAGGGTGATGGCAGACCAAAGCTCTGCTTGATTAAGACACAGTGACGGAGCGGAAAGCGAGGCCACAAGCAGAAGATTATCTATATGAGAAGAGCCTGGATTGTAGTCACTGGCGATAGAAACTTTGCAACCGGCATCGAGAAGTTTTCGTGCAGGGGGAAGTGGCTTTCCAAGAAAAAATGCCGTCCCGGGCAAGAGTGTGGCCACAGTCTCAGAGCTTGCAAGCGAAGCGATTCCAGCGTCAGAAACCTTCAATAAATGATCAGCGCTGAGTGCATGATTGTCACAACCAAGTCGAGCGCCAGAGTTATCGAAAAATTCATCAGCATGAAGTTTAACTTTAAAACCAAGTTTTTTAGCGACAGCAAATAAATTCTCAACATCATCTGTGCTAAAATAGCCACCCTCGTGAAAGATATCTACAAAATCAACAAGCTTAAGAGAGTGAGCTTCGATCAATGTAGGAATAACAACGTCAGATATGTATTTTGCGGATGAGGAAAAATGTGAGGGCACAGCATGAGCCCCCATAAAGGTCGAAAAAATTTGTATGCGCTTAGAAAAATGTTTTTTTAAGTCTGCAATAACGTGAAGAGTTTTTATTTCCCCTTCTTGAGTAAGGGTATAACCTGATTTTATTTCTAATGCGCGAACACCGTATGAAATGATTTTTTCAATCTTTCTTACTGAGGAATCAAAGAGTTCTTGGCGGCTACTTTTGAGGGTTTGTTCAACCGTATAAAGAATTCCCCCACCATTTTTAGCAATGTCCTGATAGTCTCTTCCATTAAGTCTTTCTGCGTATTCTTGCGCTCGATCACCTGAAAATACAAGGTGGGTGTGAGAGTCAACGAGGCCAGGAGTGAGAACATGGCCTGAGAGGTTGTGTGTTTCTGCACTCGAATACTGAGAAGGAAAATCCTTATCTCTTCCAACCCACAAGATTTGCTCATGATCAAAAACAATCGCTCCGTCGCTCACAATGGCTAAGTCTTCGGCTTTAAGTTTTCTGCCATCTTTATTGTGTGCACCAGCGAGAGTGAGAATTTGATTGAGGTTACGGTAAGCCTTCATTTTAGTTCTTTGTCACGGCAATATGATGAAACACGAGTTCTAGACGAATTGGAGTTTTAACAATTGGTTTAGGTTTCATCTTTTGAAATTTTCCATTAATACATTGAAGGACAATTTCAGGGAGTAAAAGTTCCTGCGTGCTTAAAACTGTTAGCCTTGCTCCAGAGTTCGGATCAAGAGAAAGCATGCCGCAAGAAACATAATCTCTTGGGTCACGAGATCTTTCGACATATTCACGATAGCACTCACCAATAATCTCAATTGAATCAGATTGCGCCTTAGAAACATTTTTTGGCAATGGATTGGGAAGCTCTTGTTCTGGGCCATAGATTTTTCTGCATAATTTTAAAGCACGTTTCACGTCCATTTCTTTATGGGCACAACTGATTAGAACAAACACGAGAAAAAAATATTTCATAAAAACCTAAAGTGATGGAAATTTAATTTTTGTATCCGATGATTTGGCTACTTTTAAGGCAATGTCATAGCCTGCGTCAGCGTGACGAACAATTCCCATTCCAGAGTCTGAGTTGAGTACACGAGATAGCCTCACATCCATTTCAGGAGTTCCATCGCACAAAATGACCATTCCTGAATGCTGTGAATAACCCATTCCAACACCGCCGCCATGGTGGAGTGATATCCATGAAGCACCATTATTAATATTGATCATAGCATTCAATAGAGGCCAGTCTGAAACAGCGTCCGATCCATCTTTCATGGTTTCTGTTTCGCGATTAGGTGATGCCACAGATCCACAGTCAAGATGGTCACGTCCAATTATAATAGGAGCCTTGACCTTACCCTCTCTGACGAGCCTATTAAATAGGAGAGCTGCCTTTTCACGGTCACCATATTTAAGCCAGCAAATTCTTGAAGGAAGGCCTTGAAACGAAATCATCTTTTGAGCTTTCTCAAGCCAATTAATCATGGGTTTGTTGTCAGGAAATAATTCTTTAAGTGCGTTGTCGGTGACCTTGATGTCTTCAGGGTCTCCAGAAAGGGCAACCCATCTAAAGGGGCCTGAGCCTTCACAGAACAATGGGCGAATGTAAGCAGGAACAAATCCTGGGAAACTGAATGCGTCCTTCACGCCAAAGATTTTTGCTCCTTCACGTAAATTATTTCCATAATCAAAAACGTGGGATCCTTTTTTTTGAAAAGAAATCATTTGATTCACGTGCTGGGCCATCGTCTGGTGAGCAAGTTCTACATATTTCTCTGGATTTGAAATTCGTAGAGAATTAGCCTCATCTAAGCTCATGTTGCTTGGGACGTAGCCATTGAGTGGGTCGTGGGCAGAAGTTTGGTCTGTGACTAAATCTGGAATCACTCCCTGATCTAAAACATACTTAAAGAAATCAGCAGCATTACCTACAACTGCGATCGAGGTCGCCACTCCATTCTTTTTTGCTTCAAGGGCAAGCTTAAGTCCTTCTTCATAATTTTTCGCCAAAACATCGACATACTTAATCTTTAAACGCTTTTCAATCCTAGTCTGATCCACATCGCAACAGAGGCAAACACCATCGGCCATTTTGACCGCTAGTGGTTGAGCTCCACCCATACCGCCTATCCCCCCGGTGAGGACAAGTCTATTTTTTAAAGTCGCTCCTTCACCGAAATGAATTCTGGCGGCAGACATAAATGTCTCATATGTGCCCTGAATAATACCTTGTGATCCGATATAGATCCAAGATCCTGCAGTCATTTGACCGTACATCATGAGACCCTGGGCATCTAATTTATTAAAGTGATCCCATGTCGCCCACTTGGGAACAAGATTGGAGTTGGCTATTAAGACTCTTGGACCATTTGGATTAGAAGGGAAAACAGCAACAGGTTTTCCAGACTGAATAAGAAGTGTTTCATCGTTCTCAAGATTTTTCAAAGTCTCAATAATGTCATTGAGGGCCTTGGCGTTTCTTGCCGCCTTTCCATTGCCACCATAGACAATAAGGTTGTCTCTATCTTCAGCGACTTCGGGATGAAGATTATTTAAAAGGCAGCGAAGAGCAGCTTCTTGATGCCAACCCTTACAAGTGAGTTTGTTTCCTGTTGGTGGGAGTGGGATATTCATATAGACCTCAGTTTAATTTTCCACAGATTAATTCAGCTTCAGTGACGATTTCACCACTTTGTACAAGTCTAAAGAGCCATTCGATATCTTTATAAAAAACGCGATCTTCTTCAATCGGTGGGACATGCTTTCTTACGAGTGCAATCACTCCTTCAAGTGCAGGAGAAGTTTTAAGTGGGCGAAGAAACTCCACGCCTTGAGTGTTACAAAGTAGTTCAATCGCCAAGCAATGCTGAACATTCTTAATGACCTCTAAAAGTTTACGCCCGGCCGTGACTCCCATTGAAACATGATCTTCTTTATCTGTTGAAGTAGGAATTGAGTCGATGCTAGCTGGATGACAGAGGCCTTTGTTTTCAGAGGCAAGAGCGGCCATTGTCACGTGTGCAATCATCAGTCCCGAATTTAATCCGGAGTTTTTTGTTAAAAAGGCCGGCAAGTCTGAAAAATGCGGATTCATCATTTTTTCCACACGTCTCTCTGCGATGTTGCCAATTTCTGAAACACCCATCGCCAAATAATCTAGTGTGAGGGCAAGAGCTTCACCGTGGAAATTTCCTCCGCTGATCACTTCTCCAGTGTCTGGAAAAACGAGTGGATTATCTGTTACAGAATTTAATTCAATCTCTAAAACTTCTAATGTGTGCTTAAGAGTCTGCCGGCAGGCGCCATGAACTTGAGGGATACAGCGCAGAGAGTAGGGGTCTTGAACCTTTCCATCCTCAGGGTGTGAATGAATAATTTGTGAACCATCAATGATTCTTAATAAATTATCACTCACAATGACCTGGCCAGGCTGAGGTTTGAGCATAGATATTTTTCTATCAAACGCAGAAGGCGTCCCGCGGACGGCATCAAGAGTAAGACAACTAATGACGTCTGCTTGCTTCATAAGGTTTTCAGCATCAAAGGCTGCTATGGCCCCAAGAGCGAGCATGACAGAGGTTCCATTAATAAGCGCAAGCCCATCTTTTGGACCCAGTTTCGCGGGCTCTAAGCCGACTTGATGAAGGGCAAAGTCTGACCTGACAATTTTTCCTTCAAATTCCACATCACCTTCACCAATAAGAGCGAGTGCGATGTGTGAGAGAGGTGCTAGATCTCCCGAAGCGCCTACAGAGCCTTTTTCTGGTACCAAAGGTGTGATACCGTGATTAATCATCTCGAAAATGAGCTTAATGGTTTCTGGCGTTACTCCGCTAAAACCTTGTATTAGGCAATTCGCTCTCACGAGCATAATGGCTCTCGTTACTTCCTTGCTAAATGGTGAGCCCACTCCTGTACAATGGGAGCGGATGAGATTGTATTGAAGTTGTGAGAGATCACTTTCAGCAATTTGCTTAGAGGCCAAAGCGCCAAACCCCGTATTAATTCCATAAACGGGCTTACCCTTCTTCACGATATCCAAAACAACTTGGCGAGACTTGATCATCTTTTGCCAAGAATCTGGATGGATTGAAACGTGTGTGTCTGTGTGTTTCGATCTGGCGATCTTAACTACATCTTTAAGACTAAGGTTTCTGCCAGTAAGTATGAACTTCATAAAGAATTCCTAACGTAGCTGTGCGATTCTAGCACCGTAATTTTTTTGTGGTTCAGAGAAAACATAAGAGCCAGCGACAAGGTTTGTGGCCCCAAATGAGACTAATTTCGAAGCGTTCTTATCAGTCACTCCACCATCCACTTGTATTTGAAACGAAAGATTCATTTTGGTTTTGAGTTTATTTAAGGCTTCAACTTTTTCAAAAGTAGAATCAATAAAAGACTGACCACCAAAACCCGGATTTACAGACATAAGCAAAATAAGATCGATCTTGGAGAAAATATAATCCGGAATAATACTTAGTGGGGTTGATGGATTGAGAGAAATACCAACCGACTTGTACATCGACTTTGCTTTTTGAATAAGGCGATCATGATGTGTCGCTGCTTCCCAGTGAAAAGTGAAATTTGTAATTCCGCAATCTTTAAACCAATCCAAATAATCATCTGGATTCGTCACCATAAAGTGGGCATCAAGTGTGTGTGCTGTGACTTTGGCTAAATTCTTTATTACCACAGGTCCAAATGTGAGGTTAGGGACAAAGTGGCCATCCATAATATCAAGATGAAACCAAAGATCCTTTTCATTTTTAAATCTCTCAACCTCAGTTTGAAGATTAAGAAAATCAGCAGAAAGTAGACTTGGGGCTATTATTGTATTCATGTCTCTTCTTTTTTGGGTTCAGTGAGTTTGATCTCTTCTCTCCAACCATTGAGTAGTTCGGTATCGCTGCAGGTTTTTTTTCCTTCGAGCTGTAACTTCAATATTCGAAGTGAACCATCAGCGCAGCCAACAATCATAGAGTTTTGAATGTTTTGTATTTGTCCAGGGTTTAGAGTGATCGGCGACTTTTCTACTTCAAAAATCTTTAATCTCTTATTGTTCATAAAACAAAAAGTACCTGGCCATGGATCCATCGCTTGAATTCTATTCTTTATTTGTTTGAGAGTTGAATTTTTGAAATCAAGATGTCCGTCACTCTTTTTGAGGGTTGGAGCAAATGTCGCAAGTGATTCATCCTGAGGTGAGCCCACAACTTTATTCGTAGAAATTTTTTCAAGTAAATCACTTAAAGCAAGGGCAGCTTGAAACTTAAGTCTAGTTGTGAGCATTCCCCCCGTCTCGTATTCATGAATTTTTACGGGATGAGAATGCACAATATCACCAGCATCCATTTTCTTAACCATTTTCTGAATAGAAACGCCTGTGGATTGATCACCACTCCAAAGAGCGTACTGAATTGGAGCGGCTCCTCTATATTTAGGTAAAAGTGAAGTGTGTATATTAAAACAACCCAGTCGGGGTAAGGCCAAAATTCGCGAGCCAAGAAATTGTGCGAAAGCAAGTACAACAATAATATCAACGCCCGACTTTTCCCAATCGCTTAAAACATCGAGTTCTTTATTAATATTCTCAGTTTGTATTGTTTTAATTTTATGAATTTTTGCAAATTGAATGACTTCTGGTGATTTTAATTCTTGGCCACGACCAGCGGGACGATCAGGCATTGATACAACTGCGATAAGTTCGATCAACGGGTGGTGCGCCATGAGTTCAAGTGTGGCTACTGAAAAGTCTGGAGTTCCAAAAAATATAGCTTTTAATTTTTTCAATTTGAAACCTAAATTCTTTTTTTATCTTTGAGAAGCTTAGTCTTGAAAAATTTTTTCTTGAGAGGGCTCAGTCGATCAATAAAAACAATCCCATCAAGATGATCATTTTCATGTTGAAGGCAAACCGCAAAAAAATCATCCGCTTCAATCTCGAGATGATTACCCTTGAGGTCTTGATAGTTAACGATAAGCTTTTCGGCCCTGGTGACTTCTTCATAGACATCCGGAACACTTAAGCATGCTTCTTTACCAACAATTTTTCCTTGGAGCTTCGAAAATTTAGGATTCACGAAAACCATTGGCTTAAGATTTGTGAACTCCATTTTTGTTTGACCGGAAGCATCGGTGACTTCTTCGCGATCATAATCAATATCAACCACAAAAATACGCTGAGAAATTCCAACCTGGGGAGCGGCTAGTCCACATCCAGGCGCATGATACATTGTGAACAACATGTCTTGAACAAGCTTAACTAGATTTGAGTCAAAAACCGTAACTTCAGTGGCTTTTTGAGCGAGGATAGGTTCGGGGTATGTGTATATGGGAAGGTGTTCACCTTCCATCTGAAAATCTTCTAAAATCATGAGTTTTTATAACATGAACTTTAGAGGATTAAAATGCGAGTTTCCTGTTACGGAAATAGGTCCAAACTGAGTGTGTCATAAACAATACTGGGACAATGTAGGCGGCGAGCCAAAAGGGTAGTTTTCCGCTTTGGCCAAATGAGAGGGCGGCGGAAAAAAGTAGCCAAAATAAAACAGTCAGAACCAATGTAAAAACAACGTTTTTGCCAAATGAGTCAGAGCGGCGATTAGGCTTATATTGTGATCCCAGGGGGATAAGAGCGAAAACGAGACATGAAAATGAGAGAGCAAGCTTCTGATGAAGTAGTATTTTGTACTCTGTAGTGTTGAGGCCAGTTTTAGATATTTTTTTTATAAAATCATTGAGCTTAAACCAGGACAAAGTTGTTAGGTCAGCCTCAAATTCCCCAAAATCAGTGGGTGTTTCATTAAGTTCAATTTCTTGCGAAGGATAGCTGTTGAGCTTGGGAAATTGGTGCGTTGAAAGGTCATCAAGGATACTGACATCCAAGAGCTTCCAGGTGTTGTTTTGTAAGAAGCGGGCCTGCTTGGCACTTATGATTTTGGTGTTAGTGCCCTCGGGGCTGATAAAATAAAACTTAATTTCATTTAAGGTTGAATCTTTCTTATCGAAAGTTAAAAAAGTCGAATAGTAGTTTTTTGATTTAAACCAAAATTGACCACCATCAACTGCACTTCTGGTTAAATATTTTCCGTCATTGGTTTTTGATTTAGAAATTTCCTGACGTTCAATTTTATTACTCCATGGCTCTATGAAGCCAAGGTTGGTGAATTGAACGAAAACCATAAAAATTGAGCATAAAGCAATAATGACAGTAATGCGTGTGTGAGAAAATCCGGCCGAAAGTGCGGCAATCAATTCATTGTGTGATTTAAGTTTATTAAAACTAAAAAGAGTTGCGATCATGCAGGTCACGGGGAGCATTTTTCCACTCAACTCTGGCATTTTTAACATCCACTCAAGGAGTACAAGTGAAGCGTCTTTTCCTCTTAAAAAACCATTAATAATGTCAGCAGTAGAGATGAGCATTAAAAGCGCTGCCAGCGCCCCAATGAGAGATTTAAACCATTCGAAAATGAAAATTCGAGAAATGATATTCATTACTTCAGCTCTCTCCTACTAATTGCTTTTGAGAAAGCGAAAAGCAGAGGTTTCGTGAACAAGCGAAATACAAACGCAAAACTGTTATTGCGATCAAGGAATTCGACAAGAAGAGGTGATAATCTGTAATAAAAGGAAACCAACTGTAGGCCTCCTTTCATTTTTAACATCTCAACTTTAAAAAGTCGCAGATCATTTGTCACTGGGTGATTGTCACCAAAGCAGTGAGTGGCCACAAAGCATTTTCTCGATTTAACAAAAATTTGCTGATAGGCACGCATGAAAACTTCTTGATTCTTAAAATTGAATTTTCTTAAATGCTTTCGCACCATCTCGGAATTAACAACTTGAAAAGGCTGATTGATTGAAAAGAGTACAAATTGATCAAGGCACTTCACAACGTCTTCCTGAAATTTCCCCGTCGCATCGTATACTTTGGCTAACTCATAATAGAGATGACTGATCATTAACATCTCGGTGATATCTTTTGTCTTGTGAAAAATATCCGGTCGCAACTCATAAATTCCCGTTAAGCGATTCGCCTCTGCAACGGTTTCAAGATATTCTGTATATTTGCGGATCGCTGTAAGGAAGTCACCACTAGCAAATGCAGCTTTACCTTGCTTAACGTTGGTGATTCGAGTCTCAAAACGGTGCTTGAGAATGAGTTTGTATTCGCGCTCTTTGAGAGCGTCTTTAACTTTTTTCTTATATTGATTTCCAGACATGAAACAAGTTTAACTCATTTCCAAGAAATATGAGTTAACAATCAAAACTGGACGTTAAGTGAAAAAGAAAATTCATTGATTCTTTCATCTGGATAGAGATAACTAATCTCTTTGCGAATTTGTCGGGCGTTTTTCATCGCGAAATCAATTCCCAGTTTGGGGCCAGTCCAACTTGCTCCCCAACCTGTTCCTTCGAGATTCTGAGCTTTGTCCTGAAAGCGTCCACCGCGAATAAAAAAATCAGCAAAGGCATTAAATTGAATAGCGGCCCGCCAAATCTGACTGTCTTTATATGTTTTTGTTGGGTCAACTCCCGCATCTCCAAGGAAGACGAGTTTTTCACTCAAGCTATATTGTACGCCCCCAAGAACCCTTGATTCGTTTTTAATGGCTTTGCCTGGGTCATCCCACACAAGCCCCAGAATTAATTGATTCATTGGGATCCAGGAAAATCCTAGAGTTACTGGATGAGAAACTTTGTGACCACCATTTTGCCATGAAGGATTTTTGTCTTGAGTATATTTATAGAGAACACCAAATGACATATTCTCGGCAATTTGTGAGGCCATCGTTACTGTTCCACGCTTTCGTACAAAACCATTTTCTCTTTGATATTGATAACTGAATCCACCCTTTAGCGCCGAAGCATTATCAAAAATAAAATAGCCCTCATGCCTACTGCTATCAGAAAAATCTCTCCCATCGCTGGTTCGATTGGTGGATGGACTCTTTAAATCAACGGAAGTGTTTTGGTAAGAAACAAAAGTATTGGAAAAAAATGCGAGTGGTGCGGGGTTTAAAACAGCAGATTCTGAAACCAACATAGAGGCCACACCCGCACCAGCCGTTGAGAGTAATCTAGTCGTCTGATAGGGACGGATTTGTGCTGCTGCGTGAAAAGAAAAAATAACCAAAAATAGTGATACAAAGCGCATGTGGCAACCGATGTTAATATGCTAAACTGATTCATCAAAGTTATCTAGCTATCAGAGAGAACTCAAGGAATTTATGAAAATCAAAAAAGCCGTTATTCCTATTGCTGGAAAAGGAACGAGATTTCTACCTGCGACCAAAGAAATCGCCAAAGAAATAATCCCCATCTTAAATGTACCCATGATTCATCATATAGTCACAGAAGCTGTTGAGTCTGGCATTGAGCAAATAATCTTTGTTACTTCTGCTGGTAAATTTGCTGTTGAGGACTACTTTGACCGCAACCTAGAACTTGAGGCTTTTTTAGAGCGTGCAGGAAAAATCAAGGAATTGGAACTGATCAGAAAGATTGGAACAATGGTTGATGTTACGAGCGTCAGACAAAAGGAGCAGCTTGGCCTGGGGCATGCGGTTCTTATGGCAAAAGAGCTCGTTGGTAAGGACCCATTCGCAGTTCTTTTGGGTGATGATATTGTAAAAAATAAAGTTCCTTGCACTCAACAATTGATGGATGTCTCTTCCCAGTTTGATGGTGCGCCTGTGATCGGTGTTATGAATGTTCCCCGCGAGCACACTTCGAAATATGGAATTGTCAGTGGCGAGCCAATCGCACCGAATTCAAAAACGTTAAAAATGAAAAGCATGATTGAGAAGCCCTCACCAGATAAAGCGCCAACAACACTGGCCACTCCTGGTCGCTATATTTTAACTTCAGAAATTTTTTCAATTCTCAAAGAAATTCCTCGTGGCGCAGGAAATGAATACCAACTCACAGATGCCATCAACGTACTTTGTGAACGACGTGATGTTTACGCTCATCAATTTGATGGTGAAAGATTTGATACCGGTCACTTAATGGGTTATTTAGATGCCACCGTTGATTTTGCTCTTAATGATGAAAAGATAAAAAATGAATTTGTAGAAATAATAAAACAAAAAATTACAAAATACGGAATCAAGCTGTGAAAAAAATACTTCTCGCGACGTTTTTCATTACTCTTCAGGCGTGGGCTTATGTCCCAACGCTAGAATCTCTTTTGAGACACGGGGCTAATCCTGATATTGGATCAAACTCTGTTGTTCTTTCAGCGAAATTGACCCAGGTAAATCCGTTTGCGGAGAAAGCTGAGCAAGAGAATGCCTCAATTTGGGTGAAGTGGGTTTATAACATTACTGCTCATGGAAAACTGAAGTTAACACAACTCGTTTATCGCTCTTCAGCGATGAACGATGCTTCACTCGTTGACAAAAAATTTATCTCTGAACTATCGCCTCTGTCTTTTGGTGATTCACCGGCCAAGGCGGAGTTGGGTGCATTTCTCTCTTCTTTAAATTCGCTGCTCATTAATGATGGCTCCTTTATGGTTGAGTTTCTTAAAACTCGTGGAGCAAGCGTGAAGCTCAATTCTGAGCTATTTGATGTAGAAAAGCGGGCACTGCTGAATAGATACAAATATTGGTTAGTAAAAACTAAGGGTGGCCGTGAAATCAAAGATGAGGAATCACCGCTAAATCCTTCAAGTGCCACAGATAGAGAAAAGGTGGACGCAATTCTTGCCAGACCAATGTATCAAGATACTGGTCACATTACGTTGTCTAGGCATTTGGGAGAACCTTCGTGGGTGGCCAAGGGGGAAATGTTCGATGTTTGGGTCGGTGATTCAAACAGATACTTAAAAGAAGTGACTCTTAAGGTGGGAGCTGCAGAACTTAATTTGCAGTTTAGAAATTATATTCTGTTCAATGGAACACATTCGCTACCAAGACAAATTTATATTAAAAATTTGCAGGATCAGTATTGGCAAGTTGATCTCATCTCGGTCAAAGGATTTAGTGAATCATCCCAGGATCTTATTGCGAGACTAAGAAGGTATGATCAAATTTTGTCACAGAAGCGTGAGGATGTTCAAAAACCAGATTTTCTTTTTTAAATGTTTCTCAAAGTTGCAGTCAATTATCCTGTAAAAAACGATGGGCTTACTTATAAAGCCTCTGATGATTTTGTCCCAGTTGTGGGCGATATTGTCGTCGTTCCGCTCGGCCGCAGAAAAGAGCTGGGGTGTGTAACGGAGCTGAATTGCTCGGAGCCTGAAGAATTTAAGGCTAAAGCCATTATAAGCTTAAAAGATGAATATCCTCGAGTTGATGAGAATAATCTTAAGCTCTACCAATGGATGGCATCTTACTATCACTATGGATTAGGCCAATTGATTGTAGATTGTTTGCCCGCCAGTAAAAAGAGACCCAAACCACTTGTTATCAATAAGGGTGAGGGGCAAGAAATTGATTTTAAAGCAACAGCGAAACAGAGTGAAATTATTTCCAAGATTCTTAATCATCAGAATAAATTTTCAAAGCATCTCATTCATGGAGTTACTGGTAGCGGAAAGACTCATATCTATCTAGAGTTAATAAAGAAGACCCTGCTAGATAAAAAAAGTGTTCTCTATCTTTTGCCTGAAATAAATCTTACTCCTCAATTTCTAAAAACGTTCACATCATATGTCGATGTTCCTGTTTTTACTTTTCATAGTGAGTTAAGTGGTTCTCAGAAATTTCTTATTTGGAAAGATGCAGCTGAGGCCGAAGAGCCAAGACTTTATATTGGGGTGAGAAGTTCTGTGTTTCTGCCTGTGAAGAATCTTGGTTTGATTATTGTGGATGAAGAACATGATAATTCATTTAAACAAGAAGATCGCTGTACCTACAATGCTCGAGATGTCGCGATGAAAAAGGCCCAAATTGCGGGATGTCCTGTTGTTCTTGGCTCCGCAACTCCTGCAATTGAAATTTGGCAACATTTTAATTCTGGATTACCTAACACCTTCTATTATCCGCTTGAAGAGCGGGTAACCAATGCATCACTTCCAGAGATTGTTTTGGTTGATACTAAAACAGAAAAGAAGACCTCTCAGTTTCAAGAAAGTGTATGGCCGATGCATGAGAAAACTATCGCTCAGCTTAAAGAAGCAATTGAAAAGAAAGAACAAGCGCTGGTTTTTATTAATCGTCTCGGTTTTGCCAATTATGTTCAGTGCAGATCATGTGGTCATCAATTTACATGTAAAAACTGTTCAACAACTTTGAGATTTTTTAAAGCAAAGAATATTTTAAGCTGTCAGCACTGCGAGTATCATGAGCCTTTCCCCCAAGGATGTCCAAAGTGTGGAAATCTCACTTTGTTACAAAAAGGCTTTGGTACAGAGAGAGTGCTAGAGGAATTGCAAAAACAATTACCTGAGGCGCGGATTGAGAGATTTGACCGAGATGAAATTAAAACATTTAAGGATCTTCAGATTAAGCTCGATAATTTTCACTCAGGAGAAATTGATATTCTGGTTGGGACTCAGATGCTTTCGAAAGGTCATAATTTTAAGAGAGTAAAAAAAGTTATTATTCTTGGAGTTGATAATCAGCTGAACTTGCCAGATTTTCGTGCGACAGAAAAAGTTTGGCAAACAATTGTTCAGGTGGCGGGCCGTGCGGGAAGGTATTCACATGATGGAAAAGTTTTTGTCCAAACGGCTAATCCTGATTCGAATTTATTTGAAATTATAAAAAGTCATTCATTCGATGGATTTTATAAGTCAGAGATGCAGATGAGAAAACTTTGCGAATGCCCACCGTTTTTTAAACTCTCAACTCTATACTTCTCTTCAAAAGATCAGGACAAGCTTGCATCCTATATCCATTCAACTGTTACTCCTTTGCTACACAGTCTTAGGGAGAAGCATTTTAATGGAATTCATATTTTGGGCCCAAGGCCGTCTTTGGTTGAAAAGAGGGCCAATCAATACAGTTGGACTGTTTTGCTCAAATCAAATGATATTAACCAATTACACAATATGCTTAACTCATTCTCCTTAAATCTAAATGTGATTTCAGGGGTTTCGGTTAAGACTGACGTTGATCCCCAACACATTTCCTAGCCCATTCTCAAGAAAATCCCCTCAAATACCGAAAAGCAGGTGAGTTAACTCAGGCAAAGTATTTTAGAGGTTTGCTATGAAGATATTTACAGGTTTATTTGTTGCCTCGATTTTGGCAATTCCCACTGCAAATGCGCAGGACTTACTTCAAGGATTACTCTCTTCGCAAGTTGATGCAACGACTTCGGGGGGAAGAACATCTGGAAGTGGGGGAACACCAACAACAGTTGTAACGCCAACAGTTCCTACTGTGACCTCAACTTCACAAAGTTTAAATTGCCCAAGCTCTGGACAGAAAACAGTTCCATTAAAATATGTCGTCGCCATGTTAAGAACAAAGGGCGCCTCTCTTCAAATTACTCATGACACTGCTCAAGGTCGATTAAATGTTCGTGGTGGGGATTTTTTATCAAACTGTAATTCGATGCTTGAGTGGGGATTACGTTCTCAAACAAGTGACTTCCCACAATACGTGGTGGAATTAAAAATTAAATCCTGCGGTGCTGACACATGTCCATTTAAAGTGATGGAAGTGAATGCCAGTGGTGAACAAGTTGAAAAAGAGATTAGCGTAAAGCCGGACTTTAGTGGGTTCCAACAATGTCTTAAAGAGACGGGTGTTGTAAATGCAACTGGTGGCGTTGACGCTAAGAAAATCGTTTCAAGAGATTTGGAAGTTTCATTTGATGGAGTAGAAAATTCGGGCCCAGTTTGGTTTGGCTCACACCTCCCAGGGGCGAGTGCTGTTTATAAAAAGCAGCAAGAGAAAGATTGCTATTACATGGAAGACATCCGCCAAGGCGGCTATGCCGTTTATTCAAGCGAAGATTCAGAGAGAATGCGCCTTGATCAACAAGCTCAACTTGTTTGTCAAAGTGGAGACTACCGCCATATTTCAGATTTCTTGGAGAGATATGGCCAGTATGGAAACACACTAAGTGCAATTAGAGATGAATTGATTCTCAAGGACTACAAAGCCCTCGCTGAAGATATTAAAAAAGGCGAAGGTCTTGAGACAAAAGATTACTCAATCATTGCTGACTTTCAACGCTATATCATTGACCCTCTGACGACTCGTATTTCTAATCTTTATGAAAAGATTGGATCACTTCCTCAGGGTCAAGAGAGAAGATTGAAAGAGCAGGAGCTTCAGGGACTCATGAAGCAATTGGCGGCTTATAAATCCTCTCCTTATATTTCAAAAACAGAGATGGATAAATTGATGGCTAAAGGGTTGTTTGATGAAGCGGCCTCAGTGAATGCGATTCACCTTACGGCTCAACACTACGGAAGACTTGGCGCTAACGAGAGCGGTGCTCTTGTTACTCCTCGTGTGGCTCGCCAAAGAATTTCTGAGGGTAAACAAACTTTTCAGCGCAATCTTGTTTCAAGAAGAGAGCAATTTGAAGTTCAAACCGGTCGCCTTTCAGGAAAGTCAGAATACTATGCAGGTCTTGCGGCTCAACACAGAAAGAACATAACTATCAGAACCAATAATTATCAGACAGAAATCAACAATGAAGTTGCTCGCGTGACTCAACCGAACGGTTATTGTTTTAAGTATTTTAGAAATACACAAAAGTGCGTTCAAGATTCTATCCAAAGAATTCAAGAATTGCGCTCACAACTTCAACTCTACAACCAGTCGGATGCCGACATTGCAGCGGATCTTGAAGCTAAGGCGAACCAATACCGTGCTTGGGAAAATGATGGTCAGAGGTATGTCGCTTCTCAAAATGGTGAAGAGCCTGAAGTCACAAACACGAATACAGAAGTTGCTCCGACTGGACCTTCGGTCACAGCTCCTCAGGCCGATCGCCAAGATGAGCAACAAGCGCTTTATCAGTTCCAGATGCCTCAGCAACAGCAGAATCCATACATGCAGCAAATGCCTACAATGCAGCAGGGTGGAATGCCGGGGATGCAATATAATCCAGGAATGCAGCAACAGCAGTATTCTGGAATGTTCTCAAATATGATGGGAGCTCCATGGGGTCAGCAGTCTTATAATCCTTATCAACCAATGCAATCTCCCTACATGGGTTATGGAATGCAAAACGGCGGACAAGGCTATTCATTCAATATGGGTGGTCAGATGGGAATGCAGGGCTATGGTGGAAATATGTGGGGTGGTCAGCAAAATCCCTATATGATGGGCGGAGCTGGCGGTTACATGGGTGGCCAGATGGGAATGCAAGGTTACGGTGGCATGCAAGGTGGTATGCCTGGCATGGGCATGTATCAAAGTCCATTCTCTCAAGGGATGGGACAGGGACTAAGTTATTTTAGATAAAAAAAAGCCTCCGTAAGGAGGCTTTTTACTTTTAGAAATCAATTCCTAAACGAAGACCCGATCCAAGAACATTTGAAACACCGAGTGTGCTGCTAGTGTTGGTAAAGGCGTAATAATCCCCAACCATCCAATAACCGAGGTATCCAGAGAGTTTCACGTTCGGATTCCATTGATAATCAAATCCAAGGTCAACTTCAGTTCCATAATTATCACTTTGATTGGCATTAGCATCAAAGCGGTAGCCCTCTTCATGTTGGTAAGCTTTTTTTCCAGTCTTCGCTGTTTGAACGGCCTTTGCGATTATCGCTGCTGCATTCCATGTCCATTTGTCGGTTTTATAGTGGGCATGAAGTTTGTAGAAGCGCACGTTAGTGAGACCTCTATCAAAAATGCTCTTTCCATTTGCTTCATTGAAGGCATTGTAATTATAGTGAAACATTAACTCGGCAATCTGGTAGTTAGGATTGAGTTGCATCGCTTCGAAGTTTTGCGAATCGCCTCTGTCTCCACCAACTTGTCCGATGTGCATTCCATAATCCCATTTTGCATTGGGGCTCCAAACGACTTCAGCAAGTGCTGAAGAAGCTGAAACTTTGGATGAACCATTCCCATAAACGTTCCCGTAGGTTCCAGACATTGTAGGGACTTCAATACTGAGATTGAATTTTTCCCATTTCTTGGCGAGGTAGGCATCTATCAAGGTTACATCGGTTTTTCCGCGAGCAACTGTTGTGCCTGCTGCAGATGATGTAGAGAAACCAGTTGATGAGAGATAAAGACCATTTTTCCCTTCAGAGAATCTGCTGGTATAAGCAAGGGCAACGATTAAATTTGTCGCCTTGTTATCGTAAGTTGCAACCAAGCCCATTTCTCTTGAATCGCTACTTCCATTCGGTTGAGCTTTGTTGCTGGTATCAGTGGTTCCAAGTCTCACCCAGTGAGGAGTGAGAACAAAGTTACCAATGCGCATTTCACCTTGAAGTCCATCATAGAGAGTGAAGAATCTGTCGAAAGTGTTTTTTCCTGAATTTAAAATGGCTCCAGTTCCAAACTCTTTTGAAAAACGACCCACTTTGATAAGAGCAGTGTCGGCATATAACTCAGCATAAAGCTGATTAACATTCAAAGCGCTTCTTTGGGCCGGAACAGTTGAATAGTATGAATTGCTTCCGGCAGTAGAACCATTCTGGGCTTGAGTTGTATTATCTCCAGAAAATCCCCCGCGAGCATAACCTGTAGAAAGCTCACCTTTAACAGAAACCGAATCATTCACTATCATGTGAGGATTAAGCTTTAAGATATAAGTTTGAAAATGTGCCCCATCATCACCTGTTGAGATTCCTTGTGTTCCGTTGGCTTTGGTGACGTCATCTTTTGATAAGCGAATATTATTGATAAGTGTGTCATCAAATCCGAGTGATCCACCCCAGTCAATGGGAAGGGCCATTGCGGGTAAAGTAATAAAAACTAATAGCAGGGCCAAAAAAGGTTTGGTCGAGCGCACAATAACTCCTTAAAAAACTGGAAAGTCTTAGAAAAGACGATAGAGCAAAGGGGAGTCATCTGTCCAAAAAAACCCCCTTGAGCAGTGGGCCAACTGATTGTGTTTCCACGGCTTCTCCCTTGCCAGATTTGGGGGGCCTAAGCTACAGTCAAGACACAAATTTTTTGAGCTCTGTAGGGGTGTCGACAAGTGGTAAGTCAGCAGATTTTGATTCTGCCATACGCAGGTTCGATCCCTGCCACCCCTACCACTTTTTAACGGAGGAGTTTCAGCATGAGACGTATTGTCTTGGTCTCCGGTTCTTCGATCCCTTACTTATCGAAGAAAATCTCTGAATTCCTTGATGTTCCTCTGGTCAATCCCCAAATTCGAAAGTTTGCTAACGGTGAAATTTACTGCGAAATAGAGAAAAACGTTCGTGGAGCAGATGTCTTTGTTCTTCAAAGTACATGCGCCCCAGTCAATGATTCGCTCATGGAGTTGTTAATTATAGTAGATGCTTTGAAGCGTGCTTCGGCCAACTCCATTACCGCCGTTCTTCCTCACTACGGCTATTCAAGACAAGATAGAAAAGCGGCTCCAAGAACACCAATTACTGCAAAATTGGTAGCTGATCTCTTAACAGTGGCTGGTTGTTCTCGCGTGATTACGATGGATCTTCATGCTGGTCAGATTCAGGGCTTCTTCAATATTCCATTCGATAATATTTTTGCTTCACCGGTCATGCTTGATTACATCAAGAAAAATATCTCTCCAGAGAATCTTGTTTGTGTCTCACCGGATGCGGGTGGTGTTGAGAGAGTTCGTCATTACGCTAAGAAATTATCGACTGAGCTCGCCATGATCGATAAGCGTCGAACCGCTCCAAATGTGGCCGAAGCCATGAATGTTGTGGGTGATGTTAAAGGGAAAAACTGCATAATCATTGATGACATGATTGATACTGCAGGAACCTTAGTTCAAGCCGCCAAAGCTCTTAAGAAAAATGGAGCGAATTTAGTTTATGCAGCAGCTACTCACCCTGTTTTCAGTGATCCAGCGATAACAAGAATTGCTGAATGTGCAGAATTAGAAGCAGTTATTGTGACTGACACGATTCCACTCTCTGCTGAGGGTAAAAAGTTAGATAAGATCAAAGTGCTCTCTACGGGAGACATTCTCTCTAAAGCTATTCACCGTACGTTTAATCACGATTCGGTTTCCTCGCTCTTCATATAAAATGATTCGCCTGATTGTTGCCCTAGGAAATCCAGGAAGCGATTATCATGCGACCAAGCATAATATCGCTTGGATGTTTGTGGATTCTCTTCCACTTGTAAAAGCGGCTAACTGGAAAGCAAAGTTCAAAGGTGAGTTTTGCGAAATCAATATTAAAGGCAATAAAACCATCGTTCTCAAACCCCAAACTTATATGAATTTGTCTGGGGAATCGGTTCAACCTTTGGCCGCTTTTTATAAAATTTCGCCTCAGGAAATTCTCGTTGTACAAGATGAACTCGACCTTCCTTTTGGCCAATGCCATTTCAAGATGGGGGGCGGCCTTGCTGGTCACAATGGCTTAAAGAGCATAGCGGCCTGCCTTGGAACTGAGGATTTTGCGAGAATGAGAGTAGGCATTGGACGACCAGTGCATGGAAGTGTGTCTGATTGGGTCCTTTCAAGGTTTTCCAATAATGAGCAGATTCAGATGGATTTACTCTTTGAAAAGTTGCGTGGCCCGCTAGAAGATTGTGTGTTATTTGGAATTGCGAAGGCATCAGTTATTAATAAAAAGCCACTTGTTTAAGTGAGGAGTCAGTTATGGGTTTAAATGTTGGAATTGTTGGTTTACCTAACGTTGGAAAATCAACCATCTTTTCTGCCCTTACCTCTGCTCCCGCTGAAGCGGCCAACTATCCCTTTTGTACGATTGAACCCAATGTTGGGGTTGTTCATGTGCCAGATGAGAGATTGGATAAATTAACTGAACTGGTGAACCCTGAAAAAACAGTTCCAGCGATTGTTGAATTTGTGGATATCGCGGGCCTTGTGAAGGGTGCTTCAAAAGGTGAAGGATTAGGAAACCAATTTTTGGGTCATATCCGCCAAGTCGGTGCGATTGCTCATGTGGTTCGCTGCTTTGAAGACAATGACATTATTCACGTCGCCGGAAAAATTGATCCGATCTCTGATGTAGAAACAATAAATATAGAGTTAGCTCTCGCCGATCTTGAAACTGTGACAAAAAGACTTCAGGGAATTGATCGTTTGATTAAGAGCCAGGATAAAGTTGTCTCTACAAAAGGTAAAATTACAAAGCCAATTCTTGAGAAGCTGACGAAAAGTTTAGGCGATGGATTACCTGCGCGCTCGATGGGTCTAGATGCTGAGGAAGTAGAAGCAATCCAGGATTTGCATCTCATTACACTAAAGCCATTGATGTATGTGTGTAATGTGGATGAAGCCAATATTAAAAACGAGAATGAACACGTTAAGCGCGTGAGAGAAATTGCTGCGAAAGAAAACGCTGGCGTGATTACAATTTGTGGAAAAATTGAAAGTGAGATAGCGGCCCTAGAATCAAAAGAAGAGAAAGAAGATTTTCTAAAAGAGATTGGAATTGAAGAGTCTGGACTCTCTAAGATGATTAAAGCCGGCTACAAGCTTCTTGGCATGTGCACATATTTTACTGCTGGAGTGAAGGAAGTAAGGGCCTGGACGTTTCCTAAAGGGGCAAAGGCACCACAGGCAGCAGGTGTCATTCACTCTGATTTTGAGCGTGGATTTATTAAGGCAGAAATTTATCACTGCACTGATCGCTTTGAATTAATAACTGAAGCCAAGGTTAAAGAAGCGGGTAAATTTAGAATGGAAGGCAAGGAATATGAGGTAAAAGACGGAGACGTCATTCACTTTAAATTTAACGTTTAAAACCAAGTGCTACATCATAGATTTGATTGTGGTTGGTAGGATCTGAAAGATCCTTTGATCCCTCAAGAGTCTTATAGAAATATAAATTTCTAAAAATTAGTTTCACATAATTTCTAGTTTCAAGAAATGGAATGCTCTCAATATTAGGGAGCATTTCTTCTGAAACAAAATAGGAATCCTTCCATCTCTCAACCCTCGACTCACCAGCATTGTAGGCCGAGAGAACATAAATCAAATTTCCTTCATATCTGCGAAAGAGTTGCTGAAAGTATTTAGCCCCGATTTCAAGATTGGTTTTAGGTAGAATTAAGTGCTTGTCTCTGACTGAGCGCTGAAGTCTTCTTGCTGTTGTGGGCATCAGCTGCATGAGACCTCTTGCACCGACTCGTGATTTTGCTTCGGGATTAAAGACAGACTCTTGGCGAATCAGTGAGAGCAAAATTAGGGGGTCAATCTTATAGCTTTTAAGAGCTTTCTGTAGCTCTTCATAAAATGGTTTGGGGTAAAGTGTCTCCAAGAGGAAGCGGTTAAATACAACTTTTTGAGAATCAATTCCACCGTAAAGAACCTTAAAGCTTTCGATGTAATTCTCTTCTGATCCGATAAGTGCAGCAGTGAGTAGAATTGCATCACTTTCCACATTTCTCTTATTTGCAGTTTGTGCTCTCTGGGCAAGACCAGGGATAAAATTTTTATGAAGACCTCTGAGTTCAGCATAAAGAAAGCTCTTAGCATCTAATCTAGACCAAGCTTTTAATCTCTTCCAAGCTTCCCAGATACTTGGATCAATATCTTTTGCAAGAAGAGTAGGTGTATTTCGTTCATCAATTTTTTTGTAATATTGGCAATAGCTTGAATCGGGATGATGGGCCTGCAACATTTTGCTTGCCATAATTCCATAAAAACTCAAGGGATGCTTTTCAATTAAATTTTCCCAGACTTTTTTGGCCTCATTCTTTTGATCTATTTTGAGTAAGCCATATCCAATCCAGTACTTGAGCCGTGAATCGTTTAAGCTTTCAATTCGCTGAATGATTTTTATATCCTTTGTCCATGAAATGGCATCTTTCCACTCGTCCTTTGCTCCCCACATCCAAAGACGAAAGAACCAAGCATCTTCTTTTTGGTCTTGATATTGTTTTGAGGCAACAAAATCAAAAATCTCTGCGGCTGCGTCGTTGTAACCGTTTCGCCATAAGTTTTTTCCGAGATCAGAGAAGCGACCAAGAGTTGTCGCTTGCGGTAATCTCTCGAGATTGAGTGCAAGCCAGTTTCGAAGTTCAGTATATTTTGATAAGATTTTATCCTTTTTCTTATCATCAATAACTTTGTACATTCCCTCAATCATTCGAGAATACTCTGAATAGAAAACTTGCTCAGTCGATTTAGTATCAAACCCGTAGCTTTGGATATGGCGAGTGAGATCAGGAGTGATGTTTATAAGTGAAAGAAAGTCGCGAGGAACTTCTTTGCTTTGTTTTAAAATATTTTCAGTAATCAGTGTTGAGAGGATTTGTTTGATTCCTTCTGTTTTTTCAAAGCGCTGAAGAAACCAAATCATATCGGCTTGATTTTTTCCGTAGATAAAATTGCGCATGAACTTCTTGAGAAAGGCGAGATCTTGAACTGTAAACCCGCCATCAGCGAGAGCGCGTGGGGCCATTTGTTGCAAAGCAATTTGTCTGCAAAAAACTAAACGCTGCAGAAGAAGTTTTCGTGATAATCCATAAGTGGTTTTGAGTCGACCACGAAGATCCGAGCATGTCTGAAGAAGTTCTTCACTTGTAAGCTGAGGAAATCTTTTTAGATCAAGTAGCCATTCATGAAAGATGGCAAGCTTAGGGTTCTTGGTTGATTCCTTAAGCCCCTTATCAAGAAGGTAGGCACTCGCATAACCTTTTTCTGCCACATTATAGATTTGCAAAAAATGATCATAAATAATCATGTCTGCGTTAGTAATTTTTAATTCAGGGCGATCGAGTAACTTCTCCCAAGAATTTTCTTCAGCAGCCAAGCTGTTGCTGAGAAAAATTATAAAAAATGAATAGAGAATTATACCAAGTTTCATCGTCTAGATTTTATCATGGAAGGCGTAGCAGGTTATATCTTATTCATCTGGGTGAAGACGTTTTTGGATATCTTGAAGGCGTGCGTTGATTTCGAGTAAAACAGGTTTCTTGTCTTCAGGGACGACCAGCGAGAGATTATTCATATAACTCATAACTTCAGTCAAATATGCAAAATCATCATCGCGATTGTCGGCTATTCGATCGAAAGCTCTGTTCACTTCTTCGGCGACTTCTGCAAAATTGTCACCATCTCTGAAGGCGATATTACTGGGAGCTGCTCCCTGAGTGATATTTTTCAGATATGTCGTGAGTTTATACATTGGGCCAGCAATCTTGTGAGTCAAAAAGATACAGAGAATAAATACAATACCAATATAGAGCAGCTGGTAAGCACCGAGAAAGACCAGCAATTCAGTGCGCGCTGCCTTAAGTGCCTCTGTTGCTTGAGGGTTCATTCTTGAAAATGTGTTAAACAGCTCAACAATTGTAAATGGATAAATTAAACTTGAGATCCAAACCAAAGAACAAACAACCAGACTAAATCTGATTTGAAATTTTGGGTTGATGAGAAAAATGGATCTTTTATAAATCGACAAACGTGCGTCCTCGACACTTGAATATTATAGTCTTAATCATAATTGCTTGATGCTTTGAGCGCTACTTAAAACTCATTGACCTCAAGTCTAGAGATGACGAAGATATCCAAGCTGTCTAGTCAGACATTTTGATGGAGTTTAAAAATGAAAGAGAAAATTCTAAAAGCCTTAAGTTCAATCAAGAATCCAGCTACTGGAGCCTCATTTGAAGATGAAAAACGCTGGAAAGAAGTTTTGATTGAAGGTGAAAAAACCACGATCGTTTATGCAAGAGATGGAATCTCTCCACAAGAAAAACGAGTGATTGAGAGTTTTATCGTAGAACTCTTAAAAGATTTAGTCCCACAAGAGAATTTAACTCTTCGTTCTGTCTCAGCTAATTCATCAGATGTATTTAAAGCTGTAGAGAGTCCAGATAAAATTGAAAAATTAGCTCCAGCTCAAATCAAAACCGGACATGCAGCTCCTGCAGCTAAGAAGAATGTTCCAGGTGTAAAGCATGTGATTGCTATTGGCTCGGGTAAGGGAGGAGTGGGTAAATCAACTTTCACCGTTAACCTAGCTGCTTCACTTTCTGCGATGGGGTTAAAGATTGGCATCATCGATGCGGATATCTATGGCCCGTCTGTTCCAATGCTTATGGGAAAGAGATTTGAGAAGCCTCTAGCTAATTCGAATAGAAAAATTGTCCCCATCGAATCACATGGAATTAAATTCATGAGTTTTGGTTTGTTTGTAGATGAAAAAGATCCAGTCATATGGCGAGGCCCAATGCTTGGTGGAGTTCTCAATCAGTTTTTATTTGATGCCGAATGGGATGGCCTTGATTATCTCCTGATTGATTTGCCTCCTGGCACCGGGGATATTCAGCTCTCCATGGTTCAGAATTGTCATGTCGATGGCGCGATTGTGATTTCAACACCGCAAGATGTAGCGCTTCTTGATGCCACCAAGGGCCTTGAGATGTTTAGGAAATTGAATCTGCCAATCATAGGAATGGTAGAAAATATGAGCTCATTTATTTGTTCAAATTGTCATCATGAGCATTTTCTTTTTGGTGAAGGTGGCGTTGAGAAAGCCATTGATGCACTAAAAGTTCCTTTTCTTGGAAAGATTCCACTTGAATTAGAGCTAAGACAGTCCGCAGATGCTGGATCACCTTATATGGCCAATCCAAGTTACGAGGGAAGACCTGTGGCGCGTTCATATCAGTCGATTGCTGGGAAAATTGAACAGTATTTTAATCCTCAGGACCCAAGCAAACCAGGGCTTTTCTCTCGCTTGTTCGGCCGTTAAGATAAATTATGGAAGTTGAAATCCCATTATTTTTATCTCTTGATGAGCAAGTTCTTGTGAACTTCACTGGAAGAGTGAACGTCTTAGATCGTCTCACTCATCAGATGCTTGGAGTTGTTGTCTTGAAAGAGGGACAGGTCTATCGCTGTCAGTATAAGGGAGTAATGGGCTTAAAGGCTTTCTATAATATTGTTGTCGAGGGTGCTCAACTTCAGCCGCAAGAATTCATCGTCGAGCCAGAAATTATTGAAGAGAAAGATCGCCAGATTCATTTCCCATACTCTGTACTAAAAAATAAAACGGCTGAGGTGCTCTCTCGCTATCAAGCAGTTTCGAGAATGAGACCACCAGATAATGTAAAATTAATGGCCAAGGCGGAATTTCTAACCTCTAGGGATGATGTTGATGAGGCGGAATTCCAGGTTATTTGTGCATTATCGGAATGGAATTCTGTTAAAGACCTTTATATCCACTGCCCTCTTCTGGACTATGAAATCACCGAATCACTTGTCAGTCTGCGCAAAAAAAATGCTCTCCAGGTCATAGGTTCTAAGTAACCTCCCCAGTGACAACCCCATAAAAAACGGCCAATATTGTGACCCAACAAGGGGTTTTATGAAGTCACAAAAACAAAATCAAGGTGAGCTCAAAGAGCTAACTGTAAAAATTGAAAAAGACGTGGTTGAAGCTATCGAAATTATGTCAAAAAACTCGGGTCTCTCCCAGGCCGATCTCGTTGTTATCGCTCTTAAGCGTTTTCGTGCTAGCCATTTAGACTATCTTCGCGCGACTCCACCGACCGAATAAACAAAAGATATTTAACCTCTCGGGGTGTCTATTTCTTAGGCACCCTGTCTAATAATACGTCCACTGATCTCACAGTCTCATTGTAATTTCATATACTTGGCTTACTCGTCAGGACGCCTTTCTTGGCACTTACCTTGCTTCTATAGGGGCATATCACTAGGGAGTGCTTATGAAAGTCTTTAAGCTGAAGCGTAAGACCTTGGCCATTATGAGTGTCGCTTTTGTGGCCATAGGAACTTACAACTCAATTGTCGTCAATTCTGATTCCTTTATGGATTCTCAGGGAATTCGATTTGTAAAAAGATTGGATGAGCTCAATGGAGAATTTAAATCAGGAAGAAAGCTCGCCAATAATGGTGAATGGATTAAGCTGAGATCTCCTATAAAAAAATTAAAGTCTCCTTTGCAAAAGGATCTTGTTGCCGTGAGTTTTGCGGCACCCACAGCTAGCTCCGTAGAAAAATCTGATGTGGCATCGGCAGCGATTCAAGAAGATCTCAGTCTTGAATTGAGTGAAGTGTTTAATGCTAAAAAATATACCACTGCTCTTAAGCCCGGAGATTTTTCGGGAACACTAAATGCGCGAGACGGAGTGATTGAATCGATTAGTGTGAGTTTGCCGAATAGTGAAGCCGTAGCCATTTCATTTTCGGAGATGGCAGGAAATGTTTTTGAATATGAGCACAACGGAGAAATGTTAAGTGGCATGATGTATCAGATGGATAAGACATCATATATGGTGACTTTAACAAATGGTCCATTTGAAGGAACGCGCTTGAAGTTTACTTCACCTGTTGTATCCGAAGAGAATTTTGGAAATAATGCTGCAGAAGTTGCTGAGAATAATTCTGAACTTCAAGCGGAAGTGATTGAGCAGCCCGAACCTGAATTTGCTGCAGTTATCAATGATGATGGATCACAACTTGAAGTGGGATCTTTTGGAGTAGAATCTCAGGCAGAGACAACTGATGTCGCTCAAATTGAACCCACACCGGCACCCGAAGGTGGATACGGTTTTAACTTTTAAAAAAAGGGCCCTTTCGGGCCCTTTCTGTTTCGCTTGGGGACTTAAATCTTACTTAATTGTATCTACGTACATGCTTCCACGATTGGCGCTATCAAGGTGATCTTTGAGGCGATTGTTTGAGCGACCTTCACCTTCCCAGCTTGTGTAAAAGCGTCCGTAGTAATCTGAAGTTTGGCTGTCACATGAAGCGTATCCACCATGAAGTTGACCGATGATTCTGTGGTCTTGGTTGAAGAGTGGTGAACCTGAAGAGCCTGGCTCTGTAGTGCCCTTATCCCAATCAACAACGCGGACGTGAGTGCCATCGCCTGGTACGTCTGTTCCTAAGTACGTAGTGACCTGAGTAGGATCATATTCAAATGAGATACTCTTCTCATCTGTATTAGGATGGTGAATGGCCACAGCAGAAGAAGCATCTACACCTGAGCGATCCCAACCTGCGTAAGTGACTCCCCATGCAGCGTCTGGAGACTTGTTAAATTTAACAAGAGTAAAGCCTGAGCGAGCTGAGCTAGCAAGGAATTGTGATCCTGAAGTGAACTGCTTAAGCTCACCATTACGTGCGCCGCCGCACTGCTTAGATTGGTAGCTCCAGTAAGCCACAAGAGAAGCTGCATTTGAAGCAGTGATTCGGCAGTGATTAGCTGTCATGAAATAAGGAGCTTTGTTCTCAGCTGTGTTATTTACCATGAATCCTGTACAGAAAGATGATCCACCTGTTGAGATGACGGCAACAGAGTTGATTTCTGCTCTCCAGTCATTTCCTTCAGCACAAACGACATCAACGTTACATGAACCAGACTTTGCGGTCTTTTGAGCGAAAGTTCTAAAACCTTGACCAACAGTACCCAATTCAAGTTCTACGTTTTGAGCTTCATTGGCAGGAACAGTGAGTTCAATCACAACATCATCACTCATGATCACGGGAGTCCAGAACTCACGGTCTACGTTATTGTCTGCTGCAGTTAATGTGCGAATGCTTTGTGAAAAGTCAGTAGAGCGAATTTCAACTTTAGCATTTTCAGTTAAATTGAATCTGCTAAAACCGAAGTTCAATGAAACTGCATTTGGGGCAGAGACACGGTGAGACCATGTCATTAAACCATTCTTCTCAGACCAAGATTTGTCTGAAAGAGCATTGACGCTGACAGAGTGAGGAACTGCAAAGTGAGGGGCTTCACCCTTCATTTCACGAGTGACTTCTTTGTCATGTAGGGCCTGAATATCTATTGGGGCAAAATACGTTGTGCTAGCGATAGCGGGAACAGAAAATGAGAGAAGGGCCAAGGCCCAGATTGTTTGTTTCATTGTTTCCTCCGTAAAACGAATGATCTTGTACTTGCATCAAGGTTATCGAAGGAGCTGCGAAAGAGGAAAATTCTGCCGCTTATATCTTCTGTCTTTCCAAGTGTTTAACTCCGATAATGAGCTCTCTCGACCCTGTAAAATCAACACGATGTCATTAATTCCACTCTGATTTGCTCTAGAATAGAGCCATGAAAATGTTCATATCCATATTTTTTATGCTCACGACTGCTATCTCTTTTGCTTCGGTTTCAAGGGAGCAGAGAGCGCTCTTGGCGATTGTTGATCTCGCAGAAGAGGCCAGTAGCACCAAATGGATGTATCGCCTTGAGGGAAAAGCTGCGGTTAATCGAATAGAGAGGCTTATTGGTGAAAGCTATTCGAAAAAAATCATTCATAAAAAGAAAGAAGCCACTCTTGAGAATTTTTTAAACTCACTCAAATCTCTTTTAGGTGATGAGAGTGTTCAAAAGATTGATGTCATCATTTACATCCATGGAAAAAATCCTGATTCTCCTTATGGAGCAGCCGTGTGTTTTGTAGGCACTGCTTGCACACCTGTTGATTATTTAAGTACTCAGATTAGAAATCTCTCACCTGAAAACTCTCATAAACTGAGAATGCTCTATTCTGATGCGTGTTGGGGTCAGTATCACATGAATGCATGGCTTGATGCGGGCTTTAGAGTTGTGAATGGATCATTGGGAGTGGATGCTAACCACTCAGCTGATCTTCGAAGATTTTTAAAACAATGGTCGAGAGGCGAAACTTATGAAACTGGAATAGAGAAAGCAAATAGCTTCTGGCTAACACCTTTAGTGGATAGAGTCATCGGTGAGGCAAACAGTATTAAATTGATGGCCGGTGAAATTCAACTGACGATAGATTCAGAATAAGAGCACCCCTTTCGAGGTGCTCTCAATCAGACTACTTACCTAATAATTTTTTGAACTCTTGAGTCATGATGGGAACGATCGTGAATAGGTCTCCAACGATTCCGTAATCAGCTTTAGTGAAGATCGGAGCATCTGGGTCAGTGTTGATGGCTACGATGACTTTAGAAGTTCTCATGCCGGCCAAATGTTGAATAGCTCCAGAAATACCACAAGCAATGTAGAGAGAAGGGGAAACAGTCTTACCAGTTTGCCCAACCTGCATTGAGTGAGCCGCAAATCCTGAATCAACAGCAGCACGTGAAGCACCAACTGTTGCTCCGATCACATCGGCCATCTCATTTAAGACTTTGAAGTTCTCAGCGTTCTTCATGGCACGTCCACCAGAGATGATAATGTTGGCTTCAGTTAAATCAACTTTTGCTGAAGCAGCCTTAATGATCTCTTTGATAGCAGCACGAATTTGACCTGCATCAGCTGCAACATCAGCAGCAGCGCCTGCACCAGCAGTTGGAGTCTGTGGCATTCCAAGTGCGTTCGGGCGAACAGTGACGAAGTGAGGCTTAGGTCCTGTGAGCTCAACTTTGGCTAAGCATTTGCCAGCAAATAGAGGACGAGTTCCCGCAAAAGTTCCACCATCCATTGTGAAGTTTGTGCAATCAGAAGCACAACCAGCACCAAAGACAGCAGCAAGACGAGGAATTAAATCTTTGCCAGTAGAGGTTGCGCCTGCAAACACATAGTCATAGCTTTTTGATTTGATAAAAGCTGAGAGTGCATTGCTGTAGCCCTCTGGAGAATACTTATCAAGGTTTGCACCCTTAAGCTTATGAACAGCTTGAGCGCCATACTTAGCAAGCAATTCAACTTGATCAGCTGCTAAATCACCCATCACAGCAACATCGGCCTTACCTGCAAGCTTTCCTAGAATCTCTAGAGTCACCGGCTTTACTTTTCCATCATTTGTTTCAGTAAAAACTAATACGTTAGACATATATAAATTCCTTTCTTAAAAACTAGATAATTTTAGCTTCAGTGCGAAGAAGGCTTACAACTTGAGCAACGATCTCGGCTTGTTTCGTGGCATCCATCGCATCAAATTTTTTCCCAGCTGGTTTTTCCGGTGGAAGTGCAAATCCAGAATATTTCACTCTGCGATCAGCGTCAGTGACACCAACATCGGCCAGTGAATGCTGAGCGAGTGGCTTCTTCTTCGCTTTCATAATTCCAGGAAGAGAGGCATAGCGTGGAGTATTTAAGCCCTTGTTACAAGCGATCACACAAGGTGTATTCACTTCGTAAACTTCAAGAGCTCCGCCTTCAACTTCTCTCTTGGCTTTAACAGTTGTTCCATTCATCTCAAAGCCCACGACCACAGCAACGGAAGGCATTTCCATCATTTGGGCAAGAATTTGTGGAACCTGTAAGCAATCATCATCGATAGCTTGTTTACCAGCAAAAATGAGATCAGCTTTCTTTCCAGACTTATCAATCGCACCCTTTAAGGCTTTGGCGATTGAGTAAGAATCAAGATTATCGTTAGCTTCAACAAGAATGGCATCGTCTGCACCCATGGCCATGGCAGTTCTGAGCGCTTCAGTGTCTTTAACTGAACCCACGCGGACAACAGTCACGTTTGCTGCTGCATTGGCCTGCTTAATCAAAAGCGCCTGCTCAACTGCAAATTCATCATAAGGGTTCATGATCCACTTAATTGAAGATGTCTCAATAAAAGATCCATCTGCATTCGGTGTAACTTTGGTTTCAGTATCTGGAACCTGCTTAACACAAACAAAAATATTCATAACCACTCCTTTCGCTGGGATTATTTTAAAACTTCACGAGCAATAACTAGGCGTTGAATCTGAGAAGTGCCTTCATAGATTTGAATCAACTTAGCATCGCGCATGAGTTTTTCTACTGGATATTCTTTACTATAACCATAGCCACCATAAATTTGGACGGCATCGGTTGTAATTTGCATGCATGAGTCAGAGGCAAAAGCTTTCGCATAAGAAGCGACTTCAGTGTTTCTCACATGCTGATCACACAACCATGCAGCTTTATATGTGAGCAATCGAGCTGCTTCCACTTTCATGGCCATCTCTGCAATCATAAATTGAATGGCTTGATGTTTTGAAATGGGCACACCAAATTGAACACGCTCTTTAGAGTAGCTAATACTTAAATCAAGCGCTCTCCATGAACCACCCAATGCACTAGAAGCAACAAGAGGACGAGAGTGATCAAGCGTGCTCATTGCAATCGCCCAACCTTCGCCAACTTTTCCAAGCATATTTTCTTTTGGAACTTTGACATTATTGAAGCGCACACCGCGAGTGTCAGAGGAGCGATGACCCATTTTATCTTCTTTCTTACCCAATTCAATTCCCGCTGATTTTGGATCAACAACAATGGCACAAATACCTTTGTGCTTTAACGCTGGATCAACCGTGGCATAAACCACAAACAAATTGGCGTGACCGGCATTGGTGATCCACATTTTTTCGCCATTTAAAATCCAGTGATCACCACCATCTTTAAGAGTTGTCTTTAAGCCGCCTGCATCTGAACCATTGCCTGGTTCAGTTAAGCAGAACGAGGCAATTTTAAATTCTTGAGTAAAGGGTGTAAGAAATTTCTTCTTTTGCTCATCTGTTCCACCAATAACAATCGGAAGAAGGGCAAGGTCGTTGGCCATGAAAGATGTATTCATCCCCATACAACCATAAGCCAAGGCTTCAGAGATAATAACGGCATCGAGAGAGCTAAATCCCGTGCCACCGTATTCAGCAGGTATACAAGTGTTTACTAATCCAAGTTCCCAAGCTTTCTTAAAAATGGCGTGTGGAAATTCTCCCTTTTCATCCATCTCTTGAGAAACAGGAATCATTTCATTGCGTGCAAATTTAAGTGCGAGCTCCTGAATTTCTTTTTGTTCAGGACTAATTGCAAAATCCATTGAGGTTTCCTTTCAGGTCTGTGGAATAGTTTCAGTTTTAAAGGACGTTGGAATTGTAAAACAAATTTCGACAGCATGGAAGAAAGGTAATTCTGACAGGGGCCTGACGACAAAACTTCTTTCTCTCCAGCGAGGATGTGGCACAGTGAGCAAAGGTGTACTTATTGAGTTTAATCCCCAGAATAAAATATCAATGTCTATGACGCGCGGGCCTCTAGCGATGTCTCGTGTGCGACCCGCCGCTCTCTCAATTTCTAATAAATCTTTCATGACTTCGTCTGGAGTTTGCCAAGGAAGTGAGAATTGCAAAACTTGATTTGCAAAGTCTGGCTGATCTAAATAATCAACAGCTT
>JAIEMA010000014.1 GCA_019752535.1 Bacteriovoracaceae bacterium
TATTTTAGTTGGTACCCTTATCGGGTATGGATTTTTTTATGTCCCCTTTTTTGCAGACGATGAGACACTTGAGGCAGTCATTGAGCATTCAATATTGGCTGTCTGAGCGAATTTTCGAGCTGCGCTTACCACATGATCTACGATTGGTTTCCCAAGAGCGGGACAAAGTGCCTTAGGGAGATCAATTTTTAAACGGGTGCCTTTTCCAGCAGCCAAGATTGCAATACCAATTGTCGCCATGTGAAATTCCTTTAGTCGGGCAATAAGTGATTTTCCTCTCTAAAGAGAGATTTTTCAAGTGCTTAGAGATAGCCGACACGAATGCAATGTTGCTCATTTTACTCGGTGATTATGCAAAAATACCTTTCGATTACCTTAAATTTCCTTAAAGCGCAGTCGCAAAAGACCCGAATTGCTTAATAGAACTCAAGCTGTTCACGGTTGAACTTGCATAGGTCTTATAGGAGTACATTTCATGGTGACCAATTACGAAGGCGATACGATCGAGTTCAAGGAAAGTCTGCCGCTTCTGCCGGTAAGAGACTTGGTAGTCTATCCCTTCATGATCCTGCCCCTGTTTGTTGGAAGAGAGACTTCAATCAAAGCTGTAGAGGAGGCGCTCAATCATACTGATCGTCTTATTCTGTTAGCTTCTCAGAAAGATATCTCTGCCGAAGCCCCTGCCCCGTCTGAAATTTATTCATTAGGCACGGTCGCTATGATCATGCGTATGCGTAAATTACCAGATGGAAGAATTAAAATTCTTATCCAGGGTTTAGCGAAGGCAAGAATTACTTCTTTTGAGCACACAGAGCCTTTCTACAAGGTGAAAGTTGAAAAAGTAGTTGCCACTGAAATCGCTGCTTCATCATCAGATGTAGAAGCCACGATGAGAACAGTAAGAGAAAAGCTTGAGAAAGTTATCTCTATGGGCAAAGTTCTTTCTCCAGATATTCTTATGGTACTTGAAGATATTCAAGACCCGGGAAGACTGGCCGACTTGATTGCCTCCAACTTAAATTTAAAAGTCTCTGACGCACAAGTTGTGCTTGAAACCTTAGACGCTCATGAGAGATTGCAGAAAATTAATTCAATCCTACAGCACGAGCTCGATGTCTTAGGTTCACAATCTAAAATGAAAAAGGATCAAGACTCAAAAGTTAAAGATTCATTCATTAGAGATCAGATCAAAGCACTTAAGGGTGACCTTGGTGACAATGAGTCTAAAGAAGCCGATGAGTTTGCAGAGATCAAAGAAAAATTAATTGCAAAAGAGCTACCTGCTGAAGCACACAAAGAAGCTATGAAGCAGTTAGGGCGCCTTGAAAGAATGCACCCCGATTCATCTGAATCAAGCATTTTGAGATCTTACCTTGAATGGGTCGTGGATCTTCCATGGACTGAGCAAAACAAAGAGATTACCGATCTTAAGCATGCAAGAGCGGTGTTGGATGAAGAGCACTTTGATCTTGAAAAAATTAAAGAGCGCGTTCTTGAATATTTAGCTGTCAGAACGCTAAAAGGTGGAGCACTCAAAGGTCCAATCCTTTGTTTCTCTGGACCTCCAGGGGTTGGTAAAACGTCTCTTGGAAAATCCATTGCGAAGGCTACCGGCAGAGAATTTGTAAGGATCTCGCTCGGTGGAGTCAAAGATGAGAGTGAAATTCGTGGACACCGCAGAACTTATGTTGGTGCAATGCCAGGAAGATTCATTCAAGCCATGAAACAAGTGAAGAGTATCAATCCAGTCATCATGCTAGATGAAATTGATAAACTTGGAAGTGATTTCAGGGGAGATCCATCTGCGGCACTCTTAGAAGTTCTCGATCCTGAACAAAATAATAGTTTTAGAGATAACTACTTAAATGTTCCTTTTGATCTCTCAAATGTAATGTTTATTGCCACAGCAAATATGCTTGAAAATATTCCTGGTCCACTTCGTGACCGTATGGAAATTATCAATCTCAGTGGCTATAGTCATGAAGAGAAAGTTCAGATCTCTAAAAAATATCTTATCCCAAAACAAATGGATGAGAACGGTATTACTGATCAGCACATTGAATTCACTGATGAAGGTGTTGAAACTGTCATCAACGGATTTACAAGAGAGGCTGGTCTTAGAAATCTTGAAAGACAAATTGGCTCACTTTGCAGAAAAGTCGCTAAAAAAATTGCAAGCGGCAATCACTGTAAAACTCATATCTTCTCAACAACGGTTGAAGAGCTCTTGGGTCCTGCACCGTATGGACATGAGGAGATCAACGAGTTTGATGAAGTGGGTGTCGCTACTGGCTTGGCTTGGACAGCGGCAGGTGGTGAAATTCTTAAGATTGAAGCAACTAAGATGAAAGGAAGAGGAATAACTCTGACTGGTCAACTTGGTGAAGTCATGAAAGAGAGTGCTCAAGCGGCCATGGGATTTATTCGCTCAAATGCAGCAGCGCTTGGAATTGATGAAGACTTCTTTGAAAAACATGAAGTTCACGTCCATCTTCCGGCGGGTGCCATCCCAAAAGATGGCCCATCAGCGGGTATTACATTGGCGACAGTCGTTGTATCTCTTTTAACAAATACGGCCATCAGCAAAGACATTGCGATGACGGGAGAAATCACTTTGACTGGAAAAGTTCTTCCAGTGGGTGGAATCAAAGAGAAGGCACTGGCTGCAATGAGAGCAGGAATTGAAACCATCATTATTCCTTGGAAAAACCAAAAGGATCTTTTGGATATTCCTGAGCAACATCGCAAGAAGATCAATTTCATTCCTGTAAAAAATATTTCTGAAGTGCTTGCGCTGGCTTTAGTTGACTGGAAGCCTCAAGTTGAGGCGGCACCAACTCCACCTCGCAAGAAAGACGGCCAAATTGCCGCATAAATAATGAAGGGCCTCAGGGCCCTTCTTTTTTTGCTCCATCCGTCAGCTTTTGTTATCCTTTATAAATGAATACTTCCTCCATTTATAAAAACTATCGAATCCTCGTCGTTGATGATTCTGATTTCTCCCGATCGCAAATATCAGAACTTCTCACCTCGAATGGCTTTTCTGTATGCGGAGAAGCTGCAAATGCCAACGAGGCCCTAAGACTAATAAAAGAGAAAAAGCCTCATCTTGTTCTCACAGATATTGTCATGCCGGAAATGTCTGGAATTGAGCTGACTGAGAAGATTTCAACAAATTTTCAAAACGTTGGCGTCATTATGATTTCTTCTCTTCATCATGAGCAAATTGTTCTAGAGGCCATCGCGGCTGGAGCCGTTGATTTTATCAATAAGCCTATAAATCCTCTTCAGATGTCTGAGGCCGTTGAGAAATTTTTAAGCACTTTACCAAAAGAGTAATATGCATATTGAATCTGAAAAAATTCAATCTTTTCTTCCAGAAATTGTCCCTATTTTTGGAGCCACTCGCTTAGAGAAAATACACAGCAGATCTGTTTCACTCAACGTAAAGACAATTGTTTCTATCCCGTTTATTGGTTCAGTGAGTGGCGTAATTAAGCTCAATTTTGATATTCAAATTCAAAAACTTAAAAATAATGAGAAAGCTTTTGTCAGAGGTATTCTCACTGAGGCTTCAAATATTTTAGCTGGTGTAACTATAAGTGATTTAGCTGATGATTTAGAGGGCCACATTATGCTCGCTCCCCCTCAAATTCAAGATAATCTCAATTTAAAAGTGACGACAGGATCAGCCTATACGCTTCATATTTTAGATAAGGAATGTAACTGCTTAGTCGAGATTGATTTCAAGGGTGAATTATGAAAAAGATTTTTGCTGCTTTTAGCATTTTTGTCGCAACGTACTTTCTTCTTTCAATCGATCTAAGTGGCCGCCCAGTGTTCTCTTATCTTTATGATCTCACATCACCCTTTTCAAAAAGCCTTCAGAAAAGTGTCGAGTCACTGATGGGAAAGGGCATTGTTGAATCAAAGGAAGTTGGAGGTAAGCTCTTCAATAACTCTCTTCCCAAAAAAGCCACTATACTTAAAAATGAAAAGGCCCCGGAGGAAAGTCTCTCCGAGGCCGAAAAAATTGAACTTAACTCTTTGATCAAAAACTACGCAAAGTAATTATTGACCAGATACTGCTGTTGAAGAAGTTTGAGCATTTGATGAACCTGCATCAGTTTTAGGATTCACGCGCTCAACACCGTCTGCCACTTGGCCGCACTTAGATTCAACTTCAGCTGCAACTGCTGCGAAAGTAGAAAGAGTGATCAAAATTGCGATAAAAGCTTTCATAATATTCCCCTTGTTGGTTTATCTGTCTTACCTCTATAGAAGCAAGGCTTATGCCAACATTTCTTATCTCATTTCGGGGAGTTGGCCCCCCATCTGTGTTTAGTTTCTAGTCAGACTGTCTAAAATATAACAGACACTCTCGCTCTACAGGCCTGTCGCCGTAGAGACCTCTTCCTTCTCTTTAGACTTATCATCTAATGAAGCCTTTGTGTTTCCACGTTCTTCAGAGTGAAGTGTATAAGGACACTCTGAGGCTTGGTTCTCAGTCGCAAAGCTTGGGCTTAAAGAAGCAACAAGCAAAGTCAGTGCAAATAGAGTTTTCATAAAGTTCTCCCTTTTAAATCCATTTGATTATGTATTTGCAGGGGGCGTGCCAAAATTGGAATTATCTAAGAGTCTGAATTGAGGAGATGGGAGTGACTAGATTTTAGACAGGCTTGTATTAAGTGATCAAAAAATAGGCAAAAAAAAACCCACCGTGAGGTGGGTTCTCTATAGAAAATATAAAAACTATTACTGACCAACTACATCTTTTGGAGCAACTGGTTGTTGAACCTGAGTTCCCGTAGGTACAACTTTTGGAACATTTCCATCGACAACCGCGCCTTCACAATCCTTTCCAGTTGCATTGTCGCCTTCTTGTTGCTCTTGAGCCCATAAAGACATTGAGAGAGTGAGAGCTAAAATGACTAATATGTATTTCATAGTTTTCTCCGTTTCTTACCTGTAACCATCATAAACCCTTATCGTCAAAGCTCCAAATAACCTTAATTTTGGGCTTTTTTTGCCCCTACATGCCTCCTTTTGGAGGCACTACATATTAAGATTCACTCCAGCTGGCTTCACGATAGAGAGTAAGTTCTGGAAAGCTTGAGTGACCTGAAGGGCCATCTTATGACCAGCATCTGACTCTACTTTCTTGATCTCACCGTAGTTATCGTAAGCAACATTAATTTTACCAACCTTCTCCATCTCAATCTCTACAGGTTTCCCGAGAGCATTGTATTTAAAGGAGAGAGTGCGTCTCTGATTAGTCTTTTTATCGTCATCAACCATCTTTGTGATCTTACCCTTAATATCGTAAAGAAGAAGTACTGCTTTACCCTTATCATTCTTAGCCGTCACGAGGTTACCTTGTTTATCGTATGTGAACTCAGTAGTTCCCTCGTTATTAGTGACCTTCTTAATTTTGTTAATGGCATTGTCATAGTCAATTTGGACAAAATCACCCTTGGTTGATGATTTTTTAATCAAGAGACCTTTGTCGTTATATTCAAAATTAGTGACTTGCTTACCGCGAGCAATCTTTAAAGGAAGTGAGCAACACTCTGAATAGATCGTCTCCGTCTTGATACCATTAATGTCAGTTACAATTCTGTAAGTGTAACGAGATCCATCAGGACGAGTCTTGAGTTCATACTCGTAACGATTTGAAGCAGGCTTTCCATCAAATCCATTCTTAATAACTGTCGTCCAATAATGATCATCCGGAGCTTTAGTGTCACTTCCGTATTCATACTTAGTGCTTTCACCATTGCGATCCATAATCTCAGTTACGAACAAAGTTTTTGGTTCGTACTTAATCGTCATTTTACTTTTATCGCTATAAGATATTTGAGTCAGGTTATGACTCTTGTCATAAGAATAATCGTAAGTATTACCACCAACGTCTTTTGAGGAAACAAGATTATCTCCCTCGTATTTGTATTCTGCTTTTTTATCCCCCGCACTCCAAACTTCTTTCACTTTACCATCTGCGTACCAGCTTAAATAAATTTGTTTCGCCTGAGAATCTTTGATACTTTCAAGTTTTCCGTCTTTCCAAACAAAGGCAATGCTGTAACCCGTCTTGTCAGAAGACTTAACCAGATTACCCTTCATATCAAATTGTTCAGTCTTGCCGTCAGGATAAACTCGACGATAGCCATCCTTCTCCACAACTAACTCTTGAGCTCCACGATCTGAAGAATAAAGAACAGTGCCCACAGCGACGTTGGTTTGAACTTTAAAATTTAAGGCGTATGTATGTCTAAGTTCAGCATTGGTTTTTAATTTTTCAATGAGTTGTTGAGCAGAACTTTCAGAAAGCTGTGTTCTCTTTCTCATCGCTTCAACGATCTTCTTTGCAGCAGCTTCTGCATCAACAGCTGTCTTAGGAGTGAAGCGAGTTTTTCCGCCGGCCCCATGCTCATGAATAACAACAGATCCATCCGCTGAAGTTTCAAGTTTTGTTTCGAAGTCTGAACCCCAGCCAAAACCGAACCATCCAACCTCAGTGGCTTTAGAGTTATATGTTCGAGTGATCTCTAGTTTTTTACCACCGCCAGGAACGACAATATCAGTGTAAGAGATATAGAAGTTACCATTCTTTAAATTCACACCTGCAAGTACAGGCAACGCAAATAAAGCCAGAATGAAAAGGCTTGCGAAGCGTTTTAAAAAATTCATGAGACCACCTTTTGGAAAAAACCTTTTTATCATCTTATACTAACTAGTTACGGATGGAAGCCGGCATATCTTTACGTTAGATTTTAATTGTAACAACCTTTGTGATAATCCAAAAGCCTGTACAACTGAGAGCTACAATCAGGATAAACATGATTATGCCTAGTGGAGTTGTAAATAGAACTCTCAAATAGTCAGGATCAGATGATCCATTAATAGCAATCTGTGCGTAAGGCATGGCAAAAATCACAAGCCCCTGGAACATACCTTGGGCGACATAAGTCTCAATTTTTTGCTGCAGACGAACACGTTCTCTAATAACAAAAACAATTGTATCGAATACTTCAGCTAAGTTACCGCCTGTTTCGCGCAGAATATTAACCGAAGTCACAAACATTTCATTATCCTGAGTTTTGACTCTTTTGTTCAGATTCTCCAAAGCTTCCTCGAGGGGGACACCGATTTTTGCTTGCTGAAGAATAAGATTAAATTCCTGACTGACAGGAGCGGGCATCTCATCTACAACCATGCCAACAGCTTGGGGCATTGAGAGACCAGCTCTAATTCCATTGGCCAACAAATTTAGTGCGTCTACCATTTGAGTTTGATATAGCTTCACTCTTCGTTGCTCCATGTAGTCAACAATGGGCTTAGGTAACTTCCAACCAATAAAAGCAAGCACACCACCCAAGAGTGCGCCACCTAGGAACATGCCAAAAAAGGCAAATATCCCGAAAACGAAAAAACCGAATCCGAAAGAAACACTTAAAAGCGCAATCGTCACTCTGGTGGGCGCGACTTCAATGTGCATAATTTCAAATTTTTGAAGAATATAATCTCTTGTCCCATACGTTTGATCTTCAATCCAAGCAAACAACTTTTGTGAATATCTATACGTTACACCAAAAAAAAGTAACCCTATTGCTGCCAGTAAACCCTTTGACCCCAAGACATCCACGAGAAAGCTAAATGATTTCGTGACTGGCTCCTTAGGAGCAGGTTTGTCTTGTGCAAAAACCATCAAGGAGTAAAACAAATTTAAAATGATAAAAATTAATGTTTTCATTTGTTTATAAATAATCCTCTTGGAACTTTATAACCCTTAGCTTCAAGCTTCTCGATAAACTTAGGAATAAATCCTGTCGCCTGAAATTTACCAACAATTTTTCCATCTCTTCCAATACCCTCTTGCTTATACATAAAGATATCTTGAAGAGTGATGACATCTCCTTGGATGCCTCCAATTTCAGTAATATTCATGATCCTTCTTGATCCATCATCTAGTCTTGATTGCTGAACAACCATATGGACTGCAGAAGCAATCATTTCTCGAATGGCTCTTTGAGTGAGAGGAGCGCCAGAATACTGCACGAGCGTCTCAATTCGACTCATTGAATCGCGTGGCGTATTGGAGTGAACTGTTGTCATTGAGCCATCATGGCCAGTGTTCATCGCTTGCAACATATCTAATGTTTCACCGCCTCGACACTCACCAACCACGATTCGGTCTGGACGCATTCGAAGAGTTTGCTTAACGAGACAGCGAATATCGATTTCTCCGTCGCCCTCTAATGAAGGGGGGCGAGTTTCAAGACGGACAACGTGATCCTGAGGAAAGTTTAATTCTGCCGAGTCTTCGCAAGTAATGATTCGCTCATTCGATTGAATAAAACCACCCAACATATTAATGAGTGTTGTTTTACCTGATCCAGTACCACCAGAAACAACAATATTTCTATGGGCTTCAACTGATATTCGTAAAAAATCGGCCATCTCCTCAGTCATCGATCCGAACTTAACTAAGTCTTTATAAGTCAAACGCTTGTCAGGAAACTTTCGAATTGTGATGACACATCCATCAATCGCACAAGGTGGAATGATAGCGTGCACACGGGAACCATCTGCAAGTCGAGCATCGACATAAGGTGTTTTTTCATCAATACGTCTTCCAATCGGTGCCACAATTCGCTCAATCACATTTCTGACCTGCTGATCATTCGTAAAAATGACCTCTGACTTTTTCACCTTACCACTTTGTTCGTAGTAAATTTTCTTAGGTCCAACGACCATAATTTCTGAGATTGATTTATCGGCAAGCATATCTTCGAGCGGACCAAGACCCAAGGCTTCGTCGAGAATTTCTTTTACAATCTTATTCATATCCTCGCGCGAAACCAAGACCGTTTTTGTATCTTCTTTTCCAAGAAGATCTACGATAACTTTTTTAGTTTGCTCTCTGAGAATGATTTTGGCTTTGGGATCATTTTCATCTTGCTTCTTGAGGTCCATCTCTTCCACAAGAGCTCTATGAATTCTGGATTTTAAATCCGTCCAGGCATCTTTAGCTTTCTTTTCGTCTAAAGCGGCATCACCCGTCGTGGAGGGCTTCTTTCCCGTATCCTGAGGTTTAACTAATTTTGCAAGAGTTGGAAGCACATTCTTTTGAATCAATTTACGAGCTAGATCAATAATTCCTGCAGCAAATGGCGCGTTTTTCGCCACCGTAATAACAGGAGCTGAACGAGTTAAGGCCGCTGTGCAATTTTGATCATCTCTTGGCACAACACCAAAAACGGCTTTGCCCATTTGCTTGCCAATAACATCAGGAGAGACTGGATGACCATTTACAAATTGGTTTACAACAATTTGAACCATATCTTTTGGAAAGAGCATCGTGACCAAATCACCATACATTCTTCGAGCTTGATTCACTGCCAAGAGATCTGGTGTAACAACCATTAAAATAAGAGTTGAAAACTCTAAAGCTTTAAGGGTTAAAGGTGAGAGCTCACTTCCCCCATCAATGATTGTGAGCTGATATATATTAGTAATCGCTTTAAGTGATTTCCCCAACCCTTCTTCATTTATTTGTGAAGCGGCTGAAGCTTCAGTAGGCATACCAATATAAGAGATTCCTGCTTTATGATCTGCCGTAAACAACATGATAGATTTAGGGTCAATCGCACCATTAAATTCTGCGAGATCTTTTATTGATTTCTTGGATCTTAAACCTGTTATTAAATTTTGATCGCCACAAGCCTTCTGATCAAAATCGAGCAACAAGACTTTTTGCCTAGACTCTCCGGCCCAAGCCAGAGCAAGATTGGCCGCGAGTTGCGACTTACCTACCCCTCCCTTACCGCCGATGATTGTAATAATATGTCCTGACATCCTGTCCCTTTAATCGCTAGTTAGATCTTCTTCTAAACTTTTTACGAATCTCTTCTGTTCCAGTAGAAGCCGATTCAATAATTTCTGGTGTTAAAAACATGACGTACTGATTTCTTGAAATCTGATGATTTTTTGAACGGAGAATTCTAAACAAGGCTTGAGGTGGAGCACCTCCTCCAGAAGCCTGACTTGGTGCTGGATCATCCTTATCATAAGAGGTGGTGGATTGGTTTTGCACAATACCACCAATCGCCGCGGATTCTTTGCTTTTAATGACAACAGTGGTTTGAACTTTATTTGTTGTTGAAATGGGGGTTCCACTTGTCGATACTGATGCTGTAAGTTTCACATCAATACCCACACCAAGCTCAACTTTCTCTTGCTCTAAAATTTTTGGGGTTACATCCATCGCAAACCCAACACTCGCCGTCGACGCTCGAGTGAAATCACCTGTACCCACAGCAAACGGAATATCCGTTTGCTTATTGATATTGGCTTTGACTTGATCTTTCGTCACGACCATTCCCGATTGCACAATACGAGCATAGCCAGCAGAGCGAGCCGAATTTAGCTTTGGAAACAAATTAGATATTGTAGCGCTCAAGGTATTACTAGAGGTGCTCGTCACCCCCCCGGCAGAGTTTTGGCCAAAGCTAATAGCACTCTGATCTTGGCTCATCAAGGGAGCCCATTTAAATCCAAAAATTCGAGAATAATCTTTTGATAATTCCACAAATTGCGAAGTGATTTTTAACTGTTTTGGTGGAGGGGCAGGGTCTTTCTTTTCATTAACAGAAATAAAATCAATAATTGATTCTCTTTTTACAGAAGATAGACCTTTTGTATCCAAGCTAATTTTATCTGGAAGATACGCATTAGCGATTGCGACGGCGAGATCCTTCTTATCTTTTGAACTTACCACTCCCTCAAGCCAAAAAACTCCATTCACAACTCTTACAGTGACATCTTTAAGATTATTTCGAGCTAACTCATCCATCATCTTTCTAGCAATAACTCTTTGTGTCTGTGGGGAGAGAGTAACTAGTCGCAGAATATCCTGGTATGTTTCAAGCACAGTATTAACTCGAGTGATATCACTGGGCACGACAATTTCTCCACCAACTACAACTTTACCGCCTTCGATTTTAATTTCTAGCCCTTCTACATCACCAATTAATTCTCTAAGTTCTGTCACGACTTGAGATTTTCCACTTGCCGTCACAACGACGATGTAGCGAATTCTGACATCACCGACGTTGTCACGGATTGTGACAGATGTTCTTCCTGGTTTTCTACCCTTGAAAGTTATTTCTTTTTTTTGAGGGGCAAGCACCAAATCGAGTAATGATTCATTACCAATTTGAACTTTTGTATTGAAATCAAAGTCGAGTTTTACTATTTCATCTATACCAACAGCGACTTCCAATTCCTTTTCTTGACCAGCGGCATCCCCGCCTGCTGTCGCAGGATCATTCTGAGCCCAAGCAATAGAACTCAAAAGAAGAGTAAATATTAAAAGTGACCTAGCGACCACCTGGCCCCCCGGTTCTAGCTTTTTCTTTGTTTTGCTGATCAGCAAAATAAGTCTTCGCTTCTGCAGCGTCTTCACCCAGTACATCGAACAAACGTGTTCCACTTATTCTTTCAATGGCTTTATCATCGTTATTTCTTAGTGTGAGATAGATATTTCCGCCGGCGGTAACAAGGAAGATCATCTTCTGCACTTCAAACGGAGTTAACTCGAGAGTGACAGTGTTGAAATTGACGTACTTATTCATCTTCATCTCTCTCGATTCAGTCTCAGAAGTTTGAAGATTCACGATAGGAACGCTATTTGTAACATACAGGCCAGTTGATAAAACCAAAACGTCTTGTAAAACCGTCTTCACTTTAATTCTTTCTTTTTTTCCACCGGCATAATCAATTGTCGCTAACACATCAACGCGATCACCCGGCTTAATCAGTTTAGAGACGGCTTGTGATTCTTGAACTTGAACAGAAAGTGCACGCTTTCCGACTGAAATTTGTCTCGACAAACCTGACTGGGCTCCAGGATAGGTAATACGAGGACGGGTAATTTGCTCACCAGTCTTAATTGGAACGGCAGCAATGGTGTTGTAGAGTTCTTCGATTTTCTTAAAATGACCAGGCATCTGGAATTTGTTCGGAATATTTTCAATCTTCAACTTTCTATCATCGATCAATTCAAGTTCTTTGATATCAACTTTTGCCACAACAACCGGAGATGGATTTCCATATTCCTCAACGAACTGTGCTTCTCGTCCTTCCAAGAAAGAGTAGACCATAAACATCGCAATACCTGCGATCACTAAACTCAGTGTAAACGCACGACTATTCATTCGTTCTTCCTTAAACGAGAGAGACCACTAATCAATATGATAGCATGATATTTATGAGATACAGGGGGGAAGGGATTACCTTACTGAATGTAGCAACTACCTTCATCGATGGCTGATTCAATCGAGCTTCCGCTTGGGAGTTCAACAAAGTCATTGGGAGCACCACTGCGACGAAAAGTCGCTCCACAAGCACCATATACCGTTTCAACTCTTATAAATTGAGTGGTGACATCTGTATAAGTCTGATCACAAGAGTCTCCTGCTGCAGCTGCAAATGGTAAATTTAATCGATAACAAGGGGCCAATGGATTTGCACCGTTTTGTAATTCATTTGCCCAGCCAATGAAAAAATGCCCAAAAGAGTTCCAGCTGTTATTCAGAAGAGATCCACCATCCCGTTGAGGTTTGGAGATTTGAGAATTATTTTGCATGCGAAAATAGAAATAAGCACGAGTCGCTTTTTGCTGATTAATCGATCCATGGATCGCATCACCAAGACTGACGACAACCGTGTACATCATTACCATAAAAGGTAAGAAAATAATAAATTCGACAAGGGCTTGGCCCTTTTGATTAGGTTTAGCATCCATTATCAAACACCGTCATATCACTTTGATCCGTGCAGGTACCAGTACTGCCAGTAATGGATAAAACTATGGCCTGACAAGTTCTCTGCCAACATTCGGTTCGAACAGGCTCTTTTCCTAAATATGACTCAGAAACATGCTTTGCTATTGTTCCACCAGCTACAGATTGAAAAAAAGAAAGTGGACGCTCAAAAACGGTGTAGGCACCAACAAACAAAGCTGCATCACCAGACGATACCGTATGAAATGGATTTATGTGAAACCCATCATCAGAAGCACCAGGAGATTTTATACTGTCAGAGGGAATCCCCAAACTTTGGATTTTAAATCTTTGAAATGTAGTTAAAGCTGATTGACTCGCAATCGCATGAGACTGACCGGGATCCACACTGTGAGACTCAACTGTTAAGTAAGTTCTGCTGGCCATAAAAGTTGCATAATGGACCAAGTATCCAACAGAATAATTCATCGCAACGTTTACAAACAAAAAGACAATACCCAAACCAAACATAAAAGTTAGGATGAATTCAATTGTTGATTGTCCCTTTTGATTATTCTTTTTCATGGATAATTCTTTAATGGACCAAAAAAGTGAGTTGAAGAGGTACTTGAATTCCAATAACTCGGATGAGTCGCATTAGAATAATTTATTTGAGAGTACGGTAGAACACCCTGTGAACCAAAACGATAATTCCACTCCGTTGTGGCTTTCATTTTCTGAGCGAAAGTCCCATTTCTGCCTATGAACTGCTTAAATAGCGGTGAATTGATAACTATGTAGACGAGACTAATCACCACTGCCAAAAGCAGAATGTATTCAACAGTACTTTGACCTGTCGCTTTTAAAAACTTATTAGATCGATTTCCCATCCTAACCATAACCATGCAAGAAGAATGACTGGAGCAAATGAAAACTTTGTTCCAAAACTCTCCTTGATGACCTTTATATTTCTCGATTTAATTCCCAACATGATTTTTTCATAATTCTTAGCGAAATTGGTAAAAAATAAAAATCCCCCAATCAGAATCGTTGAAAGAAGTAACAATACAAGTGCTCTTGGTTGTAAAAGAACTGGAATCAGTAAAAAAAATGAAAAAAGAAATTTTGAATCTCCTCCTCCCATAATTCTCAGCAGAAACAACCCAAAACCGACAAAGAGAAAAACAATTGAATAAAGAAATGTGCCCCATGCCAAGGGGTATTGCGCTGGCCAGAGAAGCAATAGAATCACAAAACAGATGAGATTAAGAATTGACCAGTAATTGGGAATTTTTTGGGTTTTAATATCACCCCAGGCCACGGCCAGAAGTTCTATGACAAGAAACCAATAAACTGCGACAGGGATCAAGGAGCCCCCGTATAACCATTTCCGTAACCAGCAAAGAAGCAGTTAGACTTGCAAACACCTACTGAGAGATTTTGCGAGAGAACGTGACCTAAATTTCCGATTGAATCTCTAAAGAACGTATTGAAGCGAGCTGAAATCTTGGACGCAATGAGGACCATAAAGACGAGAACAAATAAATACTCGACGGCAGCTTGACCTGTGGATTTGTTTTTCACAATTCCATGGTAAGCTGCCGCCGTAATAGCGTCAAATTAAGCGATCTTAGTTAATGTTATCTAGGATCCCGTCTGCTTTAGAGAACACTTTGTTCACTAAGCCGTTACTTCCGACGAGTTTTTCCTCGATCACACCTTTAAATTTAAAAATGACGAACGCCACAACCGCCACCAGGAGAATATACTCCGTCGACGTTTGCCCGCTTTCATCTTTAAGATACGCGGTGATCATGTTTTTCATACTGTCTCCCCCTGCATTAGGTTCTGATGTCTTATCGACAAAAACCTGCAGAAACTTTAAACGATAGAAAGAAAGTTAACTATTTTATTATATCGCGACGCAGTATTCTACGCAAGCAGTCTAACTGTTTGTTTTATTTGAACTTCCTATACTTTCGGCAAAAGCTTTCCATGGCCCAAGGCCTGTAATAAGCGTAGAATTGGAGATGGGTCTGGGTGGATCTTAAAGTTTCGCCCCTACGATTCAGTTATCGGGAGCAGTCCCTGGTCACGGTGTGCAAGCTCACCTGATTTGAAAAAGTCAGATTGTGAGAAGCCTAAAGTGATTACTAACAGCGCCCACCTAAGTTTTTAGGGGCGCGAAACGAATCATCATCTATCCGGACCTTCTCTTACCCTCTAAATCCATCCAAAAGTTGACGTGTTGTATCGAGAGACTCATCATAAATATATGATCACAACACAAAATGAAAAATACGATACTGCTTGGATTGAATCTTTGGCCCTTGAAGAGATCAATATGGAAGAGTCTGGTTATATCAGATTCACAGATGCAAGTGATCCAGCACGAGTGATTGAAGAATCTTCAATCGCTCTTTTGAATAAAATCAAAGATCGTTTTGAATTTTATGTATCGCTGTTCAATCAATACAGAGTGAATCGTGATCAAGGAAGAATGATCAAAGTCTTCCGCATATCAAATACAATTAATGACTTCATGCTTTTTAGAAACACATTGAAACTCATCGTCGCCAGGCGTGGACCAGATGTGATTAGCGTTGGTTTTCTTTCCAACAGTGGTGGCCTTTTTGCTCCCCGTGTTCCAGGAGACCAGTCACCAGGTATTCCACAGATTCATGAATTGAAAGCTCACGTTGGCCCATTCAATCACGTGACCTGGAGATATCAAGGTGAGCCAATTGAAGTTGAAACTTTGGTTCGTTTTTATCTTTCAGAATTTATTCGAAATTCAGCCCGTTAATCTCTTTTTTGTCGCCTTAAGAGATTCTTCGATACTAGGAAACTTCAGATTGAAGAATTCCTCTGCATTGGTTGTATTCATCTTATAGTGATATTTTTCAAGCGCTTTACTTCTAAACTGAGAGTCATCTAAAGGGAGCGGCCATTGAGTTCTCGCTACAAGACTCTCATCCTTCTTAAAAATCTGGCAGTAGAGCTTTGAGAATTCATATCGACTAAGAACATCTCTGGAAGTGACCTGAAATAATCGATTGGTCACATTTTTCTCAATTGCTAGTTTAATTATTTTTGCCAGCAATTGAACGTCTAAGAATCCATGCAAAACATGGTCATCCATGTTCGCTGGCAAACCTTGTGAGATCACACCCTCGAGGGCCTCAAACCAATTCTTGCGCGTCGGATGATAGGCTCTCCCGTAGAGAGGACAACTTCTAAAAATAATATAATTTAAACATGATTTCTGAACATAAAACTCACTTGATGCAAGTGAGCCTCCATAAGACGTTCCAGGAAACGGAGTATCGCTCTCATTATAAACAATATCCTCACCACCTAGGACATAGCTTGAGGAGATAAAAACAAATTTCGATCCAAATCTCTCTGCTGAAGAGCACACATTGATAAGTCCCGCAGAATTAAGTGCATCGGCAAGCTTAGGGTTGGCATGACAGGCCGTAATGGATGAGAGACCAGCAGCATAGATTGTGACATCGGGTCTAAATTGAGCAACTAACCTATTCACTGTATCTTTTTTTAGAACATCACAACGCAAAGTCAGAATACCCGGGATGCGTAATGGTGTTTCAAAATAAGTTCCAATAATTCGATAATCATTTTTCAAAGATTCAATAAGGTTTGAACCAAGAAATGAGCTCGCGCCAAAAATAAGTAAGGTCTTTCGCATTTAATGATTGTACCAAAGAAAATAGAAAAAGGTGGCCCCATTCGGGGCCACCTTACGTGGGTGTGACTTACGAGAGCAATTTCAGTGCGAACTGCGGGGCGTTGTTTGCTTGAGCTAAAACCGACACAGATGCTTGGTTCAAAATATTGTTTCTTGCCAAGTCTGCCGTTTCCGCCGCTACATCAACATCCCTGATTCGCGAGTTAGCTGCACTAAGGTTTTCATCTGTAACCGCCAAGTTATTAACTGTCGATTGCAAACGGTTTTGTAGGGCACCGAGATTTGCTCGGACTCCACTAACCCTTGTAAGTGCATCATCAAGCTTCGCGAGCGATAGTTGCGCTCCTTCTTTACTGGCGATTGTTTCGCCAATAATTCCCAGTGAGGCAATGGTAGCGTCAGTTGATGTTGAGTCGTATTTAATCCGGTCTTGAGTAGGATCATTATGAATCCCGACCTGAATATCGACCACACCGCCTGTGCCATCGAGGAGTTTTCTTCCATTGAAGTCCAAGCCTGTTGAGATCCTGTTGATCTCATCTTTGAGCTGTTGAAATTCGATGTCTGAAAATCCACGTTCCGTATCTCCCACTGTATCAGATGCTGCTTGCACTGATAACTCGCGAAGTCTGACAATAAGGTTAGAGATCTCAGATAATCCGCCTTCAGCTGTTTGTATGAGCGAAATACCATCATCTGCGTTCCTCTTAGCCTGTCGCATTCCGCGGATATGACCTTTCAACTTCTCGCTGATGGCCAAACCTGCTGCATCGTCAGATGCGCGGGTGATGCGTTCCCCTGAGGCTAACTTCCTCAGGTTATTGTCAGTGTTAAACTTATTAACTCCTAAACTACGTTGTGCTGATAAGCTTGCAACGTTTGTATTTATTCTTAAACCCATGATTAGGCTCCGTTGTTAAATTTCATCTGAACCTCCTGTTCGTTTCGGTGGCATTCCTCGCCAGCCGGTGGTTATTGGACGCAATACGTCCTTTTAATTTCTACTGCACTCTTCAGTCACACCCACTTCAGAGTAACTGCAGGTTTTGGTCATCAAATCTCGATCAGATCCGGTCTCTCACTTATCCATTAGCTGATGCATTGATCAAGCTAAGGGCTGAAGTTGTTGACTGGTTCGCCTGAGCAAGGACTGAAGTACCAGCCTGCATCAAGATATTCGTTCTAGTCATTTCTGCTGTTGCTGCAGCTACATCTGTGTCGCGGACACGAGAATTTGCAGCAGACAAGTTTTCTGTACTGACCTGAATGTTATTCACTGTCGACTGAAGGCGGTTTTGAAGCGCACCGAAGTCAGCACGAATACCAGAAACAGTTTGAATCGCTTGGTCGATCGCTGCCAATGAGTTCTGAGCAGAGATTTTGTCCGACACTGAAGCAAGGTTCAAACCAAGAGCTGCAACGTTTACGTCTGCACTTGAAGCATCAAACGTTAATCTGTCAGCTAAAGGGTCATTTCGAGTACCAATTTGGATATCAAAGACTGATCCAGTACCATTCAATAGTGGAACGCGGTTAAATTCAGTTGAGTTCGCAATACGATCAACTTCAGCTAACAACTGTTCAAATTCCACGTTCAAGAATTTACGTTCAGTTGGCCCGATGGTGTCAGAAGCTGCCTGCACTGACAATTCACGTAGGCGAATCATAATGTTTGAGACTTCGGACATTGCGCCTTCAGCGATTTGCACTAATGAAATACCATCCTGCGCGTTTCGTTCCGCTTGGCCTAAGCCGCGGATCTGCGCTTTCAAGTTTTCAGAGATTGCCAATCCGGCAGCGTCATCACCAGCGCGATTGATTCGCTGACCTGATGATAATTGCTCGAGAACTTTTTGCTGAGCGAGACGAGTCCCGTTCAAGTTCCTTTGAGCGTTGAGAGAAGAAACGTTCGTGTTAATACGCAAACCCATAAATCCTCCTTGATTTGGGTTCACACAACCATCATGGTGTGTGGGCGGAATGGCCGCCTCCATGACCAACTTTTCGACACTCCCCAAAAGAACTTGAGAGATAAGTGTAAAAAAAATTTACAAGGCCCATTACTCGACCTAGCATGACCCTTATCCAGGGAGTTCCATTGACGTTTCACACTTATGAATACGCGCGCTTAGATGCCTTTCCCGAGTTCATTGATCAGACAAATTCACTCATAGAGGAAGCTTTTTCCTACCAAAAAAATTTTAAATTTAATGTCGATTTTGCCCCATTAACGAATACAAAAAATGCAAGAAATAGACATCTATTGATAGATAAGAGCAAACATAAAGTTATTGCTCATGTGGGTGCACGTCACAAAAACTTCGTGTGGCAAGGCGAAGTCATACCCGTCACTCTCTTAGGCGGGATCGCTGTTGATTCTGAATACAGAGGACAGGGTCTATTTCAAATTCTTTTCGAAAAAGTTCTCGCTCAACTTCAATCACAATGTGCTTTCTTCCTGTTATGGAGTGATAAACATGAGCTTTATAATAAGTGGGATTTCTATCTTGCAGGTAAACAGTGGTGCTATCGATCCCTAAAGCCCTCAACGCAGATTCAATCGACGCTTTATAAAGACATTTCAAAAGATCAGAAAGAGAAAATGGCAGTTCACTACCGCCAGTTCGTGAACCAAAACTATTTCTCACCTTTGAGAGATGACACTGACTGGGAAGAATTTAATGAAATAACTTCTTCTGATCTTCTTCTCACCCCAGAAGGTTATGCTTTCAAGAACAAAGGAATGGATCTTCAAGGCATTTTACATGACTTTGCGCACTCAAATGGTGTCACAGGATTACTTCATGAACTAGGAAATGAAGGAGTCTTGTGGTCAGCCAAAAATGAAATTGTAGAAGATGATATACTACAAGATCTTCAACTCGTGGGCCTTTGGAAGCCAAACACACATTCAATGGCTTTAAAAAAATTATCTCATCTTCTCGGGTTTGAGCTGCATTTCAGAGATAATATGTTTGTCGTCGATAAAGATGATCAAACTCTCAAGATGAATGCTGAAGATCTTTTAAATGAAATCTTTAATTACGGTAATTTTGGCTTAAGAAAAGACAATGTTCCAGTCTACATTGGTGGATTAGACTCTATTTAGATTCTTTTTAAGTTCTAAAACGTGAATAACAAAAACCAGCGACCAGGCAAAAGAAGAAATGAGATGAACAATCTTATTTGTATCTATCATGAAAGATGATTGGGACACTTGTGATATGTAGCCTGAAAAAACCATTGGCAAAAAGAGTAAAACTAAAATCATTCCCGTTCTTTTTTTTCTCTTCTCCCGAATTTTAATTTTTTTCCTAATATGCCCCTCCCATATTAAACCAATTGAGAATACCAGCAATGGAGAGAATAGAATGTGTGAAGCTTGTAAGTATTTCTGATAAGGATGATTCATGACATCCCATTCATTTTCAGGGGCCATAAGATAAATCATCCAAGCATAAATTAAACCCGTAACGAGAGTTAGGATAAAGCTTATATAAAGATATTTCTTATCCACATTATTCATTCTTGGTCGCTTTATGAAGGGCAAGTATTAAGCGGACAGACTTCAAAGTCGCCTTAGAAGTCAGCGTTGCACCAGCGACATGGGGGATAGCGTGTCCAACTTCTAGCTTATTATTCAAATTTTTATTATCAAATTGCTCATACCATTTTCTCTTGGGGATATATTCCTCGGGCTCATTAAAAGAGAGGAGTTCAACTCTACTAATGAGATCCTCTCTAATGATGACCATGAGTGCAGCCTGCTGCGTTCTTACAATTTGAGCATCAAAATAAATATAGGATAGACCATTACTACAGGTCGCAATTCGCTGATTTAAAATTTTTGATTCTATTTGGAAACCGGCTTCAGCTTGTGCCACTTTTATCTGTTCTTCAGTTAAGAAAATATTGTTCTGCTTTATATTGCAGCCAGGAAAGTATTTGACGATAGACTGATCTATCGTCATGAATACTTTTGCATTCGCAAAACCAGATAAACATATCGCAAGCATCAAGATTATAACTTTCATTTTAAAAGTTAAATCCTAAGCCGAGATTGAAACTATCAACACCGGTGTTGGCACGCGTTTTCTCTTGCTCATAGTCTGCCTTCACAATTACGTTTTGGTGTGGCTTGTAACTTATACCCAAAGTCGACTTAGTGACGTCATTGGCCGGATTTCTAGAAAATCCTGACGGAACCTTTGCTTGAGTGTCATATTGAGAGAAACGGAAAAATGGCACAAACGCTTCACCATTAAGTCCCTGCCAGAAATCATATCCTAATTGTATATAATAACCTTTCAGCTCCTCTCCGATCGAAGCATTTCCTGTGGCTGGTGTTGTCTTTACGTTATTCAAACTTTTAACACCTGTATTTTTAGCCATCACACCTAAAAACCTCATCTCATATCCATTCTTCTTATATTCTATGTGGGTATCAACGATTGTCGTTTGGGCCGTCGCTTTCACACCATTTCTTTCAGTATCTTGATCCGTTCCGCCAAAATACCCGGATACACCGAATAGAGCTCCGGCATTGGGTTTATAATCCAATCGCCCCACCCAAGCGAGATCTTGGGCCGTTGCCTGAGCTCCTTTTTGTCTCCCAGACCTTAAACCTGTTGATGAAAAGTTTTCACCTTTAAATCCATTCACCACATAAGTTCTGTAAGTGAAATTATTAATATCTCCCCAAATGCCTAATCCATTTTCTCTCCATGTGGTTGGCAAAATCTTAGATTCAATATCGGGTCTATTCACACCATGAAATATAGTTGGCTCATGGAGTTCGTTCACAAACCCCATAGGCATTAATAAAAGACCTGCCCTGATGTTAAGTTTAGGATCGTGAAGGTAATCCAAGTACGCAAACTCTGCTCCGGCAAAACCAGACCCTCCATCAGCACCTACATGTTCAAATTCAAATTCGGTGTTGATGATAAATTTCTCATCAATCTTATAACCAACATAAAGTATCGCTCTTAAAACATCAGTGGTGTCTTTCACTCCTGAATCAGACCCATCCTGTTTTTTACTATCGACATTTTTGTAAATAATCTCCCCATAACCACCAATAGAGAGTCCTTGATTGACTCGGTAAATTTTCGAAGCTGCTGGAGAGAGTCCATACATAATCTGATCGGCTTTCACGGCCACATCGCCAAGCTTCATCTTTTCAATTTCTGAGGCCATGATATCTAGCCTTCTTTTTAGCTCCTCGATCTCTTTTTGAGTGTCATCAGCTCGAGAGACAAATGGACTCAGCACTAAAAGAAAAACAATTAATAACTTCATAACATTATCCTTTATAAGCAATTATTTTTTATTTCAATCTGTGGGCTCAAAACTTTCATCTTTTGAGAAAGTCCACAGCTTGAGGTAATAAGAATTTTATTTTTTACAACTTCTAAATTCATAAAATCTATCTCCGGATGTTTAAGAACCCACTCCTTAAAGATTTTTTTATTTTTTGATAATGAGAAGATTCCAGTTGAAAGACAGTCGGCCAAAGCTGCACTCTTATGCACTACACTCAGAGAGCTGTTATCAGCGAGATACAGCATTCCTGTTTGAGGATTTATGATGTGTCCGTATCTCTTTCCATTTTTAAAATATGATTGATTGAAATTATTTGTCGTTGATATCGATCTTTCTTTAATCTTCAAACTTAAAATAATTTGTTTTTTATTTATAGGACTTGGAATAAGGACTTCTTGCTCATCTGACTCATAGATCTGACCAGAGAAAAAAACTCTAAGATTTTTGATTTTAAATTTCTGTGCCTTCTCTTTAATAAGATCTATGGCAAAACCTTTGGCGATACCGCCCTCATCGAATTTCCATACTTTCGAATTCTTTCTTATTTCGTTTTTTCTCTTCTCAATCTGCGCCAATTTTATTTCATGCACTCTATTTTTTAAGTCATCTTTTTTAGGAATCGAGAATTCATTTCGAAAGCCCCACATCTCCACTAAGCTTCCTAAGCCAGGCTCGAAATGTTGATCCGTCATGACAGAACATTCATCCGCTTTTTGAATAGTTTTTAAGACTAAATTGTCGACTTTAATCCATTCCATTGAGGACTCGTTCAATCGGCTTACATCAGAACTTGGATTCCAGGATGAAATTTTTCTCTCATAGAAATTAAGCTCATCACCTATCGATTTATAAAACTCATCCAGTTGCTGCTGCTTCTGTGCTTCTGCATTCAAATTGAGATATGAGCCCATCAAAAAGAGCGTTTTCTGAAGAGTGGCCCCTTGTGTGGAAAAAGAGCAGAGAATAAATATGTTTAAAATCAGGCACTTATGCATATTGTTTTATATATCAAACAATATGTCATACTGGCAAACAATGGATGAGCATTTTTTAATGAGAGAGAGTCAATATTTCTTCAACCAAAAGGACCTAAACAAAGTGAGGGCTGCTAATCCCCAAAAAATCCAACTAATTGTCGGAACCTCTGCGATGTGTTGTGGCTCCTTACCTAAGATCGGTAGAGTTCCCACAATGATAAAAGTTCCAGACAAAAGTGATAAACCTAGAAAATAAAGAGAACGTGAAATGGAGCGTACGTAAGTGTCGGCTCCTTGAATTTTTAATTCAAAAGCATAACCTCTTCTGGCTTGCTCGCGCATAAACCATTTTAAATGCTTGGGAAGAATTCTCAGCGATGTAAGTACATCCTTTCCAATCCACATTGCCTCTTCTTTCGCATTCTCCGCAGAAAGAACTTCACCTATAAGCTTTGGAATATCTTTTTCTAAAATTTTAAAAATATTCAGATCCAGGCCAACTGATTTGCCTACACCATCCAATGTCATCAGGGCCCTAAAAATAATAAACCACTCTCTAGGAAGATAAAGTCTATGCTTAGAAAGAGTTTTAATTATTGCTCTTACAAGCTCTGTGACGTTTGTTTCTTTGATGGAAAGACCTACAAAAGGTGAAAGATTATCCCTTATGTCTCGAATGAGTTCTTCATGGTCTGGTATCTCTTCATATTCAGCAACTTCTAAAAACTCGTACACCAAATTGTCATAGTTATAAGTGATGACTGCGTAGAGGACAGCAATAAGATTAGCCCGATTTTTTTTGGAGAGCGTACCCATTAGACCAAAGTCAATAAGACCTAATCTTTGATCGGGCATAATAAAGAAATTTCCACCGTGAAGGTCTGCGTGAAAGAAGCCATCCGCCAGAAGAGTATGCGCAAAGAGATCCACACTTCTCTCAAGCTTCTCAACCATCACTGGCCCTACTTCTTCAAGGGAGCGATAAGTATTGAAGGGTCGACCATCCAAAAATTCCATTACCAAAACATTGGATGAGGAATATTCCCGATAAATCTTTGGAATATGAAAATCGTTATGCACATCAATTTTTGAAAGATTGATCGTCAGACGCTCACAGTTTTGAGCTTCAGTCATAAAGTTTAATTCAGACATTGTGGCCCTGAAAAAATCTTCAATGACTCGTGATAATCCTAGATATCGGATTCCGACTGAGACCTTTTCAACTTGCGCCACCATGAAACGCACAATTTCAAAATCTGTTTTTAAAATTTTTTCGATACCAGGACGCTTAACCTTAACAACGACTTTTTCATCATTGAGTAGCGTCGCTCGATAGACAACGCCAATGGAAGCTGTGCCAATGGGGACTTCTTCAATTTTTTTGTAAACTTGTGAAATGGGTTTACCTAGCGATTCTTGAATGACAGTTCGCGCTTCTTGAAAAGATATTGGCTTCACTTCATTTTGAAGTTTTTTTAATTCTCTGATCATCGCCGGATCAAAAAGATCTTCTCTTGTGGCGAGGAGTTGACCCATTTTTACGAAACTTGGTCCCAATTCCTCGAATGACTTTCTAAGTTTTGATCCTACTTGTCCCCACCACTCCTCTGAGTCATCAATAGTCTCTTCTGAGACATCATCCGTTTCTGTCGAAGGTGAGATTGAAGGCAGTCCAGTACTTAAACCTGATTTTGAAATGAGCGAATGAAAACCGTTCTTGCTAAAAACAGTCAGGATCTCCCTGAATCGGGCGACGTTTTTGATTGTTTTTGTTAGACCAATTCCAGTCTTAATCAGGTCCATACTCTTCCTTGTACTTCCATGATACGCCCAGGCACTGTAAGCTCATAGGGTGCACAACATTGCCCTATTGGTTTTAATTCTTCATTTCTTCATTGCCCCTATAGGGGTTGCTGCTGAATCATGTAGCCGTACGGCGATTGTAAATTACCAAGAAGTTTTAGTGGATGCGAGTTCTAGTAATCGTGGTGAGGGTCTGCGCTATTATCTTCAAAGGGATCCAGTCGCAAAAAAACTTCTAGAGGAGTATCAAGAAACCAATCGTCCCAAGTGGCAACATGCTGCTCTTAGCACCTTCGGCAGCGCCATGATATTGGCCGGTATCTTAAGATCAAATGAAGGGAGTAATGAAACTTTCACGGGTCGATCGACTCTCATTTTTGGTGGCATGACTGTGGTGGCCGTAAGTTATTTGATTTCCCGAACAAATCAGTATAATAATGAATGGCTTTTGCAACGCTCCATAGATGAGCACAACAAAAGAAATACTCCCCGCATCTATTTTTCTGCTGATCCGTCAAAATCTCGCAATAGTGGCATGGGTGTAGGGATTTTGAAGGAGTTTTAGCATGGTTCCGTGTCCTAAATGTGGTAAGAATGTGCCCTATTTAGAAGCATTTCCACCAGGAAGAACGGATCAATGCACCCACTGCGGCTGTGATCTTAGAAGTTGTGTGGCATGCAAGCATTACGATAAAGCTGCCTATAATGAATGCCACGAACCTTCAGCCGACCGAGTAGTAGATAAGGAAAAAGCAAATTTTTGTGAGTGGTTTAAGTTCGGCCCAAAGCAGATTGGTGCGGGCACAACGAAAGAAGATATGTTAGAAAAGGCGAAATCGCTTTTTAAGAAATAGAGGATCCATGAACGAGTTTCCGATGACATTAAACGGTAAAAAGCTCTTAGAAACAGAGCTAGAGAGACTTATCAAAGTTGACCGTGAAAATATTAAACAAGCCATCTCAGAAGCTCGTGACCTGGGTGATCTTAAAGAGAATGCTGAATATCATTCTGCTAAAGAGAGACAATCTCATATTGAAGGACGAATTCAAGAACTTCAGGCAAAACTTTCACGCGCTCGCGTCGTTGATATCAAAACAATTAGAACCGATAAAATCGTTTTTGGAGCAACAGTTTCTGTCACTGATCCCAAAGGTAATGATCTTACTTTTCAAATTGTTGGCGAAGACGAAGCGATGAACGATGCAGCTAAAATTTCATTTAGCTCCCCCTTAGGAAAAGCCCTGATTGGCAAAGAAGCTGGTGATGAAGTGATCGTAAGAGCACCCAAAGGTGATATGACCTATGAGGTCCAAACCGTCGACTACCGTTAGCCTCACGCTAAATTCACCTATCGATGTCCTTTCGAAAACTAAAGCTCCCTCGGCGCACTTGCTCACACTTAAAAGTGCGGGTGTTCTAACTCTCTCTGATTTACTGTGGCTTCTCCCTCTAAGAACTCTCCCGATGCCTAATCTAAAACCCTTTCGAGAGGCTAAAGAGAGTGAGCTTTTTCTAGGAACTGGAAAGATCATACATCGAGAAATCCGTCCTGCCTTTGGGAGAAAAACCAAAGGTCGATTTCTTCTCTATACGGGCTTTATTGTAGTTAAAGAATTAAATGGCGACTCTACAATTCCTCTTAGATTTTTCAATCTTTATCCTCAGCAAAAAAAGCAAATTGAAGAATTAGATCAAATTTGGTTTTTGGGAAACCTTCAGGAATACAAAGCCCAATTGCAAATGGTTAACCCAAGAATTCACTCTCTGCTTGATCAAGATTGGGGAGAGAGTTTGGGCAAATGGTTGGTTGAATATCCTACCGTCAATAAAGTCCCTGGCTCATATACTGGAAAACTTTTCTCACAACTCCCTGAAAATTTCTGGTCAAGCTTTTCATCTGAATTTGGTACTGATGAACTCAATGACACAACTCTTTCGTCGGCCTTCAGAACTCTTCATGCTCAAATAAGTCCGACTTCAGATTTTAAAAATTTAAGAAAAATGGCTGAAGAACGTCTAGCGTACGAAGAGTTTTTCATTGATCAATTAAAAATAACCACGCGTCGAAGATTTATTAAAAAAAAGGCAGGGCCAGTAATTGAAACTGATCAAGATGCCTTAAACGTGTTCCTCAAGGTTCTCCCCTATCAATTAACGGAAGATCAAAATAAGGCCATTCATCAGATCCTAGAAGATATGAAAAGTGGTCATCCGATGATGAGAATGCTTCAGGGAGATGTGGGTTGTGGAAAAACAATTGTCGCCTTTCTGGTTGCTCTACAAGTGATTCAGCAAGGTGGGCAAGTGGCATTCATGTGCCCAACTGAAGCTCTGGCCCAGCAGCATGCGAAGAGTCTCTCTGAAATTTTTGGTCATCTCCCTTTTTTAAAACCCGCACTTCTTCTTGGAAGTATGAAGAAAAAAGCCAAAGACTCCCTCAATAAAGCACTCATCAATGGAGAGGCTAATTTTGTGATTGGCACACACTCCTTGTTTCAAGAAAGCGTTCAATTTAAAAATCTCAATCTCGCTATCATCGATGAACAACATAAGTTTGGAGTCGAGCAACGGTTGATGCTGACATCTAAAGGTGCTGGCACACATTGTTTAATCATGTCGGCCACGCCTATTCCCAGAACTTTATCACTGGCTCAATATGGTGATCTTGATTTCACAACTATTAAAACCATGCCTGCCGGACGAAAGGGCATAAAAACCAGGATCGTGGCGAAAGAGAATTATTCAAAGTATCTCGATTTTTTAAAACAAAGACTTCAGATGGGTGATCAAGGCTACATGGTTTTTCCGGCGATTGAAGAATCTGAAACCATGAATCTTCAAAATGTGACCGAAGCCTATGAAAAATACCAAAAAGATCTTCCTGGCGTCAGGATGGCGGTTCTTCATGGCAAGATGAAACCAGAGGATAAAGAAGCAACCGTCCAGCTCTTTACTGAAGGCAAAATTCAAATACTCATCTCAACGAGTGTCATTGAAGTGGGGATTAATATCCCTAATGCAACTTTCATGAGTATCTATGATCCAGATCGTTTTGGCTTAAGTTCGCTTCATCAATTGCGTGGCCGTGTAGGGAGAGGAACGAAGGCTGGATTTTGCTTTTTAGTTTTAGGCAAAGATCTAGCACCGGCCAGTGTAGAGAGACTAGAGGTGATGGAAAAAACCAATGATGGTTTTGTTATTGCAGAAGCCGATCTTCAAAATCGCGGCGAAGGCGATCTATTTGGAGTAGACCAGTCAGGAGTCGTTACCCGTCGCAGGATTGCAGACTTCATGAAACATTCTCATATCCTAGAGAAAGTTTACCATGATGTTCAACAACTCATGAAAGAGCACCCAGAGAAAATTGATCCTCTTTTATTAAAATTAGCCCGTGACCAGAAGATTTTAGATACAATCTAGGCATGTTAGAAATCACAGTCCTCAAAAGTGAAGATCCGGATTTTGAAGGCGTTTGGAGCTTTCAAAAAAACCAAATATATTTTGGTCACCCAGATGGTGACATCGCTCCATCAGGACTCCCTAACTCGTTTACATTTATGCTTGAAGTTTTGCCTGAATTTCTCCAAGTTCATCCTCACCCTGACCTTGAATTCTGGTTACTCAATGGAAAGAGAGCAAGCAAGGGTAGAAAAGTGAAGATCGGTGATAATATCCAAGTTCAGAACATTGAATTCAAAATAACAGCCGCAAAATTTCAGGAATTTAAAACCAAAAAGCAAATTTTGGATATGAAACTCAAGCAACTGATTTCAACCGAGGCTCCGATTCTGAACCTCATTCAACTGCTAAACGCGAAAACAAAGTAGGTAGCAGTGCAACTCTATTCTAATTTTCATAAGACAACTGATGGAGAGCAACTTTTTTACACCACGAACTTCCCTATTGATTTTAAAACCTCACACAAGAAAGTGGTTCTCTTCAATTACGGTCTCGTTTGTAGCAACCTTCATTGGAAATTCCAACTTCAATGGTTTCATGATGCTGGCTATAAAATTTTATTTCACGATTATCGAGGCCACTTTCAAAGCTCTGGTAAAGATAATCTTGAAAGAATCACCTTTGTAAGAATCGCAGAAGATATAAAAGAATTACTTGAGCACTTAAAGATCTCTGAAGTAGCTGTCATTGGTCACAGTATGGGAGTCAATATTACTCTGGAACTCGCGAGAAGAAACCCTGATCTCGTGAAGGCCATGTGCCTACTCTCTGGAACCACACTTCCCGTCAAAGGCGTCATGTTTGACACTAATTTAATGGAATATATTCTTCCCGTGACAGAAGAAATTCTTAAGCGCTATCGCGAGGCTTTTCAATTCTTCTGGGATACACAAGCTATGAATCCACTAACTCTAAAGCTCATTCACAATCAAGGCTTTAATGAGAAGCAAGTGGGAAGAGATTTCATTGAAGTTTATATGAATCGTGTCGCCCAACTAGGGCCTGATCTCTTCCTGCAACTCTTTATGGAAATGCAAAGGCATGATGTCCTAGGAGATTTAGATACGATGACAATGCCTGCCTTGGTCATCGGCGGAGATAAAGACCGTGTCATTCCCTTTCATCTGCAGCACTTACTTCACCAAAGATTAGCCAACTCTGAGCTGTATATCATTAAAGAGGGATCCCATGTCCCTCAGGTAGATTTTCCTGAATTTACAAATAATCGAATGCACTTATTTTTAGAAAATCACTTTAGCTAGAGACCTTTAAGTTCTATTAATGGCTTAAAAATTCTTCGCATAGCAGATTTAATTTGAGATTTTTTATATTCTTGATGGCTTGCTTCGCCCTGAGTATTTTGTGAATGACTTTGCTCATCAGTGATTTGAACTTCAAATGGATAGAAGAATCTCACATCACGAGATATCGGAGTGGTATCGAGGGCCAAAAGTTGCTTCGAAATTGGATTTTCCCTATCTTGCAAAGCCGCTTTTCTGACTTCATTAAAATGGGCCATGAATGGATTTCTGTATTTAATTAACTGTCGACCAGTAAAATGAATGGCTCTGTACTCTTGTGAGGAATGTTGATTCCTTTCAATATTTGTATGGGGTGTGCATTGTTCGACCAACGCTTCTAATTCTTTAACAAAACGCGGTTCATCCCAATTCTGGCGATAAGCAAGTTTCAAGAGTGTATGAGATTTCTTTTTTAAAAGATTTAAATCCACTAAGGTGTTTTGCGAGCGGCTTGGTTTAATATTGTTGATCATCACGACGTAATTCGTAACAAGGAACTTGAGTACTCTCAATGAATCCATTTTCGACTTCGTTACGATCCGAACACCGATTCTGTCAAAAAGCTCTTCTGCGACATTTTCTTGTTTATGCAAAAGTTTGATAATAATGGACTCTCTTGTTTTCTTCGCCTTTGTCTGGAAATCAACAAGGGGAACAGAGAAGCCTGAATCATTTTTTATAAAAAGATTATTTTCTTCGTCTCTGACAATATATTTGTAAAAGCGATCAAAGATTTGCTGTTGAACAACACTGAAATAGCGATAACGAAGATCTTTATCAGTATGCAAAATTGTATGCATCACTTTAAGAACAACACCTGACCAAAGCGACTCTTCAACGTTTGGTTTCTCGCCTTTCTTTCCAGTGGCGAGCAAAAAAAGTTCCGAGATATCAGTTAGAGTATAGAGGAAACTTGGAACGGAGAGAGGGAGTCCATCGGGATTACCTTCTTTCAGGAAATATCTTTTTATAAATTGTAGCGCCTCTTGATAAATTCCAAACAGTTCAGCGCTTTCAACAGGATTTTTTAAATCAAATCCATAGCCCACTAAAAAGTCATAGACTTGATCACCACTATACATTTCCGTTAAATAATTTTTGGCATCGAGAGACGATTCTCCACTACAAACGAGATGAAGCGTTTCCCAATTAAAAAGATGCTGAGCGATAAAATCTGGACGTTGAGTCACTATACTGAGTCCTAATGTTCGCGCTAAAATGAATGAAAAAAGCTAACCTAGTTCATATGAAAGATCAAAATAACAAAACCCCAAATAGAATTTTACTTACTTATCTTTCGTGGTTTGGCTCTGGCTATGCACCAAAAGCCCCAGGAACATTTGGAACACTCGCTTCTCTCCCTTTTATTTATGCCTGGAGTTTGTTGCACCTCAATATATGGATAAACTTAGGTGTCATTTTTTTAATGACTTTGCTCGCCTGCTTAGCTGCAGAGAACGTTCAGAAAAAACTTAATCTTCAAGATCCACAATGGATTGTCATTGATGAAGTGGTGGGAATGTTTCTCACTTGGGCGATCGTCAATCCTGCCAATTGGATGATGTGGCTAGCTTGCTTTGTGGCCTTTAGATTTTTTGATATCATCAAAATTTGGCCTGCGAGCTACTTCGATAAAAAAGTAAAAAATGGGGCCGGAACCATTCTGGATGATGTGGTTTCTGGTCTCTATGCAGGATGTTTAGTCCAAGCTGTGTCCATTTTTCTCCAACGCTTTTAGTCAAATTTTCTAACCTTTTGATAACTTGGGCTTCCGTAATTTTTCCGTACATTTGCAGGAAAAGCGCTTGGCACTAACGCTATGGGGGTGTTAGCTTTGAGTTACACACACCTCCGAAATTATTGATTACAAGGGGAACTCGCATGGCATTTAACAGTACGTTTGAAAACACCGGTGACGCAGCTAACAAGAAGAAAGCTCTCGATCTTGCTCTCTCAAGTATTGAGAAGCAATTCGGCAAAGGCGCCATCATGCGCTTGGGGACTGACCAAGTTCAAGAAAGAATCCCAGCAATTCCGACGGGCGCACTCGGCCTTGATCTTGCTCTTGGAATAGGTGGAATTCCTCAAGGAAGAATTGTTGAAATCTACGGCCCTGAATCTTCAGGTAAAACCACTCTCACTCTTCACATTGCAGCTGAATGCCAAAAGATGGGAGGCACCGTTGCTTTCGTTGATGCAGAACATGCACTTGATACCTCTTACGCCTCAAAACTTGGTGTCGATGTTTCAAACACACTTATCTCTCAACCAGATTCTGGTGAACAAGCTCTCGAGATCGCCGACATGCTCGTGCGCTCTGGCGCCGTTAATCTTTTGATTGTTGACTCAGTAGCAGCCCTCACGCCGAAAGCTGAACTTGAAGGCGAGATGGGCGATAGCCACATGGGACTTCAGGCTCGCTTGATGAGCCAAGCCCTTCGTAAACTTACTGGTTCAATCTCTCGCTCAAACTGTACTGTAATCTTCATCAACCAACTCCGTATGAAAATTGGTGTGATGTTTGGAAATCCTGAGACAACGACAGGTGGTAACGCTCTTAAGTTTTATGCTTCCGTTCGTATGGATATCCGTCGTATCGGCGCCATTAAAGATGGCGAAGTCACAACTGGGGCTCGTACAAGAATCAAAGTCGTAAAAAACAAAGTCTCACCTCCATTTAAAGAAGTTGAATTCGACATCATGTACGGAGAGGGAATTTCTAAGACAGGTGATCTAGTTGATATCGCCGCTAATGAAGGTATCATTGAGAAAGCTGGCGCTTGGTATTCATACAACAATGGAAAGATGGGTCAAGGCCGCGAACAAGCAAAAACATTCTTGAAAGAGAATCCATCTATTATGGAAGAAATTCGTCAGAAGGTTTTCGCTAAGCACGGCATCGTTCGCCCAACTGAAATTGCTAAAGTTGATATGGCGACTGGTGAAATTAAGGAAGAGTCAGAGACAACAAAACCGGCTCGTGGAAAAAAAGTTCAATAGAACTCATAAAAGGGGCCACTTGTTGGCCCCTTCTTTTTTATGCAAGAACACTATCAGAAATTTGAAAAACCAAAGCCAAAATCAACAGCGTACCAATACGCTCTCTACTTACTTTCAGGTCAGGATTATTCTGCTTTTAAATTAAAGCAAAAATTAAAACTGAAGGGTTATGAGGTTGATGAAATTGAGACCACACTCTCCCTCCTTATCGAGAAAAATTACCTAAGAGAGAGTGAATACAAAAGACTTCTTGCAAAGCGTTGGATTAGTAAGGGCTATTCGGATCAAATGATCAAGCGTCGTGGTGAACAGGAAGCGCTGACCTTTGATTCTGAAGAACTCAAGGATTGGCGAAATGAGTCAGGATCTCAATCTGAAGATGTCATTGAAAAGCTGGTTCAAAAAAAGCTACGGGGACAAACAATCCCCAGTGATCGTTTAGCTCAGCAAAAATTGCGCGATAAAGTCACTCGTTTTTTGCTTTCCAAGGGTTATGGATTTGATGAAATTAAACGTGCTGTCCAATTAGCACTTAAACCTGAATCTCACGATTAATACACGCTGCGCAATACCTTCTAAAATTCTCATTAGTCTCTGCCATTAGGTCGTGCTATTTTTGAGCCTTAATTTTAGTGAGGTTCATTCATGCGCGCTCAAGAAATTCGCAACATATTTTCAGACTATTTCCGCCGCCAAGGCCATGACAAACACAAGTCTTCATCGCTTGTTCCACACAACGATAATACTTTGCTTTTTGCTAACGCTGGAATGAATCAGTTTAAAGATTTCTTTACTGGCAAAGCTGTCCCCTCTAATCGCAGAGCCGTCACGATTCAAAAATGTGTGCGCGCTGGTGGAAAACATAACGATCTAGAAAACGTCGGTTTCACAGCAAGACATCACACCTATTTCGAAATGATGGGTAACTTTAGTTTCGGTGATTATTTTAAAAAAGATGCCATTAAATTCGCTTGGGAACTACTTACTGTTGAGCTAAAAATTCCAAAAGAGAAATTAAGAGTTACTGTGCATGAGAGTGATGATGAAGCACTCATGATTTGGCACAAAGAGATGGGTGTTCCCCTTGAATGGATTTATAAGCTTGGAGATAAGTCGAACTTTTGGGAAATGGGTGATGTCGGCCCTTGTGGCCCATGTACTGAAATTTTCTTCGATCACGGTGAAGCGAAATCCACAGGAACACCAGCGGGATGCCAAGAGATTGATGATGAGGGACGCTTTGTTGAAATTTGGAACTTGGTGTTCATGCAGTTTGAAAAATATCGCGAAGGCGATGAGATTAAGCGCAAACCATTGCCAAAGCCTTCAGTCGACACTGGTGGTGGCCTAGAGAGATTTGCAGCAGCTCTTCAAGGTAAATATTTTAATTACGACACTGACCTCTTTGAACCGATTATGAATTCAATCGGAAAGCTTTCAGGAAAGAATTATTACACGACTAAAAGCGAAGATGAAAAATCTTCCTTTAGAGTGGTGGCCGATCACATTCGCTCAAGCACAATGCTCATCACAGATGGAGTCATTCCATCAAATGATGGACGAGGCTATGTATTACGTCGAATCATTCGCAGAGCTGTTCGCCATCTTGAGCTCTTAGGAATTAAAGAGATTAGTTTTTATAAACTAGTTCCCTCTGTTTTTGAAAGTTTAGGACAAGAGTATCCTGATAATGCGTCTAATGCCGCCTTAGCTGAGAAATTACTAAAATTAGAAGAAGAAAAATTCCGCAAAACTTTGAGTACTGGCCTTGAACTTATTAAGACTGAGCTCGCTGCTCTAAAGCCTGGGCAAGCCTTTTCGGGGGATGTTGCTTTCCGACTCTATGACACATTCGGATTTCCACTAGATTTGACTGAAGTGATTTTAAGAGAAAAAAATCTCACGCTTGATACCAAAGCTTTTGATGAGGCCATGGCCAAGCAGCGCGAACTCTCAAAGAAAGGCGGAAAGTTTAAGGTTCAAGAAGACAACTTAAAGCTGTTCTATTCAATCAAAGAGAAAAACGGTGAAACTCAATTCACCGGTTATACAGAAACAAGTTCCAAGGCAAAGCTCATCGCCAAAGAAGAAATCAACGGCGTCTATCATCTCATCTTTGATCGCACTCCTTTCTATGGAGAGGGCGGAGGACAAGTTGGGGATACCGGAGAGGTCTTTGGTAAAGAAGGGAAACTTGCGACGATCACTGATACCCAAAAGCCCGTTGATGGCTTACACGATCATCTCTCTGAGGATGCTGATGCCTTGGAGCTAGGTGGTGAGTATGAATTGAAAGTGAATCGTGAGCTCAGAGAGCTAACGAAGAGAAATCACTCGGCCACCCATTTATTACAATCAGCGCTTATTAAAGTCTTGGGCTCCCATATTAAACAAGCTGGCTCAAGCGTGGGGCCAGATCGTCTTCGCTTTGATTTCACTCACAATGAAGCTCTCAAGCCAAGTGAGATCACTCAAGTAGAAGAACTGGTTAATCAAGCGATCTCTCGTCGTCTGACTGTCAATGCAGATGTCATGAGCAAAGATCAAGCCACTCAAAAAGGGGCCATGGCCCTTTTTGGAGAAAAGTATGGTGACCAGGTAAGAGTTCTCACCATGGGAGATTTCTCGATTGAACTTTGTGGAGGGACACATGTTTCCAATACAGGTGATATTGGTGCGTTTAAAATTGTTGTAGAAACCTCTCTTGCCAGTGGAGTGAGACGAATTGAAGCGATCACCTCAACCACTGCTATGGAATGGCTTCTTAAGCGTTCATCTCTTCTCTCAGAGCTTGAAAAAGAATTTGGGGCCAAAGAGGAGAAAGTTCTTGAGAAGATTTCTGCTCTCCAGCTAGAAAACAAAAATAAAGCAAAAATGATTGAGCAGTTGCAAGAACAAGCCATGGCAGCCAGTGTAGGCAATCTCTTTAAGCCATCTGGCAAAATTGGGACTTGTGAGTTCTATATGGCCGATGCGTCTTCTCAAGACGTTTCAGGCTTGAAGAAGCTGGCAGATCTCTTTAGTGACAAATACTCATCTGGAATTGCTCTCATTACTCATACGGATGGCGAGAGAACGACCGTCGTTCTTAAATCACCTAGAGATTCTAAAGAATTTGATTGTGGAAAGACTCTTAAAGAACTCCTTCCTTTAATGGAAGGACGAGGTGGAGGAAAACCCGATATGGCCCAAGGTTCAGGACTTTCTTCAAAATCAGCTCTATTTATCACAGCAATCAAAAAGATGGTGAAGTAATGAAATTCTTAAGTCTCATATTATTTTTCGTTCTGATCCAATCCTGCACGAGTAAAAAAGAATCAAGTGCCAAAGAGCTCTTCATTTCAATCGGTGCGGAAATATCAACACTTGACCCTGCGACCTGTTATGACACTGTTTGCAGTGCGATCATATCGAACTCCTATGAGACTCTTTATGAGTATGAATATCTCAAACGTCCTTATCAGCTTAGACCTCTCATCGCTGAAGATATGCCTCAGATTGAAGAAGGCGGAAAAAAAATAACAATTAAAATCAAAAAAGGTATCCCCTATCACCCACAAGATTTTTTACCAAAAGATCGCCATGTGACAGCACAAGACTTTATTGTTGCGATCAAGAGACAAGCTTTTATTCCTACTCAGGGCAAGGGTTGGTGGCTTTTTGAAAATAAAATAGTGGGACTTGATCAGTGGAGAAAAAAAGTAGGATCGAATTTTGAATCGATTCTTACGACTGATATTGAAGGCCTTAAAGCTATTGATGACAACACACTCGTCATTAAATTGGTCCGTCCCTTTCCTCAACTTCAATTCGCTCTGGCCATGACATTCACTTCTCCTATTCCTGCAGAAGCGCTATTGCATAGTAAAAATGATTTGAACCTCTATATGGTCGCCACAGGCCCTTTCATTCTCAAAGACTATAATCCAAATCAACAAGCGATTTTTGATAAAAACCCTGCCTACCACACCAGTGTCTACCCTACACAAGGCGATCGCTTTGCAAATGAGCAGGGCCTCCTCAAAGATGCGGGCAAGAGTCTTCCCTTTGTTGAGAAGCTTTCAATTGTTGTCATGAAAGAGCAGCAGACAAGCTGGCTCAATTTCATGAGTGGAAAAATTGATCTGCTCACACTAACAAAAGATTATTACCAAGCCGCCTTGGGGCCTGACGGAAAACTACTTCCAGAGTTGGTTAAAAAGAAAATTCAAATGCAAGTCGCCCCAACGCTCATCTATTGGTGGCTTTCATTTAATATGAAAGATCCAGTCGTAGGGAAGAACTTAACATTGAGACAAGCCATTGCTTATGGTGTTGATACTGAAAAATTTGTAAAGCTATTCACTAGCAACGTGGGACAAAAAGCCAATTCAATTTATCCACCGGGTATCCCAGGTTATAATCCCTCAGCCGAGCTACCGTATAAGTACGATCTGAAAAAGGCTAAAGAGTTATTGGCCAAGGCCGGTTATCCTGAAGGCAAAGGCTTAGCGGAAATCACATTTGATGTACGAGGTAACTCAACTCTTCACCGCCAGATTGCAGAGTTCGTTGTGCAGGAGCTCCAGGCGATTGGGATTAAATCCAAAGCAAGCTTAAATACATTCCCAGTGTTTCTTGAAAGGTCTCGTCGTGGAGAACTCCAATTCTGGAATGGTGGCTGGGTTCTTGATTATCCTGATGCTGAAAACATTATTCAGCTGTTAACTTCTGATAATTTTCCTCCAGGTCCAAATTACGCTCACTACTCTAATAAAAAAGTGGACCAACTTTTCGAAAAAATTCGTTACCTAGAAGATTCCCCTGAGAAATTTAAGCTCATGGAAGAAGTAGAAAATGAAGTAAACAGAGATCTGCCTTGGGTCATGCTTTATTACACTAGAAACTACATTCTCTCTCAGTCCAAGGTAGGGAATTTTAGATATTCAGACATCATTGCTAATAATAACAAATATATCAAAATAGTTGACCAACCTTAGCGGTTTTCAGTCTCACCTTGCAGCTCAGGTTTCGGAAAGTTTTGCCGAAAAGCCATCAAGAACCTCCCTGCAAGGTGGATATATGAAGACAGCTTTTACCATTCTCACCATACTTTTTGCCCTTCACGCGCAGTCAGTCTCAGCGCGAACCTATATGATTTTCAGTGTGGCCATGGATCTTCCAATGGGTGAAGAAAATGAAGTTTTAAAGAAAAACTTCTATGTAAACATTGGCACTAATCAGGGAGTAAAAAAGGGAACACTACTCGATGTCTTTCGAGTGATTTCCGTCCTCGACCCCTATGACAATAGAAAGCGTGTAAATTATAGAGTCAAAATTGGTGAATTAAAGGTCCTAGAAGCCAATGAAGATGCAGCGATCTCAGTGTTTCATAAAAATAAAGCCGATGTTCCCGTTTTAGACTTAGATAAGTTCATTGTCGGTGATCATGTGGCCGTCAACGTCGACTAGTTCCCTCGTTCAAATTCTTTTAACCTTAAGTGCTCTTCCAAAGAGCACTTTTTTATTAATTTCAACTGCGTTAAGATAAATCAAATACCCCTCTCCCTTGATCCACTTAATCCCATCCGGCGCCCATATATCCAGGGATCGAATTTCACTGCCAAGATAATATCCATGAAAGTTAAATTCTGCCCTTTGTGACTCTTGTGATTTAACCTTGCTACAATAAGAGATAACTATAATTGATTTCATTGGTGCTATTTGTGCAAATTTTTAGCCCAACAAGTGTTGTGACAAGACATTGAATTAATTAAAATTATTTTTACGACTCGATTTTATTTTCCTGTCGATGGTTCAAAAAGGGATGCGATGAAAGAGAATTCACTGGGACGCTTATTACTAAAAAGAGTGCAACTTTCAGCAGATCATAATGCTATTGGCTGGATTGAATCACACGAAGTAAAAAGTTTAAGCTTTAAAGCCTACAAAATTCAAATTGAGCAACTTGCACTTGCTCTTCAAAAACATGGGTTAGTTGTCGGTGATAGAGTTGCTATCCTGGCCCAGACTTCAAAAGAGTGGCACTTTCTCGACATGGCCGTAATGTGCTCTCGAGGAGTAGTTGTTCCAATTTATCCAAGCTATCTCGGTCATGAAATCAAATATATTTTCAATCATTCAGAATCAAAAATTTTGGTTATCGAAAATGACTCACAATTTGAAAAGCTCGCTTCACTCTTAGGTGAGATGCCTCAACTGCGACTCATTGTCGCTCTCAATGAACTTAACGAAGAAAATAAAAAGAAATTTAGAAATCATATAACTTACATAACATTCAAAGACCTTCTTCGCGAAGGACAAGAAGAACTCAAAACACATCCTGACCAATTTGAGGAAGGTATCAAGCAGCAAAAACCTGAAGAGGTGGCCTCAATTGTTTATACATCTGGAACAACAGGTGAGCCCAAGGGAGCAGTCATTACTCATTCAGGCTTTACCGCGATGTTAGATAATGTGAACAGCTTTATTAAGGGAGCATTTGGACCCAATGATCGTACACTTACTTTCCTTCCTCTCTCTCACGTCCTAGGTCGATGCGATTCTCTTCTCCCTCTAATTTTCGGATGGGAAACTGTTTATGCTGAAGGCTTAGATAAAATCACAGACAATCTTCAGCTGGTCAAACCTACTCTTATGATGGCTGTCCCTAGAATTTTTGAAAAAATTTATGCAAAAATTAATGACCAAGTTTCACACTCTCCACTCTGGAAACAACAAGCTTTCAAATTAGCCGTCCAAGCCGGAGAAATATATTTTTCTAAAATTGATTCTGATCGCTCTCCAGGAGCTGGAGAACTTCTGGCCTATAAAGCCGCACAAAAAGTTGTATTCGCTCAAATCTATCAAAAGTTTGGTGGAAAAATTCGCTATTTTGTCTCTGGTGGCGCTCCCCTTTCTCCAGACATCATTCGATTCCTTCGCTACGCCAACCTCACGGTACTCGAGGGTTACGGACTTACCGAAACGATTGCTCCCTGTGCTCTTAATCCCCTCATTCGGCAGGTTCCCGGTACAGTTGGTAAACCGATGGGAGATGTTGAGTTTCGATTTGCAGAAGATGGTGAAATTTTGATTAAAACTCAGGCCATGTTTAAAGAATATTATCAAAATCCAGAAGCCACCAAAGAAGCATTTACAGAAGATGGATGGTTTAGAAGCGGAGATATTGGCCATTTCACTGTTGATGGTTATCTTCAGATTACAGATCGAAAAAAAGATCTCATCATCACCAGTGGTGGAAAAAATGTGGCCCCTCAAAAAATTGAAAACATGCTCAAGTCTCAAAAATGGATCTCTCATGCAGTCGTGATTGGAGATAAGAGAAAATTTCTCACGGCCATTATTGGAATCGAAAAAGAGCGCTTTCAAGGGCAACTTGAATCAATGGGACTAAGCCCAGATTGCTCCCTTGAAGAGCTTGCAGGCCACCCTAAGGTCCACGAGCTCATTCAATCCGATATTGATGCTGTAAACCAGGATTTGGCCCAATATGAGACGATTAAGCGCTTTAATGTTTCGAGTCATGAGTTTTCTACCGCAAATTTCCTGACTCCAAGCCTTAAAATTAAGCGAAAACTGGTGACCCAGCACTATGTCAAAGAAATTGAAGCAATGTATCAATAGTTTCTTTTGACAAGCGCTTATAACCCCTCTAAAAATGAGGTTTCATTCTAAATCGGAGAAATCCTATGGCCCGCGTAACCGTCGAAGATTGCCTAGAGCAAGTTGAGAATCGCTATGAGCTCGTTCATTTAACTGCAAAGCGTGTAAAGCAGCTTCGTGAAGGTCAAGACCCTGAAGTAAAGTCACGTAACAAAGAAATCGTGACAGCCCTTCGTGAGATCGCTGCTGGTAAGGTTAAGCACGTAATGCAAGCTGAGTACGATTCAGACGAATTCTAGATTCCGACCATAAACTTAGATTTATTCAAAAAAGCCCCTAAATAAGGGGCTTTTTTGTGTGTATTTTTTTCAATTTATCACTCTCAAAAAATCCTCGAGCTATATTCCCTGTCCTATGAAGATATTAGTCCTATTAGCTGGATTGATGCTCGCCTGCTCAAGCTTCTCCCAGTCGAGTGCTCCCACCCAACAAAAGCTCTCCTTTTGGGATAAGTTGATGAATCTTCTGAAGGTTGGAGACACCTACATCTATGGGGACATTGATAGCTATGGCCTTTCATTTCGGGCGTTAGGAAAGAGAAGCCGTTTTTCATGGTATGGCCTGAGAAGAAAGCTGCGCTCAGAAGTAAAAAAATCCGCCTGCCAAGACTTGGATTGTCCAGACTACTACTCAGACTTTTCATCAATAACAAATTCTCGAAAAGCCAAAGCTAAAGAGATTCAATGGCTCACAGATATGCCTACTGCATTTGCCAAGCGGTGGGAGTTAATAAGTAAAGCCGAGAGATCCGTCTATATTCTTACCTGGGGTGTATACGATGACATCACAGGCACAACCATGGCCGAAAAAATATTAGATCGCCTTCGTGAAGTCCCAGATCTCGATGTAAGGATCATCGTTGATCAAAAAGTTGCCATCCTCGAGAAGCATCGAGCTGTGCTTGAACGGTTAGAGCGAGAGTCTGAGGGCAAGGTCAAAATCATCCGCTGGAACACAACTCAATACAGACTGCATGTGAATCACAGAAAATTGATGGTCACAGATGGCGAACATATCATTTTGGGTGGAACTAATTACGGAGACAATTACTCCCATTTGGCCGGACATCAATATTGGCGAGATATTGATGCTTATATTCACGGTTTTGGTGTTGCCTCTCAAGCTCAAGCTCAATTTGCTGAAGTATGGAACGAACAAATTATAGAGAATGAAGAAGTAAAACATTTTACAAAAATTCAAACGGAGATTTTTCCTGATGATGGAGATATTCCCGTTCAGCTTTTAGACCATAATCCAGGAAATAAAACTCGAAACAGCGATCATAATATTGTGAGTGGTGTCTACAAGCTTATCGTGAATGCTAAGAAAACTATCGATATTGAAAATGCCTATGTCGTCTTAGATCCTATACTAAGAGAAGGGTTAAAAAAGGCTGTTAAAAAAGGAGTCAAAGTCAGACTCTTTACAAATTCGAATGAAAGTATTGATGTTCCATTTCTTGGAAATTTTGTTGCGAGCTCAGCAAAGAAAGCACTTAGTTATGGGGTTGATGTTTATTTAAAGAAGGGTACAACCCTTCACTCAAAATTCATGATCATTGATGACAAAATAACCATGATGGGAAGTCACAATTTACACCCCCGCTCCCAAGCTCTTGATGGAGAGAATGTTATTGTGGTGTTTGATAAAAAACTATCTCTCGACCTAAAAAAGCATTTTGAAAATGGAATTGCAGAAGCTCTTCATCCAACCAAAGAAAGTGACATCGACGTCCATAAAGCTCTTATCGATTTCATCTACGGCTCTCTACTATTTGATCATCTATAAAAAAAAAGCCCCTCTTTTGAGGGGCTTTAAGAACTACTTTCTAAGTGCAATTTTTAAAACTTCACTAAAGTTTCTAACTGGATAAAACTTCATCCCTTTACGGTGACGCTCAGGCACTTCTTTTAAATCTTTTTCATTTTGCCACGGGAGAATTATTGTTTTAATTCCTGCTCTTTTAGCTGCAAGAACCTTTTCTTTAATTCCGCCGACAGGAAGAACTTTTCCAGTCAACGATAGCTCACCAGTCATGGCGACATCGCCCCTGACTTTCTTATTCGTGGCCAAGCTATAAAGCGCCAAAGCCATCGTTATACCTGCAGAAGGGCCATCTTTAGGTGTCGCACCGGCCGGCAAATGAAGATGAATCTCATGAGTTGCTAAAAAATCTGTCGCTTCTTCAGCGAGTGCTGGGTTAGCTGGAATTTTTAAAACATCCGATGGATTTGAAGGAACCGAAATCATTTTTGTTTTTTTCTTAGGTGTCTTCTTTTTATCCAACTCTTTTTTCACATCGATTTCATCTTGAAGCATGCGCTTTACAAAACTGTATGCAAGATTAGCCGATTCATTCATGACATCACCGAGCTGACCGGTAAGTTTAAATCCTTTCCCCTTAAGAGGAATGGATTCAATGAAAAGAATGTCCCCACCAAATGCCGTCCAAGCAAGACCTGTCACTACGCCCGGCATGAGTGGCTTTTCAGCTTTATCAGTTTCAAATCTTTTGCTGCCTAGGATTTTTTCTAGTTCGGCCGGAACAGGTGTGTATGTATGCTTTCTTTTGCTAGAAACTTTTTCTAAAGCAGCCCTACGACAAAGTTTAGCAATGAGTTGCTCCATCACACGAACGCCTGGTTCGCGAGCATAGTCTGAGATTAATGCTTTAAGAAGTGGTGTTGAGAGCTTTAAATCCTTGGAAGTGAGTCCATGTTTTTTTAGCTGCTTTGGAATCACCCACTTGGTCACGATTGAGAGTTTTTCTTCAAGAGTGTAGCCAGAGATTTCAATGAGCTCCATTCTATCTAAAAGAGCCTCAGGTATTTCCCCTACGTAGTTTGCAGTGGCTATGAAGAGAACTTTAGACAGATCAAATGGAACATCTAAGTAGTTATCAATAAATGTTTTGTTTTGCTCTGGATCCAAAACCTCAAGTAATGCAGAAGCCGGATCACCTTGAAAACTTTTTCCAAGTTTATCGATCTCATCTAGCATAATGACAGGATTATTCACTTCTACGCGCTTAAGAGCTTGTATCACTTTCCCTGGCATCGCTCCGACGTAAGTTCTTCGATGACCCTTGATCTCAGCTTCGTCACGCATTCCTCCAAGAGAGAAGCGATAAAATTTTCTTCCAAGAGCACGGGCAATACTGTGACCGAGAGATGTTTTACCCACGCCTGGAGGACCGGAGAGACACAAAATTGTGCCATCATATTCCGGTTTAAGCTTTCTCACAGCTAAGAATTCCATAATTCTTTCTTTCGCTTTCTCTAAACCGTAATGATCTTTTTCAAGTATTTTTCGAGCAGCTGCAATATCGACTTGATCATCAGAGAATTTGTTCCAAGGTAGCTGAACCATCCACTGAAGGTATGTTCTGGTTACGTTGTATTCAGGAGAACTATCTGGGATTGATTCGAGACGATCCAATTCTTCCAATGCAACTTTATGAGCATCTTCGGGAAGGCCTGCGGCATCAAGGGTTTCCTTAAGCTTTTTCATGTCCTTGGCTTTTTCGTCTTCATCCATGCCAAGTTCATTTCTAATAACTTTTAGCTGCTCTCTTAAGAAGTACTCACGCTGGTACTTATTAACCTTATCATTCACTTCATCTGTGATTTTTTTCTGAATATCTGCTACATCTTTTTCGCGCTTTAAATAAACCAGAAGTTTAGCAAAACGTTTTTTAACAACAAGAGTTTCGAGAAAGTCTTGCGCTTCAGGAACATCAAGCGAAAGCGCAAACGCAACCAAATCTGCTAAACTTCCAGGCGAGGGAGAATTCAACATCGCCAGTTTCATCTCTTCATTAAAGTAAGGATTAATCTCTGAGAGTTTCTTCACCTGATTAATAACTGATCTTGTGTAAGCATCTAGTTCTTCATCTGGTTCATGAATATCACTAAAGACCTCAGGACGACACATAAGGAGTGGCTTATCTCCTGTATATTCGACAGCACGAAATCTTCTCATCCCATGAACGAGAAGATTTACACTTCCATCGGGTAGCTTAAGTTTTTTTACAATTTTACAAAGCACGCCCACTTTGTAGATATCATGTGGAGTCAGAGGACGGTTGATGGCTTCAGGTCCGTCCTGAATATCATGCTCCTCCTCTTCTTCAGCTTCATCGTCTTCATCGATCATTGTTTCATGATGATCTTTAAACTTTACGAGATTGAGCGCTATGTAATTATGTTTGCCAAGATAAGCATCTAATTCGGGTGTATATTTATCTTCTGATAAAATAATTGGGGCAATCATTCCTGGAAAGATAGGACTGTTCACAATTGGAATAATGACAACCTCTGAAGGAATTTCTCCTAGAAATTGTGCATCTGAATTTGCTTTCATGTTCTTTTTTTCTTTAGCCATATTTTCTCCCCTCGCTGTATGCGAGGTCTAAATTTGTATTAGGGACGGATATCAATTACTAATCTTGCAGGATTCTCAAGATAGAAAACATCAAACGTTAATTTTGACTTAAGCTGCAATTCCATAGTCACTTGATTCTGGTCAATGGCTAGAAAATCTACTGCTTTTACATTTTTTGTATTTTTAAGTGATGAAATTTGTGGAGCAACATTTGTATCAAAAAAATCTACCGAGATTTTTTTTGAACCTTCATTTATATGACCATAAATTTTTGGAGCGTTTGCTCCGGCAAAATCAATGACAACTCTTTCGTAGCCACGATCGGCGACATTTGAACTTCGTATTCCAGTTATAGAAGATTTTGTCCCTTGATTAAGATGAAAAATTCCATGACTAAGATAAATAGCCTTTTTTCTTGAAGCTAATTTCCAGATGCGTTCATCATTTAGATTTTGAGCTAAAGCTGAAAAGGAAATAATTCCGACTAAAATCCACAAGTATTTCATACGCCCACCTCGTTATTCCTCAAAATTCTACAGAAGCTTCTTCAGTGAGGAAAGCGACGATGACGAATGAAAATTATTAAAATGAAACCTACGAACAAAGTGGCCATCCATGAACCGGAACCGGGGCCACCCGAAGAAGGTGGCTGCCATGTACCACATGCGGCTGCCTGAGCTTGTGTCCCCTTATCTTCAGTTTCACCAGCTAGAGCTGCCGAAGAGACGGGATTGGCCTTAACTGCGAATGAATAAGGTGCATCGATACAAGAATAATTATCAGAAAGAACCGCCACTTGATCTAAGTAATAGGGTGCTCCATTACGAATGACGCTAGCAATCATGAACCATGGTTTGTCTTTTTTAACAAAATATTCAGGAACCGGCATATGAATAGCGGTCTCATAAGCAGAAAGCGCTCTCGGCATCAATTTAACAGTTATATTATTAAGCGCAGGATTATTATGAAGTGGATAAGAGAGAATCCTGTCATATTTAGGTCTTAAGGTAGAGGCATCAAGAGCTGGTGAAGGAATTCCACCGCGATCAGAATCGATTGCAACTCCATTGGGTCCATCAATTTCGATCGAAAAATCTAAGGGTGATCCAATCGAAGCAGTCATGAATTTTAATTCTAAATACACACTGCCAGATGGAACTGGAAGAGAAGTGAGGTCTAAATTTACAGTATCGGCCATTGAATTAGAATAACTAGAGGTAGGAAGAACATCCGAAGAGCTGTAGTAACCTACAAAAGCAGACGCAGGTTTTGTCGTTGATGCAGTAAAATTATATTCACCACCACCAGAGGAATTTACTTTCGCCAATAAATAGTCTTCCCCAACTCTCATCTGACATCGAATACTGACGACACCAATATCTAAACTCGATTGAGAGCTTGTGAGTTTTAAAGGTTGAGGATGTCCCTTCCCGCTAGTTCCACAGGTTTCAAAAAAACTTCCAACATATGAGTTAGGACAATAATTATTTTTTGCACTCCTATAGGCATCTGGAAGTGCAGTTAAATAATTAAGAGGTTCAGTATAGATATAGTAAGTGTCTTCTAAGTTAAGTCCACTTACAGAAAATGAGCCATCTTCTTGTGAAATACTAGAGGCTGCGACAATACCTGTTTTGGTTGAGATCGCTTGCACGTGAGCACCAAAAATGGGGACATGATTCCCCCCTTCAATCTTACCTCTAATCGTTCCAAAGCCTGATTTTCCATACACAACTCTCAACCCAGAGATATCATCCGAGTGTGGTGAATATTGACCCTTAAACGCTGTAAAAAGCATTGTGCTGTCACGCACTTCCGAGTGAGATAAACCAAAAAAATGTCCCATCTCATGGGCCACAACATCACCCAAATAAACGCGAGATAAAAGTCCTGCGCCAGGAGTTGTACAAATATTTGCTGCTTTATCTGCGGTAAGACAAAAGCCTCGACTGGCGGTCTGATTAATTAGAATATTTCCATTCGTTACTTTACCTAGTCCTGGATCATAACTTAAAACCGTAACTGCAACGACGCCAGGACCGAAATATCTCTCATCAGATGAATAAGATAAAATATTATTTCCAGTACTGGATTGTGTGACTGTAATGGGAGAATACATATTCCATGTATTAATCACTTCTGAAAAAATGACTGAACTTTGTGAAGCTGTGACATCAGATGAATTGTTTACGATCACCAGTGGAACTTGCGTCGTCGCCCACTTAATCGGAACACGTTGAGTTGATTCTGCTGGGATATATGAATACACTACCGAAATTGAATTCAGAATAATTAGGGCTAAGAAGAGTTTGAACTTCAAACTAATGAACTACCTCGTCTTTTTTCTACCCCACCAAGCCGAGAGAGCTCCCAGGGCACTTAACATAGTGACTAACCAAAAGCTGTTCATCACATTTGGTTCATGACTATTTTCCTTTTCATTGCCATGAGATGCAATTGAGCGGGAATTGCCTGTTTGTTGGTGAACCATTTGAGTTCGAGATTTCTGAAGCTCATAGGAATATTTATCAGAGTAAACTTCTTTCAATGGTTTCGCTTTTAAACTCGCGACCTTACGTAAAAATTTCGACATTTCTATTCTTGAAAGCTCTGGATTTGAAGGAAATACCGAATTGATGAGAAGTGTAGTTTGACCAATCCTCACCACTTTAAAGGTCCCCATCGCTAGGCCTTGAACCCACAGACGGCCGTCCTCATTTTGCTTAAGAAAGATGACATTCTTTTCGCCTGAAACAAACTGAGGTGCGCCCTCGACTTGAGTGACTCTATGACCGATTCTTCCGCCGGGATAGTAAACTTTGACCTCTGTCAGACCGAATTCTTCTGCATCAAGACCACTTTCTCTCTCTATTTTAAATTGAGCCTCTGTGGCCATCGTTCCATCTTCTAGCTCAACAGACTTACTACTTAGGAAATCACCCAACAAAATGGCATCGGCTGGCTGGATGAGCTTCTCAACGGGTAAGGGTTGAAAAGTAGTTGCATAACACATTGTTATTACAGATAAGTTAGCAAGCACTAGCTTAAGGAAGGTCTTCATACCTTACTTATCGGCTCAACCTTATTTAAACTTGAGTAATTAAGTTAGACTTCTTTAAGCTCGATATTATCTCTTGAAAAGATCAACTGCGAGTCTGCCAGCTGTGCAAAGAGTGGATCCGAATCAATAATAATTAAGGTGTTATTTCTTTGAGAAAGGTCTCGCAAGAAGAGACCTATACGAATCAGATCACTACTCGCAAGACCAAACGAAAGATTTTCAAATATCACTAAACTGTCTTCGAGATTTTTTAATAAGCACGACAATAAATATAACCTTTGCTTCTCGCCGCCAGATAGGGTGTTGATCGGCCTGTCCAGAGAGAGATATTCAAGGTTCAATATTTTGAGATACTCCCATGTTCGCTTAAACTTTGGAGTCAGATCAATTCGATTTAATACTTCACCAATCGGCCTACTGAGCGCTTCATGAAGAGTCATGTATCCATCAGTTAATTCAGCATAAATGGGCTTAATCTTTTTTCCCTTACAGTCATCACACGGGAGAATAATATCTTCCAAGTACTGCATCTCAATGACGAGATGTCCCCTCCCTTCACAGCGAGGACACATTCCAAGTTCAGAGTTTGATGAGAGGTGACCATCTTTTAGCCCCATAGACTTCGCAACTGGGAGCTTGAGGAAATGCTTTCGAACAGAGGGAGCTAATTCCGTTAAACTGCCGACAGTCGATCGAGAAGTGAAGCGATTAAGATTTGAATCAACAAGAATAACTTCGTTAATATCTTTAAATCCTTTAATCGATTTGCAAAGTCCGGGATCATCTACAAGATTTTGGTGAGTTAATTTTCGATAAATCGAATTAGCCCCGATTCGAACAAGACATGTTGTTTTACCAGTACCAGAAGCTCCATGAGCCCAAATAAGCTGACCCACAGGTATTTTGAAACTTGGCCACATTAAACCATAATGACTTGGCTGATTGACTTCAATATAGTCCTGAGATTTTTTTTGAATTACCGCCGGTTTCTTTTCAATTTTCTCTTTTTTAAATACATATTTTGAAGTTGAGTTATGAAAAAGAATTTCACCTCCCGCATCTCCTGAGCCGGGCCCCATAACAATGAGATGATCACTCTGCTTTTGTAAATATTCTGAGTGATCAATAATTATGACAGAATTCCCTTGTTCTATTATTTGTCTCAAACCAGTTACAAGCATTTTTTGTTCAGCTAAGCCTAGCCCCAAGCTTGGCTCATCTAAGACAAATAGTGCACCTGTGCCTTCGAAGGAGAGATATTTTAAAAGCAAAAGTCTTTGATACTCACCAGCTGATAATGATCGTGTCTTGCGACTCAAATTTAAATGATCGAGACCAATCGAGCACGCGAGATCAAGCTTTCCATGTATCGATTTTAATAGTTTTTGAGAATGATCTTTAGAATTCGTCATAGATTTTGAGACGATATTTCGAAATTCTTCAATACTCATTTTTGAAAAATCTTGAAGAGCATATTCATGGCTGCCAAATTTTGCTCTGTGATTGATCACTTTTTGATCTATCCTAGATCCTTGGCATACTTCGCAGAGAACTTCCATTTGAAGTTTTCTGATGAACACTCTCACTGCTGGCTTATATCTCTTAGACTCTAGATATGTTTTAACACCTTCAAACCCTTCCCAGTCACCCTGGCCATCCATCAAAATTTTTAAAAATTCTTTAGGCAATTCCTTTATTGGTACTTTCGTCGACCATTTTTTCTTCTTCATTAGCTTGATCAACTCTTTATTCCACCAATCAAGAGGACCAAACTTTAAAAAGCCAACACCAAATTCATCCACTGATAAATCTTCATCTATCAATTTATTTTTGTCATAAACCAAGTTCGCTCCATAGCCTTTGCAGTTCTTGCAGGCTCCAAGGGCGGAGTGCGGAGTAAATGAATGTGTTGTCACAATTCCTACGCTTGCAAAATCACATTTAGGGCATTGCTTATTTGATTTAAATTCAAATTTAGCTAATTTTTTTGAAGATTCATTCCAAAGAAGAAGTGGCTTGCCCTTAATTTTCAAAATAAGATCCGCATTTTTTTGATTAAGCGATGCGAGCGTTGATCTTTTAAAACGGATGATCTCCCAGATCTCATCTTCTTCATCAAATTCACGAACTGTTTTTTGCTTTTGATTAAACGATCTTGCCGGTGAGAAATTTTCACCTAAAACTGCTCTCGCTAAGTCTTTCTCCGCCAAGAGGTGCCAAATATCAGTTTCATTTAATTTAGTTTTTTCAGCTAATTGCTCGGCTAATCCTACTTCTATAAGCTCAGTTTTGTGTGTAGGACATAACTCTTTTGAGTATTGGTAGTAATAGCCCTGTAATAACTCAGTTAGGCGCATAATATCTGAAGCGACAGAGCGGGATCCTAAGACTGGATTTATCTGTGGAAGACCAAAAACTGGCAAAACTGGAAAAATTACATCTACATCTACGGCTGCGGGTCGATCTGAAAAAAATTTCATTGAGTTAGGAAACGAATTAACAAATCGTCTCTTCGATTCACTCAACAGAGTATGAAAAGCGAGAGAGGTTTTCCCCGATCCAGAAGCGCCAGCAAAACAGATTAATTTACCAAGTGGGAGATCAAGATCGATATTCTTTAAATTATGAACTCGGGCTCCACGAATTTTTATGACGTTTTTATCTGTTTTCATTTACTGAGAGGATAGACGGAGTGAAAAGATTTGGCGAAGAATGAAAAATTTGTCGCACTCTTGAATAAGAAAGGGCCCAAAAAGGGCCCTTTCAATTTGCGCTGTATGAAAAAAATTAACGCTTAGAGAACTGACATGAACGACGTGCACCGCGAAGACCGTACTTTTTACGCTCAACCTTACGAGAGTCACGTGTGAGGAAGCCAGCTTTCTTAAGTTCGCCACGAGAATTCGGAGCAATCTTGAGAAGAGCGCGTGCGATACCCAAACGGATAGCACCGGCTTGACCAGTTACACCGCCACCTTTGACGTTGATGTGGAAATCATATCCATCATTCATCTTCAAAAGCTGAAGTGGTTGGTTAACGATAATGCGGCTAGTACCTACTGGAAAGTAGTCACCAAGCTCGCGGTGATTAATAAGAATTTTCCCGCTTCCGCGAGAAACATAAACTCTAGCCACTGAAGTTTTACGGCGGCCTAAAGTGTGAACATCGTATGCTTTTGTTTTGCTCATGGTCTAATCCTTAGAGATTCAATTTCAAGGCTGTTGGTTTTTGTGCTTCGTGAGTGTGAGTAGCGCCTACAAACACTTTCAATTTTGTTAATTGCTTACGACCTAAAGTATTTTTAGGAAGCATGCCTTTAACAGCTTCGAACACAATCAATTCAGGATGCTTAGCAAGCTGCTCTTTAGCAGTACGTCTCTTGATTCCACCAATGTGATTAGTGTGCCAATTGTACTCTTTCTCATCCCATTTCTTTCCAGTGAATTTAACTTTCTCTGCGTTCACAACAACAACAAAGTCACCAGCGTCATTGTTTGTGCAGAAAGTTGGCTTATTTTTTCCACGAAGAACTTTTGCTACTTCAGAAGCAAGGCGTCCCACCACCATGTCTGTGGCGTCGACGACCCACCATTTTTTATCTAACATGTCCGCTTCTTTAAGCGCGAACGATTTTTGCGTAATCATAAAATACACCTCTATAAAATCAAAAAAATATTTCTTTCCCCGGTTACCGTCGCTCTTCATAATGTTGAAGTAGAGGCCAAAACTTCTAAGTGAGGTTTCAGCATTCTTCATTGAATTCATCTAGGTTTAAGGGGGGACTAGAAGAACCCAATTGACACATGGAAGCGTCCGGGGGCCTCGAGATTACCATCAGCATCGCGCTTTCTCAAGAGCTTGAAGCCATAATCAAAGTCTAAAGTTCCTACTGGAGTAACGACCTTAAAGGTCACCCCCACCGACTGACGTAAATCGGAGAGGTTAACTGAATCCTTGTAGACGCGCCCCGCATCAAAGAAGACTCCGGCCATCAAAGAATCATTGATAAAATAGCGGGGTTCAAGCTTAAAGTTGGCCATGTAGGCCTTATCTTGGACTCTGTCGTCCCCAATATCTTTGCCGTTTGGAAGACGATTGATCTCTCGATCACTGAAGCCTCGAACAATATCCAGACCCGTGAGACGGAAAATTTTGATATTAGGAATATAGCCTTCAGTCTGTTTTTGACCACTCTGTGGATCTATAACCGGATTGCCAGCTGAATCTGTTTGCAATTTTTTTGCTAAGTTCTCCTCAACACCTCCAACCATTGAGACAGCAATTGTCCCGCGTGGGATAGGGATGTAAAATCGATTTCTAGAAATCAGTTTATAGAAATTAATAGTGAGATCTTTCTTTTGCTGAGAAAGCAAAAGTGGATTTGCTATCTCGTTTGAAATATTGAACCAAGCACCAGCAGTTGGATTGATTCGTGTGTTTCGATAATCTGCCGTGAAACTAGGAGTAATAGCTCCAATTTCAAAGCTCCCATTGTCTCGGTTTTCAGTTGCATCGAATTGGTTAATACTTTCAAATTGGTGACGCAAAGATACTGAATATTTTGATCCAAAATCTCGACTCAGCGTATTTGAGATTCTTCTGATATCAGCATCAAAAGAAAAGAATCTTCTTCGCTGAACAGTTAAACCAATTCCATAATTGACATAAGTATCACTTACATCTGGAACGTTAAGCATTGCTGTAACGTTATATTCAAGCAGACTCTTTCCTTCACTCGCTCTTCTCGCATCAAAGGCCTGGGTGTTTACCCTCTGGTTGACTTGGCCAGTGAGTGAAGTGGAGATATTCTCACCAAGTAAATTGAGAAACGAGACAGTTCCCGATAGCTTCATTCCTATATCAGTCCTGAATCCAGGTGCAATTTCAATCAAGCCAAAATCTCTCTCAACGACCTCCACGGCCAAATCTGTTAAGGGAGTATCACCTTTGTGAAAAATGGGCTTCACGCGAACAGTGGTAAAAAGCCCAGTTGAATTCAGATTATTTTCATATTCTTTTACTTTATTAGGAGTAATAGGATCGCCATGATTGAATGGAGATTTTCTTCGTAAAACTTTATTTCTTGTGTCTCTATTTCCAACAAGAACATGTCTATTAAACGTAATTCTCTTGCCCTTACGAATCTTGATATCAATTTTTACTGAAGAGGTATCCTTTCCATAATTGACTATGTCATCAGCATCACGATTATAGACTTCGGCGTTGTACCAACCTAGATCTTGAAGTGTATCAGTTATTAATTTTATATCTTCCGCAAAGGCTATAGGATTGAAGAAATTGCCCTGCTTTGTTTTAAGAGATTCAGCTATTTCTGTGGTTTCTTGATCTGTTAATCCTGAGAACTTAATCTCATCAACGAAAACACGACTCCCCTCTACGACAGTGTATTCTAAGTTTGCAGAAGTGGGATCATCCCCGTAACTCACGCGTGGGTCTTCTATACTTGCTCGTACAAAACCAAGCTGAATGTATTGATTCTTTAGCCAATTCGCAAAGTTCTTATTTGATTCTTCGTCATAGAATCCAGCTCCAGAGAGCTCACTTGCCTGCTCTTCCCACATCTTCTTGAGCTTTCGTTCATTAAAGTAATTTGAGCCGACAAAATGGACTTCCCTTACCCTCGTTCTTACACCCTCGAAAATTTCAACTTTAGAATGGTTAACCCAATCATTTTGTGAATTCTTATAACGAGAGAGAGTGAGTTTAATATCAGAGTTAAGGTAACCATTTTTCTTTAAAGAATCTTTGATACCCACTTTTAAAGTCGACTCATCAATCGGTCTTCTATAGCGCCTAAATAATTCTCGTACAATTGGGCCGAACTCCATTTTAACATCAACGGCGGGAGGTGGAGGTTGAACAATGTCAAAAACCCATTGCTCTACTGGTGCAATTAAGGCTTCCAATACGACATTATCCCCTTTCTTCTTTGGAGTAAGTGTTACCGTCGTGAGGAAATATCCATAGCTAAAAAGTTCTAACTCTAATTCATCCGCTTTTGTACGAACAAGTTGAACATCATAGTTTTTAAATTTAAGCTCTTCAAATTTTTGAGTCGCAAATTTTCTCACCGTTTCTGAGTTTGTTGTGACTTTGATATCCTCTAAAACTTGAGGAATGCCAGGTTCAATATCTATGACGATGTTTGTCTCGTTATCTCTTGTTTTCGTATTGTAATTTATTTCAGAACGAGGATATCCTTTACTGGCCAGATATTGTCTCAGTCTTAGGGTTTCCTCATCAAGAAGATCATCTTCAAACCATTGCGAAGACTTGATCTTAATATTTCTTTCAACATATTCCTTTATTAATGGGTCAGAGCTTTTGACTTGTATGCTGCCGATAATGTTTTTAGGAAAAAAGTTGATTGTCAGTGTATTCAGTTCAGCTTTTTCATTTAGTTCCCAATGGAAATTTCTAAAACCTCCCATCGAAACAACAACTTTCAATGTTTGACGAAGATGCGTTGTATTTCTATAAGTATCTTTAAGTGTCTCAAGTCTTATTTTGGTTTTTTGACAATATTGTGTTTCACCACAATTTATTACTAATTGATCGACCTTAAGGACTGCCCTCGCCTGAGCCGAGATTATCAAAAAAGTGAATAGAGACAAAAGTTTGATCACATTCATTTAAATGTCATCCTAAACTTAACGTCGCCACCTATCGAGTTATCGATAATGTCTTCAGTTCCCTCTGCGTTTGTTCTTAGCTCATAGATACCTTCAAGTTGAACTTTTCTTGAAAGTCCATAATTCAGATTCATACGCTGTCGCTGACCAATTGAACCACCCACGGTGCTTGATACAGATAAGCTCATCGCTTCCGATATTCTTTTCTTAACCTCAATATTTGTTGCCGTTCTTGTTCTTGCTAGAGCATTTGCTCCCCCCGTTTGGTCTTGGGATCTTCCGGCGAGCATACTGTCACTTGATTGGACAAACACTGTTCCAAGATTCACTTGTAGACCAAATTGCTTTTTAACGATGTCTGTTACTTTGAATTGATCAAAGATAAATGATCCTACACCAACGTTCGTTAAGTTTTGTCTCTCTCCTGCGGAGATGGAATTAGATAAATCATCTGTATAGCCAAAGGCGATAAGGGAGAGGATATTTTGCTTTGAGAGAGCGGGGTCAGAGGATAAATCGAAAGTAAAACTCTCTGGATTACCAAATGCTTTGGCTGTGACTTTATAATTTGCAATCACGGAGCTCGCGGCCACTTCAAAATCAGGATTGGTGATCTTCTTTCTGCTACTAAACAGCAACTCTGCTTTGTTGATTTGGTATTCACTGTTTTTGAAAAAGACTTTAGAGGCACCCTGTGAAGTCTGCACCTTGCCTTCAGCTGCGGGATTTAGGACATCGCCAGAGAGCTGTAAGTCTCCAACCAAATAAACATCCATGAGTGAATTATTGAGATTTATCGGATTTTCAGTTCGGACAGAGAGATCCAGATTCACAAGATTTGAAAATGCACCATCTTGCTCGCTTGGAAGATATTTTGTGTCGGCCGACTGAGACCCCTTGCCCGTAAAATCATTTAACTCATTTAGGATTGAGCCCTTGTTTATTGTGATGTCTCCATTAAGTAAATAAGGTGGCTTTCCACCAAAAAGCATTCCACTGCCTGAGGCCGTAATATGAGATTTGTTTTTTATGGGAATAGAAGCTCTCTCTAAAGTGTATCTAATGTTTACATCAGGATTGATTCGGTTAAAAGCGATGGAGCCATTCGCCTGAACTTTTCCAGAATCAGGTCTAAATGAGAAATTTTCAATTTCCAACTCACCTTCATTTACAGAGATAGAGTAATTTAAATTGCCCATGCTAAAGGGAAGCAAATCGGTTGTAAGGGTTATATCTTTTGCCGTTGACTCTAAACCAATGTCGAACTTATTACTTTTTAATATATTGCGAAGAGAAACCAAGAATCTCCCCTCAGCTCTTTGAATGTGTTTACTGAGTAGTTCAAGATATTTAGCCTCAGCATCTAGATCGGTTTTAACAACAATCCCTTGATCTATGCCACCCGTCGCTTTGGAGTTTAATCTGAAGTCATTGTTAATGACTTTAAAATCCCAGCTTTGAATAGTTCCATCGCGTACAATGATTTGAGGGGTTGGGAAATTTTGCTTAATTCCAATCTCAGGAGTAATTAGCTGGAGATTCTTTAGCCATAATTTTGAATTCAGCTTATCCCACTGCCAATCGGTAACAGATAAAGTTGAAGAGAGCTTCACCTGTCCTGTTGAATTCAGGAGCTGGGGATTCTCTCCTAGTAGGCCGCGCATGAAGAGAGGGAGATCATCAATATCTACTTCAAGTGTTGCAGAAACAGTTTGTTTGTTCTTGTTTGTATATGATGAAGCAAACAGACTTATCCAGCCATTAACAATCTTCGCATCAAGATTAATTGATTCGTTAGAGACATCCCATTCGAAAATGCTATCAGGGATATATTTGTCATAAATCCTAGACTTCGTTAAGGCGAGATATCCCTTATGGCTCCACCTTGAGGATGAATAACTACCTTTGAATTCACCTACACCATTGAACTCCACAGATAATGGAAGTTTTTTATAAAATGATATTTCAGTAGAAGACATATTACGCAAAGAGAGCTGATAATCGAGGCGGCTTGCATTCAAATTGTATGCAATGTCACTAAACACTTTGCCCTCTTCTTTGATGACTGAAAAATTCTTTAACTGGATGACTTTATCCGCGTAGATGAATGTAAATTTAGAATCTTTGAACGCTTCTCCATAGGCCGTAATTTTCTGTGCATAAACATCAGCTCCCACTTTTAAGTTTTTGATGGAGTCTTTTGCAAAGATCTCAACCCCACCCTGGATGTTTGCTTCAAAATCAGAGGGCAGAAATGAGAGTCCAGAGGATATTGGTGAAATAGCATCTTTAAATTCAGAATAACTGATATTAGGAATATCAATTGATAGATCTAATAAGAATTTTTTAAAATTAACAATTCCCGATCCAGAGTAAGCATAGCGACTTTTCTTTGCTTTAAAAAATGGAAGCTCAACAGATCCATCTTTAAGAGAAATATCAATTCGATGATTTGTATCACCAAGCTTATAACCCAAAATTTCAAAGTTTCTAAAATCGCCTTCAATAGAAAAGGAGACATCATCAAGAGGCCCCGATACTGATATTTTGTTCTCGCCCTCACCTTTGAGATCTAGCTCCGCTATATTTCCAAAATCCTGAAGCGAAATATTATTCAGTGGAATTTTAAAATTCACACCATTCTTGTTTACCGATCCAGAGATATCAAATTGAGACTTTGGTGCTTTAATGTTTGCGCTCATCTGAAACTCACCGTTAATGACATTGAATTCTGACTTGTAAAGCCAGAGCTCCGGTGCCTTAACGACATTCATTATTTGTGTGTCTGATTTTTTGATTTCAAGGCGCAATCCCTCAACTTTGAATCCGCTATCAGGGGTGAAGTAGAGATTTTTTCCCTTGAGTTGAAATTTAATGTTTCCCGTAATTGCACCTTTCAAAGGTTGCAATGGCTCGCCTAGGAAAGTTAGGGCATTATTCAACTCTAGTTTTTGCACCTTAGCCAATACAGGGTCGGGAAGGATTTTTCTATTTTTTTGATCCCAAACAAGCACGGGAGAAATTAAATCGATTTTTTCATTATGATTTTTTAAAGAAAGTGTAGGAATAGAAATCCCGATCTCATTTGAAATAATTTTTCCGAGGATAAGCTCTGATCTGACAATATTAGATTCCAGATTCGTTATTTCAAAATCAGAACTCAATCGCGGGCCTGATTTTTCAGACCAGGTCAACTTGCCCTTTGTCTTAACAATTCCATCAAAAACTTTTACGGGTTCTATTTCTAACCACTCTTTAATATCAGGTAGAAAAACTTCCGAATCTATATCTCCCTCTACGAGAGTTTTGGTGACGTCACTCCAATCTTTGATCGTTAGATTGCCCTTTATCTGAGATCTCTTTTGTAAAATTTGAAATGACTTAGCGAAAATATAATCTTTCTTTAAATCACCTATAATTCTGAGTAAGTCGATGCTACTTGGTATTTTTTCATGGCCTATCTGTTTTAAATCTCCATCAATCCTAATGACCTTACTTCCGGGAAAAATTACTAAGTTATTCACATCGAGGCTTACCCCCTCAACAATAACCCTACTATCACTTATCGCCAGTGAACCAATATCAATCGGAAGTTTTTCTAGTTCGTTTTGAATAACGTCCCATGGATGCTTCCCAGAAGATTCATCTTTTGCAATTTCAAGTTTTGCAAATCCTTCGCGAAGAAAAATTTCCTTAAGTCGAAACTTGCTGTTTCTGAACGTATCGAGATCGAAAAAGACGCCGAGTTCACCCGCCTCAGCAAAAATCTTTGTCCCTTCTTTGTTATATTCAAGATTGATGTTTTCTAGAGCAATGCCCGGGGGAAAGAACTTCATTCCAATTCGGCTAAATTTTATTTTTGTATCAAATTTTTGTGAAGAGACTTCAGTAATGGCTTTAGACAATAATCGGCCGAATGCCTTTGATTGAATGAAGGCCCAGCCAGCTGCTGAGAGAGCAACAAATAGCAAAAGAAAAAAGACTAGAACAGTATTGATTCTAGACAATGCTTGCCACCCTTTCTCTTACCAGGCGATAACTTGGATCCATCTCTTCAACAATTCTCAAAGTATTCTTTCCGTCAGCTTTTCTACCAAGCTTCAGATATAAGCTACCTTCTACATATTTCAGTTCTTTGAATTCATCGATTGTTAGATCTTTTCTGCCAAGCATCTCCTCAATAAAAGCGAGGGCAAGATGCTTTTGTCCCATGTCTAAGGAATGAATGACTTGGAAATATTTTATTTTTTTGTAGGATTCTGAATCAATCTCTTGAGTATCAAATTTGTTCAATAACCAACCCACAACTCTATTGAGTCCCATCATTTTGTAGGTCACTAATAAGTCCGGCAGCTGAGTGATGTTGGGCGATAATAGTTCGAGCTGTTTAATCATGTTTGACTCAACAGACTTGTATTCATCTCTGTCGTCTTCACTAACCAAATCTGATTTCTCATCTTGGGTGATTGGCTCAAGTAACTTAAGATCGTCTTCACTCAAAACCACTTTATCATTAAACTCCTCGGCTTGATGTTTTCTCTCCCCACCTTTCTCCAATGCCCATTTTTTTAAGTTGGAGTCATACCGAGTAAGCTTTACAAAGGAATATCCTTTCTTCTTTTTAATTTGAGAAAAGCATTCATTTAGGATTTCCACTTCGTTTGTCATTAAAGCGACTTCCAAACACAGTTTGAGATTCTTAAACGATTGATCATTAACAATGACTTCAATGAGTTTTTTCCAGTCTTCTTTTGGAATGCCTTCAGTGGTAAGTAATTTTCTCTGCAAGTGACAAAAGTGATTAACCAAAACGGATTCACCATTGGATGTATCCAGGGTGCTCATCACATTGTTTATGGTTTCAAGGATTTCAATTTTAGATGTTTCAGCGAGGTCATCAATCTTTATCCACTTGCGATTAATATCTTCTAAAATCTTGATATAGCTTTTTTCTGCCTCAGCGATATTCTCTAGGATCACACAGGCCTGAAGAAACACTATTTGAAAAAAAAGACTGTGAGGGAATCTCTGCTTGTAGAGTGACGACTGATTTAATAGTTTGTGTGTTAATTTTTTCTCAACAAGAAGACTTAACTCTTTAATCGCAATTGTCTTACTCGTATGCACTTCACCGCGCTCAAAAGCTGCTGCTGATAAATGCTCAAAATAAAATGATTTATTTATTTCTGGAATATATTTTTGATTAAGCTGAAGGAACTCAACCAGCTCTTTCCACATTTTGTTGTTAAAAAGATGATCAGAGTATTTTCTTATTTCTCTCCAACATGATTCTTCACGAAGAATTTTTGCGCACTCAACCAGCATTAAGAAATAATGATCTCTCACCTCGGCTTGAGTAGTGATATCGACTCGGGCAAAATGGGCATCTGCTTCCAGGAATTGGCGCGCCTCATACGCGGCTTTTCCAAGCTCATAATGATTCATAGTAACCCCCTCCTGGGGTTATTTAACTTCCTGATATCATTATACTTTATTCGTGTAATTTCGTGAGAAAATTTGTTGAATAACGGTTAGCAATAAAGTCTGGATGACTGATGATTTTCTTATGAAGATCTATATTTGTCTGAATACCTGAGACAACTATTTCATTAAGAGCTCTCATGCCTCTGGCGAGGCATTTTTCACGAGAATCAGCCGTTATGATGACTTTTGAGACCATAGAGTCATAGTAAGGAGGTACGGTATAGCCTGTATAAATGAAATCATCAGAGCGAACACCCAAGCCACCAGGTCGGTGATAATGAGTGATGGCCCCCGGAGAAGGCATCCCTGTTTTTCCATCTTCTGCATTTATTCTAAATTCGATGACATGACCCCGGAAATTTATGTCAGCTTGCTTTATTGTTAATTTGTGACCCATGGCCACTCTGATTTGTTCAGCAATCAGATCAATTCCAGTTCTTTGTTCAGTGACTGGATGCTCTACTTGAATACGCGTGTTCATTTCCATGAAATAGAAGCGTCCATCGTCTTGATCAAAAAGATATTCAACCGTTCCTACTGAATCATAACCAACTGCTTTAGCTAGTCGAATTGAAGCATCACACATTTCTTTACGTGTTTTTTCGGGAAGAACAGGAGAAGGACTCTCCTCTAAAATCTTTTGAAAACGTCTCTGAATGGTGCAGTCACGTTCACCTAGATGAAGAATATTTCCATGCTTATCTGCAAGAATTTGAATTTCTATGTGGCGTGGATTTTGAACATATTTTTCAATAAATAATGTTCCATCACCAAAGGCATTTTTTGCTTCGACTTCAAGGCGAGCGAGTGTGTCGGGAAGTTCCGCTTCACTCTCAATTCGCTTCATTCCTCTTCCGCCGCCGCCCGCTGAAGCCTTAATCAAAATGGGATAACCCATCTTTTTTGCTTCTTTTTTAATTTCTTCTAAATCCTTCCCCTTCACATAAATAGGCTCAAGGGTCGGAACTCCGGCCTCACGGGCCAGAATCTTTGATTCAATTTTATCACCCATTTTGCGAACACATTCCGGCGAGGGGCCAATAAATGTTATCCCCCACTTCGCACACATTTCTGAAAACTCATCATCTTCAGAGAGGAATCCGTAACCTGGGTGGATCGCATCCGCTCCTGTAATATCGGCAGCAGAAAGGATTTGAGGAATATTTAAATAACTTTGAGCACTCTTAGGAGGTCCAATACAAACTGACTCATCGGCCATTTTTACATGAAGACTGTCTTCATCAGCAGTGGAATGAATACTTACAGTTTCAATGCCAAGTTCTTTGCAAGAACGAATAATTCGAACAGCAATTTCACCACGATTGGCGATGAGAACTTTTTTAAATGGTTTTACTGTTGAGCTCATGATCGCTTAATTTTAAAAAGGGCCTGACCAAATTCAACTAGGCTTTCGTTTTCAACACAGATTTCAACAATCTCACCAGCAGCATCTGCATCAATTTCATTCATGATTTTCATCGCTTCAAGGACGCAAAGAGGTTGTCCTACTTTTACCTTGTCACCCACTTTTGAATAAGCAGGTTTTCCAGGTCCTGGTGCTGCATAGAAAGTTCCAACGAATGGAGATTTCACGACATGAATATTTGCATCATTAATAGGAGCAGCCTTCGGTGCCTCTGCACTTACTTTAGGAGTGGCAGCAGCTACAGCTGTTTGAACAACTGGTGAGTGCATCATCACTGGTGCAGAAGTAGAGCCAAAATTAACTTTCAACTTTATCGTTTTTGTCTCGTATACAAGTTCACTCGCTCCTGAGTCTTTGGCGAGCTTTACAAAATCTTTAAGACCTTTCATGTCGATGGCCATAAATTAAACCTTTGCCCTTTCCATGTATTCACCGGTGCGAGTATCAATTTTGAGGGTTTCGCCTTCTTTGATAAACAAAGGAACGTTGACTTGAAGACCTGTATCCATAATGGCTTTTTTGCTGCCACCGGAAGCGGTGTCACCTTTTAAACCTGGATCAGTGCTGACAACTTTCAAATTTACGAAGTTGGGAACTTCAATCGCAATGGGGCGACCATTGTAATAAAGAACGAAAACCTTAATACCTTCTTGCAAATAATATTTGTAATCTCCAACTTGCTCGTTTGAAAGATGGATCATTTCAAATGTGGCCTGTTCCATGAAATTAAAACCATCCATATCTGAATAGTTAAATTCCATTTCACGCTCTTCCATATCTGGGCGGCCTACAGTTTCAACTCCGGCCTTAAATGTTCTTTCGACAACTTGATTGGTTTCTAAGTTTTTAAGACGTGTACGAACAAAAGCCGACCCTTTTCCAGGATTCACGTGTTGGAATTCTACGATGAGATAAGGTTTGCCTTCGATCTCAATTTTGAGACCTTTTCTGAAATCAGTTGTTTGATACATGGAGCTTCCTCTCTAGATTTGGGACTTTACAGCTAGCCAATAGGCGTCTTTTCCGAGCCCGGTCATTATGGCCAGGCAAGCTTTTGCCGTCAATAAAGTCTCTCTAAAGGATTCACGTCGATAGACGTTTGAAAGATGCACTTCAATTACTGGAATTTTAAGAATTTTGATCGCGTCATGGATGGCCACAGACGTATGGGCATAAGCCCCTGGATTAATGACTACAGCGCGGTAATTCTGCGATGCAGCCAATTGAAGACGACCGACAATTTCTCCCTCGATGTTGGACTGGTACCATTCAATCTTTGCTGCAGTCCCTATTTTCTCTTCAGTATATTGTGCAATCTCATCGAGAGTTTGAGCGCCATAGATCTCAGGCTCTCGCTTACCCAGCATATTTAAGTTGGGGCCATTGATAATCAGAAAACTAGGCATGATTATTCTTCTTTTCATCGGCCGTAAGCTGAATGTTTTGAAGGAATAATCTTAGCGCTCTTTCCATTTTTTGAGCTTCAGGTGCCTGGACTTCATTCTCAATGATTCGCATTAGCTCATCATGGCCATCGGCTTCCGAATTTATTGATGGAGATTTTTTGATTTCCTTGAGTCGCTTAATACTGCGTGTATCTTGAGGATTTAATTCGATGATTTTTTCTAATAGATCGATAGCGGGACCAATGTGATTTTGACTCATGTAAAGATCCACAAGAGTATGCGAAGCCAGGGGAGCAGAATCTGAGTGAATCGGGGCTTCAGCATCTTCGGGAGTCACTTCTTCGTCACTAAAAAAATCATCATCAATCGAGCGAGACATGATCTTCCAATCGTCTTCTTTGCCAATTGGTGTCGTGTGATTTTGAGTCCCTGTCGACATGCTCCAATTATCTTCTTCACTGATTTCTGTCTTATTGGATTTTTCAGGACTGAAATCCACCACGCTCCAATCATCTTCATCAATGCTAAATTCAGGATTAGATTGAGCAGGAGCTTTCTTCACAATTGCTTGCGGCTTAAGATTCTTTTTTTGCAAATCATCTTCAAGAGCACGAACTTGTTGAGCAAAATATTTATCACTTGGGTTTAAAAATAATAAATACTTAAAAGTCTCTAAGGCTTCATCCAATTGCCCTAAATCGAGACAGACTTGAGCGAAGAGTTTTTGAAGTCCCGGATTGTCTCTATTTTGTCCAGTGAGCGGAAGTAAGGTCTGGTAGGCTGCTTCATTTTTTTGTTGATCATGATAGCATTGGGCTAAAACAAGATAGCCTAAAACATATCCAGGATGTCTCTTGATTCCTTCTCTGAGAATCTTAAGGGCTTCATCATACATTCCCAATTTTCTATAAGATTCAGCTAAGGGTGCAAAGACTCTCGATCCCGGCTGCTTGCGGTACTGCTCAAGATACTTACTTAATAATGCAGAAGCAGGACGGCGTGCGGCCAATGCTGACTCCTTACATCTTCGCTGAAGAAGAGTTCTGTCTATCGATAAGACCAGCTTCCTCTTGATTGATAATTCTTGGGGTTAAGAAAATCAACAATTCACTTCTCGTATTTGTGGGATTGTACGGAGTTCTAAACAACCATCCCACAAGAGGCAAATCTTTAAGAAAAGGTATTCCGCTATGAGATTCTGTACTTGTTGTTCCGTAGAGACCACCAAGAACAACAGTTGATCCATTGTCGACAAGAACATTGGTCTTCAACTGTCTAGTCGTTGTATTAGGTGGGGCATTTGCTCCAGGTCTATCACCGAATGCTCCCTTGCTAAGTTGAACATCCATGTTAATTGCACCCTCATTCGTGACTTGAGGAGTGACAGTTAAGTTAACACTCACTGGAATCGTCTGAAATGCTTGGGTCGTTGCACCGTTTGCAACAGTCGTCACAAGAAAACTCGTAGTCTCAGTGCTCGTAATGTTTGCTGGTTTTTTGTTTTGAGTAATCACTTTAGGGGCCGTGACAATTCGAACCTTAGACTCACTTTCCATCAATTCAAGTGCGGCGGATAAATTGCCCAATCTCTTGAAGCTTGCAATGTTAATTCCGAGAGCAGACCCACCCGTTCCTCCGCTTGCTGTCGAAAAAGAAAATCCAGGTCCTCGGTTTGTTACTGTTGTGATGTCCACAACGGGGTCATAACCAAAAGTGAGTCCGTTAGATAAACCAATACGCTTTCCATAAGCTTCGCTTGCTTCAACAATTTTAGCCTCAATAAGAATCTGTGGCGTTTGTGTGTCTAAAAGTTCAACGATTTTCTTTATTCTTTCAATCGAATCCACTGTATCTTTTACAATTAAACTGTTTGTTCGTGGATCATCAGACATCGTTCCGCGAGTAGGCGTGAGGTAATCGGTAAGAATTTTTTTAAGATCCGCCATTTCTGCATAGCTGATTGGAAATACTTTTGTCACCAAAGGCTCAAGACCTAACTTAAGCTGTTGGGCTTTAGCGTCAGCTTCTCTTTCTGTCGTTGCTTTCTCTATTGTTGTCACAGAAAGGATATTTGAATTTTTTGTGGCTACTAGTTTTGAGAGGGCCAAGATTGTATCAAGCGCTTGGTCCCAAGGGATGTTGGTTAACGAAAGAGTAAGGGGCGCCACTTTGGTAATATCAGCATCAATAATGATATTAAAACCAGAAGTATCAGCAATCATTCTTAATAAATCAGGAAGGGGAATATCTTTTACATTAATCGATATTTTTTTACCGATATATTTCTTCGGGCCTGAAAGAGTGAGGTTTTCTAAAATATCTTCAATAGAGGCTGATTTTGGAACATTCAGATGAACCGAGTCTTCAATTTTCTCAGTTTTGCCCTGCTCAGTCGTTTTTACCATTGTTGTTTCTGTTTCTTTCAATTTAGATTTTGAAAAAACACCAAAACGGTTCTCAATGCTCAAGACTATTTTATTTCCCTGAGAGTCGAGGATTGACCTCACGTTGTCCCGAAGTTGAACGGCAAATCGAATATCATTAGTTGCGCCAGGTTTTGGATAGCCTGAAATATAGACAGTGGCCCCATCAAATTCCGATGTATCAATGCCGCGCAAAAGCTTTTTGTCGATTTTTACATTTTTTAGATCGAGAATAATCTGCTTATCATCTTTTACGTGGAGGCGATCAGCGACAATTGGCTTATCCACTTCAATCACAAGCTTACTTACGTCCCCTTCTTGCAAGAAGTTGACTGACTTAATCTCCTGCCCCCACGAAGTGTTGGTAGAAAATAGAATCATTGAAATAAGAATGAAAAATCCGTTTTTCATATCACACACTCTTGATTTTGGCATCGATGGTCCGATGCCTTGCTTCATTTTACTGCGAAATGGGAATCACTGTCTCTAAATATTCTTCCTCTCCGTAAACATTCACCAATTTCTCTACTAAAATCACTCCACCTGGGTGAATGGCTTTCAACTCGGCATTATCCGCTCCAAGACGCATTCCCTCTCGCAAAACGACAATATCTTCTCTGCCTTCAAGCCGCGCGAGGGCCCGTCTTTCTTTTCCAATCATGACTCCAACAATTCTAACTTTATCAACCGATATCGTTCCGAGCGGATCTATATTTGTATAGATCCCATCCCTCATTAATGATTTTTCTTTTCTTCCTTCTTTTTTATTCCCTTTTATGAGGGGAGCTTTAAAAGGGTCACGAAGATCGAAGGGATTCTCAATAACAGTTTTATTTTTAAATACTTCACGCAATTTGGAACTGGTCTGACCAAAGGCTTGCGTAGAAATTAATAGGAAAATGACTATAAATTTATTCACCGCCACCTCTACGCTTCTTACGCTTAGGTTTAGAGCCATCATCGGCCGCAGCACCGCCACCACCAAACTGAGTTTCAATTTCCTCAAGCCCAGAAGATTCTTTGTGAGATGAGTTAAATTTAAAAGTATCAATTGTCGTATCCATACTCACGACTTGGAATCGGCCCTTTTGAGGTTGAGTATCTGAGCGGATCGTAAGATTTTGAACGTTAAACAATCTATCCGCAGAGTTAATTCTTTCGAGAAAAATGACAAATTGAAGAAATGTTCCCCGGGCTCGAATCTGATAGGGTTTCGAGATATAAAAACCCATCGGCTGCTCTCTTAAAGGGTTAGGCTCAATTTCAGGCATATTGAGGCCTCGACCCTCTTTAGAGATAAAGTCCAGAATTTCGATATCGTTGATTTCGGCCGGAAGTTGCTTTTGAACTTTTTCAATACTGTTAAAGACTTCTGTAACCCTTAACTTCGTTTGATCGACATTTTTTCTAAATTCATCAATTTGGCTTAATTTCTTTTGAGCTGTTGCTATATCAGTTTGAACAGCAGGTATTTGCGCATTAATTTCTTCCAATAATGTTTCGTGTTCTGAGTAAACTTCATAGAAGCCATACGCCGCATACGCAAACAGTATGACATGAAGCTTAGCCAGGAATTTACTTAGCATCTCTTTCATTACTCAAACCTCGTAATTGTTGCAGTAATTTCAAAAGGCGCCAGATTTTTCATTTCTGGAGGTAAGCTTTCAGTGTCCGTCTTGCTGTAAATAATATTTTTTTCAAAGAAAATTGATTTTTTTAAATTTTCTAAAAACAATCCCTGATTTGTATAATCAAGCGAGAGTCCCTTAAAAGTTAATTTATTTTCCGAAAATCCAATCTCAGTGAGCCAGATCTCAGGTGGAATATTCTTGGCAACGTAAACGAGAATACTCCAAGGGTTTTTCTTTTTAGTAATAATTTCTTTTACGACATTGAGTTTGTCTGTTAATTGCTGCTCTCTTCTTTTTAGCTGTTGAACCTGCTTATCAAACTCTTTAAGGGCATTCACTCTTTTATTAAGTTTCATTTTTTGGGAATTCAACTCGACCAGTTGTTGATCAGCTGCATCTCTTTCTGCTTTAAAAGAATCGACAAAAAAGAAATCTGGTACATAAAGCATAAATATACCGAGAAGCACGAGCTTCACGTTTAGCTTTGATAAATCAAAACCTCCGACATTGGCCAGATCTAGAGGTTTCTTTAATGTACTGAGGTTAACCTGAATCATTTCAAGCCCTCATTCCTAAACCCATTACAACAGTTCCGACTGCCGCAATTTGTTCAATATTATCTTCCAAAGCTGAACTCGAACACTTCACTCCATAATCAAACGGATTAAAGATTTCGACTTCCATTCCTAAACTCTGATCCAGCATCTCTTTTAGTAGCGGTAAGCGAGAGCATCCCCCCATCAGAAAACAATTAGTCACTTGTTCTGTGGATCCAGCAGAGATGTAGAAGTTTAAGTTCTTTTTTAATTCAACAATCTGTGATTCTAATTGGCTTTGAATAATGGTCAAAATTTCTTCCGGAAGATTTCCATTATCATCTTTTGTCGTTTTTAAGTCTTCCGCTTCTTCATAACTGACGGCCATCTGGCGCTGAATCTCTTCAGTGATCAGTGAACCACCCATAGGAAGTTCTTTTGAAAAGATTGGTCCACCATTTCTATAAATTACAAGCTTAATACTTTGAGCACCGTAATCAATTAAGATGCTACCCTCTGCTAAGTCTGGATTGGCAACAACTGCCGTTTCTTCAAAAATATTTGAAAGTGCAATGACGTTAAGATCAATATATTTCACTTGTAGCTTTGCTTCTTTTATTAAATCTTGAAATCTTTCGACAACGTCTGTGCGAGCAGCGGCAACAAGAGCATCCTTACCACCACCTTCTGTGTCTCCGATGACATGAAAATCAATTTCACTCTCATCTGCACCAAAAGGAATGTATTGTTCAGATTCCCACATAATGTGATCCTGAATTTCTTCTTTCGATCCATCGGGTACAGATAGTCTTTTTGTCATGGTGTTTTGACCATACAGACCAATACAAACATTCTTTGATTTTATACCTGCTGTTCTCAGTGCAGCTTGAATCGCTTCAACAATCTCTTCAGGCTTTTGAAATTCATCTTCAATAATTGCAGCTTCACTAAGTGGAATGATTGCGAATTTATCTAATTTCCATTTTCCCGATGAACCAGACATTTCACACAACTTAATACTGTGTGACCCAAGATCAAGTCCCATAACAGGACCTGATGATATGCCACCCAAAAGTTCTTGAAGTTTTTCTTGTAACGAAGGCACGGTCTAACACCTGTCCCTTGAAAATACACAAAGTTGATTTGATTATAGGACGCGTTGAAACGTGTCTTCAAGGATTTACTGCAATGCTCGTCCGAGTAAAAGAATCAGGAACTTTAAAAAATATTGATTCCTAAACTTGAAAGTAGACCAGGATTAAATAGCTGAACAAAAGAGACAACAATTATAAAGGGACCAAAGGGAATCCCACCTTCTCTATCGTAGCGCTTGGCCAAAATAAGAATTATTCCAACGATAGATCCTAGAAAGCAGCTAAAAAAGATATTCTCCATAATTCCAAACGGCCCTAAATAGACTCCGAGAACCCCCCATAGCTTAATATCTCCACCACCAAGACCAACTTTGCCCTTCCATTTATAAAAACCCCAAGAAACGGCAAGGGGTCCTAAAAATCCAAAAGCCCCACCTGCTAACCAGTGCATGGGTGAATTAAACATGATTTCGTAGGGTAGAATTAAACAAAGAAGATAAATATTTATCGAGTCTGGCAGAATTTTATGCTCGAGATCGATAAAAAAGTGACAAATGAGAGCACCACTAATTGCAGAGATGAAGATCCATCTAAAGAGTAATTCGGGACTCAGTAATTGAGGAAATGCTAAGAACATTATTAAACCCATCGCTAATTCTACGGCGGGATATCTCCAACTAATGGGGGCTGAACAATTTTTGCACTTTCCTCTAAGATAAATCCAACTCACTAATGGAATATTTAGCCACCAAGGAATAGGGGCCGAACATTTGGGGCAGGCAGATCGAGAAACGACCATGTCAGTGTTTCTTGGTAATCTGTGAATGACGACATTAAGAAAACTGCCTATCAATAAACCCAAAACGCCAGCATAAATTCGATATAACTCTTCCATTTAGTGCAGCTCTTTTTTGTTCATCATCCAAACAGATAAAGAAATTAAAAATGCAGAGTACAAAAGACCATACGAGAAAGTCGATAATAGCCAATTGAGAGAGACAGTCTGCTCATAAAGAACTAGATCTTTGAGATTGAACTTATAAAATCCCGGTAAGACCAAATGGTAGAAATCTAAAATTGCAGCAAGCGCAGGTTTAGAAGTCACATACAATGCCTTACGTGTTTCACCGATAACGTGGCCTGTGACAAGCAAGAGAAGGGAAAACAAGATGGTAAGCACAGTATTCACTTCTAGTGAAATGCTAACCACTAAAACCATTAACATCAGACATTCTAAATAATTAAATACGATTGACCAAAGTATTAAGCTTGAAATGGGAGTCCCTAAAAGCATCACAGTTATTAATGAGAAACTTGAGAGCAATAAAAAATTAATTGCTAAAAAGACAGAAAGACCAAGGATTTTCCCTAGCAAAAACTCACCTCGATTCACTGGACGGGATAAAACCATATAGATGGTCCTAGATTCAATTTCCTTACTTATAAGACCAGCACCAATAAATATCGCAATGCCGTATCCCGAGAGGGAAAGAGAAGCCAGTCCTATATCAAGAGCAACACGAGAGGGAACACCAAAAGTAAACTCTGATGAAACCCAAGAGAGAATTGCTATAAGTGCACCAAGGCCAACAACATTCCAAAGTAATTTGCTTTTGAGGAGTTCTTTTAAAGTATAGCGAGCGATAATTATAATTTTCATTTCTCACTCTTAATATTATAGAAAATATCTTCCAAGCTTAGACGGGTTTGTTCAACGCCAAGAATACTAATATTTTTATGTACTAGCTCTTGAATGAGTGAATTTTGTTTTTCTTGTGTGACTTCCAGCAAAGTTAGCTCAGGCCCCATGGGAGCCGATTTAATCAACGCTGTTGAAATTTCAAATTTACCATTTGGAATTTTTATCAAAAAGGATGGCTTCACGTTATCTTGAATCACCTTATCGACTGATCCTTGATAGACTAATTTTCCAGATCTTAGAAAGACCACATTGTCGCAACTTTCTTCAACGTCAGGCACAACATGGCTGCTAAAAAAGATTGTCGTTCCCTCTTCATTAGTTTTTCGAAGTACATCTTTAAACTCTTTTCTACCAATAGGATCTAAGCCCGAGAGCGGCTCATCAAGAATGATGAGCTTTGGGCGATGGAGTAATACGGCCATAAAACCAAGTCTTTGCAACATACCCTTTGAATAACTACGTAGCGGTCGATCGAGAGCATGATCAATATGTAATATTTCTGAATTTGATTTTATTTGATTTTTAATTGTGTCTCTTGTGAGACCAGATAATTCTCCGACGAAGAAAGCAAATTCACGACCAGTCAAATGAGGATAAAAGTAAGGTCGCTCAGGTAAAAAACCAATTTGATTTAAAGCCTTTTTAAAACTTCCACCAATTTCACTTCCATAATGAACAGTACCCATGTCTGCTCTAATAAAATCTAAGAGAATTTTAATCGAGGTGGTTTTCCCTGCACCATTTGCACCAAGAAAGCCAACCATGGCTCCAGAGGGGATTGAAAAACTCACATCATTCAATGCATGTACAGACTGACTTAACAAGTCGGTCTTAAACACTTTGCTCACATTTTCAAAAGTAATCATATATAATTTAATTCTCTATGCTTCAGGATTATAAATCAATAGTTAGCAAAAAGAGTTTATTACTATCCATTCTATTTTTTGGTGTGGCCCTTTATTTTCACCACCACTCACCTCCACTTGAGATCAAGATTGATCGACAGCGACATGCCATTATCCCTAGAGCTTCAATTCTTCGTATTATCGATCTTGGCCTCCATCGAGGATTAGCTGATTTACTGTGGGTTCATACTCTCATGGAATCCGACATCGATCATTATAATGCTACAGACCTTCAATCATGGATCTATTTGCGATTAAGAGAAATTGTTACGTTTGATCCCAAGTTTTGGGATGCTTACTATTTTGGCTCTGAATATTTAATGATTGTAAAAAATGATTTAACTGGAGCAGAAGATCTACTGAAGCGAGGTTTGTCCATCTACCCAGACAACTTCAGTTTAAATTTTAAAATGGGCTATCTTCTTGCTATTGAAAGGCAAGACCCAGCGGCGGCATTTCCTTTTTTTGATAAAGTTAAAAATGACCCAAATCGGCCTGGCTACTTTGATTCATTATTTGCAAAACTCGCTTATAGTAAATTTGGAGCTCAAGAAGCAAAAGTGATGATTGTTGAATCACTCAAAAAGCACAAGCCAGAGGATGAGATCTATAAACGTTTGTACCATCAACTCTATACTTTGGAATCTCTCACGGATCTGGATTGCCTTAACTCAAATCTTAAAGACTGCAGAAGAACAGATATCGAGGGATCTCCTTATATCTTTAATTCAGGAAAGTGGACTTCACCTAAACCACTCTTAGAGATGAAACTTCACTACAGAGCTGAAAAATAAAAAAACCCACGACAAGCGTGGGTTTTTTTTAAGTATCTCTCTAAGAATTAGTAACCAGCGTTAACCTGAAGAATCTGTTTGTTCTCGTTGATTGTGAATGTTGAACACTTGTTTGTACCGGCCGGAGCATCTACGAAGTTTTTATCAATTTTACCTGCAGCAGCAGCAAGGAAGTTGTTTTCCGTAGCAGTCCAAGCTGCAGTATCGATATAAGCTGTATCAGCTGCAGCCACTGAACCGAGAGCTTTACCAGCAGCGAATTTATCGGCCACAGCAGCACAACCAGATGCACCGTTTGCGATAGCTACTGTGTGGGTCATAGCAGTGTTGAAACCGATCGCATAATAACGTTGAGCTGCTTCGTTGGTAGGGTTGTAACCCATAAACTGAAGACAAGTTCCATAACTGTCATAGTCAGCAAAGAAAGATTGCTCAGCTGTATAGAGAGCAGAAAGCTGAAGTTTCGCTTCTGAAGTTTTAGATTTAGCTTGGTATTTTTTGAAGTTTGGAACCGCAATAGCAGAAAGAACACCGATAATGGCCACAACCACCATAAGCTCCACTAACGTAAAACCACTTTCACTATTCATTAGCTTTTTCATAGATCCCCCAGTATTCGACCATTAAGAGGTCGGTTTATCGAAATTAGGAAGTCTAATTTCGGGACTACAGTTTCCCTTCTAAAATTTCATTGAGCATTAAGAGCTCTCAAAAATTCGATCCAGGTCTTGCAGTAAATTAATAATAACATCAGTTCGTAAATCTCATCAAAAAACTTGAGCTTTTCCCCTAACCCATCAAAACATCGTCAATGATCCCTCGGCTGGTTAGCGTTTTGTGCCAGTTTTATGTGGCAAAACTAGTTGTCCGAGGCTTCAGCCTTATTGCCCCCACTATCATCATCACTTCCACCAGCAGACATGAAGATTGGAAGATACATAGCGACCAACACGAGCGCGATCATTCCACCTAAAACGACTAGAATGAGCGGCTCAATGAGTTTTGTCATATTGGCCACAACCTCTTCCACTTCTTCCTCAAAGACGTTAGCCACTTTCATAAGCATGGCATCCAAGTTACCAGTGGCTTCACCCACTTTAATCATCTGCACAACGAGCTCTGGAAAGTACCGAATTCGTCCCAAGGGCTCTGTTATCGACTTACCCTCAGTCACAGCTTTTCTCACGGCGGTAAAATCACGGGCAATTTGCTGGTTATCAATCGTCTCAATACAGATATCAAGAGCATCAATGATCGGAACACCTGCAGAAAGCATCGTCGAGAGAGTTCTTGAAAAAGATCCAAGACTTGCCTTGATGACAAGTTCACCAAAAAGAGGAGCCTTCATGAGGAATCGATCCCATGCAAGCTTTCCTTCTTTGGTTCGAATGAAATTGATGAAAAGCATGAAACCAGCAACCAAACCAGGCACCATCAATAAAGTGTAATTTTGAAAAAAATTTGAAATATCAATAACGAGCTGAGTGACGGCCGGGATCTCTTGACCAGTCTCTTGAAGAATTCCCACGAATTGAGGAACCACAAAAGTCATCAATCCCCAAATAACCAAGGTACCAATACAGACCACGATTGTGGGATACGTGAGAGCACCCTTCACTTGTTTTCTCAACTTGTCTTGTTTTTCTAAAAATTCTGCGAGTTTATTCAGAATTCCGTCAAGAATACCGGCGGATTCTCCGGCCTTGACTAAGTTGCAATAGAGCTTATCAAAAGCCTTGGTGCCAGTGAGAGCATCAAAAAGAGATTTCCCCCCCTCAACCTGAGAGGCTACGTTTTTGATCGTTTTTTTAAAGAAAAGATTCTTTTCTTGTTTATAGAGAATTTCAAGACACTCCATGATTGGAACACCGGCGTTAATCAAGATCGCCAGCTGACGAGTAAAGCGCATGAGTTCTACGAGACCAAAGGGCTTAGCTAGTCCTTTGTCGACCATCCACTGACCCAAATCAATTTCTAGGGCCGAGGGTGGAATAATTCTAGAGGGGCGTATACCTTGGCGTCTTAGAAGCTTCTTGGCTTCTTTAAGTGATTCAGCATCAATATCGCCTTCGATACGTTTGCCGTCTTCACGCATTCCGGTATATTTAAATTTTCCCATCGCTCAATATTCCTATTTTTTCTTCGCTCCGGCCTGAAGACCCATCATCCTTTGCAGCTCTTCTGGATTGTTTGTATAACTCAAAGCGGATTCTGCTGAAATCACACCACCATCCAGAAGCTTCTTTAAGCTTTGATTCATCGTCGTCATACCGGTCTCATCTTGACCAATTTGCATTTGAGAGTAAATCTGGTGAACCTTATCTTCACGAATCAAGTTTCGAATCGCTGGAGTAATTCTCAAAATTTCTTGAACAGTTGCACGTCCTTTGGGAATTTTGGGTACAAGTTGCTGGGCGATAACACCCTGAAGAACGAAAGATAAAAGAGTTCGGATCTGTTCCTGTTGCTCATGAGAAAATACGTTCACAATACGATTAATCGTTTGAATCGTTGAGTTTGTGTGAAGTGTACCAAATACCAAGTGACCAGTTTCTGCGATTGTTAGCGCGGCTTCAATGGTTTCCACATCGCGAAGCTCACCCACAAGAACAATATCCGGATCTTGACGTAAAAGTGACTTAAGGCCTTTACCAAAACTCAATGTATCTGCACCAATCTCTCGCTGATTCACAAGTGACATTTTATGTTGATGCACGAATTCGACAGGATCCTCTAGAGTGATGATGTGGCCAGGAATTGTTGAATTGAGGCGATCAATCAGAGCTGCAAGTGTTGTCGACTTACCAGATCCAGTAGGTCCAGTCACGAGCACAAGACCATTGGAAACATTCACAATGTCTAATAAAACTTTTGGCAGGCCTAGAGCATCAAAGTCTGGAATCAAACTTGGAATTTGTCGAAAGACGGCTGCAACAGCAGCCTTAGAGTAAAATACGTTGGCACGAAAGCGCGCTAGCCCTTTCACACCGAACGAGAAATCTAATTCTAAATTCTTTTCTAATTCTGCTTTCTGCTTCTCTGTGAGAATTTGATAAACTAATCGCTTAGTGTCATCTGCAGTGAGAGCCCCTACCTTCACTCTCACAACATCTCCGTTAATACGCATACCAGGAGCCGTTCCGGTGGTGATATGTAAGTCAGAAGCACCTGATTCAACCATCACTTTAAAGAGCTGTTGAATCTGCAGTGCACCTACGCCGGATTCTCCGACTTTGGTTCGTGTTGCGTCTTGTGAATTACTCATCTTTCCCCCGAATTACAAATTATCAGATGCAGAATTTCCGATCGCTTCTTCTAGTGTAGTTAATCCTTGTGCTACTTTTGTGAGTGCACACATTCTTAATGTTTTCATTCCATCTCTGATGGCTTGTCTCTTAATATCATCTGTTGATCCATGCTTAATAACGATCTCGCGAACCTTAGGAGTCATAGCTAGAACCTCATAAATCGCGATCCTTCCCTTATATCCCGTTTCATTACAAGCCTCACAACCCTTGCCATGATAAACCTTAATTTTTTCAGCAGAAGCTGGCGCAAAACCACAGGCCACCAACTCTTCAATCCCCACCTTCTTCTCTTCGCGACAGTTGAGGCAGATTTTACGACATAGTCTTTGTGCAACGACCACATTGAGTGCGGCCACAACCAGGAAGGGCTCGATCCCCATATTAAGGATACGTGTAATTGTGGCGGGTGCATCGTTTGTATGTAGAGTGGAGAGAACTAAGTGACCCGTGAGTGCTGCTTCTACAGCAATTTCTCCAACCTCTAGATCTCGAATCTCTCCCACCATGATAATATCTGGATCTTGACGCAAAAAAGCCTTAAGAGCGGAGGCAAATGTGAGACCAATGTCTTTTCTGACGTTCACCTGGTTGACACCCTCGAGGTTAAATTCGACTGGGTCTTCTGCTGTAGAGATATTATTATCTGGTGTATTAAGTTCAGAGAGAGCGGAATAGAGAGTTGTCGTTTTACCAGAACCGGTTGGCCCCGTTACTAGACACATACCGTAGGGACGATAAATGCCCTCTTTGAAGACATCAATTTGCTTTTGCTCAAAACCTAGCTTTGTCATATCAAGCTGCAAGTTAGATGAGTCTAAGAGTCGCATCACCATCTTTTCACCAAACAGAGTCGGCAGAGATGAAACACGATAATCAATAGGCTTACCACCAATGATCAACTTAATACGACCATCCTGGGGCTTGCGCTTCTCAGAGATGTCCATTTGCGCCATGATTTTTAAACGTGACACAATTGAAGCCATCATACTTTTTGGAGGAGTTGCTGCTTCAACGAGAGAGCCATCAATTCGAAAGCGAATCCTGAAATTCTTCTCATAGGGTTCAACATGAATATCTGAAGCTTTTTTAATAAATGCTTCAGCTAACATTCTATACACAAACGTCACAACGTCATCGCCAATATCCTCAGCGCGAACAGTTTCTTCAGCAGCCATGGCAGCAGTCACTTCAACAATATTGCCAATTAGATCGTCTACTGAATCTTTTATGCCAGAGAAAAGTTTTCTCCACGATGAGAGGTTCGTTAAAATAAATTCGACTTGCTTTTTATAAACATCAGACAGTTCCTTAACAGCTTCCTGGGTTACTGTAGGATCAAATGTGGCTAATGTGATTTTTGTGGCAGTCTTCTGGATAGGTATAGCTCTATACTTTACTACGTATCGCTTCTTAAGACTTGAGAGTGTATCGGGTGGAACTTTTGCATTTCGCAAATCGATAAATGTCATTGAATATTTTTCAGAGACAATTTTAGCAAACTTGTTCTCATCAAAATATGGCATGCGAAGTAACTCAAATTCAGAAACTTCATCCTCTCGCCCCATTGAAAGGCGACGAAGCTCTTTTAAAGTTGCCATACCTGTGTTGGTGACAACGTCGATGAATTCCTTGCGAATCATTTTAAGACCCTTAAATATCCAAATTTCTGATACTTACCTTTCGGAGTCTAAGTACATGAAGTTAAATATTATTGTTGTGATTCCCAGAAGGTAACCGCGTATTGCGCTTGGCTTTCGAGTAGAGAAAGCCCATCGATATACGACTTTACTCTCGAGGGGAGATACTTTTCATGCTGCTTATGAAGGTAGTTCAAATCCCAAAAAACCCATGTGGCATCTATGTTTCCTTGATAATTAAAATCTCTAGAACAAGCATTGATGACAATTTTTGTCTGGTTTGAATTCTCAATAGTCGAAAGATTAAAATGTGAGAGATCGCCATGTTGTTGACGAGAAAATATTGCCGATTGTTGATTAAACTCCATCAGTATCTTTTGACAGATCTGTCCCATCACACCATTACCTAGTACGAACCAAGATTTTGGCGAATATTTATTTATCAAGGTTGGAATTATATCTTTGAGTGCGAGAACATCGGTATTAATTGCAATAATGTCATTTTTCGAAATTTTCAAACAATTAACAGCATCATATTTTTCAAATTCCTTGAGTGCATATTTTGAATAGTGCTTCTTCCACGGTGAAGTTATATTGATTCCATCAAATGATTTTTTTAACTCTTCTTCGGTTGGTAAGTCTTTTTCGTGATTAACATCAATAAGCCTATAGATATGGGGCCTTGAAATAAGCCTTTTATATATTTCGGGTGACTTTGAATGCGAAATATGACTCCCGATCAAACCAAATCTATTCAATTGAAAACTCACTCGAAAAATCAATATCCTTTCTTACTTGTGCCACCAGCTCATTAACTGAGGAAAACTTCATTTCTGAACGTATCCTGGAATAAAAATTAACCTCAATATTCTCACCATAGATATCACCATTGAAGTCAATGATGTGCGTTTCTACAGACAAAGCTCTATCTTCTGAAAATGTCGGATTATGGCCAACATTCGTGACTGACCTATAATTCATTCCTGAGAAACTTGTTTGTGTGACATAAACACCAGTAGCAGGAATCAATAGGTCACGATCAATCTGAAGATTGGCCGTAGGGATACCAATTTTTTTTCCTCGCCCCTCGCCCTTTATAACAATTCCACTAAGTGAAAAAGGTCTACCAAGTAAGTCATTGGCACTACTAATATCTCCAGTCTCAATCAATGAGCGAATAATCGATGAAGACACTTTGCTTGAATTCGTTTCATAGGCTGGGCACTCATAAACGCTTATATTTGTTTTTTTGCAATGCTCTTTTACTAATTCGGAGTCTCCCGCCTTATTTGCACCAAATGCAAAGTCCCAACCCAGATACATCGATTTGATCGCGGGATAGGAGAGAACATACTTATCTAGAAAATCCTTTGCATTCTGTGTACTAAAGTCTCTCGTGAATGGAAGCTCAATAAGGTAATCGACTCCAAGTTCACTAAGGATCTCCCTTCTTTTCATATAGCTTGAAATAAGAAAACGAGAAGCGTTGGCCTGAAGAATTTTTCTAGGGTGCGGGACAAATGTCATGACTGCAAGTTTTGTCCCACTCTTTTGTGACTCCGACTTTATGAGCTGGATCAATTTTCTGTGACCCGAGTGAACACCATCAAAATTCCCAAATGTTATTGTTAACCCAGGGTTTTCTGTGGTCGAAATCTTATCAATAGAATCAAACGTTTTCATGACTTGGACCTTAATTCATTTTTTAAAGCGGACAAGTGCCTTTTATCAATATCTATTAATTCTTTAGAAGTTCCAGTCTTAAATTCACTCTGCTCTAAATTTGAAAGTAGTTGCAATAAATATTCCTTTGACTCTGTCTTTAGTTTTGATTTTTCCAAAATCTTTGATACAGACTGCTCGCTACCGGGACTTAATTCATATAACAAACGAGTCAACTCTTTTGACGAGCCCTTTCCTGAAGCTAAAAGCTGGTAATCTCTCCCCCAAAATTCCGTTGGCCTGCGTAAAGGGGAGACAATTTTTTTAAACTTAAAAGAAAAAATGACTAAGCACAGAAGCAAGAGCGCAAGCCACCAAGTCTTGGTATCGAGAAGCCAATTGGAATTTGAGAATCCCGCAGAGTTAGATTTCTCGATTACTTCTTTTTCTTGAACATTTTTGACCGGAGTCTCTGTCTCATTCGATTTACTCTTTTTCGCCGCGCCACCAGCAACGATTAATTCAGGAAGCTCTTTAATAATTGTTTCGTATCGAGAAGAGTTGGGATCAAAATAGCTGAATTCCACTTTCTGAGCACTGATCTCACCGCCTTCTTTACCCAAGTAGGTATAATCAAAAGTTTTAATTGCGCTCTCTCCACCAACAAGCGCAAGATCTGCTTTTGAATCAAATTTTTCCAATTGAGGCACGTTCCAAATGACTGGTGTTTCCATGTTTTCTAGGTTTCCGGGCCCAGAAACTGTTAACTTCGCATCGATAGGCTCATTAACAAGTATTTGATTTCGATTAATCTTTAAATCAAATTCGTGCTTGCCTACAAGACCTGTAAATGAGTTGGGTTTGCCTTCAAGTGGTAAGGCTTTTACTTCAATCGTTACGGGTTCGCTGGAAAATACTTTTGTCTTGAGATCCCTCATTCCTAAACCAAATCCAAAGCCCATATTACCAAATAAGTCTTGAGCATAGGTCGCGCTGATATCCATTGGGTCAACAATCAATTTTCCTGGCTTTTCTGGATAGAGCCTTGCTGAGTAAATTGTGGATCTACCAAATATTTCACCGTCTACCGTAACTCTTTGGGTATTTTCATTTTCCTGAATATAACGCTTCATGAATCCATCAAGCTTAGGATATTTTTTTATATCAAAAGCTTGTAAACTTGTTTTCTTATAGAGGTAATAGCGAACAGTAACGCCTTCACCCACGTAAACAGACTTTTTAGGAACATCAGCAGCTAAAAATACGAGCCTGGGCTCTGGCGGGGCAGATGTTACTCGAATAGGGATACTTGATTGTGTTATAGTTCTACCATCAATGTTGACCTTAACATCTCTTAGGTTAATGACACCGGCCTTATCGGCCCTAGCGTCATATGAAATAAGAAGCTCGCGAGAAACAGACAATTTACCATTCTGATAAATAGTGCGTGTCGATAAACCTTGAACTTGTCTGCCAAGAACCTCAAAACCCTCTGCCTTAAAACTTATTTCAGGCTGACTATCTCCGGTTGTCTGACATTTAAAAAGAATCTGAAACGTTTCTCCAATGATGGGGTTGCGGGGATTTGTTTCAACAACAACGTCATCGGCCGCAAAGCCAACAATAGAAACGAATAAAATCAGTATGCATGATAGTTTTTTGAAAACCATTTACCAGTCCTTCTTTCTACCTTCTTTACGTTTTTGAGTCGATGTATCCAACAGCTTAAGCTGAAGCTTTCTGTCATCCTGCTTAAGTTGCTCTAAAAGCGGTGAAACCTTGGGCTTTCGCTCACCCCTCTCATCACCCTCTTTATCAGATGGAGATTTAGTTTTTTCATCATCCTTGGGTTTGTCCCCCTGACCCTTTGACTCATTTCCATCCTTGCTCTCTTTGGGTTCATCCTTATTCTTTGGATCAAAAGGATTTTTCTTACTTTCATCCTTATCAGAATTCTCTCCGCTTTCGCCTTTACCCTTACCTTGTTTCGATTCACCTTCTTTCGGGTCGCTTTCACCCGAATTTCCTTGGTTCTTCTCTTGATCTTTTTTATCTTTATCTTTTTCTTCTTTAGACTTGTTCTTATCTTTTGAGGGTGGAGCCACAAGCATCTTCTTAATATTTTCGTTTATCTTTTGCTTGAAAGCTTTATCTACATTGCCTCTCACACTTTCATCTTCTATCTCTGAATATTTGGAGAGGGCTTCTTGAATTTTTCCTGTCTCCAGCTCAGAAGTTGCCCAATTAAAGTATGAATCCGTTTTAGTTAAATGATCTTTTATTTCAAAGTTCTCTTTATAGATTTTCTGTGCCGATTCGTGCATTTTTAATTTCACCAGTTGATCAGCAAGATTAATCTTTTCATCCCTAGTGAGCTTTCCTGCTTTGAATAAATCTAATCTCTCTTGAACTTCAATTGGAATTTGAACTTCATTTTTTTCCTGTGCCGATAAGTTGGTCAGAGAAAGGGCTAAAAAAATCGCTAAGCCAATAGGTTTAAAAAATCTTAGAATTAGACTCATTGATATAAGGACCAGACCCGGAACAGCCCAGCGTTCAAGAGCGACAGGACGTATAATATTCTCGCCCTCTTTTTCTGCCGTTTTTTGTTTTGAGAAAAAATCCAATATCTCTTCAGTTGGAAGATCATAATTTTCGACAATGAAATACTTTGAATTTGGATTGTCACTCGTTGCTTTCTTAAAAAATTCTTCGTTTAATCTCGAGATTACAGTTACTCCGTGGGACTTCTTTTGACCATAAAACATGCCAAAGTTATCTTTCATTGGAATAGGGCCACCATTTCTAGTTCCCACTCCTACTAAGGCTAAATTTATACCCTCAGGCACTTTAAACGACTCAGTATCAGCATTATCTTCGCCATCTGTGATCACAAGAATATTTCCGGCCACACCTTCGTTTTTGGGATCAAAATATCTGACTGCTTCTTCAATTGCTAAACCAATTGAGGATCCAGCATTCATGTTTTTTAACATTTTGACACTATCAATTCTTGAATCGAGAAGATCTAAATCAGAAGTAAAAGGAACAATTTTCTTTGTGATATCAGCAAAAACCATCACACTAATTTGATGGCCAACGGCTTTGCGAGAAAAGTGCTTTGCAATCAAGACAGATTTCTCCAATCTATTCGGCCTAATATCTTCGGTGAGCATTGATGTTGAAGTGTCTATTAAAATTATTGTTTTATCTTGCTTTACCATACCTTTAATTTTTTGCTCACCAGATCTTGGATCAAGTAAAACCACAGACAACAGTGACAGGCCTAATAAAAAACAAAGCGAAGAGAGACGCGAAGAGAACTTTCGTTCGAGTAACCAATGCTCCTTTACCCACGAGAAGAACTTTTTCTCCAAAAGCACGTATAAGGCAGCAAACACAAAGATTGCTACAATTAAAAATGGGAGCAGCTTGATTTTCAAAAAAATCATGCAATCTCCCTTAGAATAGCGCGCTTTAAAACCTCAACAATCAAAATGAGAGCGAGGCCAATGGCAAAATAGCTGTAATACAATTCATTATAGACAACCTGGTTTTCTACTTTTATCTCAGTCTTTTCTAGCTTATCAATGTCTGCAAATACACGCTCAAGTGCTTGCTCATCTGTGGCGGGATAGAATTTGCCCTGAGTGAGGCTTGAGATCTCCTGAAGTGTCTTGTAATCGATTGAACCGCCAGGGATGAGTTGGTATTGAGTCCCAAAAACAGTTTTTCCAACTGGAATCTTAGCGTCATCATGACTCCCAACACCTATTGTGTAGACACGTATTCCTTGTTTCCTCGCCTCTTCGGCAGCCTGATAGGGAGTCAAGTTCCCGACATTGGCCACACCGTCAGTGAGTAATATGATGACTTTATTTTTTGCTTCTGACTCTGCTGCTCTCGCTACTCCTAACCCAAGCCCATCACCAATATTCGTCCCACTTCCAAGATATCCGATGTCGATGTCACCGATGACCTTATCTAACAAGTCTGGATCTGTGGAAAGTGGCATGAGAGTAAAAACTTTTTCTGAAAAAATGACTAAGCCAACACGGTCAGTAATTCTTTTTTGAGCAAATTTACGTAATTCTCTTTTTGTTACCTCAAGACGATTAGGTTTTAAATCTTCTGCAAGCATAGATCTTGAAACATCCACAACAAGTACAATATCAACAACCTCACGGCTTGAGGGAGAGAAGCTCTTAGCAAGTCTTGGTTGAGTCAGGGCATAGCTTAAGTAGCCCCATCCTATCAGGCCTATGATAAAAAGAATGAAGCGGGTTATGGCGCGCCAGGATTGACGACGTCCTTGTTGAAAACCAACACTTAGTAAACTTCCCGCGATAATTTTCCAATAGTCGAGCGACCAAAGAACTGAAACGAATAGTCCCAGGATGAATAAGTAAGGTGATTTATATTCCATTTAATTCCTCCCTCAATCCTGTGAGAAGAATTTCTTTTTTCTTTAATATTTCATTTACTTCGCCTTCATTCACCTGAGGTTTAAATTGTATTTGATTGAGGTCATTAAAGAATTCCTCTAATCCTTTTTTGCGATTCAAAAAAATCTCTTTGTAGAAATCTCTTTGCTTCCAAATCGCACTTAATTGCTGAAGAGTGTTCGCACTCTCTACTTCCGATATCAGTTTCTGGATCAAGTTCTTTTTTGCCTTCTTTCTCTTAATCTTCTTTAGTACCTTCCACCCTGCAAAGCTGGATAAGAGCAGGAATGTCACAATGATTAGAGCAGCAAAAATCTTATTTTTTACAAACCAATTAAGAGAGAAGAGTTCTTGTTCATTATAGATATATGTTTGCGGGATTTCTCCGATTGCTCCATCCCACTTAATATCTGGCGTATCTATTTGTTGAGTACCAGCATTAGATATTTCAATTTTGTCCGAGGGTTTAAAATCTGGACCAAGAACTAATTTGACTTTAAATTTCCAACCTTCTTGGCTCTTTTCCCAGGCAGAGGTGGAGAATATAAATAGGTATTTTTTATCAATCCCATTTTTTATAGTATTCGGGGATATTTGCGAAATATTAACACTCTCATCAGCTACAATTGAGCCCTCGGCAATTGAGCCAGGCTTATAGATTTGATTTGAGTCATCTAGTCGTAACTCAATTTGAGCCAGGGCACTCATTGACAATATTAAGCCGAGAAGGAATTGAATCATTGAAGTCTCCGCAAGAAGATTTCAAGATATTTTTCACTTGTCATGACATAAGGAATTTTACTTATGGCTTCAGAGAATTTTGTTGGACTTGCAAGTCCCGCAGATTTGGCCCTCCCAGTAGCAAAGTTGAAGCTGAGTGGCTTTATGTCTATGGGTGAAATCATCCTTACAGCGTGAAAATGTCTAACCTGGGTTATTTTAAAAAAATCTGAGGTTTCGCTTATATTTGAAAAATCGCCAAGATAAACGATTTCTTTTCGCTTTGAAAGCTGTCTCTTAATCTCTCCTACAACAAATTCATCTTTGTTTTCTCTGAATTTGAACTGCTGCGATAAATTCACTTTTCCCGATTCTAAAACTAAGCTCATCCTTTCAAGCCATGAAACGAAAAGTATTAAGCCCTCTCTTCCCTTTTTAGGTGGCAAGTGAACTGCTTCTCCGTTGCACAAGATCACTACTTTAATTTGGTCCTGCGTTTTTTGTGCCAAAAGATAGAGTAGAGCACAAGTCTCAAACATCATTTGAATTTTTGAAATTCCATTTGATCCATAAAAAGACGAGGGATTTATATCTAATATTACACAGACCTCAACGTTGCGATCCTCTTCAAAAGTTTTGAGGTAGATATGGCTACTTCTTGCAGAAAGCTTCCAGTCAATAAACCTAACGTCATCGCCATGGGCATAGATTTGATGTTCGCGAAACTGAAGTCCAGCTCCCTTAAAGCGCGATCGCAATGCACCAACGCTCACACTATTAGCGTTACGAAAAACGGCATGCTGTATTGAGGCGACAACCCTTTCGATTTCTTTTATATCCATAAATTATAGCGAATTGACTGCAATCTCCTTTACAAGACTTCTCATATTCACTTTATCTAGCACGGCTTCATAGCTTGGAATCACTCTGTGCGCTAATACACTAGGGACTACTGACAACACATTCTCTGGTGAAACGAAGTCTTTACCATCCATAAAGGCTTTAAACTTGGCGAGCTTATAGAGCCAGATACTTGCACGAGGAGAGGCACCTGCTACGATGACGCCTTCCCTTTTTTTGTCAAACCAACGTGTTCCTGGTCTTGTCGCATGCACCATACGAATAATGATATCTTTAATTTTTTCATCGACATAAATCCGTTCAACTTCATTTTTGATGGATTCAAAATCACTTTGATTGAGAACTGGCTTCAAGTTCAGATGTTCATGTTTCATATTAAGAATAGATTTCTCCGCATCATAGTCGGGATAATCAACATGAACTTTCATCATAAATCGATCTAGCTGCGCTTCAGGAAGATTGTAAGTTCCTTCTTGCTCAATTGGATTTTGAGTTGCAAGCACAACAAATGGAGTTGGAAGTTTATGACTCTTGTCACCGATAGTGACTTGTTTTTCCGCCATCGCTTCTAGAAGTGCTGATTGAACTTTAGCAGGCGAGCGATTAATTTCATCTGCTAGCACAATTTGAGAAAAGATTGGACCAAATTTGGTTGTAAATTCTTGCTTGGCCTGATTATAGACCAGGGTACCAACCAAATCTGAAGGAAGTAAGTCTGGAGTAAACTGTACTCTCTGAAATTGTAAGTCACACAGTTTACTCATGACCGAAACACTCATTGTTTTACCAAGGCCAGGCATTCCCTCAATGAGAACATGGCCTTCACAAACGAGAGCTGCCAAAATGGACTCAAGCATATCATCTTGGCCATAGACAACGGCTTTGGCTTCTTGAAGAATCTGCTGCATTTTTTTTAAATTCGACATTTTATCCTCACTCAATTCTTACTAAGATGTATTTTATATAATTCGCCCTATCGTGAAATGAAGAAACGGGGTGATCCCAGCCTTGCATCCCTAATTCTAATATGTTCAATTCTCTGTTTTCTTGTTTTGCACTGTAGATAATTGTTTCCTGAAATTCTTCTAGGGAGATGTAGTGAGTGCATGAAGCAAAAGCAATGAGACAACTCTCGTCAGCCACCTTAAAAACCTTTCGATGAAGCTTTTTGTATCCCTCAATGGCTGCTAATTTATCTTTTTTGGACTTTGCAAAAGCCGGAGGATCACAAGCTATGATATTGAATTTTTTCTTGCTTGAAATCGCCTCATCAAGCCATTTGAACACATCAGCTCTTTGGAAAGATCCACGATTATTAAATTTATTAATCTCTAAATGGTTTTCTATAATTTCTTGCAGAGGGGCCTGATCCACAAACTCTACACTCTTTACACCGCCTCTAAGCTGGTGAAGCCCCCAAGAGCCACCATAGCAAAAGAGATCCAACCCTTTCTCTTTGGAACCGTTGTACTTTGTAAGGACGCTTTCAAATTTATTACGATTTTCTCTATGATCGTAATACCAGCCAATTTTCTGAAGATTCTTGGCAGGAATTTCATAAGAAAAATTATTTTCGGAAATTGATATCTTTTCAACACTCAACTCTTCTCTAAAATGGGGCAAAACCTCTTTTATTCTCTGCTGAGGGTTATCAAGGAAACATACAGGTCTTTTAATAATCTCCAGGACTGTGCTTTTAATGTGTTCTCGCCACTTATCCATTCCAGCTGAATTTATTTGTATGAGAGTGCAATTTTCATAGCTATCAATGATTAGACCCGGCAAACCATCAGACTCACCGAAAACAACTCTGCAGCCATTTTCATAGCCCTTGTATTTGAGGCGAGCATCATATGATTTTTTAATTCTGGCGGAGATCAACTCTTCAACAAGATCTGACTTAGGTGGAGAACTTAGCTTTTTTAGAACCCTGATTGCGGGTATTTTATCTGCCACGAGAGGATTCGCGAAACCAATATATAGCTTCTTTCCCTCTACATCTTTTAAAAGTATCCATTCTCCAGGAATAAGAGATTTGATCTGGCCCTCAACATCACTTTTGTTGAGCTCACCATGGCCTGATGATATTTTATGGATGGCTGATTTTTTTATTTCAAGAGACTTAAACATTATTGAGCTATTGGTTCGGGGAGCTATGACTTAAGAACCATTTCATAGCTTCTCCAATATTAATTTTATAATTTTTAAAATAGAGAGTCTCTTCAACATTTCTCTCCATTGGCTTATTCTTTGTTCCTGGTTGATTCAAGGTTTGCTTTGTTTTTGTTTTTGTTACTGTTGGAACCCCTATACTGTTGATGACCTGCCAACTTGTGTCACTCTCTATCTCTAGAGTTTGCGGGCCTTCTTCTGCAACGGATGTTGAACTCGTAAGGAAATATTTGGGCTCACTCCAAGTGGCCTTCTCCCACTTCATTTTTGTGCGGATAATTCCAATCGGCTTTTTGGCAATTGATTCAACCAGCTTTCCTTCCTCATCCATAATCAATTCATATTCTGGTACAGGCATCATATTTGTGGAGTCTGTCGCCACGATTGTTCTTTCCTGCTTTGTACTCTTCTTCAGCTGATATCCTTTAAATTTTTGAGCAAACGGAATCGGGATGATTGTCTCAAGCTTTCCCACAATCATGGCTTTTAACTCTTCTTTGATTTCTCTAAAGCCTTCTGGCAAACCCAACACATCTACAGCGACTCTTTCAGGATTCGCCGTCCAGTAGATTTTGAATGAAACTTCATTAAGAGTTCCAAAAATCATTTGTTCATTAAGTTGCTTTGTAATTTGAGGACTACTCAATTCGACTACCAAGTCAGTTAAACCTCTAAATTTTGGATTGTAGGATTTTTCCTCAGAAACTTTGATCATCCCTTGAGGATCTTGTGCATAGAGATTTGTTAAAAATAAAATGCTAAATATGAGGTAAGTTACTTTCATTCAATTTCTCCGGCACTTAGGTCACAAAGTAGTGTTTTTTGCTTCTTGTATGTTACCATTCCTGCAGCTCCAGTCACACCTCGAACGTACTTAACTTGTGTCATAATTATTTCAATTTGTGTTGCAGTGATTCTTGATTGATTTGCTATAAGTTTTGCCGCTTGGGTGATGACTTCAAGAGTTGGTACAGAGTCTGTGGCTAGCTTGATTATTGCATGTGCACTTTTCCCATTTGCTGCGTGTACCCACCAATCATTTCCTTTTGACCAGAGCTTTCTCATCTCATCGTTACCAACCGCACTTGCCCCTACCGCAATTTTAAATTTATCAAAACTATGAATGATAAAGTTATCTTCCTTTTTGGGAGCAATGAAAGCTGATTTTTTGCTGGACCAGACGGGCCCTGAAACATGTAGTGTGTTAATGATTTTATCTGTCTTATTTTTTAATTCCTCAATCTCCTGCAAGGATTCTTCTTGTCGTTTTCTCTGCAATGCTTCAGCTTTTTTTAATCGTTTGACCTGATCAAATATCCAGTCCCTTTTCTGCCATGCCGTTAGATTTCTAGGAAATTTGTATGATATTCGATTAACTGTAATTTTTTCATTCTTTTCGAATTCATCTTCAGAAAAATCATTTACGACATAAGACTGAAGATTTTTCCAGTTCATGATTTTTTCTAAATCATTGCCAATTTTCTTTATTTTATTTTCAATTGTTTTAATTTTTTTATTTGGTGACCCTTTTGCCTTTGCATCTTTCACTTCTGATTCCAAAAGAGTCTTTATTGAAATACTATTTTCAGCACTATCTCCAGTGTCTTTGATTTCTCTTCTGCCTACCTCATTCATAATCTCAAAGCCATCCTCTCCTTCTCGCCTCTCGGTCCATGATAAAAACCAATCTCGATTCTCGACTTTATATTGAGCAAAATAGGCATTTCTACCAATCCAAGAAACATAGAGAAATTCTTTTCCACCTATTTTCTGAAATTCAAGCCTAATCCCTCTATCGATGGGATCCATAGAAATACCAATGAGAAGTGAGCTGGTGAGATTTTTTCGACTCCATTCAACCCATTGATCTTTTTTGCGAATAAAACTAACCGGCACTTCATCACCAACCCAAAAGCCTTCATATCCATGGCCACGTCCTATGTAAAAAACTAAATTTTTTCCAGGGAACCTTACCTGTAGACATAAATACCGTGAGGTTCCATAGATTTTTTGCACGTGACCAGCGTGAGAAAGACTTTTCTTCGCAATATCGACTTGCTGTTGAATCTGAAAATAGCGTGATATCATTTAATCACCATGAAAGACTCTGATAGTTCATCATTTAAGATCCCCGAATGGCCTCTGGTTCTAGAGAAGATAACTGCCTATTTCTTTTTTGATTGTAACAAAGAACGCCTTTCAATTGATGATATTCCATTACCCTACAAAGCGATTGAAGCTTCATTTGATCGAATTCAATTTTTTCAAGAATATTTGATTGATGAATACACCCATTCATTTGCTACATCACTCGCGCCTCTTGATCCTCAGGTCTCCTTACCTGACTTGGTTGGTTATCTTGGGAAGGCCGGTTTTTTAAATATCAGAGACCAAAACCGTTTAGTACTTGCTTGGGAGTCTGCACTAAAGCTCTCAAAGAGCAGCTCTCGCCACTTACTTAATCCCGTAACCAATCTGCTGCCACAGCTGCAGATGAATGAAGTCACTAAATTCCTAAAAGAATTCCGCTATCTCGTTACGAAAGATGGAATCATTGATCACTCAAAGCATCCAGAACTTCAACAATTGACGAACCACTTATACGAACAAGAAGATCGCTTAAGAAAAATTACCCAAGATCTTATTCGTTCAGAGGATTGGAAAAATCTACTCCAATATGACGGTTTTGACGTATTGGATGAGAGATATGTTTTACCCGTAAGAACAGATTCATATCGTGTTGGTTTAGGCATTATTATTTCAAGATCAGAATCTGGATCTACTCTTTTTGTTGAGCCACACGTTTGTAGAGATCTTGCTTTTAAACGACTTGAAACGTTATCTCGAATAAAAGAAATCACATTTCAAATTGAAAACAATTTTCATAAAAAACTTGTCTCACTCTCACCAGAGGCTGCTGAGGCGATCAATTCACTTTTATTGTTTGATGAATTTCTAGGTAAGTCTCGCTTTTGCCTCTCCTTTGGATTGAGCCGTCCTAAGATACGAGACCGAGCGGGCTTTGCATTCCATGACCTCTTTCACCCATTAATCAAGAATCCCGTAAAGAATGATGTCTATATTGATTCAGTCCACACAGCTTTAGTGATATCTGGCCCCAACACAGGCGGAAAAACCGCATTACTTAAAGCCATCTCTCTTTCCTATCAATTGTATTTAAGTGGCCTATTTGTCCCGGCACTTCACGCTGAGCTTTATCCCTATCAGACGCTTTTTTTTCTCGCTAATGATCTGCAGGATATAGGCCAAGGTCTCAGTTCTTTCTCTGGAGAAGTTCTAACATATTTGAAACTTTCTGAAAGATTGAGTGCCCACAATCTCATTTTAGTAGATGAAATATTTAACTCAACAGGATCTGACGAAGCTTCAGCGTTAACACTTTCTATGATTGATAATTTCAATCTTCGAAAACAATCTCATTTTATTTTATCTACACATCATCAACTTTTAAAAAACTTGGCGGGTGAACGTCCAACTGTACTTTCGGGCTCAATGGGTTTTGATGTTGCCGAGATGAAACCTAATTACCGTTTTTATCAAGGTGTCCCAGGACAATCCATGGCCGTTGAAATTTTTGAACGTCTCGCCCAGGATAATCCCTATGGTAAACTGATTGGTGAGGAAGCTCGCAATCTTCTTGATAAGAAGCAAGTAAACTATGAAAAACTAGTTCAGCAAGTGGCTCAAAAGGGTAGAGAGCTTGATGAAATGCTACAGGCGAACCGCGGCAAAGAGCGTGATCTCATGAATCGTGAAAAATCTCTCGAGGGGATAATGAAATTGCGAATGAATGATGAAATCACACGCGCAAAAAATCGTATTGAGCAAATAACAAAAGAAGCCCTTGAAGTTTTGGATCTAACGAAGTCTGGAGATATTCAGAGACCCAAAAGGGCCGAAGACCGACTTAATGACTTAAAAAGAAACCTTGAAAAAGAGTTCGGAGAAGCAAATCCAACAACTCCCATGGAGGGTGAGGATAGTGCAGACATTTTACCTGTTCATATGTTGAGACAGGGAAATATTTATTATAATACTTTTCTAAAAAAAGAAGTTCAGCTTCAAAGTATAGATTGGCGGAAAAGACAAGCCGTTGTGGCCAAGGGGTCGCTCACAGTCACAGTGCCACTTAATACTTTTAAGAAAGGGACAACGACAGTTAATTCATTTCAACAAATTCGAATTAGCGTCACGCGCGAAACAGAAAGATCATTCATTCTTGATTGTAGAGGAATGCGCCTAGAAGAATTCCAACATACAGTAGAAAAGAGTCTCGGCGACTTACTCTCTGGAGACACTCCCGTCTTAAATGTAGTGCATGGGCATGGAGACGGTGTTCTAAAGGCATGGCTTAGAGGCTACATAGGAAAACATAAAGACTTCAAATGGAGCCCTTCAGAAACTGGAAACGATGGCGAAACAGAAGTTAGACTTAAAGACTAGTCGATTAACTTACCAATTCTCCAGGGCCTGAAAGCTAAGCTCTCCTGCTCATCTCCACCCCAAGGCCATGGAAACGAAAGCGAAAACCAAATCGCAATGGCACGACCCTTAATATTTCCAAAGGGCACAAATCCCCACGAGCGAGAGTCAGCTGAAAAATCTCTATTATCGCCCATCACGAAATAATGGTCGTTGGGTACAGTGACCTTATAGAAATTTGAATTAAAAATATTATCTTGATCAATTTGAGTTACGTGTTTGTGTTCGCCAGTCAGTGTTTCGAAAAACTTAAAATTATATCTTTTGTATTTTTCATCCATGTCTTCAATCTGCTCTTTGCCATCAATGGCTTTGAGAGATAAGGGCACACCATTGATGTAAACAACTTTATCAACCACTTCTATTGTATCGCCAGGAAGACCAACAACTCTTTTAATGTAGTTTAAAGAATGATCTTGTGGATATTTAAACACAACAACATCACCTCTTAATGGCTTAGAGGGACCAGTAATGTAGGTTGGATCGGAAAACCAATCAGAAAATGGCACTTTAAATCCATAGCTAAACTTATTAACTAAAATAAAGTCACCAATCAACAATGTGGGAATCATTGAGCCCGAGGGAATCTTAAAAGGTTCAAATAAGACTGAACGAAAAAGAAGAACTGAAAAAATAATAAACGTGAAAGACTTTACTTCTTTGACGAATTTCTCTTTTTTGCTTGGTTTGGTTGGAACGACAGTTGATTCCTCTGTCGTAGTCGTTTCTTGGTTTAAGTCCTGTTGTTCCATATTTTCCTTCGTAAGTACGACGATTGTCTCGAAGTACCCCAAATAAGTTCATAGATTTCGCGAGCGATTTGAGTCGATTTAACATACCACTTTTTCTTGTTCACAATCATGACACAAAGAGAAACTCCACGATCTTGAGCATTTTTTGGATCGCGAGAGTAACTCACAAACCAGTCTCTTTTTCCGAATGGCTCTCCACCAGTAATGGATCCCGTTTTACCAGCAATTTCAAGTTCTCTTAAAGAAGCTGGAAGCCTTCTAAAGGCGCGACGAGCTGTTCCGTCATCAACTGTGGCCATCATCATTTTGCGCAAATCTGCGGCAGTCTCTGTTGCAATCACTAGCTCTTGTTCTGGTGATGGCTCCCAGATCACATTACCTTCCTTATCTTCAATCCTTTTTACAAGTGACGGCTTTCTCATCACTCCACCATTGGCAATGACACTGGCAATCATTGCACCATGAATAGGACTGATCATGGTGCTCACATTAAGCCCTGAAGCAAGTTCCGCCAAATTATATTGATCAATCGCTAAAGGAAACACCGAGCTCTTGGCTTGTGCGAATGGAAGAACTTCTTTATTAAAACCGAATTTTTCTGCCATCCTCTTGAGTCCAGTTGGCGAGAGATTATCAAGGGCAGCTTTACCAAATATTACATTGTTAGATCTTGCGAATGCATGTTCAAAATCTGTCTTGCGAGACCAACGTCCACCGTCTTGCTTGAGTTGATGTTTGTATAAGGTTGTAGATTTTCCAGCAAACTGAAACTGTGTCTCATTTCCGACATGAGTGTTCTCAAGTAAATCTGCGGCTGTTATAATTTTAAAAACACTGGCCGCAGGATGAGTCGGTGAAAAAGTTGATAAGCGATGAGGCCTGTCATCACCTCTGGCAATATCAATCGCGGCCAATACATTCCCATTGTTGTTATCGATCACTACAACAGAAGTAAAATCTGGGCGATATTTTTTTATAATTTGAGCAATTGATTCTTCAAGTTCAGGTTTAATTGAGTAAAGGATTCTGTAGTTTTCAGCGTTCACCTTCAGCTGATCTGGCAATTTCCCTGTTTCATAGAAATTTTTATGAAATTCATTTTTAAATTTTTCAGGATCAAAAGATTTTCCTAAAAGAGAAATCTTCTTGAGAAAATCTAACGGATTAGCACCGGCCGCAAAGGATGCGCCCAAAGCTAATACAATAATAAGAAGCCATCCAAATTGGCTTCCAAGCATTCGTTTCATATCTATGAATTATGCCTTGAAACCTTTCGCGATGACAAAAAATTCTTTAGAAACACTTCGTGTTGATTTAGGGCGAAGGTAGTGAACTTCATTAAACCGACTCTTTTGATTTTTTAGGAAATTCTGTGCGTCTTGGCTTTCAAACACCTTAATCACAAAATTACCACCCGGTCTCAATAGAATTGGTAGTAAGTTGAATACAGATTCTACCAAATCTAAACTTCTTGCTTGGTCCACCGTCTTAATGCCCGTAGTGCTTGGGGCCATATCAGAGAGAACAACATCAAAAGCTCTCTCGGATCCAAGATCTTCTGGCCCCTTTAATTCAAAAATATCCTTCTCAAAAAGAGTCGCGTTTGGGAGTTGAAGTTTTTTGTTGATGGGTTGAATGTCGATCCCAAAGACTCTTCCCTGGGGTCCAACTTTTGGTCCAGTGTATTGCGCCCAGGATCCTGGGAAATAGCCGAGGTCGACTACGAAATCACCACTTTTCAATACTTTAAAGCGTTGATCGATTTCTTCGAGCTTATAAATTGACCTAGCGAGGTATTTCTCGTCTTTGGCTTTGTTGTAATAATGGTCTTTTACTTTAAACATTTCCCGAAGATGCCAGAGGCCAGAAAGCTTTGGCAACTTTTGCGAGAGGAGAGCCATGTGAATAGGCAAGAGAAGGCAAAAATCGTCTATGAGAGACTTTCAAAAAAGTTTCCAGATGCTCATTGCGAACTTAACCATGAGACTCCCTTTCAATTACTCATTGCCACTATTCTCTCTGCTCAATGCACAGACGTGCGAGTGAATATGGTAACACCCCTTTTATTTAAGACCTTTCCAACTCCACAGAAGCTCGCTAAAGCCAAGCAAGAAGCTGTAGAAGAGATCATTCGATCAACAGGTTTTTATAAAAATAAGGCAAAAAATATAATTGGTTGCGCCCAAGCCTTAGTGAGCAAGCATAACTCAATTGTTCCCGAGAGCATTGAAGAGCTTTCCGATTTACCCGGCGTCGGAAGAAAAACCGCAAATGTTGTTTTGAGCAACTGTTTTAATGTGAATCATGGTGTGGTCGTTGATACTCATGTGAAAAGAATCACTCACCTTTTGGGACTTACTAAAGAGAGTACTCCCGAAAAGATTGAGATTGATTTGATGAAGCTTTTTCCCAATGAAGAATGGGGAATGTTAAGTCATCTGCTTATTTTTCACGGAAGACGAACATGCATAGCTAGGCGTCCGCAGTGCGATCTTTGCAGCCTGGTAGATATTTGTTCTTTTAGCTCAAAAAAATCTCGCTCAAAGAACTGAAGGCTTCATCTTTGCACCAAATCATGGGTGCTTGATATTTGACCTCATCTAATGATGATATTTTTCTTCTGCCAGAAAATAAGTGAATCCCTCTCTCTTCACAGAGCATTGTCCCCGCCGCAATATCCCAAATATTTTTGGGCTTAAGAGTTACGACATAGTCGCAAGCCCCAGCTGCAAGAAGAGCGAGTTTCAAAGCGATGCTCCCTCTGGGGGCGAGATGAGCCTGATTGAATTTTTTAAATAGACCGCTCTCCCACTCAGACCTTGAAACGAGTCCAGTGAGATAATCGAGATTCATTTCCTTAGCAGGCCAATTAGATTTATTTTCACTCACCATTGAGAACCCAGTGTAGGGATTGAGGATTAAGCCGTAGCCTTCACTGATCTTTGACGAAGGCATCCAGGCCACACTCACAGCGCACTCGGCTCTTGAAGCAACGAATTCACGAGTCCCATCGAGTGGATCAACAATCATGGCAGGAAAATTCAATTCACTGTGATCTTCCTCTGAATAAAAGCTGAAACCCTTTGAAGCAGAATGATTTTTACAAAAATCAGAGAGGAGAATATCGATATTTGTGACGAGAGAATTGTCCGATTTGTAATCTGTCTTCTCGCCAATCTGGTGACAAATATCACCACAAAACTGACGAAGGTCAGTTATAAACTGTTGGCCCAGGTAAGATGCAAACATAATTTTGGCCTAATCTCCCCATTGTCCTATGAGATTTCCACAGAACTTTGAGGGGTCCACTGGCTTCACTTATGTTGTTTAGCCGAAGCGCTGAAATAAGAATTTCAACAACTTCTATAAATTTTCACTAGCTGCAAAGCATTATAAAAAGCCTTACAGACAAGCTTGACAGAGGTACTTATCCCCCAAAATCAGCTCTGTTGGTCGTACATGGCCAACATTTCTACCCAGCCATCCTCGGCCACAGATAAAGCAAATACTCCATCTGTCTCAGCATGCTGACCATCAACCACACTGGTGACCAACTTCACACCATTAGCATCTACGTAAACAAATGGCTCAGACGGCGAGTCAGGGATGGGGGACGGAGCTTCTAGGGACTGGTAGTTCGAGAGAAAATTCGCAACAACAAAAGCGGTAAGGGGGGCTTTAAACAAGAGGTCCTCCTTGAGCCGAACATGAGGGACATTCAATTGTCCCGTTAATAAATTGTAGCGTCATCTCACGATTGACCGCAAGGGCCAACATGGCCCCGTTACTTTTTTATGTTAATTCGTGGTGATATGAGATTGAGAGGGAGTGTTCTTGAAAAATTTTGCCGTTATTCTTACTCGCACTTCAAAATGCGAATCCAATAAGCAGATCAAAACATACAACAAATAAATAAAATTACGCTTTGATCGCAATCTTGAAATGACTTGAAAAACCCATTCTAGTGGAATGAGTGCCATGAAAGGAATAATCCACATCATGCCAAAGCCACGAAGCAAGTTTTTTTCAAGAGAGATGCCAACGAGAAAAAGAATAAGCACTGCTGATAAAAAATGTCCCATTCTCACTCTATCGAGTGTGAACTCTGCAAATTTTTTTCGAGTTGCAGGAGCGTATGCCAAAACAAGGAGAACTACCCCAACAAGAGCTAAAGCATAAAAAGATTTTCGCTTAATAAAATTAGCAAAAAATAAGTAAATCCCACTGAGTGACCAACCATGGCCAAAAATATCTAAGTCAATGTGGTAAATGAAAACAAAAAAACAACCTATTAGACCAAGCGATGTGTATTTCAGAAACTGCTGTCGATACCAAACAGTCTTATCGTTCATTTGCCACATCGTTAGCATCAAAAGACCCAGAGGAAAGAGCGGGAAAAAGTGGTAATTCAGCAAGGTTCCAAAGTAGCAAAGCATGCCATACATCAGCCCTGCTCGATAGGTTGCGCTCTTAGCAGACCACAACAATCCCCAAACCCAGACAATAGGAAAACAAGTTAACAAAACGCCAAACGGGTCTTTTTGCAAAAGCAATGTCCACGACCAAGAAGAAACTAAGGCAAAAATTCCTAAAATTGAAAGTCTTCTAGAAAAAAAGAATCTTAAGACTCCATAAAAACTCAGTAAATATAGAACCGCTCCCATCACGTAAAAGTGCATGCACCAAGCAACATACATGAGATGTGGAAATCGCTTAAATGGAAAATAATTTACAGAGAGAAAATTCCAATATTGCTGTGAAACCTTCTCATCTGGATCAATTAATATTTTGAGAGAATCCAAATTATCAAAATAGGGAAAAAATGGAATAGAAACCAAAACCATAAGGATGGTTAAAAACAATACCGTCTTTTCAAAATTATCGAGGTATCTGTACTCGCCAAATTGAGTCGACACGGATTCTTCGATAATTTTTCCACGAGTAGGCCAGGAGTAGAACAGCCCGAGAAAAATCCAAAATCCCCAAAAGAAATGCTTGGTCCAACCATCGGGAAAGATCAGAACAAGATTGAAAAACATGACTGTGAAAGTGCTTCCTACGAGAAGTCGATAAACAATACGATCAATCGAGGAATTAGCCCTGAAGTAGATTTTGAAGCGATGATCGATCTCTTTGCCCAAGAGGTACCATTGACTCGCTATAAAGAGCATATAGAGCATCATCAAAATGGCTTGTGAGAAAAGGTTCAACTCTAGGGTTTTTTGAATCCAGACAGGGATAAGCAAAAAAGAAAAGTAGATAACTACCCGATTAAAGAAGAACTTTGATTTTTCCAGCAAAATAGCTGAGTTTTTTACTAAAGAAACCAGGGTAATCTCCGACTAGAACAGTGGGACTTTACTAAAAACAAAGTCTCACCCAAGACCTATTGAAATACGGGGGTGGAGTGTTCACCCATCCCCCTATTTCTCTTCTATGCTATCTAATTTCTGCCCACTTGCACACTGGCCAGAGAGATATAAAATAAAGATAGGGGCAGTAGGCCCATTTTCAGTTACCCCACGACATCAGGAGGATGAATTGGGGATATCCTTTGGCTCAATCAATTCAGGCCTTCCTAAAGATATCGTTCAGCAATTGGTGAACGCTGAGAAAATTCCTATCCAACAGATGGAAGCTCGCAAAGCTAAAATTTCAAACAAACAAGCCCTTGTCTCCCAACTCACTAAATTAGTCGAAAACATGAAGGGCGAAATTATTAAAAACAAGGGTGCCCGCTCATTAAGAGAGATGAAGGTCAATGGTGGCGCAGACAATATAGCGATAACCGCAGATAAAAACATTGCTGAGCCTGGAAAGTATCAGCTTGAAGTTCTCTCCCTCGCACAAAAGTCTTCAGCTATATCAAACGGTGTTGAGGACAAAGATAAAACCTACATTGGTGTCGGCTACATTCGTGCCGTTATGCCTGATGGAGAAGAAAAAGAAATCTACATCGATGAAGAGCATGCAAGCCTTACAGGTGTTGCCAAACTCATCAATGAGCAATCTGATACATTAGGCATGAGGGCCAATGTTATTAATGATGGCTCAGGATCTGATGAACCATGGAAGATGGTTCTCTCAATGAGTGACACTGGGGATGGAGCTAAGGCTGAGTTCCCTTACTTATATCTTGTAGATGGTGAAGTAGACATTTTTCTTGAAGGAGAACGTCCAGCTCAAGATGCAAAAATCAAATTAGATGGATTTGAAATTGAAGTTCCATCGAATAAAGTAACTGATCTTATTCCAGGCGTAACAATTGATCTTAAGAAAGCTAAGCCCGGTGAAGAAATCAGTTTTGAAGTGACTGAAGATATTCAAGCTATTGGCGGAAAGATGACGTCATTAGTAGATAACATCAATGCCGTTTTAAAATTTATCAAAGAACAGAATACATTAAGTGAAAAGTCAGATACCTCACAAACGTTGGGTGGAGATCTTACACTTCAAACCATTGAATCACGTCTTCGTTCGACCATTTTTACGCCGATAATGACAGATAAAGGGCCAATGAGAATTGGTGATCTGGGTATTACTTATCAACGTGAAGGCTTCTTAAAATTTGATCAAGCCAAATTCGAATCAGTCTTAGCCGGTGATTACAAGAGAGTGGCCCAAGTTCTTAATGGTATCTATGGGCCAGAGGGCAAGACAGACGGTTTCATTGATAAACTAGAGCAGACCGCTCAACAACTTTTACAGCAGCCCAATGGCGCACTCGTCACAAGGCAGAGAGGCCTTAAGAGCAATATTGACCAAATTGATCGTCAAATTGCGACTCGCCAAAGAATGATTGATCAAAAAGAAGAAATACTTAAGCAGCGTTTCGCAAGATTGGAAGAAACAATATCAAAGATTCAGGGTCAGGGTGCAGGACTTGCCGGGTTAGCGCAGATGGGTAATCCAGTGACACAATTAGGTTGATCCCTCAAGTAGGGGCATCATAGGAGAAAAGCATGAGTTACGGATTGGGTCAGTATAAAAAAACTTCAGTTGAAACTGCCAGCAGAGAGCAGATTCTTCTTATGCTTTATCAAGCAGCGATTAAAAACTGCAAAAAAGCCATCGAGGCCATTGATCAAAAAAACATCGCCAAGAAAGGCGAGTACATTGGAAAAATGCAGGACATTATTGTCGAACTTTCAAACAGTCTAGATTTTGAAGTCGGTGGTGACGTGGCTAAAGAGCTTGATTCTCTCTATGACTACCTTATGTTCTCGAGCACACAAGCCAATATAAAAATTGAAAAACAACCCTTAGAGGCATGCCTCAAAGTATTAAACACACTTTATGATGGTTGGACAGAAGCAATCAAGAGCCTCAAGACAAATCCACAACAACAACAAAAAGCTGCCAATGAGTGAAAAGAAAATCGAGACCAGCCATTTAACATGGCGGGTTCTACGCTTAACTGAAAAAGCGATAACTCTTCTTGAATCTGGCAGGGTTGATGATGCTATCGCTGTTGTTGACAATAGAGAGAGGGCCCTCAATTTGTTGGCCACTCGAGCTGATATTACAGTCGCAGATGTGACGATCCTAAACGAAATAGACAAGCTCAATGAAATTCTTCTCAGCAAGTTCATTGAATCTAAAGAACAAACTCAGAAGGATATCGCTTCAACTCATAAAAATGGTACCGCCCACCGCTCGTATCAGTCCAATCAAGTCAAGTAATCTCGTCGAATGTTTGACAGGGGGGTAACCCCCGTGAGGAAATAAGAGGACCAACTCAAATCCTTAAGGAAGAGGATTTCCATGGATTCTACCTCTAATTTCTTGCGTCTAACTGAAGCTAAAACCAAAGAGCTTGTTCCCGTTTTAAATGGGCTCCCCCTGCATTCACTTCACAATCCTCGCAGAGAAGCCGAAGTTTTTGCCAACAATCATTTAGCCCAGCTCTCAAAAACACCAAACGTGCTCATCTTGGGCTTAGGTTTCGCCTATCACATTGAAGAAATGATCAAAGTGATTCAGCTTAGACACAAGGACTATCAGATAGGCGTAATTGAACCTCATAAGGAAGTTTTTCGCCTTTGGGAATCTTATCAAAAAAAGAGCAAGGGAATTGAAATCTATTGCTCGAAGAATGTTGATGAACTTTATGATAACGAAGATCTTTGTCGTTTTTTATTAAAAAAGCCTGTCGTCATCATCCATCAACCCTCATATGACTCTTCAAAAGAATTTTTTAAAAATTTTTTATGCAGGAAGGCTTCACAAAACATTGAAGATTTAAAAATCAATCAAACTTGGTGGGACGAATGGTTGGCCACTCAGCCAAACACACCTCAAGCGTTACTTGAATCAAGCTCGCCAACATCTAATTGGTATAAGGCATTTTGGGAGCTGAAACATGCTGAATAATGTAAAAAATCTTCACATCGTACTCAATAAAGATGCTGCAGAAATAATGGCAGACATTGATCCATTACTATTAAAGGTGAAGTATCCTGGTGAGCACACCGCTATTATTAGAGAAGAATATCTAGATGAAATGAAGGGGCTTAATCTCTTTCATGAAATCATCACTCTCGATGTTAACTTTCTACAAAGATGTTCTTTTTCACCTTTACTTGGCGATGCTTCAGCATTCAAGTTTATGTGCCAAAAACTCAAGCCACTTACCAATGAAAAGTGGTCGAGGATTTTTAACATTAAGAGCTGCCCACTGAATTCGTCCTTCTCTACATTGTTTACAGCTAACACTCGAATTGGAGCCTATAGCAATGAAGGAAAATTCGTTTGTCATGAATCCCCTCTAAAGCTGAATTTAATTTCATCAAATTGGGGCATGGAGAACTCCTACCTGAGAAAGGTTTTAAATCAAAAATCTCTTCATCAATTGGATATGGATAAAATCGAGAAAGAGATTTCACGAATTGCAGACCTTAAGACAAAAACGAATGATAAATTCATGAAGGGTGCGGTTGTTGCCGTTAATATTAGTGAATGCAGTGAGAGTGTTTTAAACAATTTGAAATTCATGAATCAATTGTTTTCTCTTGTTCCAATGAACGAATTCTCTAAAATGACACTTGAATCCTTTGTAAACGTGGCCAATCCGATTGTCGACTCGATTAACCCTTTTTATTTTGACCTTGTTGTTAACAATCAAAGCAGAAAAAATTATTTTCTTAATAACGAAATCAATATTGAAGGGCAAACGACAGAGGAGCTCACTGAAGTCATCTCAGAGATTCTTCCTAGCAATTTTACAAAGTGGTCTACTCTTTCATTCTTATTTGATTACTTAGGAAATCCAAAACTCGCCCTCTCATGTGAGAAAATATTTACTAAATACGACAAAAAATCTGTCCAACCATTTTTATACAACGAAATCTTGCAACTCAAAGAATTTGCTAAAATTCTTCTTGAGGGCATCAGAAGAAATGTTAAGGGAGATATTTCATATCTCGAAAACTATTGGGCAACAAAACCCAGTACTTTGAGTTATGTCAGCTGCATTGAGCTTTCAATGAAATCTCCAATCAAGCCTCTTTTGTCAGGTGAATCAGATTTACTTGCAATTAAGTTACGCATGAAGAATTTGAATTATTTTTATGAAAGAGTTTATCGAGCCTGCACAATCGATATACCAAAATCAGATCTGGCACTGACACTATGAGCCTTAAAGTTTTATTCGTTTCACCAGACCACCAAAAACTGTTTGTAGATTTATCTATAAGTAGTGTTTTTGTAAAAAGCGAACATCCTCAACTGACAATTGATGTATATATCGACGTTGATCATGTTCCTTCTTGGTGGGTAAAACCAGGGGAGTGGTTTCAACTTATTCACTCATTGGATGAATGTTCAGAAAAGTATGATCTGATCATTCAAGCTGCTCCAAGTGAAGAAATGGCAAAAGCTCTTCTAAGTATTCAGTGCGAAAACCGCGCCGGTGTTTCCATTGTCCCTAATCTTCACGTTCAGGGACGATGGGCACAAACTCTTCTCTCCCAGATGGGGAGCAGAAGATTTGCACCATTTACTCCCTATGATCTTTTCAACCATGTTCTTCTGGGACGAACGACTCTTGATCTCAAAGAGAAAAAGATAAACACTACAGGGAGCTGGATTGTTGACCTCGATTCACTGCCTCAAAAATCAAGGAATTGGGGCGAGAAGCTCATTGCACACCTCTCAAGTCTTTACCCTAATCGAGTTTTAGATAAAATTCCGCCCACACCAACGAGTACCCCTATCTTTGGCTATGTTGGATCCAATACTTGCTATGCCAGCTGGATCTCAAGCCACGGATCTCATGTTGCGCTCATTATCGATGGGCCCCTTGAACCTCTGAGTGCGCCGGCCAACAGCAATTCATGGATAATGCCTCAAGATAGCCTTTTGGATGTTTCAAAAATTCACAGCCTTTTTGCTTCTAGTGATCTGAACTTTCAAGGAGCCTATCGCTTAACGAATGAGTATTTAGGCGGACAGATACTAGACACCAAGAACGTAATCAATGATTCTGAATTTATTTTCGAAAAACTCCACTACGTAGTTTTTAATTACTTAAACGATCTTCTTGAAATTGATATTCCTATTCCTGAAATCACTGCCGCTTGCTGCTTAAAGATCAAGGGAATCAGATCTGTTTTTGATAAAATCAGCCATCTTAATTTGTTTGGGATTAAATTCCTACAGGAATTTATAGATAAAACAAATGGCATCAACCCCAAGAGTGCAGACGTTAATGAGATCATTGAAAAGATCCATGAGATTGATCAACTAACAATTAAAACGATGTCAGTCTACAGGGAAATGGACCTGCTCAGAAACTGGATTTATTACTCTAAAGCCGGAGCACGGGGTGATAATATATATGAAATCTCAAAGAGTTTGATTCTCATTTTTAATGAAATCAATCAGGCGCTTGGCGCCTATAGTGAATTAATTGATACAATTGTAAAAAAACATTCGAAAGAAGAAAACACTGTTGGTCCATGATGGACCTAAGGATGAGTTATGGATAAAACACTACATATTCAACAAGCAGAAATGAATTCTCTTATTTTCAATACACTTTTTGAGACAGTCACAGATTTAGGTAAGAAAGTAGACTCAATGCGATTGCTAAGTCCTATGTCTATGACAGATGGAGCAGTTATTGGATTAATTGATGACACCCGAAAGTTTGTAGTTTTTTTAAAATACGCTAATGAGTATATGCAGAAAACGATTGGGAGAAGCTCAATTCAAGAGGAAATGCTGCGCATTAAGCTACATCTTCTTTCTGTTTTAAGGGCCTTGTCTGATTATGTAAAACTAAACGATAAGCTCGCAATCCATGACTTGATCACTGAAGAGCTGCGGGATAATCTTACAATGTGGAAAATCAACGTCATACCCTTACTGAGAATTCAGAGAAACGACCACTTGTCTGGATTGAACCCACTCTAATTGAATTCATTCCACTAGAAGATCAAAAAAACTTCACGAACCCAAAAAAAGAATCATCCTCTTGGAGAATCGAGGTCGAGCAAGATCAAATAGTCTTGTATGATCGGCGCAGACCTCATCTCAAATTACCCAAAGTAGGATCGAATCTTAGGCTAATGACTGATTCAATCGCCTCAACACATCAAGAAATTACTTCAACCTCCGATTATTGGGAGGATCGACTCTTAGTAGACCATGCGAATTTGGCCTCTGAATTATTTAGGGAAAACACTAAAGAAAATGACTTAGACATTTTTTTTAATTTAATGTCCTCAACAATTAGTCTAAAAAGTGGCCTTGAATCATTTTTCAAAATAAAGAGATTCAAAGAGTTTAAGGTTGGGGAGCTGCTTGTACATCAGAAAGGGGAGTCGCAAGCATGGCAGATTGCATCGGGAGCCACATCGGAAGAACATACGCATTCACTTAATCTGGATTTATTTAATTCCCTTTATACAGCTGTAAAAAAATCTAAGAGCGGTCAATTTACGACCAGTCAATCAAAATGGAACTGGCTCCCTTTCGGTGGAAGCTTTATAGCTGAAACTTTTAGTTTTAGAAGATTTAATGCTATCTGGATTATTTCAAGAGAAGAATTTCTCCCCTGTAGCCCTGAAGAAATTAATCAATTCAAATCATTGGCCATGCTCTGTAGTCACTGGCTTGAAAGTCTTGTTGAGCTGGAATTTAGTGACCTTAGGCTAGCGGAGATCATGTGGGTTCTGGAAAGATGTCCGCTGCCCATCATTCTTCAAGACGCAAACGGAAATTCTGTTTTCAGCAATGCCGCCTACCCCAAGGACGGCATCATAGAGAGTCTTACATGGATTAACCTTGGAAAAAATTATGAATTAGGGCTTGGGCAGAGAGATGATTGGGATACAACTCAAATAGATGTATTTCATAAGCACAAGATTGCACTATTAGGAGATCTTTTTAATACATTGAGACACGAACTTTCAAATCCACTCTTTGGTTTGGGTTTAGCATGTGACTTATTACTTTTAGCTGATGGACCCGAAGACTCAAAAATTATGCTACTTGAAATTAAGAAGAATATTCAGAGATCACAGCAAATCATTCAAAATCTCTCAAAACTTTATTCTACTGATGAGTCGACCAATGTGTGCAATCTTGAAAATGTGATCAATGAAGCACTTACTTTAGCTAAATCTGAACTCAGACAAATCAAGAAGACTGTTCAGATTCATAGAAATCAGACTGTAGAAATAAAACCATTATTACTCATACAAATCCTATTTAACCTACTCATCAACAGTGCCCAGGCCATGCATGAGCAAAAATCTAATGGCGAGATCTCTATTACAACTACCGAAGATGCTGAAAATGTATTTATAAGATTTGAAGATAATGGACCCGGGCTACCCCAGTTGATCAAGGAAAATATTTTTCGACCGTTTCATACAACAAAAAACCAAGGCAACGGACTTGGTTTGGCATTATCAAGAGATCTTGCGATAAAAAATGGGGGCGACCTCAGCTTTATTGATCAAGCTCATGGAGCTGCCTTTTTATTGACTCTAAAGAAGGCACAATGAAAAGTATCTTAATAATAGAGGATGAAGTGCTCATTGCTCAGTCATTGAAGAAACTTCTCGAAAAGAGAGGCCACAAGGTTCAAACGACAGAATCTGGGATTGAGGCCATTAAATATATTAGTGAAACAAATTTCGATAGAATCGTCTGTGATCTCATGCTTCAAGACATCTCTGGATTTGATGTGCTTGAGGAATCAAGAAAAAAATATTCTCAAGATCAAATCGGAAAAATATTCATTATTATGACGGCCTATAATTCTCCACAAGTACTCGAAAAGGCCTCTGAATACGAATGTGAAATTTTAAATAAGCCATTTGAAGATCTAAAATTGGCGATGGATAAAATCGAAGGTAGCCATATATGAAATCGATAACAAGTGTAGGCATAACTCTTAAGCCACATGCCACCAATGAATTTCTTAGTGTTCTTCCTCATCTATGCCAATGGCTTAGCAGAAGAAAAAAAGAAATAATTTTCAGGCAACATGACCAAGAGAGAGTGGTTAAATTACTTCCAAAGTCTGAAGGAAAATTTGATTTTCTTACTGACGAGAAATTTTTTAAATTGCCAGACATTATGATTTCACTCGGTGGTGATGGCACCATGATTGGAGTATGTAGAAAAATTTCACCCAAAATTCCAATCTTAGGTATTAATTTGGGACGACTGGGTTTTATTACACCTTATTCCAAGAATGAATTCTTTGATCATCTCGGTCCTATCATCGATGGAAAATTTAAGACCATTAAACAACCACTGTACCAAGTTACTGTTTTGAGACGTGGAAAAACTATATTTCAACAACCTTTCTTTAATGACGCCGTTGTAGCGAAGAATGAAATTGCTCGCATGATCCATCTTCGTGTCGAATCCAATGAAGAGCACATCTATAATCTCGCTGCAGATGGCTTGATTGTAAGCTCCACAATGGGATCAACGGCTTATTCGCTTGCGGCCGGCGGACCTCTAGTCCACCCTGAGGTAGCGGCTTTAATATTAGCTCCGATCTGTCCGCACTCCTTAACTTATCGCCCTCTCGTGATCCCACCAAAATCAAAAATTAGTCTTAAAGTATTACCTCCCTACAATACTGTGAATTTGACATTAGACGGACAAGTTGTTTTTCCGATTGAAGAGCACGACAATATTCTTATAAATAAGAAGCCAGCGAAGTATGTTTCATTAATTGAAAATGAAGCAAGATCATTTTATGAAACATTGAAAGAGAAATTTGTTCATGGAAGAAGATCATAGAGGAAAAAATCATGACACACTCAAATCTAATACTTGAATCTATTAAACTCCAAAATTTTGCGACATTTAAATCGCACTCTGTCAGTTTCTCATCAGGCCTTAATGCGATTATTGGAGAAACAGGATCTGGGAAAAGTTTACTTCTCGATGCACTCCAACTCGTATTTGGTGGAAGAGCTGACAAAAAATCAGTCCGCCATGGTTGCGATTCAGCTATTGTTGAAGCAGTAATGAAATTCAATGATGCTGGAATAAGAAAATCACTTGAAGAAATGGGCTTCCCCTCCGAGGACGATGAAATAATTATTAAAAGAATGATAAAAAGAGATGGAACAAGTAAATGCTGGCTTAATCAGATGGTCTGCAGCCTTGGGCAACTTGTCACATTCTCAAGACGTTATATTGACCTCGTCGGTCAATTTGAGAATCAAAAACTCTTAAATGAAAATTACCAGTTAAAACTCCTGGATCAATACGGAGAGACCACACAACACGTTGATCAGTTTCGTTCAAGCTTTAGTGATTACAAAAAACTTATTGAAGATAAGGAAAACCTCGAGAAGTCTCATTTCGATCGAGAACAGCGACTAGATTATCTAAAATATCAAATAGATGAAATCGAGTCATTGAATCCAAGTCAAGACGATGAAGAAAAGTTAAACCAGATTAAGAGTGATTTTTTAAATTTTGAAAAGAAAAAGGTTGTTTCAGAGCAATTACTCAATCTGTTTGAAGGACATGAAAGCCACTCCGGTATGGCCGATTTGTTAAGCATTGGTAGATCGCTGATTTCAAAAAACTTAAATATTCTACCAGCCGTTTTTGTCGATAATTTTTCAAATTTTGAATCATCATTTGAAGAACTCAGGTCTTCCTTTAAGTTTTTTAATTCAAGCGAAAACGATCCGGAGCAATTGCAAATGGCAATTGACAAGCTCGATCAGTATCAAAAAATAAAGAGGAAGTTTGGTGGCTCAATTGATTCAGTAATTGAAACTCTGACTCAATTTAAATCTGAAGAAAAAAAATTATCTTCACTAGGTTTAAACCTTGAAGATATTATCCTTCAAATTAATAAGCTTTCTTCTCTACTACAGAAAAGTGCAATTGAAATTCACAGCAAAAGAATGACGAATTCAATTAAATTTTCAAAAGAGCTGACTCAAACGATTAGAGATCTAAAAATGGATGGAGCTGAGATTAAGCTTCAAGTTGAAAAGAGCAGTGAATTGACCGAAAATGGTATTACTAAGCTTTCTTTCATGGCACAAACCAACCCCGGTGAAGGTTTTTATAAAGTCAAAGAGATCGCCTCTGGTGGAGAACTTTCAAGAATTCTTCTGGCACTCAGACAAGTACTCGCAACGCATGACTCAATTAGCATTTTCCTCTTTGATGAAATCGATACCGGCATGGGTGGTGAGACGGCGCTTCATATTGGAAAAAGCCTAAAAAAGGTGAGTCTCAATTCACAAGTGATAGCCATCACGCATCTTCCACAGATTGCTTCATTTGCTGATAAGTTGATCGTGGTCTCAAAAGAGACAAATACCCATGAGGGCGAGGATCGTACTGAATCGAAGGTGAGGGAAGTAAGCGAGATAAAGCATTTAAAAAGAGAAGTTGAAGCGATGGTTCCACTTCAATAGAATGACTCTAACGTCCCCCCAGATGAATCGATAGAAACAAACTTTCTAGACTTGGGGGGATATCCATTGTTGAGATATTGAATTTCTTTATGAGTCCAGTTATCTACAACGTGACTGTGTCCACCAACAATATAATTTAATTTATCTTTTTTAATATTAACAACACCTTTACGAAATTTTTCTTTCACTTCTTCTTCGTTATAGAGTCTCTCTCCATAGCTTCTTGAGTGCTGGCTGGCCTTTTTCCCGACATAATCAAGAACACTGAATGGCATGACAAAGTCCGCAATAAAATTCATCACTGGCTTTTTGATAAATTTTTTATATTTCAAGTAGGATGTGTCCTCTTGGTTCAATTCATCCCCGTGGCCAATCAGGATATGCAATCCATTCATTTCCAAAACCATATCATCAACAATGACCTGAAAAAGGTGAGCTTCATTTAAGGGCCAACTTGAGGTCACATTTTTTATCAATCGAGACAGGTGCATATCATGATTACCTTCTGCAAAATACACAACCTTACCCATCTGACACTGAAATCTTATTAAATCAAAAACTTTGCTCCATTTAACAAGATACTCACTGTGATTACCTGCAACCAAATCAAAAATATCTCCAAGAAGACCTATGTGTGTGGCGGCTTTAGTTTTTGGATGATTAAAAAAGTCTTCCAGGCATTGATAGCCACTATCACCAACTTCTCTAATGTGAATGTCAGAAATGGATACGAAACTTGTCATGATGAAACTATATCATGCTAAAAGTCTGGCTTAAATAGCCTTTTCATTCTCACTTAGGTGCTGAAAGACAAACTTGATTAAAAAATCTTGATGTTTTTTGGTGATCTTTTGAAATTTAAAGCTAATTTTCCAAGCTTTGGGGTTGATCGAGTTTGGATCGTAGGTCGAAATCTCCTGAACCTTAACCGTCTCAACATCTACTAATATTTTCTCATCTTCTATAATCAATTCTAGGTTCTTGATTACCTCACCACTTAAAAAGAATTTTGACTCCGCTTTCGAAGCAAGAAGAGAAAATCCTCCCCCGCTCATATCGACGAGTGATTTTCCAAAGAACTGACTCATTTTTTTGGGTTCGAGCACTTGCTTACAAAACTGTGTTTTTATTTTTACTTTATTTTCGCAATTCATTCTTAACCATTTCCTTCTTTCTAGCTGAGCAAGAAATTCAGGAAATAGCACCAAAACAGACCCGTCATGATTTATTTCTTGTAATTTTGATTGAAAGAGAAGAAGTGTGTGGGGAAGAAAAAAATTTAATTTATCACTGCTACCTATGACTTCTTGAAACAAAGCTTCATGACCAGGAGCCGCTTTAATTTGAAACTCTTCTTTGGCTTTTTTAATAATTTCAAATTTAATAGGGGCTAGAATTTTTTTATTTCCGACAAACCTCCAAACGAATGCCTCTTCCTGACTCTCTTTAACCGATAGAAGTTGATGTCCGATTTGACGAGAATCATAGATTTTTTTTAATTTATTATCTCCAATCAGTGACACAACAACTCCGCTCTTTTTACCAAATGCCCACCATGATTACTCATGGTGGGTAATGGGTATTTTCTTCAAGGTACGTGAGTGGCTAACGAGCTTCCCCCACTCAAGGAATCTTCTACGCTACTAACTTCAGAGCTGAGGCTGGAAGATCATTGGCTTGCGACAAGACCGCTGTTCCAGCTGCTTTCATAATATTGATAGAGGCTAATTTTGCAGATGAATCTGCTACATCAGTATCTTCAATACGTGAACGAGCTGCTTCTTGGTTAACATAAGTTGATTCTAAGTTAGAGATTGAAGATTGAAGTCTTGATTGCATTGAACCAAGATTCGCTCTAAAACCGTTAACCTTATCTAAAGCTCTATCAATTTTTTCAAGGTTTCCGGCCGCATCGCCCTTATCGACAACGCTTGTGCCATCAATACCTAGATTTTCTATCGTTGCATCTGTTTGTGAGGCATCGAATTGAATTCTATTCTCTTCTCCACCATAGGCACCTACTTGGAAGTCTAAAACACCTCCGCCAGCATCACCTTTTAATAGCGGCATATTATTATATGTCGTTGTGACTGCAATACGATCCAATTCTTGAGTCAGCTGTTGGTATTCAAGATTTAGATAACCTCTCTCTTGCTCACCAACTGTGTCTGAAGCTGCTTGGATCGAAAGCTCTCTGAGTCGTGTAAGAATGTTTGAAGATTCATTCAAACCACCCTCTGCGACTTGAACAACAGAAATAGCATCGTTGGCATTTCTTGTTGCCATTTTTACACCACGGTTAGAAGCTTCTAACTTCTTAGCAATGGCGAGGCCTGCAGCATCATCTGCAGACTTTGTGATTCGTTTACCCGAACTCAGTCGAGCAAACTCTGTTTCTTGTTCAGCAGAATTTACTCGTAAATTCCTCTGCGCTTCCTGAGAAGCTATGTTTGTATTAATCCTTAAGCCCATGAACGTACTCCTTTCAACAAACGTACCTTGTGTATACTTGTGGGAATCCCATACCCCCACTTCGCATAGCTGATCGGGTCAATCAGGTAATTCTTGAGCCTTTTCCGAGTATTGTTGTCGGAAAATTTAGTTTCACAATAATTTCAATATATTATAGTTATATTTCTAAAAGAAAATTTAGTTAGCTTAAGGGCTAACAGTCCGAAATGACGATTAAACGCCCAGGATAAGTGGCGGCCCTATTTTTTAAATTTATTGATTACGGAGGTCGTAGAGTATCCATCGACGAAATTGAGCGACAAAACCTCGCCTCCCCAGCCAATCACCTCTGCGGAGCCCACAATTTGCTCAATTTTCCAATCTCCACCCTTTACCAAGATAGAAGGACGTATCAGTTTAATTAATTCTAGGGGCGTGTCTTGGGTGAAAATTTCAACTCCATCGACAGCCTTAAGATTCTCAAGCACAAATTTTCTATCAAGTTCAGAGTTAATTGGCCTCTCTGACCCCTTCAATCTCTTAACACTTGCATCGGAGTTAAGGCCGATTATTAGGATGTCACCCAATTTCTTTGCTTCGTTTAAATAAGCAACATGACCGCGATGAAGAATATCAAAACAGCCATTGGTGAAAACAATTTTTTTACCTTTGGAGCGATTAAGAATATCTAGAATAGGTTGAGAGAGACTCATTACCTTTTCACAACTTTTGTTCTTGTCATAACTCCAGGCAAATCAACATAACTGGTAAGTCCAAGGCTTAAGAAGCCAACCAAAGTAATGAGTGATCTGAAAAAGACATTCGTCATTTGTGAATTTGAAGAAATATCTAATTTAATTCCCATCACGTCCTTACCAATGGACTTTCCTTGAAATTTTTCCAAGAGGGTAAAATAAAGAAGAAAGTAACTCGAAAAAACTAAACCTACCGACAGGAGTGCAAGAGGGTCAAAGCCCATCACACTGTTCCAGAAATCAAGATTTGTTAAATATGAGACTAGACCAAGAGTAAAATAAACCAAAGCTGACACGATAACGATATCCAGAACAAAAGCAGAGAGACGAATGGCCATTGGCGCCAGCTCTATCGATTGAGTAGGCTCTTCAATTTGAATCTCTACAGGTTTTGATGAGGCGTAAAAAAGAGCAAGATCACTCTGAACAAAATCACGAGTCTCCTCGACTTTCTGATGAGACAGAACGTGTTGCTCAAATGGATGAGTTGCCTTTTGAGATTGAGTTTGCTTCAAATTTGCAGAACGCTCTTTAACAACTCGTGAAGCCTCTTTAACAGCTTCTTGTTGCTTGTTTTCATGATGAAAACCCAATCCAGTACTCAGTGGCTTAAAGTCGAAATCATCAAAAAAATCCTCTACCTGAGGGGGAGTATTTTTTGGTGTAACGTTTTGCTGAATATCCATTGAGTTCTCCTCATATAAGCCTACTTCATCCATCATGTCCCTTCAAGCTCGAGCATACATCCATCCAAGCCCAGCGACTAAGGCAGTTGGGGCTCTAAGAATTGGAGTTGGAAAATTTAAAAAATAGGCATTTCCCCATTTCTTCATATTCTCTCTCTCTGTTTCTGAAAAACCGGCTTCTGGGCCGACTACAATGAGATTTTTATTCTTCAAATTAATCTTAAATTGAGACGATTCAGACTCATTTAAATCTAATAAAAGAATTTTCTCGAAATTTTGAGGATCCATTTTCTCTATTGATTCCAAAATTACGACATTTGGCATCCATGGATTGTTAGATTGTTCTACGGCGCTTTGCAAAATGGCTTGAATTCTTCTTTCTTCAGGCAAACGCTCTTGAGAGAATTCTCCCCTATAAAGATAAACAGTCTCAATTCCAAGTTCACAAGCGCTTTTAAGCATTAGATCTAATGCATCCTTCTTGGGAGCAAATACTAAAGCCTGCACATTGCTCAATCGCTCACAAGTCGTGACCGACTCCACTTTTAATACAATCTCTTTTTTTGTTATATTCTGGATACAAGCGATAGCTTTTAAGCCAATCCCATTGAGAAGTAGAACGTTTTCATTGTTTTTAATTCTGATAACTTTCGTTAAATGATGAAAAGATTCATCACCAAGACTCAACATCTCTCCACTAAAAAAAATGTGATCCTTTATATAAATGGCCCTCAAGATTTTCTCCTCAAGACCAAACAACCCCAATCATTTAGAACTTCTTTGTTAAACAAAACAACTTCAGATGACTTAAGATAGAAATCACAGGTTTCATCGAGCTGGCTCTTTAGCAAACCAGACAAAATAAGATAGTGACCAGGAAGTGTCATACTAATTAAATAGTCTCTTTCATCATGAAGAATATTCTGCAAAATATTAGCAAACACCAACGGAAAAGGTGAGCTTGGTCTTTTGTCGAGTAGTTTCATCTCAACTCGGCTGGAATCAATTTTATTGAGTTCCATATTTTGAATACAATTCCTATGTGCCTCTGGATCAATATCGACCATAGTCGCCTTCCAGTGACTATTCATAATTAAAACGGAGAGACCTAAAATCCCCGAACCGGATCCATAATCTAGAACAACCCCCTCTAAAGGGAGATTAAGGCTCAAGTAATTTTTTAAACATAAAAAAGTTCTTTAAACCTTCTTTCAAACAATATATTTTCACTGAACAAAGAGGCATAGTTTTTGATTTGGATCTGTCACAAATGATATCACACAAACTTGGGATTTTTCTGACTTTCAT
>JAIEMA010000023.1 GCA_019752535.1 Bacteriovoracaceae bacterium
TCAAACACCTGCTCGCCAAACCTAATTGGGAATCAGAACTCAAATCAGTTTATTTAGATCGTTTAGAAGTTGAAATTGGACTCATTAAGCAGATGGGATTCACTGGATACTTCCTCATCGTATCTGACTTCATCCGTTGGGCTAAAGTTCATGATATTCCGGTTGGTCCTGGACGCGGATCGGGTGCAGGTTCACTTGTGGCTTATAGCTTAGACATTACCAACATTGATCCTCTTCCATACAATCTTCTCTTTGAGCGATTCATCAATCCTGAACGTATCTCAATGCCAGACTTTGACGTCGATTTCTGTCAGGATCGTCGCCAAGAAGTCATTCAATACGTCACACAGAAATATGGAGAGGAGCGAGTTGGCCAAATTATTACTTTTGGTAAACTTCAAGCTAAAGCCGTTATTCGTGATGTGGCCCGTGTTTTTGCTCTTCCTTATTCAGAGGCAGATGCACTAGCGAAACTTATTCCTGATGAATTGGGGATTGAGCTTCAAGAAGCCATTGATAAAGAGCCAAAGCTTAAAGATCTTGAAGACAATGATCCAAAAATTCGTCGCGTTCTTCAAATTTCAAAACGTCTCGAAGGTCTCTATCGTCATGCTTCAATTCATGCTGCAGGCGTGATCATCACGAATGATCCTCTTGTGACTTATTGCCCACTTTATAAAGGCAGAGAAGGTGAGCAGGTCGTACAATTTGATAAAGATTTCTCTGAAAAAATTGGTCTGGTTAAATTCGACTTTTTAGGACTTAAAACTCTGACTGTGATTGATCATGCGGTGAAATTTATTCGTCGCGATCACGACAAGAATTTTAACATTGAAGACATCTCGATGACGGACCAAGAGGTCTTCGCTCTTATCGGTGATGGTGACACGACTGGTGTCTTCCAACTCGAATCCTCGGGCATGAAAGATCTTTGTAAACGGATTAAACCAGACTCAATAGATGATATTACCGCTATTAATGCTCTCTATCGACCAGGTCCGATGCAAATGGGGATGCATGATGAATTCGTTGAGATTAAGCACGGTAGAAAACCTGAAACATATATTTTTGAAGAGCTTCGACCACTCCTCAAAGACACCTACGGCATTATTGTTTATCAAGAACAGGTAATGAACGTGGCCCGCACAATCGCAGGCTACAGCCTTGGTCAAGCTGACATGCTTCGTAGGGCCATGGGTAAAAAGAAAGCTGATGAGATGGAGCGCCATAAGCAAATCTTTATTGATGGAGCTCTGGCCCGTGGTTTTGATAAAGACAAGAGTGCCTACCTCTTTGATCTCATGGCGAGTTTCGCTGAGTACGGATTCAACAAGTCTCATGCTGTGGCCTATGCAGTCATTGCCTATCAAACGGCTTATCTGAAGCGCTATTATCCAGCTGCATTCTATGCTGCACTTCTTGGAACAGAAATTTCCAACATGGATAAGGTTACGATGTACGCTCAAGATGCCCGTGAGCATGAAATTGATATTCTACCGCCAGATATTAATGAATCCTTGTGGTTGTTTAACGTTGTCGGCAACACGATTCGCTTTGGCATGGGAGCGATTAAAAACGTGGGTAACAATGCTGTTGAGGCGATTGTTAAAGAGAGAAATGAGAACGGCCCTTTTAAAGGACTTATCGATTTCTCTGAACGCGTGAACCCAAAAGAAGTGAATTCTCGAGTGATGGAATCTCTCGTAAAAGTGGGCGCCTATGATTCTTGCGAGAAATTTAATCGTAAGACACTTCTAGAGAATCTTGAATTGATCACCGCTTACGGGGCGAAAAAACAAGAAGAGAAGAGTATGGGGCAAACCAATCTCTTCGATATGGGTGGCCCCCAAACGAACGAAGAAGTAAGTGAATCTCTTCATATTCAAGAGTGCGAAGAATTTAGTGAGAAAGAAAAACTTTCAACTGAGGCCGAGCTTTTAGGAATCTATATTTCTGGCCATCCTCTCAATCGCTATAAAGAGATTCTTGCAAAATTAACCAGCATGCAGATTGCAGATGTTCAAACTCTACCCACCGTACCAAAGCCAGAAGGCTTTAATCCTCGCGGTCAAGATGCGGATCCTAGCAGAAGACCGATGGTGCTTGGGGGATTAATCACTGGAATCAAAGTCATTTTAACGAAGAAGGGCGACAAGATGGCTTTCTTAAATCTTGAAGATTTAAGTGGCAAAATTGAATGCTTACTCTTTCCTCGTATTTATGCTGAAGTTCATGAAATGCTCTCAGGTGACGAGCCCGTGCTGATTAGTGGTCATGTGAATCTTTCGGAAGATCCAAAAAAGTTTTTCCCAGAAAAAATCACACCACTTAAAGACTCTGCGGATGAAAGAGTGACGGCGGTGAGAGTGAGCTTGCCTGTGGAGAGATTAAATCTTCACTCACTGACTCGAGTGAGACAAATTCTCTTGAGCTACCGTGGGACAGTTCCTATTCACTTTGTTTTTGAATCGACAGATGGAAGAGCAAGGCTTCCATTAGATGATAATTTCTTAGTTGCCCCATCTCCTCAGATGGCCGCAAAAATTAATGAAATACTTCAACATAATTCAGTTAGTTTTATTGTGGATGGAAAAATTGAAGAGGTACGTCAGTGAATCGATTGGCATGGTTAGTACTTGGAACGCTGTTAGCCGTTTTTCCTCTCTGGCTTGCCAAAGCAGGAGTTGTAGAATCTGAGATGACAATGACTTCTGCTGTTCCTGAGGATGATGTCAGACAAGCTATTTTTAGAAAGTCGGTTGAGGATTTAATTAAGTCTGAAATGCGAAAAATGAATCTAGAGGTTGATGCCTATGATTCTGCATTCAATAAAAAGTTTGAAACGTTCTATGCTCAAGTTGAGCCACGCTTAAAGGCTGAACTGGGACCACAGCAATTGACTCCAGACGCTCTTGTACAAAAACTGACTTACGAAAAGAACAAGAGTCGGTTTGTCTTTGCTGGCTGGGATAAACTTTTAAAAAAATACACTATTAGAAAGTTTGCTCCTCATCCTGATAGTGTGGGAGTGTGGCAGATGACACTTGAAGGGGAGCCTGATGCCAAGCTTTTAAGTGTCCATGTGCAAAGGATGCTTCAAGAAGAATCAAAAACCTTTCGCAAGCTCTATCTTCTCGCGAACGTTCAGCCACTGAATTTTAGCTGGACTGATCTTAAGCTCACCAAAGCGGAGGAGTTTGTTTCACCGATTGAAGCTGAATGGTTAAAATGGTTTCAAGAAAACACTCCCACTGATGTCGAAGAAGTGGTGATTTGTGATCAAGCTTGTCGCGATTTACTGGATAAGTGGCGATTACAAGATGAAAAGAATATGAGCAGCTTTGTTTCACCAGAGCTGATAGGAAGTTTACTTTTAACGGTGAACATAAATCTTAATCGAGAAGTTTCAAGTGGAAGTCTTCCCGAAACGAAAATGAGTTATGCTGGTGGACTCATTTTGCAGGACCTGAATACAAAGCAAGTCCTTCAGTATGCAGATCTACCAAGTGAGATACAAAACCTTAGAATGGGGGAGCAAAAGCAGTTTAACTCTGCCGTCGCCTCTCACTGCTATCGCTATCCGCTTGGAAAGTTTTTAGAAGTAAAAAACCAAGTAGGAAAGTCGGTTTCCCTCTCGAACTCGATGCTTATTCGGATCATAAATCCAACTCATTTGGGCCAAGCCCTGCGATTTATTGAATGGATACGTGTGAAAGCTGCCCCTATGCAAGCTCATGGCAAGTTGGATTCTTTCAAATCAGGTGAAGCTCGAGTGTTGGTTTTCTTTCGTGGTGAAGGCAACAAATTCAAGTCTTTAGTTGAAGCCGCAAAAGAGTTAGAATCAGAATGGGGTCGCCCTTTAACTGTGGATACAACTGGTGCTGAAGTGGTTATCACTGTCGGCAATAAACCATAATCAAGCGCCCCTTGAGGCAATATGCGTTTATTTTTAATTCTGTGTTTCTTGCTCAATGCGTGTGCAGTACCAACACGTCGCACTCCACTGGACCCCGGAAATCAGCAGTACGGCCAGCGACCAAAGAATGTTAAAGAATTTAATCCGATTAGAAAAAAAATTGCTCTTCTGAGCTTCTTTAACGAAGCGCCCTTTGGTGGAGAGGATTTGGCCATCCAAGCGACAGAAGAATTTCGTCGCGAAGTCATGAGATCAAAAGACTACCTTGTTGACCCCTCGGCCGCTCAAATTTTTGGTACTTCAAAAGACATCTATTCAGGCGGTGGAGTGAAACTTGCTCAGCTCACTCGCAAAGCTAAAATGGCCGGAGTGAATTTAGTTGTTTTTGGCCGCATCACTGACGCTAGAATTCGTCAGGCTTCTGATGAGATCGGATTTGTGAGAAAGACTAAAGCTCTTGCCGAAACAAAAGTTGAAATCAAAGTTTTCGACGTCATCTCCAGCAAAGAGCTTTTGACCGATATTGTGGATGGCAGTGTCCATGATGATAATTTTAGATTTTATGTGACTGAGAATGAAGAGAACTTAGCCTACCGCCAAGACCTTCTTCGTTATTCTACTCGAGTTGCCGTGAGAAAGTTTTTGCCACGATTGATTCAAATTGGTGGCAAGCTTGATTGGACCGGCCGAGTGGCGAAAATCATTGGAACTAAAATCTACATAAATGCCGGCAGAGACAGTGGTGTAAACATTGGTGATATTTTAAAAGTCATCACTGAGGGCCAGGATATTTATGACCCTGAGACGGGAGCCTTGATTGGTATTTCTAAAGGGGATGTGAAAGGAACTTTAGAAGTGATGGATTACTTTGGGCCTGATGGAACAATTGCGATACTCCACTCAGGGGGATCAGTAACTGAAGGTGATTTCGTCCAACTTTATTAAATAAAAGCCCTCTTTCGAGGGCTTTTTAGTTAGTTACCTTTCATCGCCTTACGCTTGGCTTTAAAAGCTTCGCGCTTGCTCTTCATTTCTTCATGCATACCTTTCATTTCTGTTTTCATCTCTTCACGACACTTCTTTAAAGCGGCGCCATCAGCAGCTGCTGATACACAAGCTTTAGTGCTTGTGAGATGGCTAATGCGCTGATCGAGGTTCGAGAGCATTTGCGCTTTGGCTTCTGCAAACATTTCACCTTTTTGATCTTTCTCTTCTGCTAAAACAGGAAGAGAGATAACGAGGGCCAATAATAAAAATTTCATAATCACTCCTTGATATAAGGGATAGGATCTCCTATCCCAGCTTCTTTAAAACCTCTTAAGCGTAAAGCACAAGAATCACAAATGCCGCAGGCTTTATCTGCTCGTGCATAGCACGACCAACTCAAGTCGAAGGGTACCTTTAATTCTTGGCCTTTTTGTACGATCTCTTTCTTCTTAAGACGAATGACCGGAGTTTCAATATGAATGTTTCCAGCTTTCGTCCCCACTTTAACGACTTGGTTAAAGGCTTCATAGTATTCTGGTCTACAGTCCGGATAGCCTGGAGAATCTTCCCAGTTCGCCCCAATATAGAGATGTTGCGCACCAATCACTTCTGCCCATGAAACTGCGAGAGAGAGAATAATTGAATTTCTAAAAGGAACATAGCTATCGGGGATCAGGTTAGAGTCCCCTTTAAAATCCTTCACAGAAATCTTGTCATCTGTCAGTGAGCTACCACCGATTTGTCTTAAAAATCCGACATTAATTATTTTGCGAGTTTTTATTTGGTAGTGATCAGCAATCTTCTCAAAGGATTCCTGCTCCCTGAGAGATGTTTTTTGACCATAATCCATGTGAAGGAAAGCGACATGAGTGTGCTTTTTGAGCGCAATAGCGGCACATACTAGGGAGTCCATTCCTCCACTGACTAGAACAATGGCTTCAGTCATAGAGTCTCGCAAGTTAAGCGAATGAATTTTTCAATCGCTTCGATCTTGTTTTGAGCTTTTCCTTTCTTTTGATTAAGTTCTCCCTCTTTTTCGCAAACCATAATATAAAATTTGATTTTAGGTTCAGTCCCAGATGGACGCAAAAAGAGTTGGTCTCCATTTTTAAATTGGAAACCTAAAACATTACTTGAAGGAAGCCCACTGTCTTTACTTAAGTAGTCAGTCATCTTTTCGACAGAATTTCCGACGATGTCCTTAGGTGAAGTGGATCTGAAATGATTCATGATTCTTTGAATCTTTTGACCACCCTCAATTCCCTCATAATCAAGAGAGACTAGATGTTCCTGAAAGAATCCATATTTTTCAGCAATTTCATCTAACGCATCGACAAGAGTCATGCCTTTTAGCTTGTAGAAAAGTGCAATTTCACTCATGAGTGCTACTGATGAGACACCGTCTTTGTCTCGGCATTCATGGTGAGGCATGTAGCCGAAAGACTCTTCTGAAGCAAAAACAAAATTTTTGCCAGTTTTTTGCTCTTCAAGCTTGCGGATGAGATCGGCCATCCATTTAAAACCAGTGAGAGTGGCCATGATTTCAGCGCCAAAGCTTTTGACAATTGCATCTTGGACTGGCGAAGTCACAATGCTCTTCACGACGTAAGCATTTGTAGGAATTGCGCCACGAGCTTTTTTGGTCGTGAAAATATAATGCAAAAACAGTGCGCCCAGCTGGTTACCATTCACGTAAAAAGGCTTCCCTTTTTGATTCACGACCACACCTAAGCGATCACAGTCTGGGTCGGTTCCGAAAACAATATCCGCATTTTTAGATATCATTTCATCCACTGCCATTTTAAGAGCTTCAGGATCTTCTGGATTCGGATACTTCACAGTTGAAAAATTCCCATCCGGTAGGGCTTGAGCTTTCACAGTGTGAAATTCACTAAAGCCTAAACGTCTCTGAATTGTTTCGCAGGGAACAAGACCAGTTCCATGAAGGGGAGTGTAGATAATTTTAAGTTCGCTGCCCTTGGTTTTACAAAGCTCTCGATTGAGAATGACTTTCTCTTCGATGATTCGGAAAAAAGATTCATCTACTTCTGAGTCGCAGTCCTGAGCAAAGCCTTTTGAAATGGCGTCTTGAAAGCTCATCGATTTAAGCTCTGACCAATCAGTGAGGGAGTTATAAGTTTCTACGATCTCCTTATCGACTGGTGTGACGACTTGGGCCCCATCATTCCAAAAAACTTTATAGCCATTATATTTTGGAGGATTGTGGCTCGCTGTGACCATCGCGCCACCTTGGGCTTTATAGTAGCGAATCGCATAGGAGAGCATTGGGGTAGGAGTAAGGGCACGAAAAATACGACCCTTAATTCCGTGAGCGGCCATGACACATAAAGTTTCTTCAGCAAATTCACGAGAGCCGTTTCTTGAATCATAGGAAACGACAATGCTTGAGCCTTGAGGAAAATGTTTTTTTAAAGTGAGGGCCACAGCTTGAGCGGCTCGTCTGACAGTGTATTTATTGATACGGTTTTCACCCATACCAAGCACACCTCGCATGCCACCCGTGCCAAACTCAAGTCCTCTGTAAAAGCGGTCTTGAATTTCTAGGTCATTTTTTTTATCAATGAGATTTTGAATTTCTTGGCGATCTTTTAAATCAATGGCCGGGTGTTGGCACCAAGCTTTAGCCCTTTCTACGGCAGAGTTGTTCATAATAAATTCCCCTTAACGCAAAGCAAAGATTCAATTCCTAGACTTGTCGTTACAAGCTAGAGTCCTTATATTGGAGACTCACTTTAGCATGTTAGGAGCAATCATGGCGAACCCCAAGAATAAGCACGAAAAAAATGTGGCCGGTGCCTTTTACTGCACAGACCCAGACGATAATGCTGGTGAGGGATGTATCGCTTGTAATGTTTGTTACTCAGGAGCTCCTGAGTTTTTTGCTGAAGATGATCATGGAAATGCTTACGTTAAAAAACAGCCGACCACCCCTCAAGAAATTGAGCTATGTCAGGAACAATCGGATGCCTGTCCAGTGAACTCAATTGGCAAAGATGGTTGAGTGATCAAGTCGCAAATTATTTTTTGCGTCATTCTTGTCTAAAACAAGTTAAACTAAAGAAAATTTTTCCAAGGAGAGGAAATGAATCCATCCATAGTTGAGGTGGGGGCAACCGTTATTTTTGCAGTTGCAATCCTTCATACGTTTCTTGTTTCTAAGTTTGCTGAAATGGCCCATCACTATCCAGAAGGTTCTATGGGAGAAAACCTCTTCCATTTTCTTGCTGAAGTTGAAGCTGTCTTCGGTATGTGGGCAGCAGTTTTTCTTGCTTTTATGGCCGCCGTTGAAGGAATTGGAAAACCGATTCCTTACCTTGAAGGTTTAAATTTTACAGAACCAGTATTTGTATTCGTTATTATGGCCATGGCCGCGACTCGTCCTGTGATTAAACTTGCAGAAGTGGTGATCGTGAACATTTCAAAAGTTGTTCCGATTCCAAGGAAAATGGCTTTCTATTTCACTGCACTTGTTGTGGGTCCACTTCTTGGATCTTTCATCACTGAGCCAGCTGCTATGACTGTGACGGCACTCATTCTTCAAAAGAACTTCTTCTCAAGAGAGATGAGTACAAAATTCAAATACGCCACAATCGGTTTATTATTCGTGAACGTATCGATTGGTGGAACACTCACTCACTTCGCGGCTCCTCCGGTTCTTATGGTGGCCCATAAGTGGGGGTGGGGAATGTCTCACATGGCGCTTGCGTTTGGTTACAAAGCAGCTATTTCTTGTTTGATCAGTACTTTGACTATCGCATTCATGTTTAAGAAAGAATTGGCCGGTGAATTTCAACTTCGTAAAGAGAATACTGAGAAGATGCATCCTCCATTTTGGATCACTGCGATTCATGTGATCTTCTTGGGTGTAGTGGTTTTAACAGCTCACCATATGGTTTTCTTTCTAGGCTTGTTCCTCTTCTTTATGGGATTTGTAAAAGTCACAAATGAATATCAAGATGAGAGAGTGAAGATTCAAGAATCACTCATGGTTGGATTCTTCCTCGGAGGCCTAATTGTTTTGGGCTCTCTTCAACAATGGTGGTTGCAGCCGCTGATTTCTGGTTTGTCTGATCAAGCTCTCTATTTTGGCGCGACTGGACTTACGGCCATTACAGACAACGCAGCTTTGACTTATTTAGGTTCACTTGTTGAGCTCACTGACAGTGCAAAATATTTCTTAGTCGCTGGCGCTGTGACTGGTGGTGGTTTAACAGTGATCGCTAATGCTCCAAACCCAGCGGGTTATGGAATCTTGAAAGAGAACTTCGAAGGAGGATCTATCTCTCCTTTGGGTTTATTGAAAGGTGCCTTATTCCCTACGTTTGTTGCCATCTTGTGTATGGAACTCCTTCCTTCGCTTGGCTAATCGCTCAAACAAAAAGGGCCCCTTTCGGGGCCCTTTCTTTTTCTAGAATTCAATATTGGGAGTAAAGTGAACCCAGCCTTCAGGCGCTTCGCCACGTCCGGCTTGAGCGTTGACGAGCTCTTCTTTCAGCTCCAAAGAGAGTTTACCTTCAGGCTCTTTCATATGATAAGTTGAGCCATCATCAAACTTAAAACTTGCGATAGGAACGAGCACCGAAGCCGTTCCACAAACAAAGGCTTCCGAGCATTCTCCCGATTTAACTTTTGAAATCAGTTCATCGATGTGAATCCTTTCTTCAACTACAGTCCACTTACGCTTGAGAGCAAGTTCCATGAGAGAGCGACGGGTAATACCTTCAAGAATACTGTCTGAAAGTGGAGGAGTTTTTAAAATGCCATCCATAACGGCAAAGAAATTCATTCCACTCATCTCTTCGACATAAGCGTGCTCTTTTGAGTCAAGCCACATCGTTTGATCACAGCCTTCATCAAGAGTGCGCTTGTAAGAATGGAGACTGGCCGCATAGTTGCCACCTGTCTTAGCATTCCCAATTCCACCCGTTGCGGCCCTGACTTCTTTTCTCTCTACAAAAACCTTTACGCTGTTACTGGCGAAATAATTTCCAGAAGGAGAAGCCACAATGCCGAAAATAAATTCTTTGGCCGGCTTAATACCAAGACCAGCTTCTGAAGCAATCATATAAGGGCGAAGGTAGAGAGACTCACCAATACGTTTCGGAACGATGTTGCGGCAGTAAGCTGCGATTGTTTCACAAGCCTCTACAAAAGTTTCTTCAGGGACTTCAGGCATGGCCATTCTTCTGGCAGAGAAATTAAATCGGCGAGCATTGAGCTCAGGTCTAAAAAGTGCGATCTGACCGTCTGGGTGACGATAAGCTTTTAAGCCTTCAAAAATTTCTTGTGCGTAATGAAGAACTTTGGCACAGGGGTCGAGTTGAAGTGGTCCGTAGGGGACGAGACTAGTTTTGCCCCACGCGCCATTTTTAAACTCAGACATGATCATGATCGGTGCCATATACTTACCAAAACCAAGATTTTGGTCGTTTATGGTAAATTTTTTAATCTTCTCTACAGCTTCAGAATGGATTTCAATTTTTTTCATGGGTGACCTCATTCTATAATCAGGGTGCATCTTACCCTTGTTGGGAGCATTTTTGGCATGAAAAATCTTAAAAACGTTACTCTTTCGGCGGGAATATCGCTAGGCATTATCGGATTGGGCATGGTGGGACTCAAGTCTTCCCCTGTTGATAGCGCTTTCCATCGCATCATGTTGCTCATAGGCGGAGATTTTTTAGGCGGTGGCTACATTCAAGCGCTGACCTATATGGCTTTTTTTCTCGCTCTTTTTGAAACTCAGAAAAAAATTCGTAAAGTTCATCGTGAGCGTAGAGCTTTCGGAATGAATGTTATTCCCACGAATGAAAAAAATGTGTTCTTACCAAACGACATTAATAATTTGAAATTTAAATTAGTTGAACTCGCTCGGAAGGAAAATTTTATCCTGATCGATTTGTTAAAAAAAACCTGCACTAAATTCAGAAGCGCAGACAGTATGGGCGAATTAATGGATATCGTTTCAATCCAAGTGGAGATCTACCAAGATAAAGCTGAGTCAGATCAATCTGTCATTCGATATCTGGTTTGGGTTATTCCTTCTCTCGGATTTATCGGTACAGTTATTGGCCTTGCCTTGTCTCTAAGAATTGCTAACTCTGGAGACATGAATGCCATCACCACTGCACTCGGTGTGGCGTTTGATACCACTCTTGTCTCGCTTGTCCTTTCCATAATCATCATGTGGTATTTGCATGAGCTGCAAGAGAAGTACGACAAGCTTCATTCTGACTTGAAAGAGTTTGTGATCGAGAATTTTATTAATAAAATTGAGAATCACTAATGGTGAAGAGAAGAGAAGTTAACATATTCTCCCTCTCATTTCTGGACATCATCTCTGGTGCCTTGGGTGCCGTCATTATTTTATATGTCGCTGTTCCGAAGGGGAATCCTCTTGAGAGTCAGCTCGATAAAGTTGTTTCGGACGTTAAAAATAAAGATGCAAAAATTCAAGAGCTCCAAAATGAACTTGAGCAGCTCAGAGAATTAAGAGAGAGCGCTCAAAAAGCCATTCAAGAAAATGAAGACTTTAAAGCGCAAGTTCAGCCAGTCGTCGTAGAAGAAGAAAAAAAAGAAGATTCGGGTGTGGCAGACGGGCAAGGACTTGAAGTCGGATTTAAATTTAAAGGTAAGAGTATTGTCTTCATTCTCGATACTTCAAAATCCATGATGTATGAAGATCAAGGTCATGATCGAATGGGGCAGGTCAAGGCCGGGCTCAAAATGCTGATCATGTCGATGCCCTCAAACTTCAATGTTGAAGTGGTGCAATTTCCTAATTCAGATAGATCCCCTTACCGTGCCTTGTTTGGAAAACTGAAGCGCTTGAATAAAGAAACGAAGTTAGATGTAATCGATTATGTTTATGGATTGAAGCCCTACGGCGGAACACCCACTCGAGACACTCTTAGTTATGTCTTTAATCAATACAAAGATATGAGCGACATTGTTCTTCTGACCGATGGTGAGCCAAGTTTACATAACTCAAATATAAAAGATGATATTTTTGAGATCCTAAATAATGTCAGAAAGTGGAATGCCAATTCTCATGTTCAGATCAATACCATCGGCGTGGGGGATGACGTCCTACACGACAAGACGGGTAAGCCTTACCAGTTCCTAAGGCTTCTAGCTGAGCAAAACACAGGATTTTTCGTAGGGTTTTAACCATTTCACTCGGTTAAGGTGACTCTAATTGCCTCCTTTTCACCACGCTTGCAGTCCCTCTGACTAGGGGGGATTCTATTAGAGTTGCAAGGAGTGCATATGCGTATTTTGATTGGTCTTTTAATACTCTCGAGTTGCTCTCACATTAGCCCCTCACGATGGAATCCCCACCGAAATGTGGCGACCCAGAGAGTTCATGCAGAAACTCTTCTCGCTCTCTCTAGAGAGGATCGCCTTCCCGCATCGCCTGCTCCTGAATTGGGTGCGAAGTTGAGTGACTTAAACAAAGTGAAGCCCGGAAAATTTGAAGTCTACGTCTTTCCAAAAATGAATACACAAAATCGAAAGTCAAAAGAAGTTGATGAAATTTATCTTGGTAAGCCTCAGGTTTTTGAAGTGAGCCTTGTCGCAGAAAATCCTTGTAAGCAATTTATTAATCAAAGACTTTTTGCTCAAATTAAAGCGGGAGAAGCTTTTCCATCAGAATTGGCTTCAACAACAAAGCGTTGCGCGGTTTTAGAATTCACGGACCTAAAATTGAAGAAGAGAAGCAAGGGCGATTTAAAGCTTAATGATATCCTCGTGACTCGTTTGTTCCTTGATGAAGATTACAAAGTTTACTCTATTGACCGTGATATCTATGAATCAGCAGGAAAAACAAAAACAGTAAGAATGCTCAATGTTGATTCTATGGATTCAAGCTCTGGTCTCTCTCTCTTTCCAATCGATCTGCCTATTCAAAAAAGTAGTTTTGAATTAAAAAATCCAAAAGCTTCTTTTGAAAAAAATCTTGATGGCATTGCCGTTTATCAAATTCAAAAACATCACAATCGTAAATTTCAAGTCCCGGATTGCGCAGGTGGAGTGATGAAATTTAAAGATGAATTAGGCTCTCCCGTGACCTTAGGCTGGTGTCAAAATATGCCGTGGCCTAGCTTTAGTGAGAATTCAAGATTCCTCTCTGTCACACAGCCTTTAAGTGTAGGAGTAAGCCGATGAAATATTTATTTTTATTCATTACTCTGTTTTCAACATCTCTTTTAGCCCAAACAACTGGGAACTTTGATGTGAACAAAAATAGCATCAAAGATTTGTTTAATCAGCATCGAGTCTCTCAACCCAGTATCATTCCATGGGCCGGGAATTTTTGGCCTTATGCCTATAAGGGAACTGCTAATAAATTAGATCCAGAAGGAAATCAATCAAGTCGTGGGCAATCCCCAATGGAAACCTATGGTGCGATTTCAGGATTAGGAAAAGCCCCGCATGAGTGGGAGAGTGACAATCATAGTTGCTCTCACTTGAAGGGTGAAGATAAAGAATCCTGTGAGAGCTGGTGGGGACATTGTAATGGATGGTCAGGTGCGGCGATTAAAGAATTAGAACCAAGAAAATCAATAAAAGTCGGAAGTAGAACATTAAGTGTTGCCGATCAAAAAGGTATCTATACAGAGTTGTGGCTCTCTTCAGGAAGCTTAAATGCTGGACTTACAGATAAGCAGAAAAAGACCGGCGCTTGGGTTAATGACCACAGTCGACCAACTGATGAATACAGAATGTTTTGGGACGTCACTCCAAAAGCATTTTTTCTGATCTTTACTACTTATATTGGTGCTCAAAAAACAGGTCTTGTGGTGGATCGTTTTACTGGAGATGAAGTTTGGAACCAGCCAGTGGTAGGTTATCGCTTACTTCCACTGAGAAAAACAGATATCTCTGAAGTCAGAGATGGGAATAGAAGTTATTGGACTGTCTTGATGAGGATGAAGTTTTACTGGGCCAATGATCTCGGCACTGAGCCTGGACATATTTCAAAACCATTCGATATTAATAAAATATCTGACAAAGAAGATGTCGAATATCTTGGTGATGATTATGAAGGTCGACTCTTAAAATTCCGCCTCAATTTTGATGCTGAAGTCAAAATCAATAATGAGGGTACTCAGATATTAAGCGCTGGTCGTATGCTTGGTGAAGGGATGTGGGATCATCAGGAAAATTCAAGAGATTATTCTCCAGATGAATTGAACGCCACTCATCCTGATTTTATTTGGCTTCCCACTGATCCGATTCAAGATTTTAATGGCTACGGCAATCCTCATATGGATCCCTCGATTGTGGCAAAAATCTCACAAGGGGTTGAACCTCCAGCGCCCGCGCAAGCTAAAGTTCTCAATTTAGTTTTTGCTCCTAGAGTTTTTGGTGGAGCTCAAGCGAGTGCAGAAGAGATTAAAAAGGCAGTTACAAAAGTCATTAGAAGGGAAGGCGTGAAGTACGCTATTTATCTCTCAGATATAGAGATATCGCGAAATAAAATACTTGTCCCCGTTCGCTTCCCTCAAGGAGTTGAGCCAGCGTCTATTGAAGCTTTATTTAAAGCAGCTGAGATGCCTGTAAGGATTCAGTAGTTAAGTGTGGCTATTTATATTGATGCTAATTTCTCATCCGGTGAAAGCCGTCGATTGGAATGAATTTAATACTTCAGTTGGAATTCTTGTGCAAAAAGCAGGTGGCGTTTCCACCTGCTCTGGAGTGCTGCTAAGTCCAACTGTTGTTCTCACAGCTGCACATTGTGTTGATGGATTTATATCTGCAAAAGTTTCTAACAGCGAGAATCTTTCTACTTCTCTCTCTTATACAGGTGTGAAGAGGGGAGAGATGCATCCCGGGTATCGAGGGAATCTTCCGGGAGGAAGTATTGATGTTGGATTATTTCATCTTGAGGCTCCTTACCCTCTCAATTTAAATTATCCCAAGATCTCAGACGTCAATGAACTCTTGCCTTTTGAGCGTATTGGCTATGGAGGAAGATCAGGACGTAATGTAAGAACTTGGGTTGATTCTGTTTTTCAAGTTTGGTTTGGCTCCTATATCAAAGTGACAGATAAGTTAGGAGTTCTTGGAGATTCAGGAGGCCCCGTTTATCAAAGACAGAACAACGTCCTGAAACTGATTGGCGTCCATACGGGACGAGTGATCGGTATGAGTGGAAATTTAGAATCGACTTCTTTTGTGCAACCCTTAGGGAAAAAAGAAATGGATTGGATTAATCATCAAGTTCAGTTTTAAGAATTTTCCCGGTCGTCGCATTGACGATGTAATCTACATCTTTATTTTTCTCGATCCCTTCAAAATCATAAACCCAGTCGCCTTCTTCATTTTCTTCATAAGTCCATTCACCTTGAAGCTTCTTACCCTCTTTTTTTAGGATCTCAACGACGGCTTTAAGACTTAAAGATTTATCACCGGGCTCAAACTCATCGCCCTTATCGGCTAAACTCCCGGAGGCTTCTTCCATTTCTCCCTCATCATCAATTCCAATTTCTACAATCGTGCCAGCTTTAGTTTTGAGCTTGATTTCTGTCTTTGTTTTCCCAGCAATTGTGGATTGGGGAACAAGTTTCACGAGATCAGGAGCAGCGTAAGCTGAAAGAGTAATGAGTGAGAAAAGAATAAATTTAAACATATGAAGCTCCAGTGAGTTTCTTAAAATTTCTCAGATTTATCATCAGAGTTGAAGAGGTAAAATCCGCCCTCCTCATTTGACGCTAAGCAAGCCTTGACTTTAACACTTTCGATCCCATCTTAAGCTTAGAGGAGTATTTATGAGTCATACATTTACCACCTGTCCCAAATGCCAAGCCTTGAATAAGGTTCAATCAGAGAAAGCGCTAAAGAGTGAAGCCATTTGCGGTCAATGCCAGACTAAATTGAATTTTCATGGCCTAGTCTCTGAGGTCAATTCTAAAGACTTCCAAAGGATAGTGAATAAGAGTGATATTCCGGTTGTGGTGGATTTTTGGGCCAGCTGGTGTGGCCCCTGTAAAAGCTATGGGCCACAATTTCAACAAGCATCTTCAAAGAGTAATGCCGTCTTTCTTAAGATAAACACAGAAACAGAACAAGCTCTCTCTTCACAGTTCGGTATTAGAGGGATCCCTTGTACTTTGATCTTTAAGAATGGAAAAGAGGTGGCAAGGCAATCAGGAGCGATGAGTTCTGATCAGTTAATTCAATGGATTGCACGAAATTAAGTAAGAATTATAATCCCTCAAGACGATGAATTTGAGATGGGCTATAAGCTTGTTTATGAAAAAAATTCTTTACCCCTTCTTAGCCTTCATTTGTTTTACTCAATATTCTATGGCCGCTGCGCCTGGATTTAAAACTTTGATCAATAATTACCAATACGCTGTGAATGTGGAATGGGATCAAAGAGATGTGGCTTTTCTTAAAAATGAAGAAGCTAAACTTAAGCAAGGTATTCAAGTTCTAATAGATCAAGGCATGACTTCTGAGGAACTCGTTCAAGAAAGTTTAATGATGATTCCAAGCCAACAGTTGTCTGTAGAAATCAAAGAGTCTGTTGAGCTTTTCAAAGCCGGACGTTTATCTAATGAGGAGCTTATTTCAGTCGTCACTGAACATATGGATTCAATGGGACAGAGAGGTTCTTCTTGGTCACCGGTTACTAATATTCTTGTCGGTGTAGTGGCTACATATGTTGTGTTGAAAGCACTTATGTTGGTTATTTACTACTGGGACACTGATCCTAATTATGGCCAAACGGGCGATCCTCCTCCTGTGCCAAAATCATGAGTAATAGTTTTTAATATCTAAATAAACCGATATAACTTTTGTCTCCTTTGTTTGCGACGCCAAAGTCATTGTCATTTACAACTGCAAACTCATCATGAGAAATAAAGCTTAAGCCCTCTAGTTTTTCAGAAAAATCAAAGCCAGCCTTTGTTAAATCAGAAACAAGTTTCTTCTGTATTTTTAAATCTCTTCCTTTAGGCATCGAGACTTCAAATACAAAATGATTTCCACTCTTTCCAGTACTACTGTTTTGCTCAATGAGATAAAGTTTTCCGTTATGCCATGTGAGATCCCCAATCTTATCTGTCCCCGTTTCATTTAAAGGATATAGATATTGATTAGTAACTTTATGGTGAGCAGGATTTATTTCTAAAATGATTACACTGTTTCCATCACCTGGAAGTGGTGATTGCATCACGGCATAGATTTTATTTTTAGCACAGGCAATGCCTTCAAAGCCTCGATTCATCTTTCTGGTCATCAAACGCTCGGGGAGCACTTCTTTGATATGGCTTTCAGGTTCACCTTGTCTGACATATTCTTTTGGAACCAATCTCTTTAAGAGGCGACCTTGACGATTGAATTGTAGCAGAGAGGGGCCATATTCATCGGCCACCCAGAATTTATTTTCTATTAAACAAACCCCTTCAGAGTCTATTCCTTCAAGATCATAACTGAGTGACTTGCCGTCTTTTGTGACTGGGAATTCGTCGCCCACACGGCCGGCCAAAGGAGGAAGATTGGGAAGACCTGAGAGAGGCATCCCTTTTGAATTCTTTAGTGGTATCCTTTGGGCCACTCGGGCCGAATGGGTCTTTGGGTTTAAAATAATTTCTAAGATTTGTGGTTGGTAATAAGGCATTAAAAATGGGCGAACGACACCACGCTCAGCATCTGAATAACTTTCGAGATTTGGCCCCCTGTCAGTAATGCTCCAAAAATGAAGCTCCCCATTTTGGCTTTTGTGAGAGAAGCTAAGTCCAGAAAAAGCCCCTAAGTCAAAGTCTCCAATGGCCGGAGCATCTATACGGACGATGTTATTTGTTTGAGGAGATGATGGTAGTTTGGCGCAAGATAAGATAAAAATCAAAAAAACATACTTGAACACAGTGGGCTCCCCATTTAAAGTTCAGTGACATAATAACTATGTCAGACCCAGATTGTGAATGAGGAAAAGGCTTATATGATCGAAGAGAGACTGATCAATTTAGAAATGAAGTTTTCTCATCAGGAAGAATTTATTTATCAACTTAATCGAGTCGTTTCTGAGCAACAACAAAGAATTGAAAAACTTGAAAAAGAGTTACTTGAGCAAAGACAAATTTTGGAAGCCTCAGAGACTGGCGATTCAAAGCCGCCGCATTATTGAGAGTTTTATATGAAAGACCAAGATTTTGAAGGAACTTTGATCCTCGAGGAATTAGCTTCATTCGGTTTGCTTCAAGAGTTTTATGATGCAATAGATTCCGACGATTTAACTAAAGTCATATCCCTGATGCGTAGGGTGGATATCGATCAAGAGGATATCCTCGCAGTGCTTTCTAAAATCAGAAGTAGTGATTCCTAAATAATTCAGCGCAAACTCTCGGGCTTCGCAAGGAGGCTTTTCCCTTCTGTTGAAAGTGGGGTTGTTCTCTCGGGCTGAATCTTGGCTTTTACGTTACTGATAATATGCGTAAGCTCTATACCATAATTCTGTTGAGGTTTATCCCCTTTGGAAATAAGCATAACGAGACCGAAAGGCTTGGCTTCATCACTAATCCAGTAATCAACAGTTTGACCGTTATTGCTCGTTTTATAATGAGTCGCTTTAGTTGTTCCCGCTGCGATTTCTACAGTTTCTTCGCCAACTTTAAACTTATCGAGATGCTCTTTCTTGGCAAACAGAAAATCATTCATTTGAATGCCACCGGCAGCTCCCTGAAGATATTCCTTGGGCATAATTTCTGGAGTTTTAAGTTCTTTGGTTTGGACATAGCCACTGCGAATTTCTGCGCCCTTGCTTGCCACTCCAATTTCAAACTGCTGCCACATCTGGACGGGTACTATGCCCTGAACTTCCATAAAATACTCGATATTCACAGAGTCCACTCGCGTACCTGCAACATAAATTGATAATGCCACTGGCGTGGAGTTGCCTTTAGTTTTTAATTTGTAAGCAGCTCCTGCTCCCGCTGGAAAACTGGTGCTGAGGTTTTGGGCCATAGCAGTTGAACAAAGGAGGACTAATAAAAGGGTAAATCTCACTCTTCAGACTCCTCAATATCATTAAGCACTTTTTGTGATTCCAGCTGCTTCTTTTTTAACTCTTCAACTTCTTTGAGAATTTTTTCTTTTTGTTCAGGAGTGAGGCTTTCTTCTGCTTTGCCATTACTTGAATTTGAAAGATCAGCAGTCTCACTGGCATAGTTTACTTTCTTTAAACCCTCCGCTTGAGAATTGAGGGCTTGGAAAAGTGTAAACATTAAAACAAAAAATTTCATATCTCATCCTCTAGAAGTAGTTTTTATCTTTATTTTAATATTGATTGGAATTTTGGAGAAGAGGTAATTTTTCATGAGTTTCTCCTATGCGAATCTGCCTAGATAGGAGATGTTAAGGTTACTTATGGCCCTAACCGTCACACTTTACCGTTTCCAAATAGAACTCTCGGATATTAATCGAGGAGTTTATGAAACAATCGACTTTCGGGTGGCGCAACACCCCTCAGAATCTACAACTTATATGCTGACTCGTTTGATAGCATACGTGTTGAATTTCCAAGAAGGATTAGCATTTTCACCAACTGGGCTTCATGATCCTGATGCCGCGGCCATAAGTATTGATTCACCTCATGGTGGGCATGAACTCTTAATTGAGATCGGTAATCCGAGTGCTCGCAAACTCCATAAAGCAACCAAAGTTTCACGTGCCGTGAAAGTGTATACCTACAAAAATCCTGAGAGCCTTATAAGTGAGATCCTTACTGAAAAGGTTCATCGCGCTCAAGAGATTGAAGTCTTTTCTCTCAAACCTAGTTTTCTTACTGAGCTTGAAGAAGTCATCAAGCGAGATAATCGTTGGGCCATTTTGTTTGATGACGGAACGATATCTGTCCAAGTTGGTGAGAGATCGATTGCGGGTGAACTACAAACGCATGTAGTTCTTTGAAGCTAGAAGCAACCCTGCAAAACGTCTAATACCGCTGGCAAGAGAAGAGTTTGGCGTACCTTTGTTAAAACTAAACTTGGGCTGCTGAAGACAATTAAGAGGGTAGGAATTACAGGGAGCTAACTCTTGAAAACACGAAGCCACCTCCATTTTAGATTCATCATTTGATTTTCTTGGCTGCGAAAGTACAGAACTTCAATTAGCATGCGTTCATGGCCCAGACCGCTCAGTCTCATCCTAAAACCTTTATCCTGCGTAAACTCGGGAGAGCTCTCTTGTGGTGTATAGGTTTGTTCTTCGGGCTCTCCATTCTCTCGGTGCTTGTGTTACGTTGGGTGCCCGTGCTGGCCACGCCCTTAATGGTTCTGCGCTCAATCGAGTACATCCTCAAGGGCGAGCAAATGTCAGTAAAAAAAGACTGGGTTCCCATGAGTGAAGTTTCGGTTCACCTGCAGAAAGCCGTCATCGCCTCGGAGGACCCAAAATTTCTCAACCATCACGGCTTCGACTTCGAGGCGATCGAGAAAGCGATCAAACGTAATAAAACGAGAAAGCGTAAACTCGGTGCCTCCACCATCTCTCAGCAAACAGCCAAGAATGTTTTTCTCTATCCATCACGAACTTATTTCCGCAAAGGCCTTGAGGCTTACTTCACCGTCTTGATAGAACTTTTATGGGGGAAAGAGCGCATCCTCGAAGTTTACCTGAATGTGATTGAGCTGGGTCCCGGACTCTACGGTGCCGAGGCCGCCGCCCAGAAATTCTGGAAGAAAAAAGCTATTAACCTCACGCCCAATGAGGCCCAGCTTCTGGCTGCGATTCTGCCTAACCCGCGTCGCTGGAATCCTACACGACCCACGAATTTCATCCTTCGACGCCGCAGTTTTGCACGCAGAAACATACAGATTTTAGGACCAGAGTATTTTAAAGAATTGATAGATTGAATTTAGAAAATGGTACAGGTAGCGCTCTTAATTTTTTGCTTCATCAAAAATATATAAAACAACGCAAAGACACCTCCGACTATCAACATCGTCTGTTGCACTTCTTAGAATGATCTAATTAAAACCTTAAGAAAAAAATTCGGTATCTAGACGTGTTTGTTAATGGTGCGCCCGACAAGATTGACCTCGGGCTCCGTGCCCTCGGGTGCTTTGCACTCCCTCGCTGCGCTCGGTTCCCAAAAATAGCATCCTGCTATTTTTGTCGAACACCTGCGGTGTTCTTCGTCTTGTCTGGCAGGAATTAATTTCCAAATAAAAAAACCACCTTGCGGTGGTTTTCTATTTGAAAATTAAATGGTGCGCCCGACAAGATTCGAACTTGTGACCCCTACCATGTCAAGGTAATACTCTAACCAACTGAGCTACGGGCGCGTGGAGGACATCCTAGAAACTTGCATGCAATTTGTCCACATATCTCCTGGCCTTTTAACTGACATGTCGCCCTGCGTATTACTAATATGTCCTCATGTCTCGTCGCCTTAATCGTTCATTCATTCCTTGGGTTGCCGCTCATTTCTTAGAGTTCTGGTATTGGTACCTTGGTGCCATTGGCTCGCTGTACATGCTCCATCGTTTGCAAACGCAACTACCGACTGAAGTAAAAAAAATAACTGATATCGCACAAGTGCAAGGCGAACTTCCTCAAGCTCCGGTAGGTTTGTTTCTCCTCATTGCCTTGGGGATTTTGGTTTTTAGAACTCTCTCCCGTCTTTTGTTTTTTACACCTGCTCGCTATCAACAAAAATTTCTAAGAACTGAGATGCTGGAGCTTCTAGAGCAGTCACCACCCGCGCGCTACGCTTCTTGGAATGACGGGCAGCTCTATCAAGTGCTCTTTAATGACTTTAATAATTTGCGCGCATTTATTGGATTTGCTCTTCTCCAAGTGGGAAACGTCATTGTGGCCGGTTGGGTGATGATCCCTAGGCTCAATCAAGCCGATTCAAGTCTTTGGCCCGCTTTTATTCCGATGGGATTGTCTGTTCTCGTCTTTTCAATCTTAACTGCCGTTTTTCAAAAATATTCAAAACGTGCCATGGATGCTCAGGGACAAGTTCAAAACCATGTCATAGAGTCCTATTCCGCAAAATCGACGGTAAAAAATTATCACCGTGAAGAAAGTTTTATTAATCGATTCAAAGAGCTCTCTCAGTTTGAATTGAGCCTCTTCTTTAAATCCTCAGTCGGTTTTGCATTTAGTGTTCCGATGATTCGACTGGGATTAGGTGCCTCTCTTTTGTGGGGAGCTTGGATTTTGAGAGCACAAGGCAAAGGCGCTTCAGAGCTTGTTTTCTTTGCGGGCTACCTTTGATGTTTCTTTCCTGGATGGCCGTGGTCTCGTCGCAAGGTTACGCCGCTTGGAAGCGAGTCAAAAGTCTTTACTGTTTACTTGAAGTTCCTCTTGAAGATGAAAAACTTTGGAGTCAGCAGTTCTCCAACAAAAATGAAGAACTTCAATTTAGACTTCCATATTGGGACAGAGAACTAGATTTAAAATTTAAATTAAACTCTTGGTCTGTAATATGTGGTGAAACAGGTTCTGGAAAATCGGAACTCTTGAAAAAAATGTCTCAGCGTCTGGCCGTTGGACGTGTCTCATTTTCTATGGTTCAACAAGAACCTTATTTATTTAACGACACAATTGAGTCCAATATTTTTCTTGGGAAGGTGATCTCAGAAGAAAAACGTTTGAAAGCGATTGAGTACCTCCAACTCTTTGGTCTCGATCTTCTCACAACGAGTTCAAAGTCTCTTCTCAGTTTAGAAGTAGGAGAAAATGGCAAACGCCTCTCAGGCGGTCAAGCCAAACGACTGGCCCTTGTCCGCTCTCTCATGGCCGACACCGATGTACTGCTTTGGGACGATCCTTTCTCTTCCGTGGATGTTTTACTAGAGAAAAAGATCCTTCAGGCCCTACGTACAAAAGAGCCCAGCAAAACATTTATTTTAACGTCTCATCGCTTAACAACCGTAAGAAGCTGTGATGAGGCTTGTTTGATTCATTCGAAAACCGGTCTGACGAAGGATGAAGGAGCATTAGTTGATTTCTTCAGTGAACAAGTATTGGAAACTGCTACTTCCTGAGAAGGGAAGAGGATGGTTGTTTCTCATTTTCGTTCATATGGGACTTACGGGGCTCATTGGTTTTCTATTGCCTTCACTCACAGAAAAGTTTTATCAAAACTTCACTCAAGATCCATTGACTCCCTTTCTTGTTTTAGGCGGATTATTTTTTGCCGAATATGTGAATCGACTCGGTTATCAAATTAGTACCTATAAGTTTGTTCAGCATCTTTTGGGTGAGACTCGAGCGAGAACTTTCTCACTTTGGATGCGTGCACCTTTTAAATTGAAGAAAAAAACCAATGATGATGACTTTCCTATGGGAGAAGTCCTTGCGCGTGTCATGAGTGACAGTGATTCAGTTAAAGAACTTGTGACTTCTGGCGCTTTTGCAATTTTCATCGATTTTATTTTTATCATTTTTTCCTTAGTTGGACTCCTCCGCATTAATTCAACTTTAGGGATTGGTCTCTTCTCAGTAGAAGTGTTGATGAGCTTCTTCCTTGTCTGGGGAAGTCGCAAAATGGGGGAGCTCTTTGCTTCTGTTCGTTTTGTGACAGGGCTTCTCTCTCGTGTTGTGGCAGATGTCACACGTGGCTTACGAGAATTGGCGTTCACTCCACACAATAATTATGCCTCCCAAAGAGGCGATCAAGTTTTCGATGATTTTTTAAAGAAACAACTTAAAGCGAATGTGTGGGATGCAAGCTATTATGCAGCCGCTGAATCCCTCTATCCCATTTTACTCGCCTTGATGCTTTTCTTTTTCCCAAGCGGTGAAGCGGCACGAGTCGCTCTTTTAGCTGTGCTGATTGATCTCATTCAGAAATCTATTTCACCCATTAAAGAAGTCGCGAGTAAGATTACTAGTATTCAACGCGCGAAGACTGGGCTTGAGAGAATTACTGAGTTTCAGTCTCATTTTTCAGGCCATGAAAGATCTGAAATGATTCTTCCTACTGAGCTTGAATCTTTATCTGTAAAACTTTCTCATTACACTTATCCTCCAAGAGAAGGGGAGAGTGGCTTTTCTCTTCAAGATATCTCTTTTAGTGGAAAACCTGGGGAGTTAATTGGAATTGTCGGAGCCTCGGGATGCGGAAAATCAACATTGCTTAGACTTTTATCAGCGCAGCACGGAAGTTTTACGGGTGAGGTGGTTTTTAATTATTTAAAAATTAATCCTGAACATCCCAAAGATCTTGAAGCTCTTTGCCACCAGGTGAGTCTGGTGTCCCAAGATTCCCATGTTTTTTCCGCCAGCGTCGCATTTAATATTTCTCTTGAAGCTCAATCCCCGGGGCTTGATCAGTTTTGGATTCAGGCTCAATCAGCTCTTCCTTACTTACGCCGTTGGGGTATTCATTTAGAAAGTTTGATAGATCCTCGAAGTCTCTCTTTAGGCCAAAAACAATTGTTAAGTGGCTTGAGGGCCTGCTACCTTCGTAAACCCATTGTACTCTTTGATGAAGTATCCTCAGGTCTTGATCCAGATTTGGAAAGAGCCCTCAGAGATCTCGTTATGTTTGTGCAGAGGCATTCTTTGACAATCATTGTTACTCATCGAGTAGAAACAATTCTCGCGGCGAATCTTCTTGTCGTCATGGATAAGGGAAGTGCTGTGGATAGTGGAACACCAAAAGAGTTGGAGCAGCGCTCTGAACTCTTCAATGAGTTTATCTCCCATTTAAAGAATACCTGATCTTTTTAGTGCTTGGACGAGAGAGGCTTTGAGCTGTTAAGATTGCCCATAATCTTAAGGAGTCTTTTATGCAGAAGTTTATTTTGTTACTCGCTTCTCTATTTATTTTCGCCTCTTGTTCTGAGTCGATCAGTAAGCCAAATTTTCAATTTCGCTCTGGTGGAAAAGCTGGTGTAGCGGCGAAATTTGGGGACGTCGAAATCAGTGATGCCGAACTGATGGATGGAATTGAGTCTGAAGTGTATGAAGCTGAACAAAAACTTTTTGATGTGAAATACAACAAGTTGCGCTCAGTGGTGATGCAGAAATTGATGGATAAAGATCCAAACAAAAAAAATCTCTCGAATGATGAATATCTTGAAAAATATATCGCTAAAGGCGTGAGCGTTTCTGAGGGTGATATTGATGCCTTTATTAAAAAGCAACAGATCCCTGCCGAGCACCTTAACCCAAGGGTAAGAGAGAAAATCAAGGGCTACCTTGAAATGGAAAAGCGCAAAGAAGCAATGGATAAGTGGCTCGCTCAGCAAACGGCGAAGACTCCAGTTGAAGTTTATCTCTCGAAGCCACGTCGCCCTAGCTTTGATGTAAAACTTGGTGACGCTCCTGTGACCGGTGGAAAGAGCGCAAAAGTCACTATCGTTGAATTTTCTGATTTCCAGTGTCCTTTCTGTTCAAAGGGTGCAGAAGTGATTCATGAGTTGAAGAAGAAGTATGGCGATAAGATTCAAGTTGCCTTTAAAAATTTCCCTCTTCCTTTTCATAATCAGGCCGAAGGTGCAGCTGTTGCAGCGTTATGTGCTAAAGAGCAGAGCACTGAATTGTTTTGGAAAATGCATGACTCTATGTTTGCAGCTCAAGACAAGTTAGATGTGGACTCCTTGAAAGCTCTCGCTAAAAAGATCGGTGCAAAATCCGACTCTTTTGATAAGTGTTTGACTGAAAATAAGTACTTGAGCAAAGTGAAGTCAGATATCGAGGAAGGAAAAGCGTTGAAAGTGAAGTCGACACCAACGTTTTTCATCAATGGCCAGTTGATCAACGGAGCTCAGCCTCTTGAGGTGTTTTCTGAAATTATCGATGATGAGCTTTCAAAGTAAGAGGTCTTCCTCTCTCTAAGTTGACGAAATCACAAAAGCATAGGCCTTGCGCAAAATTTGCCCAAGGCCTTTTTTGTTGGTGCCCGTGGTAAGGTATTCATAAGGTCCAGGACGGACCAATGAGGATTCGCCATGAACGGTGTCGATTATTCAAAAGCTTTGGCGCGAGAGCGTGACCAATACCAAAATACGATTCAAAAGGATCGTGCACACTCTGCTAAGGTCATTAATGATCAAGAAGAGCGTCATGAGGCGATTCAAAAAAAACAATTCAACACATTCGAGAAAGATCGCTCTGAGCTAGAAGACGATTACAAAACTAATATTTCAGGTATTCAAGAGCGCACTAAAGAAGCGATTGAAACTCAAAGAGAACGCTTTCATAAGGCCAATGCAGAAGAGCAAGAGCGCTTTCACGCTGAGCGAGAAGGTCAGCGTAAAGATTTTGATTCTCGCTTTAGAGATATCAAAGATTCTTATACCCGTGCGCATGATAACAAAGAAAAATACCACAAGACTGTCGCTGAAGAGCAAAAAGAGCGTTACGACCAAAACGTTGAACGCCTAATAAAAGACAAAGACAAAAAGATTGGTGAGTTCTCTGATCGCTTGAAAGGCACTGGCTCAGATATGAAGGAGCAGTACAAGCATGAGAAGAACCAATTGGTGCGCTCTCACGAGCAGCATTTAGAGGGCGTTTATAAAGACGAGAATCAAAAACGCTTCATGATGAAAGAAGGTTTAAAGAAAGATCTTGATCGTACAAAAGAAGCTTATGCTGCAGAAAAAGATCAGTCCCAATCTTACATGAGAGATAAGGTTAAAGTCTTATCAGAGAACTTTAACAATCGTGCAGAGAAAATTTCTACTGATTATGAAAAGAAAAATGGGGAAGTCGTCGAGAAGCAGGCGCGCGAAAACTTTGTCACCAACAAAGATCATCAGCATCAGCTCTCTGAAGCACGTAGAAACTACGAAAAAGATATTCGAAATATCGAAATTGATCGCCGTCGTCGTGATAATGGCTCTGGAGAATATAGCGAAATCGTTAAGCGCCAACAGGGCTTAAAAGATGATCAAATTTACGAAGATCGAATTAATCGCTTAAAAGAAAATCTAACTGCTGCGAATCTGGATTATAACGATCGCACGACAGAGGCGAGTGAGGATTACAAAGAAGCCCTACATAACGAAAACGTGAATGCGGCCAATCGTCTTGAGAGAAAAGAAAAAGAACTCATGGCCGATAAAATCGTGAATGTTTCTAATGAGCGTGAAAAGGCTCAAAAGTTACATAACGTTCAGTCTGCAAGCCAATTAGCTGAAAGACAAAGATATGAAGGTCAGATCCTTTCTGAACGTAAAGGATCAAACACTCAGATTAAGAAGCTCAAAGAAAATTTCAATGAGAGTTTGAATAATCTTCAGGAACGAAATGATAAGTTCATGACAGATATTAAGAAAGAGACTACGGCAGAGCGCTCGAAGTTTGTAACTGAAGCCAATCTCAAGCGAAATGAAGAGATTTTGGAGCTCAGAAGAAATTTCAACAAACTGATGGATACAACTTCGACTGAATACGAGACACGCTTAGCAGCTGCCAGCAGAGAGAACTCTCAGCTTAAGGACGAATTAGATCAGAAAGTCGGATTCGTTATGGCCGAAGCTGAAAGAGAGAAGCAAGTTTTAACTCAAAAGTTCCAAGATAAGAGTGTTGCCGATAAAAAAGCCATGCAATCTCTGATGGATACACGTGAGACAAACTTCAGGAATAAGATTCTTGAGGTGAGTACGAATTATCAGAAAAAAATTGATCAACTCTCTTACGGCAATGAAATGAAGATGAAGCAGACTGTTAATCAGTATGAGACCAAGCTTAAAGAGAAAGATGCTCTCTTGATGAAGACTGTTGCCGAGAAAGACACATCGCACAGTACTGAAATTAAGAACCTTAAATTGATGCTTGAGCAAGAGAAGGCCCAGGTTATCGCTCAGTACGAAAATCAAATGAATCAATTGAAGCTTTCTCAACAAGTTCAAATCGATCAGTTGAATGAGTACAAAAAGATGGGCTAATATAGCCCATGCCTGAACGTCGCGCCAAAATCATTGCCACCATTGGACCATCTTCCAACACAGTTGAGATGATCTCGAAATTAATTCGTGCAGGTATGAATGCCGCTCGAATTAATATGTCTCACGGAACTCATGAGACCCATATTCAAAGTATCGCCAATGTACGCGAAGCCAGTCGTCAAGTTGGCCGTGAAGTGGCGGTCCTGCTGGATCTTCAAGGACCAAAAATCCGCGTCGATAAAGTTCCCACACCCCTACAACTTGGAGCCGGTGAAGAGTGGGTGATTGGGGCCACTGAAGTTAAAGATAAATACCCGCAGTATGAATCTCGATTTATCCCTACCGTTTATAAAGATCTCGTGAAGGATGCTTTCGTTGGTGCGATGATTCTGTTTGATGACGGTCTTCTTGAAGCCGAAGCGATCGCCAAAGAAGGGGATATCCTCAAGATTAAAATTAAAGTCGGTGGGGCGCTAAAAAGTAACAAGGGTATTAACCTTCCTAACGTAAAAGTCTCGGCGCCATCCTATACAGAAAAAGATCATGAAGATTTAATGTTCGGACTTAAGCAAGGCGTGGATTACGTGGCATTAAGTTTTGTCCGTACGGCGCAAGATATCCTGGATGTGAAAGCTCGACTTCATAAAATGAAAGTGGACGTTCCTATCGTTTCAAAAATTGAAACTCCCGGAGCCGTCGAAAATATTCAAGAAATCCTTGAAGTGACAGACATGATTATGGTCGCTCGTGGAGATATGGGCGTGGAAGTGGGGAATCACTTGGTTCCGGCCATACAAAAAAAACTAATTAAAATTTGCAATGAAGCGGGCAAGCCAGTGATCACTGCAACTCAAATGCTTGAGAGTATGATCACCAATCCTCGTCCTACTCGTGCAGAGGCAACTGATGTTGCTAATGCGATTTGGGATGGAACTGATTGTGTCATGCTCTCTGGTGAAACAGCTTCAGGGTCATACCCGGAAGAAACAGTTTTGATGATGAATCAAATTGTCGTTGAAGCGGAGCGAACTCCAAGAGAGAGACCTTTTCTTCGTCACATGGATATTTCAAGTGTTTCTGGAGCCACTCAAGTAGCCGCAAGTATTGTGGCCGAAAAAACTCACGCTCGCTGGATTGTATCCATTACTGAATCTGGAAAATCTTGTCTTCAAATGACAAAGTTTCGTCCTAAAAACAGTGTCCTTGGTGTGACCAATTCTCTTAAAGTGGTTCGTCGTATGGCGCTTTACTGGGGAATTTCTCCCTTCTACCTTCAGAATTCTCCCAATGGAGATATGGCCGAGTTAGAAAAGAAAATGCTTGATGATCTCAAGTCTAAGGGCCGTCTCGTCAATGGTGATAAAGTTGTGATCACTATGGGAGATGGAAAGTATTTCCAACAAGGTTCAACCAACTCTATCCGCGTAGAAATTATCAAAGATGTTCCGAAGTCGACTCAAACTGGAAATCAAGATTCAGTTCAGGAGGTGGCTTTTGCCCGGGGAAAGCTTCTACTTGATACGAACGTCTGTGCTTCTTGCCAGGCCTGCGTATCTGTCTGTCCACACGGAATCTGGAAAATCTCAGATGATAAAAATCGAGAAACTCGAATAGATGAATCTCGCGCCAATCGCTGCACTTTAGATATGGAGTGTGTGCGTGTGTGTCCTACGGGAGCCATTGAGATCATTCCTACTGAAGGATGAAAAATCTTTTTCATATTGAAGCCTCTGAACTTAGCGATCTTGGAGTGGTGGATTGGGGCTATACGGATCAAACCCAACCAACTTCATTTGCTACGTTCGAAAAATGGCTTCCTGAAAATGGAGCTGCCTTACCATTCTTAGCTGTTTCAAAAAATGTGAAATATCGCTCTAATCTCAATGAGTGGTGGCCTAAGGCGCAGTCTGCGATCGTTTTTCATTTTAGTTATGCTCCTGCAAAAAAAGCCCTATTAGATGAAAAGCTCTATCAAGTGGCGGGTTACAGTTTAGGTTTTGAAGGGCGAGATTATCACGAGTGGATGAAGGATCGCCTCCATACTATTGCCGCTCGACTTAAAACAAAAATCGATTTTGAATTTCGCCACTCTCACGACACAGAAGCGATTTTGGAGCGTGATCTCTCTTTTCGTGCAGGCCTTGGGTGGGTTGGGAAGAATTCAATGCTCATCAGTCGTCAGCATGGCTCTTATTTTTTGATTGGTGCTTTGATTCTGGATCGAAAGATTGATCTCACTTTGAACTCTCTCTCTCTCGATCATTGCGGCACTTGTAGGGCCTGTATTGATGCCTGCCCGACGAAAGCGATTGATCTTGAGTCTCGAACGATAAAAGCGAAGGACTGTATTTCAACTTGGACGATTGAAGACCGCTCAGCTGAAACTCCAGCTCCTATGGGAATGGAGACGGCAAGAGGTGAGATCTTTGGGTGTGATATCTGCCAAGACGTATGCCCTTGGAACCAAAAACTCCTCCCAAGTGTGACGGCGTTTTTATCCGGTCCCGCCAAAAATTGGGTGAAGTGGTTTAAACGAGATTTAGAAGTGATTGCCTTTGAAGTCTCTCAACTCACAAATCGTGGCTATCTTCGCTTAATGAAAAACACCGTTTATTCAAGACCAGGGCGCCTCTCTTTTCTGCGTACAATTGCATTTTGGATGAGACAAAAGAAAAACTAACTCCATCCCAATTCTTGCTTTAAGAAAGCATGAAGATGGGGAGCAGCTAATGTGGGTTCATGATGCGCGAGTTTTTTAGGTGCGTATGTAGTGACTTGGTTGCCATGCTCTTCAAGCACTTTGGCCATGGAATCCATTCCACCTGCTCCCACAACCATATCGTCTTCACCTACGATGAGATGAATCCTCTCTCCGCTGATTTGGAGTTGTGTTTTTTCTTCACGAATCCACGGAAAGACGTGATCTGAATCTAAAGCAGGGGATACGAGTTGGCGGCGAATACTCAATGTCTTTTGATAAAACTGCGTATCAAACAAATGAGTTTCAACTTTATTGTTGAGTCCGATTCCCACACCAACACCCAAGCGCTTGCATGTTGAAAATTGAGGTAAACTCATCGCTTTAATGGCCATCAGTGCCCCAAGAGAGTGGCCGCCAAGAACGACTTGATCGGGAAGTGTGCTTTCCCCAATCAGCGTGTTGAGCCGTTCAAAAGCGACAGCAAAAAGCTCATGAGCATGAAGTTTAAAGTCCAAAAAGTTTTCCACATCATTCATTCCGCCTAGGAAATGCCCAGGCCAGTCAAAGATGATGGCAGGAACGCCGCTATCGGCCGCTCTAATGGCCCAAGGCAGGCAATCGGCCTTACTGGCCGTGTAGCCGTGGGAGTAAATTACGCGTGCGGAATGCTTAATCTCAGAGGGAATGAAGGCCAGTGCCTGGGTTTCGCACCAGGGGAGAGTCAGCAGAGTTTTAGTCACCTTGATATTCATAAAGTGGACGCAATGAGTTAAGAATTCTGGAGCAAATCTGATTGACGAAACTTAGTCCCTACCTTAACTTGTAAAACTCGTTTTGAGAATTGCCCGCGTAGCTCAGTTGGTAGAGCAATGGATTGAAAATCCATGTGTCCGTGGTTCGATCCCGCGCGTGGGCACCACTTCAAAACGTCAAAAAAGCCACCTTCGGGTGGCTTTTTTTATTTCTTCAACCTACAGTCTCACACATGAAGATTCTCATTTTAGGTGGTCGCCAGTTTTTAGGAAGGCACGTCGTCGATTCTTTCCTTAAAGCGGGTCATGAGGTCACGCTGTTTAATCGCGCTCAGACCAATTCTCATCTCTTTTCACACATCCCAAATATAATTGGAGATCGCTATCAAGATCTCTCAAAGATTGAGGGGCAATGGGATGTGGTGATTGATCCAAGTGGCTATGACCCAAAGAACTTAGCCAAAGTAGCCGCAGCCCTTAGTGCGAAAGTGTCTCATTATATTTTTATTTCGAGTGTCTCTGTTTATGATTCAAATAATTCAGTAAAAAATCGAGATGAGAAAACTCCAATCGTTAACACTGAGATAGATTCTTCTAGCTGGCAGCCCATGGGAAAAGATTATGGGGCCTGCAAATTTTTATCTGAAAGAGCGGTAGATCAACATTTTAATGGCACTGTCACTCATCTGCGTCCCGGATTGATTGTAGGGCCGTTTGATTCAACTGCGAGATTTCCTTACTGGATAAATCGAATCATGAGAGGAGGAGATATCCTCTCGCCACCGGCCGAGTCGATCATTCAGTTTGTTGATGCAAGAGATATTGCTGATTGGGTGGTGGAGATTGCAGAAAAAAAGATTGCTGGAATTTTTAACGTCTCAGGAAGAACACAAACACTGGGTGATTTTTTAAATAAGGCACAAAAACTGATCGGGAGTCCTGTTCATTTTAAATTTGTGACAGAAAAATTCTTGAAAGCCAATGATGTCGGCTGCTGGATTGAGCTACCACTTTGGGTCTATCAAGAGATGGATACTTTTGTTCAAACCAATTCGGATCTTGCCCATTCCCTGGGGTTTAAGTGTCGCCCCATTGAAGAAACGATTACGGACACAGCTAAGTGGCTTCAAAATATTGAATTGAGCTCCTTGAAATACACACCCATGAGCATAGAAAGAGAAGCCGATCTCTTGAAAAAACTGGACTCTAGTCAAACCTGACAGTCGTGGTTGGTTTTTGAGTAATCCACCTTTAGAAGTAAGCATTTTCACCCGATATGAAATCCATGAAAAATACATCTTGGCTTTTAGTGACCATACTCGTTTTCTCCTCTTGTTCACACGTTAGTCGGTACATCGCGAGTGAACCAATTTCACCCCCAGAATTTGATGATTTACTTTTAGCGAGCAAATCAATCCTTGAAGATGTGGGAGACGCTCAATTTCCTGGTGAATGTGTGAATTATTTGAAAAGTCTTGAGACTAAAATTGATAAGATTGATGTGAAATCGATACCACTCGCTGAGCTGGCGAAAGATGCAGAAGAGATTGCCTCTCTGTCTTGGGAAATTCGAAGTACCCTTCATTCCAGACTTTCAGAAGTGGACAAAGATTGCGCACTTCAGATGCAGTCGAACTTTAGACAGTTTCGTTTCATTGAAGACTATACTCTTGAACTGCGCCGTAAAGTGGCACATAAAACTCCCTCAGAAATTAAGTTTCAAGAACAGCCTGTTCCTATCTTAGATAGTACTCCTGATTTTTATGAAGCCAGAGTCAATGGTGAACTGAAATTTGAATCGGGTGATCTATTGATCACACGTGGTTTAAGCTTTATGTCCGCCATGATTGCTCGTCTTGGAAAACGCGCGACTCAGTTTTCACACGTGGTGATGGTTTATAAAGATCCAGATACGAATCAAATGAAAACGATAGAGTCCTATGTTGGAGTCGGTGTAGCTTTTTATGATTTAGATTTTGCTCTTAAAAATGAAAATGCAAGAATCTTATGGTTGCGGGCGAAGGATAAGAAATTGGCCAACGAAGCGGCTAAGAAAATGGGAGAGCTAGTTAAAAAGAGGGCCCTAGAGAAAAATCCTATTAAATATGATTACGAATTAAACTTTGATGATCCCTCGACAATGTCATGTGCTGAGGTTTCTCAAGTGGGCTTCCAGCTAGTCGATAGCAGTTTTAAGATTCCTTTTTACCCTAATGAAATTATCGCCGGCACAAGTGTTGCTGAACGTCTAAAACTCAAAGCTGGTGCGACTTACGAGCCAGGTGACATGGAAATTGATCCCCGCTTTGAGCTGATTGGTGAGTTTCAAGATTTAAGACTCACGCGTGATTCTCGTCAGAAAGATGCCATTATGACGGCCGTTTTTGATTGGATGGAGAACAAAGGCTACAAGCTTCATGACAGTACGAAATCTAAAATGGCCGGAGGAGTGATCTATTCTGTTCGCCGCACATTCATTTGGCCTCTTGTAAAAAGAGTTTTGGGACTTGATGATTTCTCAAAAGAAATTCCCCGCAACATGCTAAGCACGGTGACCCTCATTGGTGAATTAGGAGAAGAAATTCATCAACACCTCAAAGCCCGAGACGAGGCTTTCGAGAAAACTCATGGTGTACCTATGAGTTATCTCGACTTTTACCAAGCCCTAGAAGAGATCCGTCAAAACGATTTAAAACTTTATTCAAATAAGAAAACGAAAAAGCAGGCTAAAATTCACAAACTGATTAGGGCCGACTAGCGCTCAGTTTTAACACCTAGCTGATTACAAGCAAGCATACCACCTTGCATGTTATAGACTGAAGTGAACCCCATCTCTAAAGCTGTCATTGTAGCTGAAGCAGAGCGCTTTCCACTGCGACAGATAAAAACAATTTCTGTCTTTGGGTCAATCGATTTTAAAAAACGTTCTAAATCCTCTCCGAGAGTTACAAGCTTTGCGCCCGGAAGATGTCCAAGCTCGCCAGTAAATTCCTCAGGCATACGCACGTCAATCATCTGTAAGCCTGCAAATGAATCGGAAGCAGCTGCTTTAAGAGTAGGGATATTTCCTTCTAAGAAAGCATCAGCTCTCATAATGATCCTTTATTGAGTTTCAAAGAAATGGGAAGCTTCATATAACTTTTACCATTTTCTTCCTTTGGAGGTAGGTGCCCCGCATCTATATTGACCTGAATACTCGGAAGAAGAAGGCGAGGAGCCTTCAATGTCTTGTCTCTGCTCTCTCTGAATGAAATGAATTCATTCTCAGAAGTATTTGCCTTAAGTTGAATATTATTTTTTTTGCTCTCTCCAATCGTCGTCAAAAATGCCATTGGGCGACCGTTGGGACTGTAATCATGGCCCACATAAACTTTTGTGGAATCTGGAAGAGTGTAGAGATTTTTTGTGATTGAGTGATAGAGGTTTTTGGCACTTCCTTTTGGGAAATCACAGCGACCAGTCCCGTAGTCTGGCATAAACACTGAATCACCGACAAACAAAGCGTCATCAAAAAGATAACTCATGCAGGCAGGGGTGTGGCCAGGAGTTGGAATCGCCTTCATCTTGAGTGAGCCGAATTGAATTTCTTCAAAGTCTTTTATGAGTAAATCAAACTGACTGCCATCGGTTTTTAAGTAATCAATATGAAAATGTTGCTTAAATGTATCCTGCACTTCTGTAATTCTTGAACCAATCGCAATTTTGGCTTTGGGATAAAGCTGCTTAAGAAGCTGAGAGCTTGAAAGATGATCAGCGTGAGCATGCGTTTCTAAAACGCCTAAGATATTTAAATTTTCAATTTTAATATAGTTTATAAGATCTTGAAGACTGTGATCATCTATCGTACCTGAGGCTTGGTCAAAGTCTAAAACTGGATCAATAATGACCGCATCTTTTGTCTGTTTATCAATCACCACATATGTAAGCGTGAATGTGTCTGGATCGAAAAAATGCTTCACTATCATAAACCCTCCAACGAGTTAAATTAGATACTTAGGTAGCATAACACACTTTATTTAATTATTCAATTGATTAATTGAATAATGGCATGTATGATTGATATCAGTAAATGTTTTGGAGTTAACTATGGGTGCTAAAGATATAGCCGAATTAAAAAATAAGCAGAGTGAGATTTTTGACGAAGCCTCAGCTATTCTCTCCGTTTTGGCCGCCCCCGTAAGATTAAAAATAGTCCATTTTTTATCTCAAGCCCCCCTAAGCGTAGAAGTACTGGCGCAAAAGATTGACCAAAGCGTGGCCAACACCTCAATGCATTTAAGGAAGATGCTTAACGTAGGCGTTTGTGAAGTGGAGTCTATCGGACAAAAACGACTTTATTCACTACACTTTGAAGTTTTTTCTTTTTGGGAGATGATTCAAGATTTTATTCAGAAGATAGATCCCTCCTTGGTTCTGATTTCAAAGGAAGATGAGAAAGAAATTAATTGGTTATTAAGTGATGCAGAAACAAAACGCTTACTTAAGGCGGGAAAAGCTATCATCTTGGATGTCAGACCTGAGGATGAGATTTCTGAACCTATTGAATTAGATTCCTATTTGCATGTTTCTTCGCTTCAGCTGAAGAGCGAGATCAAAAAAATTCCAAAAAATAAAACGATCTTAGTCGCCTGTCGAGGTCGATTTTGTGCGATGTCAGCTTTTAGTGTGAGTTATCTGAGAGAAAATGGATTTGATGCCTACAGAATTGATCAATCTTTTTTTAAAATTAATAAAAAAATACTATTAGGGAGTAAAAATGATTAATGCGATATTGGGTGGAGTCCTCATTGGGCTCTCAGTGAGTTTAATGTTGTTATTCAATGGGCGCGTGACTGGCATCAGTGGCATTGTCGCAGGAATAATGAGATTAGATAAAAATGACATCTCTTGGAGAGCAGCCTTTATCTTGGGCTTAGTGTTCGGAGGATTTCTTTTAAAAGCATTTTATCCTCAATCTCTTATGCAGATTTCCTCATCTGGGACTGGGGATTATATTTTTGCTGGCTTACTCGTTGGTTTTGGGACGGTGCTTGGAAATGGATGTACCTCCGGTCATGGAGTATGTGGTATTTCCCGCTTTTCTGTGCGCTCAATCCTCTCAACAGTGACATTTATATTTTTTGGAATTTTAAGCGTCATTGCCTATAAAGCTTTAAGAGGTGAATTATGAAAACGATTATCGCATTTATTGTTGGATTGCTTTTTGCCTTGGGCCTAGGTTTCAGCGGCATGACACAAATTCAAACAGTAAAAGGATTCTTAGATATTCTAGGAAGTTGGAATCCAGCTCTGATGGGTGTAATGATTGGTGCGATTGGGATTCACTCAATCTTGTTTCATCTCATCAAGAAGAGAGGGACACCTTTGCTGGATACGAAGTTTCATCTTCCCACTCGTAATGATATTGATAAAAAACTCCTGATTGGAGCAGCACTATTTGGCATTGGTTGGGGGTGGGGTGGTATTTGCCCCGGTCCAGGCATCGTTGCAGCGACAAGTGGTGAATTCAAACATGATTGTATTCGTTGTCTCAATGCTCGCAGGGATGCTGATTCATAAATTCTATGAAGCAAAGTGGGGTAAATGATTTACGCTATTTCTGGAGTTATTATTGGGATAGTGATGGGTCTCACTGGGGCCGGTGGAGCTCTTGTCGCGATTCCATTATTTATTCAATTTTTAGGTATGGGACTTAAAGAGGCTTCGGTCTACTCTTTAATAGCTGTTGTGATGGCATCGCTTATCAATTTCGTGACTCAGAGAAAACTCACTGATTATAAAGTTTCGGGATTTGTACTTATTTTTTCTGCGATTGGAAGTTACATCTCTGTCCCTATGAAGAAGATCATGCCAGAGATTGGCGTAGCCGCTCTCTTGTCCTCTATCGCTCTTTACGCTCTTTGGTCATTGTGGTTTTCAAAAACTACTCAAGCTCAAAATCATTCTACTAAGCCACATCATGTTTTATCCGTCATGATTGGTTTAATCTTAGGTAGCCTTACGACTCTTACTGGCCTTGGTGGGGGAGTACTAATGATGCCAGTCTTCATGAAGTTCTATAAGTTTGATCAAGCGAAAGCAGTTGCGACCAGTTTATTTGTTGTTGCATTCTCTTCATTGCTATCACTTCTCATTCAATCAAGAGAGGGGTTTCAAATCATCATCGATGTGAATTTATTCTATTTGAGTTTAGGAATATTGGCCTCTGCGCTTTTATTAAAGAAATTGATGAGCTCTTTGCCAAACAATTATGTTTTACTGACACGTAAAATTGTATTTAGTTTTGTTGTTTTGTTAGCCTTGTTGAAAATTTTCTAAAGGAGAATTTATGTTTAAAGTTAATATCCATCCGATCGAGAGAGGTGTTCGTTTTTTAGGTGGTGCTACTCTTGCGTCAATGGCATTTTGGGGACCAAGTAATCCTTGGTTTTTACTTGGACTCATTCCTATGGTTACAGGAGCTGTGGGGTGGTGCCCACCATACGCGATGTTGGGATTCAGCACTTGCCCCATGAAGAAATAAATTAATCTAGGAGTTAGTCTTAAAGGCTAACTCCTATTAATTTTCCGATATAAAATGTAATCGCGCCTGCTGACAAACCAATGGTGGTCATTCTTAAGCCACTCAAGAGAGCAGACTTTCCCGTAAATAAACTCAGCATCGCTCCAATCGCAAATAAAGATCCTAAGCTCATACCGAGAGAAATAGTAATGGCTTGAGAGTCATGCAACCAGAAGTAGGGCGTGAGTGGAATTATTGCGCCCATAGAGAAAGCCAAAAAACTTGAAATGGCCGCTTTAAAGGCCGAGCCCAAATCATCTGGATTAAGACCGAGCTCTTCTCTTGCAAGCGTATCTAAGGCTTTGGCCGGATCTTTGATGAGGTCATTGGCCATAATATCTGCGATTTCTTCCGAGATGCCCTTGGCTTGATAGATAGCAGAGAGCTCTTTGGCTTCTTCTTCGGGAAACTCATCTAATTCTTCTTTCTCGATACGAATTTGATCTTCAAACAATTCAGTTTGAGATTTAACAGAAATATATTCTCCTGCGGCCATTGAAAACGCACCCGCAAGTAGTCCTGCTATTCCTGTAAGCAATACTGTTTGGCTGCTACTTTGTGCCCCAATCATAGCAAAGACTAAACTAGCGTTTGAGACTAGTCCGTCATTGATACCGAAGACAGCGGCTCTAAGATTAGTGCCTTTTGTAATTCGTTGGTGCACTCTTTCATGCTCTGGGGTTTCGTCTTTTTGACGATAGACAGATATGCCTCTTATCTTTTGGGCAGATAAGATTTCTAAGATGAACTTTGGGCCGATATGTTTAATAATCCAGCAAGTCAGTTTTACTTTTGCTCCTGGACTGTAGCTCCAATGTGTCTGGTTGGATTTATTTTTCCAGATTCCTGCTTGATGAAGCGATTCTTTGGCCAGTTTTTGAAAGAGTTTCTTTTTTTTCTCATCTTTTTCATACTGAACTAAACATTCATAAATATATTGAGAATCAAGTTCAGATTTCCAATTCTTCTTATTGTTTTCTTCCATGAATCATCCCAAGCCAGGTTTTTCTTTTATATTTCCATGAATCATACGAAAGACCAATGAGATGAACAAGAACAAGAACTTTTAAGGCAAGTGCGAAGTAAGCGTGAAGTTCTTCGAGCCAGCTTTCACCCCAAAATGCGTCTGTGCCCATAAGATAACCAGAAAGACCAAGAAGTAGGATAAGAACCCAAATAAAGAGATAAACCCAACTGGCGATAGGGTTGTGGCCTTGAAACATTTTAAAATCTTTTGAGAAGTTTTTAAAATGCAGTGGGAAGTGTTTGAAGTGAGCTTTGTCAGTTGTGACAAAGCCCCAAATGAGTCTGATGAGTACAAAAATGGCGGCGAGATAACCTACTAGATGGTGAATATCCTCCTCACCATCTAGTAAGAAATTAGCGAAAACACTTGTGGCGACAAGCCAGTGAATAATTCGAGTCAATCCATTCCAGGTTTTCATTTTTGTTTAACGATTTTTCCATCAACTGGGTTGAAGTAAATTTCAACTTTTTTACCTGCTTTATCTTTCCCGTAAATTTCGTAGCAATTCCCTTTGGTGACCTTGAAATTTTTTATTTCATAAGTTTCGGTCAATTTAGCTTTAAAAGCGCCTTCCTCTAGCCATTTGCTTTTATCTTCGTCTGTGCATTGAACGGCGGAAAAGGCATTTAAACTGAAGGCGACTAGAACAAGATACAAAGATTTCATACATCCCCCTTTAGTGGTGTGCTTAGAGTCTAGCTTGGGGTGGGAAATCAAGATATTGGATCAATGCCCTAGAGGCATATGGCTTATATCCTAAAAGCAGATGTCTAAATGAACTAATGTTTGGTCTGGCATACATTAAAATCGGTCTTGTCTGATGCTTTTGAGTACGTAGAATGAGCCCATGAGAAATTTGATTGTCTTGCTATTCTTTTCGGGGATTTTTGTTTTCGATATTATTATCGATATGCGCTCAGGTGTCGCCATCTCTCATGTGTGGCATGAAGTGGTCTTGTTTTGCATCGCGTTTTCTGCATCCATCTGGCAGCTCACGACGATCATAAAAAAGAATAAGCACATCAGTTCTTTGAATACTGAACTTCTTGAGACAAAAAAGTCGTATCAGCAATGGAAAGAGCGCACACATGCGAGTGCTCAACAGATTCGAGAACTTATCGATGTTCAATTTGGCCTATGGCATTTGTCTCAAAGTGAAAGAGACGTTGCTCTTTTACTTATTAAGGGTCTATCCATGAAGGAAATAGCTGATATTAGGTCGACCCATGAGAAAACTGTACGACAACAAGCAACTTCTATTTATAAAAAATCTTCGCTTTCGGGCAGACAAGAATTAGCCGCTTTTTTCCTGGAAGATATCCTTTCTATGCCTCAATCCCCAGCTCCGGCATCAGCCCAATAGAGAATCCAAGGCTTAAATTCAATAATTCTTAAATCAATGATGAGTCTTAAATCATTCATCAGTAATTTAAGGAGTACGAATGCGATTTCTTTTAACTTCCATCTTGTTGTTTTCATCCTTCGTAACGCATGCAGAAATAAATCTCAAAGATTTGGGACTTAATAGTGCAGAAGTTGAGGTGAGTCCTGCGCAATTAGAGATGCAGAAAACCATGGAAACTCGCCATCGCATGCTTAAGACTCATGAGATTTTAGGCCTTACAACACTTGGGCTTATGACTGCTACGTTTTTAACGGGTGATGAAGGTGCCGATTCAGACACCCATATGTACTTAGGTATGGCCACCGGAGTGATGTATTTTACAACGGCTTATTATTCGCTTAGCGCGCCAAAGCCTGAGGGGATAAAGGATAGAGGAACAATTAAGTGGCATAAGCGTCTGGCCTGGATCCATTTCCCGGCCATGGTTCTCGCCCCCATCCTTGGTTATATGTATAAGCAAAATGAAAATCGCGGCAAAGAGAGTACAGGGATAGTGGCTATGCACCCCACTATTGCGACAGCTGCCTTTGCTTCTTTTGCTCTTTCTGCAGCCCTTATGACATTTGAATTCTAAGGATAATTTATGAAAATATTAATTTTGTTTTTGCTAGTCAGCTCTCAGGCCTGGAGTAAAGATTTTGAATTGAGTGAAGCCAAAGCTCACTATACGGTGAAGCATCTTATCAAAACGGTGAAAGGTGAGAGCAGGGAGCTAAAGGGCAAGATGCAATGTGAAAATTCCAAATGCGAGTTCCTGGTCGCCATTCCCACTAAAAGTTTTATTTCAAGTGATTCCAATCGTGATTTAAATATGCAAACGATTTTAGAAGTCATTAAGTTTCCACTTGTCACGATTAAAGGGGAGCTTGATGAGGCGATATTGCAGGAAAGAGAATTCAAATTCGATGGATTGGTTTCTTTCCATGGAGTTGAAAAAAGTTATAGAATTACTATAAACAATGATAAAAAATCATTCGGTCATTTTGTTGTTAAGCTTTCGGATCACAGGGTCGAGAGGCCAAGTCTTTTGACGGTAGCTATTGATAATGAAGTCCCAATTGATTTTGAATTTAACTGGAAATAAAAAATGATATTAACTCTTGTCTTAATTTCTTTGTTTAATCCTTCACAGGCCATTACTTTAAATGAGATTCAAAGTTTAGCATTAGAGAGATCTGCTGCATTAAGCGTTGAGGAGATGGAGGCTCGGGCTCTCTCTCATGAAGCAACGCTTAAGGGTAAATGGCAGAATCCGCAACTCATGGGACAAATTGGTAGTTTAAAATCCGGTCCAACTAAAGGGGCGACTGTTGAATTCAGTGTCGTGCAGGCTGTGCCATTATCAAATAAATTTGGGCTAAGAAAAGAAATCGCTCAAATCGCTTTGTCTCAGCAAGAGAGACAGAGCGAAACGATGAGGAAATGGGTGACTCACCAAGCTCTTCTCAGTGCATGGAGAGTCAGTTTAAACCAAGAGCTCCTAGATCATGGTATCGAGAGAGCACATAGACTTTCTCTTATTAAATCATATTTAGAATCCACTCCTAAGGTAAGTATCAAACAGAGAGTGGAGATTTCAATTATTAATAGTTTACTTCTGCAATTAGAGAAAATGCAGGATGTAAAAAAGCATGATCTCTTTGTGGCCAAAGGTGATTTAGAGTTTTGGACCGGAAAGGTGATTGAAGCCAAAGAGATTAATCTGCATCTTCCAGATCTAAAAAAGATTACTCAGGATTGGAATATTTCAATCGCTCAAGATGTTGAACTCATGCAAGCTGAAAACAAATTAAAAATGGCTAAGCTTGATAAGGATCTCTCTGTTAAAGAGCAAAGACCCGATATTTTTTTTGGTGCAGGCTATCGCGTCGAGAATGTGGAGCCAGTCAATCATTTCTCCTACGGGATCATTGGCCTCAATATACCGCTTTGGGATTCAGGGAAAGAGAGAGTCGAGACGGCGAAGGCACGCTTCGTCAAAGATCAAAAATTCTATGAAGAAGCTCAAAGAAGAACGGAGCTTAAACATAAAAATCAAATCGAGATGGTGCGCTATAATTTTGAACAACTCAAGAGATTCCCACCTGAATTAGTCCATAAAAATGAGAAAGCAATTCATGAAGCAGAGACAGGCTTCAGGCAAGGTCAATTGGATGTAAATACCTTCTTACAGGTGGAGACTCAGTCGCACGAAGTGATTGATCAAGTCTTTATTTCTTGGATGTCATTTTTAGAAAATTTAAGTTCTCTTCAGTTAATGAAAAATGAGAATTTTGTTTGGGAGAATAAACTGTGAAAACAAGTGTGCTTGATCGTTCGATCGATTGGTCTCTCCAGAATAAGTTTTGGGTGATCTCACTGAGCTTCATTTTCCTGTGTGCCACTATTTATAAAGTCAATGATCTCTCTGTTGATGCTGTTCCTGATATAACCAACGTCCAAGTTGTCATTAATACAAAAACTTTAGGCTTGGATCCTGAAAAAGTTGAGTTGACTGTGACTCAGCCAATTGAATTCGAAATGATGGGTGTACCAAAGTTGAAGGACATGCGTTCAATTTCTAAATTTGGTCTCTCTCAAGTGATACTTGTGTTTAGTGATGACACTGATATCTATTGGGCTAGACAACAAGTCGCTGAAAAAATGCAAATGGCGATAGGCCAATTACCTGCAGGAATACAACCTGAGCTTGCCCCCATCTCTACTGGGCTTGGGGAAGTTTACATGTATTCGTTAAGTCTTAAAGAAGACAGTCCACTGAAGAGTGCGACAGAACAAGATCAACTCCTCTATTTACGAGAGATTCAGGATTATCAAGTCAGACCTACACTTCGAAGAATTAAAGATGTGGCAGACGTGGATTCCAATGGTGGTTACAAAAAGCAGCTCCATCTCAACATACGTCCTGAATTATTGACTCGCTATGGCCTCACGATGGAGAAGGTTGAAAAAAAACTAGTTGGGCTGGGTGAGAGTTTTGGGGGAGGGAGTGTCGAAATTGCGAAGGAAGCTCTGCTTATAAAAGCTTCCACCTCTTTGCCTGATATCAAAACGTTTGAGGATATTAGCATCGGTCAAAAATATAATGGCGATCGAATTTATTTGAAAGATGTTGCGACTATCTCCATTGATGCCGCTCCAAGATTAGGAGGAGCGACACTAAACGGTAAAGAGACAGTGTTGGGGACGGTCCTCATGACCAGCGGAGGTAATGGGAGAGTTGTGAGTCAGGATGTTGAGACAGCTCTTGATCACCTTGAGTTGCCTAAAGATGTACTACTCACAAAGCTTTACTCTCGTGGATTCTTAGTGAATACCACCCTCAAAACGGTCATTAAGAATCTTGCTGAAGGTGCTGCTCTGGTTATCCTCATTCTTTTGTTAGTGTTGGGACATTTTCGAGCTGCTCTGATTGTTTCAATTGTTATTCCTCTCTCTATGCTAGGAACTACTCTAGGTATGCAGTATTTTCATATCTCTGGAAATTTAATGAGTTTAGGTGCAATTGATTTCGGTTTAGTTGTAGATGGAGCTGTTGTTCTGGTTGAGACGTTGGTGGGAAGTTTTTATCTTTTAACAGCTGAAGAGAAGAAAAACTTAAATAAAGATCAGATTGTCTCTAGCAAGGCCAAGCAGGTTATGCGTCCTGTTGTTTTTGGTTTATTGATGATCATGCTTGTTTATGTGCCTATTTTGCTTCTAGAAGGAGTAGAGGGCAAAATGTTTAGGCCCATGGCTTATACGGTTTTGATGACACTCGGCTGGTCTCTTCTTATGACCATTTTTTTAATTCCAGTATTAGTGAGTCTATTTGTAAAAATTCCTGAAGCCACTCATCATGAAGAACATGAAACAGCATTCTTTAAAACATTAAAGAAAGTCTATCAGCCAGTCCTTATGAAATTAATTGATAAGCCAAAACAATTGATTGCCGGTGGCTTAGTTTTAGCCGCTTTGAGTATTCTATGTTTTCTAAAATTAGGTGCAGACTTTATTCCTCAGTTGGATGAAGGGGATTTAGTTGTTAACATCACTCGTGATGCAAAGATTTCACTGACTGAAGCTTTGAACGAGCAAGAAAAAGCGGATCAAGTCATTTCCAAAATCCCTGAGGTCGAGAAAGTCTTTTCTCGACTTGGAACACCTGAGTCTGCCACAGATCCCATGGGCGTTCATTTGAGTGATACCTTTATCATACTCAAGAAAGATCGCTCTCTGTGGATCTCTAAAACTAAAGAAGAAGTGTTTGAAAAAATAAAGAAAAGCGTAGAAGACCTTGGCTTCAAGCAAGATATAAGTTCAACGCAACCTATCGAGATGCGTTTCAATGAAATGCTTGAAGGTTCTAGGGCCGATGTCTCGTTAAGAATTGTGGGACAAGATCTAGACTACATGGTTGAGGTGATCGATGGTTTTGCAGAAAAAGTCAGTGGGGTTGAGGGATTAGAGGGAGCCGAAATGGATCCTTTGACTGCTCTTCGAAAAAGTCGTGTCATTGATATTAAGCCTAATTTTGCTGAGCTCGCTCGTTTAGGAATTTCATTGGATGAATTTAGTAAAACGGTTGTGGGCTATATGCAGGGAAGCCCAATCGGACAATGGATTAGAGGTATTAGAAAATTTCCGATCGTCATGCATTTAACTGAAGAGAAAAGAAATAATATTGAAGAGATTAAAAACTTACCTGTCTCCCTGCCTGATGGAGGTACTATACCTCTTGAGAGAGTGGCATCGATTCAATTGGTTGATCAAGTGACAACCATCGCAAGAACTTGGGGCCAACGATACGCCGCCCTTTCTCTTAATATGGCCAATAGAGATACGATGAGTTTTGTGGGTGATATCGAAAAGATTGTAGAGAAAAATCCAGTGAAGTCAGATCATAAGCTTCATCTTGGCGGACAATTCAATAATCTGATTCGCGCGAAGAAGAGACTTTTGATTATTATTCCTTTAACGCTCCTCTTGATTTTGTTCATCCTTTGGAGAGAGTTTAGTTCTGCTCTTGATGCCATGATCATATTCCTCTGTGTCCCGTTTGCAGCCTTCGGGGGAGTCTTTGCTCTGTACTTCAGAGACATTCACTTAAGCCTCTCCGCTGCAGTCGGCTTTATCGCTCTTATCGGGATTGCGCTTCTGAATGGGATTGTACTTTTAACAGTGTTTAATCAGCTTAAAGAGTCTACAGGGAACAAGAGTCTCAAAGACATTGTTATCGAGGGAACACTTTCTCGCTTAAGACCTGTGGTCATGACGGCACTCGTGGCCTCAATTGGATTTATTCCTATGGCGATCAACACGGGGTTGGGCTCAGAGGTTCAACGACCACTGGCCACAGTTGTTATTGGAGGAATCCTTTTCTCAACACTTTTGACGTTGATACTTTTCCCAACGGTCTACTTGTATTTTTATGAAAAGAAGAAAGTTTCTTAAGGCAAATGATAGAGAGGAGTAGAATTATTCCTCTCTAATTGCTGATGAGGCTTAAAACCTTTGATCCCTTCTGAATGCTGAGTCGATGGATCATAATCTAAGAATTTTACTGAGATCTTTCCCGAAAATACCTCTAACTCATCACTAATTTCTTCTCTCGCACCATGCTCCATTGGAAGATAAAGCATGGCACTGGTTGATATTTTAGATCCATCCATCTCATAAAGTGTAACTTTGATATTTTTAATAGATGAAGAAAAAGTAGTGAAGACCTGAAAGCTGTTACTAAGATTTCCTTTGGAGAATTGAGTCTCGATCGTCTTATTGTCCTTATCGAGGGATTCTACTTTTAGAAAGTATTCGCACACATTGTTAAGGATTCCATCATTACAAAATTGTTCTTCAAATTCGAGGGCAATATTATTCTTTGAAACAGTTTCTGACTTATCCTCTAAATATTGAATTTCAATTTTACCTTGAAAAACTTTGTTGGGACTAAGAAATCTTTTTTGTGTTCCGGAACGATTGTCGAGATAAAGGATGGCTTCATCTGAAATTTCGCTTTCATCCATCTCCCGCAAGCGGACTCTGATTTTTTTAACGTTTTTATTTACAAAAACCACTTGCTCGAAACTGTCTTTAAAAATTCTTAGGCCTTTAAGTTCTCTCCACGCACTGTTCTCATACACATCAACTTGTAATTGATATTCACAACTATTATTGGCGACACCATCAAAACATTTTTCTTGGTCAAATGTAAGTAGGGTTGGTATTTCATTGTTTCGACCTATTGATCTTGAGACTTTTACCTCTCTTTGGGCATTCGTGTAGATAATAACTTCTTTTGAATTATCGATTTCATCTTTAAAGAAGATATTTTTCTTATCGAAAAGTCCACCACACCCATAGAGATCTTTTAGTTCGCCGTTAATTTCTTCTTCAGAGCAGACCCAGTTGCGAATTTGCTGATAGTTGATACTGCCAAGCGGATTGATATCACTGCCACTGGCACAATAAGTTAACACATCTTCTTGATAGCAGGCAGACAGTGTCTTCGAAAGAGTGGAGTGATCCTTCCAGTGTCTATTGAGAAGTCTATGTAATCGATCCGGTCGATTTGTGAGAACTCCGTCAACTCCACTTTGTAGAAGTTGATAAAGTTTTTTCTCATCATCCACTGTCCAACTCACAATAGGATACATGGCACTGTTCTTACTAGAGTTTCTTTCTTCTAGAACTTTTTTGACTTCTTCTCCGTAGGTATCCCAGCCACGAAAAGGAGTGGAGCCCATTCCAATGGATTTAACTTTTTGCTTTAGCTTCTTTTTGAGAACTTTCACTCTACCTAAAACACCTTCATTCTCCATATCTAATGTTAGAAAATGGTTCGCTGCTTTGGGATTATCTAAAATCCATTGCTGAAGAGTTTCATAAATTTCATCATATGGAGTCATCATATAGACCCTATAGGGTGAGTCTTTAAACGCATTTGAAAAATGAGTGGCCATTCTTTTAGCAAGCTCTTCTTGCCCTGGTATTAATTTAATATCCAAAAAAACTGCGTAAAGTTCATTTTGCTGATTGGCCCAATTTGAAAATTCAAAGATGGTTGGAATAACAGCGCTCTCATCTTTAGTGTTCGATAATAAAGTGTCTCCCACGACACCCATGCTAAGAGCATACCCGTAAAACTCTCTTAATTCTGAGAGTGTGAGCTCTTCAGTAGGTAATCGCTTCGAACTTAAGAGTCCGGGGTTGTAAGGAATATATTTTTGCCCCTCAGCTCCAATCTGTCTGGCGAGAGCAATGAGGTTTCCAGGAGTGCGATCATGAAAGACAGCAACTTCATCATCTTTAGTCATAACCAAATCAATTTCTAGAGCGTTCGCTCCTAGTTTTAGTGCCGCTTCATAGGCCGGAATAGTATTCTCAGCTTCGACATAAGGAGCACCTCGATGACCGACGACTAAAAATGGACATCCAGTCCCATCGTCTTGGCATTCTTTAATAGAGGCAATTGATCTCTTTGATCCTTGTTGAGAAGCACACGACGTCAGAAAAAGAAGAGTGAAAAAAACTCTAAAAATCATAAGTATCTTATCGGAAATACTTCTCATCATTAAACTGACTCTTTTCATTTGGTAATTTTGCCGTGCAGATAGCACTTTATTCAGTCAGAATGCTTTTATGAAGTACAGCTCTGAAGTTCCATCTCTCCATAAGTCTGGATTTGTTTTGATTGGCGATACACAAAGGACGATGGCCTATCAAGTTCTCATGGGCCGCGAATTCAATAATGACCCTGAAAGAAGGGTGCTTCTTAATGAAATTGCTGCTCTTTCACCAGACTTCCTTGGAGTGTTGGGAGACCTTGTTACTTATGGACAATTTAAATCGGACTGGGATTATTTTGATTCGGTGATGAAGCCCATTAGAGAGAAGAAAATTTCAGTTCTTCCTATTGTCGGAAATCATGATTATTTTCTCTTTTCTCGCTCAGCACTTCCTTATTTAAAAGCGCGATTTGATTTACTCAGAACAAAAACGTGGCATTCATTTCGTTATGGAAATTGTGCCCTTATTACTCTGGATAGCAATGCTTTTAGGCTCAAGCACTCTTGGCACACTCAGATTTCATGGTATCAAGAACAGATGTCTCTCTTTGAAAACGACCCAACGATAGAACATATTTTGGTTTTTTCCCATCATCCACCTTTCACTAATAGTTTAGAGATCAGGCCTCACAGACCCTCTCGAGAAGAAATTCTTCCGACCTTTTTGAAATCTAAAAAAGCAACGGGATATTTCACAGGTCACTGCCATGCCTACGAGAGGTTTATGGTTGAGGGGAAAACATTTGTCGTCAGTGGAGGTGGAGGGGGACCGAGGCAGCCTCTACTGACGGGGAGATGGCAGAGGTCTAAGGATCAATATGCAGGAAAGTGGATTAGACCTTTTCACTACCTGCATTTCACAATCGTGAACAATAAACTTCAATTTACAGTCCATGGCTTAGAGAAAGGGGAGAGAGCGACAAGAATTTTGGAGACTGTTCAGTTGAGTAGATGAGTCGGTTAATCCGTTTATTGAACTTACTTGCCCATCATGCAGTTAGGCCTTTTGAGAGCTAAACTGATATTGTGAAAACTGACATGAACCCCTATGGTTCACCAATCCCATTAAAGCCCGCGGCCAATCTCAAGAATGGGAAGTCTCTCCCTGTTGGTGGAAAGCTTCCAGATGAATTAAAAAATCCGAATGCCAAAGATTATAAAGTTGATTTATCTGAAGCCGCTAAGGCGCCTTCAGCTCCATCTGCACCTAGTGTTCCCTCTCTGCCGGATGCACCTTCTGTGAGCGTGCCAAAACCAGTAGAGGCTGCGGCTAAAGATGTGGCCAAAGATGAAGCAGTTAAAAAAGCCAAAGAAGCGAAGGAAGCTAGCAAAGACGTTGAAGTAAAATCGGGAAGTATAAAAAAGCCGATGATCGCTTTCATCACAGGTTCCCAATGGATGTTTTCTCCCTCTAAATCGGAAGGAAGTTATGCTGGCGTAGGACGGATGGCCGAAGCCGTAGAAGGCGCAAGGCTTTATGGTTGGGATCAGAAAGAGGAAATCATCGATCAAATAAAGAAAACTCACAAAGATCAACCTATCATCATTGTGGGTCATTCATTGGGTGGAGATACGGCTAAAGAAGTGGCCGATGCTCTTGATTCTTTAGAGCATAATTTTAGAAAAGTAGATCTCCTTGTGACTCTGGATGCAGTTGGATTTAATAACGATATCGTTCCTCAGAATGTAAAAGAGCATCTCAATGTTTTTGGTGAGAATGATTGGTTTTTAAATGACGGACCTCATGTGGCAAGAAACCACGATAGAACTGGAGTTCAAAATATCCTTTCTCCTTTGGATCATACAGAATTAGATGATTCTAAAGAGATTCAATTTGAGATCGTTCAAGCCATAAATCGAGCACTTGCAGGTCATTAGTTGACTGCGATACTTTCTTCAAACATTACTTAAATCCTAAGATTAAAAGACCGAAAAGACCTTATCCACGACTGCACGTGGGGTATTAAGGTATTTGATGAATCGCACTTCATTAATTATTTTCGGCATCGTACTAGCGGCTAGTTTCATTGGAGCTGCTAACTTCAAAGACATGGCAGATCAATACTACGCCATGAAAAAGTCTGAAGGACCTTCTCGCTGTATTGCCTCAATCGAAGAAGAGAAAACCATCATAGGACATAGTGAGACAGTGTATTTAGGATTGGCGAAGACCATGGTCTTTGACGCCAAAGTCGATTCTGGCGCTGAAACAAGTTCTATTCATGCGACAAATATTCATGCCTTCCAAAAGAACGTTGTCGAGAATGGAGAAAAGAAAGAATTGATGTTCGTTCGTTTCATCACTGAAGATGATGCTGGTCACAAAAGACAGTTGGAGCGAATGGTTAGTCGCATAGATCAAGTGAGTTCTGCCTCTGGCACGTCTACTCGCTATTTCTTTGTCGAAAAAGTCTGGATCAATGAGAGTTCATATGAAATTGAAATTAATCTTGCCGATCGTTCAGCTTTATCAAAGAAAATGCTCGTTGGAAAAAATCTCTTGAATCAAGGTTATCTCATCGACACCAATCAGGCCTATGTCATTACGCGCGCACTAACAGCACTCGAAAAACTGTAAATTAATTAGCGGGCTCATACTCATTATGCACCCCGGAGCAGCCATCCACTGTCACCGATTTTTCAGTTAGTACTTTCACAGACATCGGAATTCGAGCAAAGCTACTATAGATTTGTTTTTTAGTTGTACTGAATAGCGCCGTTTCAAAATAGTACTCGCCAACCATTGTGTGCCCTATATTGAGAGCAGTGGGCACAAGTTCTCCAGTCGTAAGCTTTTCATTAAAAGGTGCATCTGCTCTCAAGAGAATCTCCATCGGCTCTTTTTTTCCAAACACATCATATTCATCGAGACGTAAATTATGTGAGAAGGCAGGACATTGAAATTTTCTAAACCTCTCGGAGATGGCCGATGCCGCATAAGTAAGTGTAAAAGACACTGCCTTCACATGGAGCTTACTTGTTCTGCCTTTTTGTTGGGCCCTAAATGGAGCATAAAGGGTAGCGAGTTCAATCCTGGAGCCTTGAGCATTGGATTGAATGACACGTACGAGCCAGGCATCCACTCCATAAGTCTTTGCAAGAAAATCTTCATCAGAGTCTTCGAGATGAGGAAGTGAGAGAACCACATTGAGATTTTTACTTACTGTGTTTCTATAGGTTTTTCCGACTTTCCAAATACCTTCAGTGAGATTTGTAATATCCCACTCTACCTCTTTGAGGTGCACACCTACCCCGTCCTTAACGAGAGTGGCTTTTTGCGTACATCCGGAGAGGCCGACTAGAAGAGTCAAAAAAAGTACGTCCCAGCGCATATCACCTCTTTGAAGATTTCTGCTACACTCCCATTATACCGAAAGGAGCTAAGAGATGAAATTTATCGTCATGTTTTTGTTAGTAGTTTTAACGGCCTGTAGTTCTTCACCAGGGAATTTAACTGATCTTGGCAAAGAAGTTCAGATTCTTGATTCTAAACCCGGGAGCGAGTGTAGCGTCGTGGGTAAAGTTGTAGGAGAAAATGAGCAGGGCAGTATTGATTTGGCGAGAAACCATGCCAGAAATTTGGGTGGAAAGCTTAAGGCTAACTCTATCTTTATTAATCAAGAAGTTCCAAACGGTCAGAAGTATCAGGTTTTCGCGACTGCTTATCAGTGTGAGTAGATCTTAAGAAATTGATCAAGACTTTCAAGAGATAGGAGAAGTTCAACTCCTATCTCTTCAATCTCATTCTTCACATAGGGTTTAATATTTCCCCCTACAATAATCTTAATTTTTGAATCAATTTTGCTTTTAAAAGATTTTAGATATTCTTGTAACGTTTGAGTGTCAGAAATTTCATGCCCTTTAGTGACTCCCAAAATGACTGTCGTCGGATTCATTTGATTAATTGTCTGCGACAAGGATTCAGCCGGAAGGTCTTTTCCTAAATAAAGAAATTGAATTTTATGTTGAACACAAAGCAGGCACGCAGTGAGAAGTCCTATCTCATGCAATTCTCCCTCTGGAGCCGCTAGAATAATGAGTCCAGGCTTGAAATGTGAGCGTGTGTAGTGAAGTGCAATAACTTGACCCATATGAAATTGAACAATTGCACTTAGGGTGTGTTCTTGAGCAATGGTGAGTTTTCCTTGCGACACTCGAAGACCAATATCTCTAAAAAGTGGAAGTATAATCTCTAGTGCAAAATCTCTAGGCCCTAAAAAACGCTTAGCTTTGTCGAGCTCATAGGAAATGATATCTAATTTATAAAGTGAGAAGGCAAGAAGAATTCCGGAGCGAATTTTTTCCGAATCAAAATCTTTGGTTTTTCTTTCAAGAAACTGCTCAACAGGATCAAATTCTTTGTCTTTAGAAATTAATTCTTTCAGCTCCTCGATGCTTTTCTGCGCAATTTTTCCAATTGAATGCCCACACTGTGTGAGAGATTGAAGCAATGTGAGTTTCTCAATATCAGCTTCTGTGTAGAGACGATGACCATTCTCAGCTCTATCTGGCGCTAAAACTTTATACCTCTTCTCCCAAGCTCGAATGGTTGCTGCGGCCACACCTGAAAGCTGCGACGCGATATGTATGTTAAATAATGACATTAGAAAAGAATAACAGAACTGATGCAGGATTTGATTGTTTTTCTGACTCACGCTCTGGAAAATGGTTCTCAAATGAGGAGTTTTTTTATGTCTGAAATTTATCCTGTAAAAAGTCGTGTCCAATCTAAATCCTATCTCAAGGATTTTGCCACATATGAAGCACTCTATAAGAGATCTCTTGAAGAGCCAGAAAAGTTTTGGCTTGAAGTCTCTCAACGACTTGACTGGAGCACCTCTCCAAAAACGGCCGGACGAGGAGATTTTACCAACGTGAATCATCAATGGTTTTCGGGCGGAAAGTTAAATGCCTCATACAATTGTTTGGATCGTCATTTAGAAACGCGCGGAAATAAAACGGCCATCATTTGGGCCAAAGATGCGCCGGGAGAGTATGAGCATATTTCGTACTCCCAACTTTATGCTCAGGTTTGTAAAACGGCGAACATGCTTGAAGCTCACGGAGTAAAGAAAGGTGATCGCGTCTGCATTTATCTTCCCATGATTCCAGAGCTCACTTATAGCGTTTTGGCCTGTGCGAGAATAGGCGCTATTCATTCTGTCGTTTTCGGTGGATTTAGCTCTGAAGCTCTGAAGGGACGTATTCTTGATGCTGAATGTAAAGTCGTGATCACGGCAAATGAAGGACTTCGCGGTGGTAAAACAATTCCTCTTAAAGCGATTACTGATGAAGCTGTGAAAGATGCAGCAGTTGTTGAAAAAGTTTTTGTGGTGAACCGTACAACGACTCCTTGGACACCAAGAAGTGTGGATGTGGTTTGGAATGAAGAGATTTTAAAGTATCGTCCCGTGGCGCCCGCCCCAGCGCATGATGCAGAAGATCCACTCTTTATTCTTTATACCTCAGGCTCAACTGGTAAACCGAAAGGTGTCATGCACACCACCGGAGGCTATCTCACTTATGCGAGCTACACCCATCAATATGTCTTTGATTATCACGAGGAAGATATTTATTTCTGTGCTGCCGATATTGGATGGGTGACGGGACATAGTTATATCGTTTATGGACCTCTCTCCAATGGGGCGACTTGTGTGCTCTTCGAATCTGTTCCTAACTATCCAGATGCTGGACGTTACTGGCAGATTATTCAAGATTTAAAAGTGAATATTTTCTATGGAGCTCCCACAGCTCTTCGTGCCCTTGCTCAAGCGGGTGATGAGATTGTGAAAAAATATGATCGCTCCTGTCTTCGCATCTTAGGAAGTGTAGGAGAGCCGATAAATCCTGAAATTTGGAAATGGTATCATGATGTGGTGGGAGAAGGGCGTTGTGACATCATGGATACATGGTGGCAAACAGAAACGGGTGGCATTCTTATGACTCCAATCCCAGGAGTGACTCCTACAAAGCCTGGATCTGCCACGTTTCCTTTCTTTGGAGTTGAGCCGTTATTAGTGAAGCCAGAATCGGGAGAAGTCCTCAATGGAAATGAAGTGGAAGGGGCTTTGTGTTTAAAGCGCTCTTGGCCTGGTCAAGCAAGAACCATTTATCGCGATCATGCTCGCTTCATTGAAACTTATTTCTCTCAATATAAGGGTCTCTATTTCACTGGAGATGGCTGCAAGCGTGATAAAGATGGATACTACTGGGTAACGGGAAGAATTGATGATGTCTTGAATGTCTCTGGCCACAGACTTGGTACGGCTGAAGTCGAGAGTGCGCTTGTCGAGCATGATGCTGTCGTTGAAGCTGCGGTGGTGGGATATCCTCACGATATCAAGGGCCAAGGAATTTATGCGTATGTAGTTCTGTATCCAAAATTTGGAGAGTCAGCGGAATTAATGGAGCAAATCAAAGATACCGTCCGTGATTCAATTGGAAGATTTGCAGCACCTGATAAGATTCATTTCACCAAGGGCTTACCAAAAACTCGCTCAGGAAAAGTGATGCGTCGAATTTTGCGTAAAATTGCGGCCCATGAATACACGGGCCTTGGAGATGTGAGTACTCTTGCTGATCCGACTGTGGTTGACGCTCTCATCAGTGAGCACAAAAAATCTCACTGATGAATAACAGCTTTTATATCCTGGCGGGTGAAATAGAGCCCGCCAGCCCTAAAGCTATCCAGATCCGAGAGTTTCCCCGTAATAGGCGCAAAGTCCATTGATTCGATTTCTCTCTTAAGCACGACTCGATCATTCAAGATTAAGACTTGAACCCTCTCAGCGGGTAAGACTAGGCCCGCGCCTGTCACTTCGCCTAAAACAAGCTTTGATCCATTTTGCTCAAATTGGGAGAGAGTCATTTGTCTTTGCTGAAGGAGTCTGTTGACTTGATTGCGATCAATAGCAAAGGAGTTCAGGCTCAACAAAGTTAAAACTAAAAGAAAGTATTTATTCATTGGAGAGTTCCTTGGTTTTCTGTTGAAAATGATTCGCAAATATTTAAAGTAAAGTAGGGGATCGAGCCATTGCTTTCAGCTGATTTCATTATTTCATGAGTGGCTTTCACAGCTTCACGCTGAATATTCTTTATCTTTTGAATGGCTTCCTCATTTAAGGATTCACTCAAAGAGTACATAAGATTAAGTCCTCGTGAGACATCCTCTGGACGATAAAATTTCACAAGTTCAGGCAGGTGAGAGCTCGCTACTTTAAGATCTAAACTAAAGTCACTGTCACAGGCGTGAATTTTTTCTTCTACAATTTTTAGCACTTTCGCTTGAATTAGCTCTTCTGTTTTCTTCTTGCCAGTTGACCCAAAGAGTTCAGTGATTTCAATCCAAGATGTGCCGCTTCTGTTGGCCGCTAATTTATAGATAAAATAGCTCATTCTATCTTTTAGAATTTCATTCAGTTCTAGAGAGTAAGTTCTCTCTTCGGCCCCTTCAAAAACGAATGCACCAAAATGTTTTTCAAGATACTGACTCAAAAGAGCAGGGAGAAGCTTTAAGAGAGGCCCAACTCTTTTTTCACGAAAAATATAAGAGCAAAGATTAAGAGCAGTATGAGGAGCGATTTCGCTTTTGGACTCAACTTGTAAGAGTCTTCTTAAAGTTGTCACCGGAACATTGGCCCGCTGAGAGAGAGCTTGAACAGTTAGTCTTGGGTGGCGATTAAGAAAATCTTGAACGATCTCTCTTAAGCAGCTTACGTGAGATTGATTTTGTAATGGTTCAATTTGCAAGGTGTAATCCTTCCTTGAACCATTGATATCAGGGGCCTTAATCACTAGAAAAGGGGACGCAAGTTTCTGACAGACGATAAAAGATCGCTGGTGTCGCCCTGGCCCCAATTCATCAAAAAAAGCCTTCATAAGCCTCTATCTTGGGGACGTTCTGCCACCACATGGACGAGTAATGACTCGAAATTTCAGGGCCCCGTTGACATCTGAAGAGTCCATTGTCACGAGTCCTTGCTTAGTAAGATCCGCGTTTGTGATTTCAGCCTCGAGATGATTTTTCAAATCAAAGCGCACACTTCTTGCCATTCTTGAAGCACAAGCCGATTGAATCGGCACTCTCATCACCGGAGTACTTATCCAATCCTCATTGATATTCGAGCGACGAGTAACCCATAGTTTTCTCTCAAGAACCGTAGGTCTTCCACCAGCTCCTCTTCCCATCCCTTGAAAGCCAACAAAGACAGTAGAGAGACTGGCCTGCACACCTTGATCAAGGATGACGGCTCCACGATTGAAGAGTGAAATTTCTATTGAATCCACTTGCTGACCTTCTGGTAGATCAGCATTAAAGCTAAGCGCGCACGCTTTATGATCTAAGGTCGAATCATTTTTTCCTCTTCTGCGACCTGTATCATTGTCATTGTTTTGATCATATTGAGGAACCTGAACTTGAAAAGCATCAAAGAGAATAGAAACACTTGAGCCATCTGGTGATGGAGAAATGGCGACAGTGCCTTGCGGGCATCCTGAGCCTTTATGTTGAAGTCCACTAAATTGAACTTGTGCCTGAGCATTATTCAAGAAAAGTAAGAGTGAAGCTAAAAGAATTAAAAGTGCGTATGGCATGAAGTCCCCCCTTCGTTGTTAAACATGAAATATCTAATTGATGATGGAATTGAAAGGTGTCTTGAAACTTCATCGACCACCTGGTTTTTTGAAAAGTTCATGTGGGCGACAACGTGAGACCTGATTGATTTTACCCCTTCACGAAATATTTTGCCGATGGGTAAGGTGAGTTCATGAATCGTCGAGGTCGACGTTCTCTTAACCTGCAAGGAGCAACTTCAATGAAAAAAATTATCTTATCACTCGCACTCACTTTCTCAGCGACTGCTTTCGCTCAGGGACTTCAGCTTGGCTACCCGAGTACAGGTGGTAACGGATGTCCTCAAGGATCAGTATCAGCTACTCTTTCACCTGATAGCACACAGCTCTCAATCCTCTTCGATTCTTTCGTTGCTGAAGCGGGACCTTCATCAGGCAAAACACTTGATAGAAAGAGCTGTAATATTGCCATTCCTGTGACTGTGCCAAATGGCTACAGTGTCTCCGTTGTCGCTGTTGATTACCGTGGATTCGTTGGACTCCCAAATAGACAGGCCAGCGCAAGATTTTCTGCTGAATACTTCTTTGCCAATATGCCTGGCCCTCGCATGCAGCGCCAGTTCGTAGGTGCTCAAAATACAGACTACTTAATTGAAAATGATTTGGTTGTTTCAGCAATCGTTTGGTCAGCGTGTGGTGCTCAGACAAACTTGAGAATCAATGCTGCAATGATGGTGCAAAATACTTCTTACCAAGATGCGCTTGCGACTGTGGACTCTGCAGACTTAAGTTCAGGAATTATCTACCAGCTAAAATTCCGTCCTTGCCGATAATCAGCAACGCCGGATACCCCCCAAAAAATAAAGGGCCCTTAGGGGCCCTTTATTCGTTTAACCAGAAAATACGATCGGGAACTTCAAATTGACAAGGATTTGGGTTTTTTCCAGCTTTCTGTAAAATCTTTTTCTCAAGGATCTCAATAGATTTTTTTAGTCCATCTTGGAAATTACCTTGCTTGAAATGCATTCTCAGTAAAGTAATCGTCTCCTGTAGATCTTCTGGAGAGAGTTTCTCATTAAGATCTTTATCCACAAGGAGATGCATTTTTCTTTCAACTAATGAGAAAAAAAGAAGCAAAGAGGCTTGGTGACCAATTCGATTCGATTGGAATTTAGAAAAAAGTTCCGCTGCTTTCTCTCTCGTCTCTCTAGAACTCTCTTGAGATGTGATAAAAAAATGGAAAAGTTTTGTCCATTTCACAACATAGACACTAACTAAAATAAATAACCCCACCACTAACACTTCAAGCGTTTTGGGTGAGAAATCATAGAAATGAAGAAAGAGAATTGAGCAGAGCAGTCCAAAAAGTACAGCTCCTCTCCAGATTGCACCTGGATAGGGATCAGATTTTGTGCAAACAGCTACAACTAACTCATAGCCGGTTGTGTTTTCAAAATTTGATATGGCATGAGTGACCTCTGGTGAGGTGAATTGAGATTTATGTTTCATTACCAATCTCCCGAGGCGCCACCGCCACTAAAGCCACCGCCTCCTCCGCCCCAACTACTTCCTCCACCGCCAGAGCCCCAGCCTCCGCCTCCACCGTAATACATCCCACCTCTTCCTCTACGTCTGCTCATGAAAGGAAGAATGAAGAACATAATAATGAGAAATATTACGACTGCAGCAGGGGAGAGCTCTTCATCTTGTCGGGTCACTCTACGAGCGACTGGTGTGCCGGAAAGTTTTATTTCAAAACGGGAAGCCACTTCTTGCAAAACAATATAGAGGCCTTGTCCGTAATTGCCTTCTTTAAAAGCGGGACGCAAAATTTGGCGAATCCATTTGTCGGCGTCTAGGTCAGTGATTTCTCCCTCGATTCCGCCGCCAACTTCGATTCTCATCTTGCGCTCTTTGGGCGCGATAACGATGAGAAGGCCATTGTCTTTTTTCTCTCCACCTAGTTTCCACTTCTCAGCCGCTGCGATTGAATAATCTTCAATGGGATAACCTTGAAGATCATCGGGAATGAGAATGGCTATCTGTGGACCGCCCTGATTAAATATGTCAGTGATCGCACTTTGAAGTTGCGTATTTTCATCCTCACCCAACAGTCCGACCATATCGACGACTTGAAGGTTGAGAGCAGGGAGGTTAGGCCCTGCTGCAAAAACATTTGCGACAAAAAAAAGCGCGAGAAATAGATAGCGCATTAAAATTGAACTTGAGGCACAGCTTGCTCAGTCGCAGCTGCTTCAAATTGTGGCTTCTTCTCATGCTTAAACATTAAGCTGTTTGTGAGAGATGTCGGGAAGACAGTCACAAGATTGTTAAACTCTTTAACCGTTTCAATATAGCGTCTGCGCGCGATGCTGATTCGGTTTTCAGTTCCTTCAAGTTGAGCCTGAAGGCCTTTGAAGTTCTCTGAAGCTTTAAGATCAGGGTAGCGCTCAGCAACTACCATCAATTTGCCTAAAGCCTGAGAGAGACCGTTTTGAGCACTTTGAAATTGCTTTAACTTTTCTGGCGTTAAAGTCGCGGCATCAACTGTGATCTGTGTGGCCTTGGCGCGAGCTTCAACTACGCCCTCAAGAGTTTCTTTCTCATGTGAGGCGTAACCTTTCACTGTTTGAACCAAGTTTGGAACAAGATCAGCGCGTCTTTTATATTGGTTTTGAACTTCCGCCCATGAAGCTTCAGTTTCATTAAGCGCTGTAGGAATAGACTGGATGCCACATCCCGTTAAAATAGCGAGAAGGGGAAGAAGAATAAGGTAATTTCGCATGGAGATCTCCCGGAAAATAAAAAAAGCCCATAGTGTTTATTACACTATGGGCCCGTATTTTTTTAAGTCAAGGCTGAGATTACTTAGAAAGAGTCGCTACTTGCTTAGTCAGGCGAGAAATTCTACGAGCGACAGTCTTTTTAGACATAGCTGGAGATTTTGCTACTTTCATAAGTTTTGATTGAGCCGCTTTTAAAGTCGCAAGAGCTGCTGTCTTGTCGCCTTTAGCTACTGCATCACGAACAGCTTTTACTGCTGTACGAGCTGAAGCTTTTTTTACTTTGTTTGTCATACGCTTAACTTTGTCTTGTTTCGCGCGTTTTGTTGAAGACTTGTGGTTTGCCACGTTGCACTCCTAAAGATGATTCAATACTAATGTATCCGCGAAGTTATAAACGCTTTTTATGACCATGGCAAGAGAAGCTCGACATCTTAATCCCTCTGTTGACCACTGCTCTAAAATCAGGGCACATTGTAGCTGTAATTCTCTAAAGATATCCACGATTTAACCCTAGGGGTCTCCATGCAAAATATCCAAATAATTGGTGTCGTCGGTGCTGGCCAGATGGGTCGAGGCATTGCTCAGGTCGCGATTCAATCAGGTTTTCAAGTCATTATGTTCGATGCTTTTCAAAATGCCCTTGATTTTGGCGCTGACTTTATTAAAGGCCAATTGAAGAAAGGCACAGAGAAAGGAAAGTGGACGTCTGATGAAGCGGACTCAGCTTTAAAGCGTTTGAAGACGGCCGTGGATATGAAAGATCTTAAGGATTGTGATCTCGTGATTGAAGCGGCGACAGAAAATCGTGCGTTGAAATTTGATATATTCAAAAAGCTTGATGAAATTATTAAGCCCTCTGCCATTCTTGCCTCTAACACATCATCAATTTCGATTACTGAAATTGCGGCCAAGACGAAGCGTCCTCAATTAGTGGCAGGGATGCATTTTATGAATCCAGTGCCGGTGATGAAATTGGTGGAAGGCATTCGCGGATTAGAGACAAGTGATGAAACATTCAATACTGTGGCTGCCGTCTCTGAGAAAATGGGTAAGACCTTTGTGCGCGCGCAAGATTATCCTGGCTTTGCCGTCAATCGCATCTTGATGCCAATGATTAATGAAGCCTTTTATGCACTCTATGAAGGGGTGGCCACTCCTAAAGATATCGACACCGCCATGAAGCTTGGAACCAATCAGCCAATGGGACCTTTTGAACTCGCTGACTTCATCGGCTTAGACACTTGTCTAGCGATTATGGATGTTCTGCATACAGGTTTATCAGACACAAAATATCGTCCATGCCCACTTTTAAAACAATATGTCGCGGCCGGAAGATTCGGAAGAAAGAATAAAAAAGGTGTCTACGTTTATGAGTAGTTTTGAAACTCTTCAATACGAAGAATCAAATGGCGTTGGCATTTTAACTATCAATCGACCAGATAAACTCAACGCTTTAAATGCGACAGTACTTAAAGAGCTTAAATCCTTTTTGTCTGATGCTGTAAGTAAAAAAATATCGGGTTTGATTCTCACGGGAGCTGGCGATAAAGCTTTTGTCGCTGGAGCAGATATTGCCGCGATGACTTCGATGTCCGCAAGCGATGCAGTTGAATTTGGAAGACTCGGTCAAACGGTCACCATGATGATGGAGTATCTCCCTTATCCAGTCATTGCAGCCGTCAATGGCTTTGCCCTTGGTGGTGGGTTTGAAATGGCACTCGCCTGTGATTTTATTTTTGCGAGTGAGAAAGCTGTTTTTGGACTCCCAGAAGTTAAACTTGGATTGATTCCTGGCTTTGGGGGAACACAACGTTTGGCCCGCAGAACTCATATTGGATTTGCTAAGGAGTTGGTTTTTTCTGGCAGAAATATGAATGCCCAAGAAGCTCGTGATCGAGGACTTGTGCAGAAAATGTTTTATGACAATGCCGAACTTTTGAAAGGGTCTAAGGAATTTCTAGAAGGCGTGGCGAAGAATTCTCCACTAGCTATTGGAATGGCCAAAAAAGTCATGGATCAAGGAATGCAAACAACACTTGAGCAAGGCTTAGGCCTTGAAGTGAATGCCTTTTCACAATTATTTAATTCACAAGATATGAAAGAGGGGACAGCTGCATTTCTCGCCAAGAGACCAGCTGTTTTTAAAGGAGAATAAAATGTTATTAGATGAGAAATATAATGAAATTCGCGACATGATTAAAAAATTCTCCGACGCAGAAGTTGCACCTCTTGCGATGGGCATAGATCATAATGGGAAAATTCCAGAAGAGCTGATAAAAAAATTAGGGGAAAATGGCTTTTTAGGATCCTATGTTCCTGAAGAATACGGTGGTGCGGGACTTGATTATTTAAGTTACGCGCTTTTAATCGAAGAGCTTTCACGCAACTGCGCTTCTACAGGTGTTTTCGTTTCAGCTCATACTTCTCTCTGTATCTGGCCTATTTTAAATTTTGGAACTGAAGCCCAAAAGAAAAAATATCTTCCTAAACTAGCGAGCGGTGAGTGGATTGGCTGCTTTGCACTCTCTGAACCGAACGCGGGTTCAGATGCTGGATCACTTACCACTTCTGCTGTTGATAAAGGTGATCATTGGGAAATTAACGGAGTAAAAAATTGGATCACGAACGGCAAAGAAGCCAATATCGCAATCGTCTTTGCAAAAACAAAAAAGACTCCTGATTACAAAGGTATTTCGGCTTTCATCGTTGAGACTTCAAGTCCGGGATTTTCAATTATTAAAATTGAAGACAAGCTCGGAATCAAAGGTTCTTCAACGGCTCAGTTGGCGTTTGATAACGTCAAAGTTCCTAAGGACGCTCTGCTTGGAGACGCTGAAAAAGGTTTCCGTGTGGCGATGGCCACTCTTGATGGGGGACGTATTGGAATTGCCTCACAAGCTCTAGGGATCGCTCAAGGCGCATTCACTTATGCGGCCAAGTATGTGCAGCAGCGAATTCAATTCGGCTCACCGCTTGCGACGCTACAGGGTGTTCAATTCATGCTCGCTGATATGAGCACTAAAATCGCTTCGTCTCGCTTGCTCATTTATCACGCTTCAGCTCTTAAAGACGCGGGGCTTCCATACTCAAAACAGTCTGCGCAAGCGAAGCTGATGGCTTCTGAGTCAGCGATGTGGGTGACGACGAAAGCGATTCAGCTCTGTGGTGGTAATGGTTACACCAAGGAGTACCCTGTTGAGCGTTATTTTAGAGATGCAAAGATTACTGAGATTTACGAGGGAACTTCAGAGGTTCAGCGCATGGTGATTGCGGCCAACGAACTCAAAGAACTTCAATAGTTGCCTCTTTAAGTTAGACGGAAGCCGTGCCCTTTGGTACGTTTTCCATTATTTTTATTTGATAATTTGTCGGAGCGGAAAATTCTATGGCGAAAACGAAGCCCAAGACTAAAATAAAGGCCACTAAGCCTGCGGCTAAAAAGCCTGCAGCGAAAGGAAAACCAGTGGCTAAAGCAAAACCAAAAGCTAAACCAGCAGCGAAGAAAGCAGCTCCTAAAAAAGCGGCTCCAGCTCCTAAAAAAGGTCTACTTAAGACTGCCGGAAAAATCGCAGGAAAAGCGATAGCTGCTCTCTCTAAAGTGGATAAAGAGAAAGCTAAAAAAGAAGCGCTTAAAGCAAAAGCTGAAGCGGCCAAAGAAAAAGAGCGCCTCAAGAAAGAAGCTGCAAAAGAAAAACTTGAAGCAGCAAAAGAGAAAGAAAAAGCCAAGAAAGCAGCAGCAGCTGAAAAGATGGCTGCTCAAAAAGCTAAAGAGCAGGCTAAAAAAGACGCAGAGAAAGCGAAAGTTCTAGCTGCAAAAGAAGCTGAAAAAGCTAAAAAAGAAGCAGCTAAGGAAGCTGAGAAAGCGGCAAAGCTTAAAGCGAAAGAAGACGAGAAAGCGGCTAAGATGAAGGCGAAAGAAGATGCCAAAAAGCGCGCTCGTGGTGAAGACGTAGAAGATGAAGAAAGTGCTCCTCGTGCAGCCAAGGGAGATGATGATGACGACGAAGAAGATTTCAAACGTGTCGCCGCGAAAGGCAAAACCAAAGGCAAAAGTAAGTACGACGAAGAAGGCACGCACGATCTCGAGCGCGGCTACAAAAAATTCAGTGTCAATGACCTCGAAGGTAAAATCGCAGACGAAATCGCGGAACTCCGTGAACACTTTGCCTGGAAAGACATCGTTGGCGCGATTGGCACATTGGATTTCTTCGTTGATCCAAAAGACGATTCATGCGTTGAAAAAGGCTGTGACAACATCCGTACCACGCAGAGCTGGTGCCGCCTCCACTATCTAAAAAATTGGAAAGGCATTCAGACTAAAAAAGAAATTTTAAGTGAAGGAAAACTCCAAGAATATATCGAAGAGTTGATTTCTAAATATCCTGCTAAGTACATCGAAGCGATCACGAATGATCTCTCGGATGACAAAGAGTTCTATAAAGTCTTGAACGAACTTAACATCACGAATGATTTTGATTTCGAAGAAGAAGACTTTGAGCAAGATAACGATGATGATTCAGGTGATGATATTGGCATCGAAGCCACTTTCACTGGCTCTATGAGATACGAAGATACAGAATAAAAAGAAAACCCCTCGAAAGAGGGGTTTTTTGTTTTAGTGCAAAGTTTTATCTTCGTCTTCATCCTCAATGATGTCTTCATTAGGATCAAATCCTGCTTCTCTTAAAAGTCGATCTGCTTCAAGAGTGAGGCGAATATTTTCGCGAGTCATTTTATAAAAATATTTTTTGCCCTTCCATTCTACTTCCTGCCACTGAGGCTCCCAGTCACTCCACTCGGAGTTAGCGAAATACTCGTCATAGAAAAGTCCGGCCACATCCATGAAATTGGCTTGAGTTTCTTTAACTTTCTGTGGTGTCTCTATTTCTTGAAAGTCGCAGGAAAGAAAACAAGAGACAGCGCTCTCATTAGTGGATTCTTTTGGTAGAAATCCAATAATCACCAGAAGCTCTTGAGGATAGAGGCGACCAAAAACATCAAATTGACGTTTGTGCGCCACGCATTGTTCAGCGTAGGTCTCATTTAAGACGAGAGAGACCGATTCTAGCCATTCTTGGGGAAGAGCTTTGCCGGGATTACTTGTGGGTTTACGTTCTAACATGACGACCTGCCTTAAAATGCGAGATTTTTCTTTCTACCGCAGTCGAGGGTTATTAGAATAGTGAGATAGTTAAATCTCTTCTGTTTTTCAAGGACTAAATCAATGTCAGTTTACATACTCTCAGGTGCTCGTACAGCTTTTGGCAGCTTTCTTGGTGGTCTTACATCTGTAAGCGCTCCAAAGCTTGGGGCCGCGGCCATTGCTGGAGCAGTTCAAAAATCAGGGCTTACAAAAGATCAAATTCAAGAAGTCTTTATGGGGAATGTCGTTCAAGCGGGTGTTGGACAAGCTCCTGCTCGCCAAGCCGCTCTGTTTGCAGGACTTCCTGAAGCAGTTCCCTGCACAACGATTAACAAAGTTTGTGGATCTGGACTTCAGTCAGTGATCTTAGGAGCGAGAAGTATTTTAACTGGCGACAACCAAGTGGTTCTTGCTGGTGGTATGGAAAATATGTCAGCTGCTCCTCACTTACTCATGCAATCGCGCAGTGGGATTAAGTTTGGAAATGGTGAGATCAAAGACAGTATGCAGTGGGATGGCCTTTGGGATGTTTACACAGATCGTCCGATGGGGAATTGTGCTGAAGAGTGTGTCGTGAAATTCAATATGACTCGCGCTGAACAGGATGCTTTCTCAATTGAATCTTTCAAACGTGCTCAAGCCGCCATCAAAGCAGGTCTCTTTAAAGATGAAATCGTAGCCGTTCAAGTTCCTGCCAAAGGTGGAAGTATAGACCTCGTAGAAGATGAAGGTCCATTTAAAGCAAATTTTGAAAAGATTCCTGGTCTTCGTCCAGCCTTTGATAAAAATGGCACCATCACGGCCGCTAATGCTTCGACTATCAATGATGGAGCTGCTGCACTGGTGTTGGGTGGAGATCAATTTGCAGGAACAGCAAAGTACAAAATTATTTCTTGGGCCTCTCATGCTCAAAATCCCACTTGGTTTACGACGGCTCCTGTGGCGGCGATTCAAAAGGCTTTGGATAAAGCAAAATTAAAAACAGAACAAGTCGATCTTTGGGAAATCAATGAGGCTTTTGCGGCCGTCTCAATGGCCGCTATGAAAGAGTTGAAGCTTCCTCATGAGAAAGTGAATATTCTCGGTGGAGCAGTGGCGATTGGTCATCCTATTGGAGCTTCCGGAGCGAGAATTCTTTTAACTCTTACAACAGCAATGACTCACAAAAATGCAAAATACGGCTGCGCCGCTATTTGCATTGGCGGTGGTGAGGCGTTAGCGGTTGTGGTTGAAAAGGTGAGATAATGAGCACTGACACCACAAAAACGCAGGCTAAATCTGGATTAAGACAACTTCGTCCAGGTGAAGTCTTGTTTAATGATGGTGACGTCGCTGAATCACTTTATATCATCCAAAAAGGTCAGATTCGCCTCTATAAACCAAAAGGTAAGGGGTTTATTGAGATCGCAGTCCTTCGTACTGGAGAAGTGATCGGGGAGATGGCCTTCTTTGATGAAGATGGATCAGGAAAAAAACGCTCGGCCTCTGGAGCGGCGATGGTTCCGACGGAGATTATTGAAATCTCCTTCCTGGCGTTTGGCAAAACCATGGCCACACTTAATCCTTGGTTTAAAACAATTATCAACACACTGGCCACACGTCTTCGTAAAGCGAATTCAAGAATTAAAGAGTTGGAGTCAAACTCCACTTCAAATTATGGAGCCAAAGTAGGCGAGTACGAATTTATTAAGCCTGCTGAAATTCTCAAAGTTTTAAGTACTGTTTTCTTAGTTTTTAAAACTCATGGAGAGAAACACGAGAATGGTGTTTCAATTCATAAGAAGACTCTCGATCTCTATTCAAGTGATATTTACAATCTTGCTGAAGCCAAATTGGAAGCGATCCTTTTGACTCTTAAAGAGTTAGGATGGCTTGAGATGCTTGAAGACGCTGATAAACTTCCACATCTTTATGTCATGAGAAATCTTGAACTCTTGAAAACTCTCTTCATTTTTTACAACACTGAGAAGTCCCTTCCAGATGAAAAGAAACTCAAAGTCTCAAATCAATGCACCACTTTCCTGGAAAAGATTCTTCAGTACGCTCCGAAATTTCCACCGATTGATATTCCTAATCAGCGTCCAAGAGATGAGTTTGATACATCTCATCGCTACACTCAGCAGTTCAACATTGCGCCGATTCTCGAAGAGTTTAAAACCCGTAATCTCACTATTAACGCCGATCACCTAGATGATGCTCGATCAGTCCAGCTCATTGGTGAGAGATCTGTAGAGGGCAAAGAGATTTGGGTTGAGATCGATATGCCGAAACTTAAACGGATGTATCCGATTATCAAATTTGTGAATTCAGTGAATCGCCAAAACCGTGAGAAGAGTAATTACTAGATGCCCTCTGGCGTATAGTAAACTTCAACGGTGTCACCCGAGGCATAGACAGCACTTCCATTTAGTTTAATGAAATAGCCCGTGCGATTGAGTGGCGGATTGGCCGCAGTAGTGGCAGCGGCATTGGTGAATTTAATGTTTTGATTCTCTAAATACCCAGTGTAACTCCAACCATTGGTTGTGCTTTGTGGAATGTTATTTCCACGAATTCGAACAACGATAGTGTCTGGTTTTGGTTTTGAAGGAACCACAGCATAACCATAGTACTCGGTTGGTGTGCGACTCTTCACCACTAAACATTGAGGATAAACGACTTGACCTGATCCATTGAGCTCAATGAATGTCCCGGTTTTTGGTTCACCTACAGTCGGAAGAATGCGTGTGTTTTGAGTTCCACTTGTGCAGCAAGTGTAACCATTGGTGGCATCCATCGGAACAGTTGTGGCCGTTCCATTGGGAGAGATTTTTGTGACACTTTCAATGACGTTTTGAGATGTGCCAGAGCTTACGAGCCAGCGGTTATAAGTGTGGCCCACGACTTCCTGACGGATTGATTCATTGATACCTGCATAGAGATTGTATGTTGAACTACATAAATCATAACTATCTGGAGTTGAGCGAGAGGATTGATCAGTGGCATTCATCGCTGAATAAACTCTAGATGACATCATCTTGTACATTTTGCCTTCTGCATAACCTGATTTACAGTTTGCAGTATGGGCCACTAAGCTGAAGAAGCGAAATTGTTGAGCGCTCAAACTTCCTTTCAAATTAATGAAGTTGTTGTAAGCGGAATCATAGGCCGTGTTATTCGGAAAGCACTGACCATTGAAGCAACTTTTTGTATCAGTGTCATCACCATTAGAAACGAGAACGATGATGGTGTGTGCACCATTTCTAAAAATTCCATTCGATCTATTGTTACTAATCAATGAAGTAGATCTTGCAAAACCTGGTTCATTATTCACACCCTGAGGTGTGTTAAAGAATTGCAAACCTTCAAGACTGACGACATTCACGGAGGGAGCCATGCCTGAAGCGTTGTTTGTGATCACAGGACGGAAAGTATCTGACTGACCGTCTGCAAGCAGAGGGGCCACCATAATATGATAATCAAATTCTTGAGAAACAGTTTGAATAGTCAGACGGATTTGGTCTTTTACTGTGCTTGAAAGATAGCCTGCAGATAAAGAGTTATCGACGACATAAAGAATATCAACCGGTGGCTTTACGAGAGTGTGGTTGGCGCAAGTAAGATTCTGAAAAACTTCAACCGAATTGGCCGTGTATTTCTCCGTTTTAGGAGATCCTGCGAATTCTTCTTTGCTACAGCCCCACGTAAAAACGAGGGCAAGCAGTACGGCATATTTAATCATAAGGCACCTTGCTGGTTCATATCGATTAAGCTGATCGGTTATTAAACGCGCAAACTTGAGGTCAGGAAAAGATTGCCGCTCGAGAGCTCCAAGTTTTAATGGGTTACAATCAATATAAATAGTTTCAACAGGTTGGGAGGAGCTATGAGCGAGAGCTGGTATTACGTATTAAAAGGTCAAAGACAAGGCCCAGTGGATGCAAGTGCAATTGCCTCTTTAGTGAGCAGTCAGCAACTTCGTCCGGATGATTACATTTGGAAGAAGGGCTTTGATAATTGGCGCAAACTTAAAGATGTAGAAGAACTTCAAAGTCAAAGTAGTGCACCATCGATGCCTTCAATTCCTCAGCCACCTGTAAAGCAGGCCGCAACTCATTCCAATAAATTAAGAATGGGAAGTTTAGATCCAGAAGAGAAAAGTGTGTACGTGAGAATTGGTGTCGATCGTGGAGGATCTCCTGCTGAGTATGGACCTTATACTCCTTTGCTTGTGAAAAAACTCTACGAAGAAAATAGAGTCAATGGGCGAACTCAATTCTTTGTCAGAGAAAAGATGCAGGAGTGGATGTTTTTAGCAGATCTTGCGGACTTTGAAGAAGTCTTCCATGATATGCCTCCTGTTATTCAGGAAACTGAACGTAGAAGATGGATTAGAAAGCCGCTGCTAGCGAGACTGTTTGTTCAAAATCATAAAAAAGTTTTTGAAGGCATTTGCAGAGATATTTCTGTTGGTGGAATGCAAGTTTTAACTGACACCTTCCCTGGGAAGGCTGGAGATAAAATTTCGATTAACGTTCATCCAGACAATACGGAATATCATTTTACGGCCGCTGGAACAGTTGTGCGTCTGCTTGAAGGGAATCAAGGTTTTTCGTTTCGCTTTGATCCACTTCAAAATGATGCTCAAAGGGCAATTGAAAAGTATATAAAAGATGTGGACGCAACCCTCTAGATCGACCGATAAAAAATCTCAACGAATTAAAATTCGTCGAGAGATAAAACATTATAAATCAGCACAGCCTGATTCGCGCTTTGCCGTCCAAAGTTGGTTTGCAGTAGGCAGTCATCCCACTTCTCAGATACTCTTTCTTCATGGCGCACTTTCACACGGTGATCGTCATTCAGAGATGTTTGAGTGGTTTGTAAAAAAATCAGATGGAGCAACGGTTGTTAGATCTCTCGATTTTGTGGGCCACGGAATCTCTTCAGGTCCCAGAGGTCATGTCGATAAATTTAAGTATTGGATGGATGATCTCATTAGCGCCTTAAATGATTTATCCGCTTATGGATCAACTACTTTAATTGGTCACTCTATGGGGGGACTCATCGCTCTCAAATCTTTACTCGAGAGAGAACAAGAGATTCCAAAAGAAGTCGGACCTTTGATTCTGAGCAATCCATGCATTCGTCCTATTCAAGTGGTAGAGATTCCTAAGTTAGAAATGATGGTCAATGGCATTGCCGATCGCCTGCCTTTGTTAAGATTTCCTCGGATTCATAAAGGGCCACAACTTGCCAATAATCCTGAAGCCGCTAATTCTTTTGAAACTGATCCTCTCGTTTCTGGATTTATTACGGCTCAGATGACACGTGAAATTTATTATGCTTCTCAAGATATTCGCTCTTTATCCTATTTCCTTAAGAGACCGACTCTTTTTTTGATTTCGGGTCAAGACTTAGTTGTTGATCGGGAAGCGACACTTCTTTTCTCTCGTGGAATTGATAAGAAGTTTTGTAAAGTTATTGAATATGAAAATGTAAAACATGAGCTTCTTCATGAGGCGATTCGTCATAAAGTTTGGCAGGATATTGCCACTTGGTTGGAGAGTGTATGAAGAAACTTGGCATTTTATTTTTAATTTTTATCTCTTCTTGTGCTGCTTATAGAACCTTTAACCAAACGACGACTGGTAAAGTGAGATTTCCAGGTGGAGTTCAAGGTAAAGAAGTTTGGGATGATGCCATGTACTTCAGAAGAGCGAGCTGGTACCACGGCATGACACTTTATTATGATGCTTTGATTTACACTGCAGATGAAAAATCACCTTTTACTCGCTGGTTCTCGCCAGCAGAGCGTGAATATTTCCAAAAGTGTGAAAAACTGCTTGTTACAGTCAATTATGCCGCTGACGCTACCAAAATTTCACATGTGATGTTTCGTGAACAAATGAGACAGAATGGCTTTGATGATGTTGTTGTGAATTCATTTGCTTCATATATTCGCACGCATCCTACATTCCAAGCTTGGAATCTCCAGAATTATAAGATCTTAGGCTATTGCAAACGCCAGACCGGGAAAGTAGGAGACATTAATAATCTCTTGGTGAATTTCCCATCTTTTACAGAACTTAAGATTAAGATTTAGTTCTCATTTCAATGACTTGAGCCTTGATTTAAGTCACTCCACCTCTAAAGATTTCCTGGCGTTGACCGATAGGATCATGAGGTTTGTATGACAGATAAGAAATTTGAAAGATTCGGTAAGTACCTCATCCTTGACCATTTGGTTGATGGTGGAATGGCGAAAATTTGTCGCGCGCGCTTTTTGGGTGAGCAGTCGAACAAAGTTGTCGCGATTAAAATGGTGCAGCCACAATTTTCAAAAGATCCAAACTTCGTACGTATGTTTCAAGATGAACTTTCTGTTTGCTTTGGACTTCTTCATCCAAATATCGCACAAACTTATGACTACGGTAAGGTAAACGAACAGCTCTATACGGCGATGGAGTATGTTGATGGTGCCAATCTCAAGCAGTTCCTAGACCGTTTGAAAGAAAAAAACTTCGTCTTTCCTGTTGAGATCTCTGTTTATATTATTTCTCAGGTTTGTCAGGGTCTTCACTACGCTCATACCTTTACTGAGAAGTTAAGTGGGCAGCCACTTAACATCGTTCACCGTGATATCTCTCCTCACAACGTGATGTTGACATATGATGGGGCGGTCAAGGTTATTGACTTCGGTATTGCGAAATCCAATTCTAACTCTGAAGCCACTCAAGCAGGAACGATCAAAGGTAAGCTCTCTTACCTCGCTCCGGAATATTTAGAAGGACTTGAGCTCGATGCCCGTTATGATGAATTTGCTGTCGGTATTACTTTGTGGGAAATGCTATGTTCTCGCAAAATGTTTACTGCTGCTAATGATCTTGCGGTCTTAAAACAAATTCAAGCTTGTAAAATAGCTCCACCATCTTCAATCAATCCAAACGTACCTAAAGAGCTTGATGCGATTGTGATGAAAGCTTTATCTAAAGATAGATCACAACGCTATGAAGATATGGATAAATTTAACCGTGCCCTGGTTAAGTTTCTCTATTCACAATACCCGGATTTTAACCCTTCGGATTTAAGCTATTTTGCCAAAGAATTATTTAAAGATGAAATCAAGCGCGATAAAGAAAAATTTGTTGAGTACGGCAAAATTGATGTCCAGCCCTACATCGACGATTTAAATAAAGACCAGAATGGAAAACCAGCAGCTCCGGCCGCATTTCCAATGCCAAACGCTTCAGGTGGAGAGCAACTGGTTCGCCAAGAAAGAATTGAAATCGATTTGGATGAGCCTTCTTCTTCAAATGAAGAGGGATCTGCAACTATTGAACTTGCGACTTCAAGCCCACAGACTTCAACAAGAAAAGTGGCGCGTGCTTCTTTAAGTAAAGAGAAAGCAAAAACTTCGACATCGATAAAGATGTCTAAGAGAACCGACAAGACGAGCACTTCATCAAATAAAACGATGAGTCGCTCAAAGAAGGATCTTGAGAAGGGCGAGAAAGAATCAAGTAGTAGTGTAAGTGTGATCTTCATCTTAGTTGCCTCACTTTGTGGTGTCGCTTATTTTCAGGGCGATTTCATGGAAGAGATGATTGGTATCAATCTTCATAAAATGATTCATGGTGAGGGAGATAGAACGATTTCCTCTGTTTCAAATCCATCAGTGGCCAAAGAAACTAAGGTAGCCCCACAGCCGCAGTTACCTAAAGAGGGGACTATTACTCTTGGTGGTGTCGATTTTGATATGGAAGTTTTGATTAACGGTCAAAAGCAAGCCTACGTGAGTGGTACGGCGATGAAAGTGCCCCTCGATCAGAACATCACTGTTATGGTTAAAAAAGCAGGTTACAAGAGCTTTATGAAAACAATAGCTCTTACGGCCGAAGAGAATAGTGTATTTGTTCAAGTCCCTGAGCCTGTTCGAGCACGCACGGGATTACTCTCTTCATCTCTGAATTATGGTGCCGGTTCGATTTTGATATTTGAAGTAGATGGTGAAAAAATAGAAAAGACCATGCCATTTAGAGATATCGCGATTCCTTCAGGAAGCTATCAGGCAAAGGTTATTAATCCTGCCCTTGGTACAGAAAAAGAAATTGAGTTTCTGATTGAAGAAAATAAAATGCAGCTCTTGCCTTAATGCATGGAAAGAGCTTTTTTTATTCCAAGAAAACCTTCTTTAGGTTTATTAAAAAAAATTGGTAAATTCCTTTTTAGCCTAATTGTTCCATCTCTGGTGCTGTTGTGTGGTGTGGAGTTGTTCATCTCAAATGAACTTCTAAAAGTGATTCAGAAATCGAGTGATAAAATTGTAGGTAAGAACTATCACTTAATCAAAGCAGATAAATTTCAGAAAGTTTTTGTAGAGATTACACCCAAAAACACAATTCTAAGACTCCCATTTCCATTCTACCCATTGGCTGCAAAAGTAAACAACGAATCTGTATTGGTTTACGTGTTTGAGAAAGATGTAGAGGAAGACCCTAGGCTTTTGGAGGGATTACCCTATAAGAGAGAGTTATTTTTATTTCAAGGCTCAAATCCGACAGTATATTTCTCAAAGGATGCAGAGGGTATAAGGGAGAGCATGAGTGATTTGACTTTGGCGACAGTCTTTGTTCAGCAGATTAAATTTTTAATTCAAGCAATACTTCCTTCTTCTCGCTCTCATCAAGAACAAAATCAAGACTCGATAGATGGTATGATCTTTCCTTTGTTTTTCGGCTTCATCATTTTGATAGTATTTGGTCTATTTAGAGAGTCAAAAAATGAGATAAAAAAAAGATGTCAGCAAATAGATGAATTTAAAAATGAGCTGATTGAGTGGGAAAGTTGCAGTGAGGTTACAGTTGAGTCAGTGTCAGGTAGATTTTTTACTTCAAAAGCTATGAAAAATATTCATAAGGATTTCAAGGTTAAGAAGATTTTTTTTATTCCAGTTAAATATTATTTGTATCTAAAGTGGGTGGGAAATCCTGCAATTATTGTGGATGGACCTGAAGAATTAATTGGAAAACTAGTTCCTATCAATTATCGAGGAAAGTTTAAAAGAATGGTGGGTAGAGCGATCAGTGTTGATGGGTTAATATATTTTGTCACAAAGCCCACTATCCTAAACTAATTACTCTTCCTCTTTCTTCTCTTCTTCATTAAATCGCTTACTTTGCTTAAAACGATTCACTTTCCTCATATTCATGAGTTTGATAATTTCAGCCGCAGTCTCCTCAAGTGCCTTTCCTGTGACATTGAACACTGGCCAGCGTTTATTCTGAGCGAAGAGCCCATTAGCCCACTCTACTTCATCAACCACCTTGTTGATATCCGCATACTCACCACCTTCGTCTACACCAAGGCGAGTGAGTCTATTCTTTCTGATTTTATGAAGAGCCTCAGGATCAATAGTGAGGCAGAAGATTTTTCTTTGATCAATTTGAAAGAGTTTCTCTGAAAGAGGAAGGCCTTTAACGATCGGAACGTTGACCACTTTTAAACCTTCAAGTGAGAGATACATGGAGAGTGGTGTTTTAGAAGTTCGAGATATACCCACCAACACCACATCGGCCACTTCTAAGCTCTCAAGATTTCTTCCGTCATCGTGATTGAGAGTAAATTCAATCGCCGCGACTCTCTTGAAGTACTCATCATTAACGGCATGAAGTAAGCCAGGAACGTGACTCGGTTCAGCTTCAAATACGTTCGAGAAGGCCACAAGTAATGGACCCATCAAATCCACAGAGCGAACATGATCTCTTCTTGTGAGTTCAGCAATGTGTTGACGCATTTCCAGAGACACAACGGTGTACACAACGATGTCATGGTGTATAGCTGCTTCTTGAAAGATGGCATCAATCTGCTCTTTCGTTCTTACATTTTTATAGCGAGTAAAAAAAATGTCCTTCTCAGCAAATTGAGTCATCGCGGCCCTTGTGATCGCCGTCGCGGTCTCACCTGTACCATCTGAGATAATAATAACTTTCAATTTGTCGTGTAAGCCCATTCTATTTACCTATAAGCTGATAGATATTTTCTATTTTAGTTGAAGTCTTGTTTGGCTTATTATTTTCCCATCTATGTGATAATAATTCCATGTTACGTTTAAGTTAAATTGAGGAGATCCTATGAAATTAGTCTGTTTAACTCTGGTATTAGGCGCTTTATCGAGTTTTAGTGCAAGTGCGCTTGAAGCTCTGCCCAAAGATGTCCCAACCCCTGCCGATAATCCAAAAACGGCTATTAAAGTAGAGTTAGGCAAGGCCTTGTATTTTGATCCCCGTCTCTCGATCGATGGCACTGTTTCTTGTAATTCATGCCATAACGTGATGGCCAGTGGTGAAGATAATCGCCCTGTCTCGGTTGGTGTGAACGGCCAGAGAGGTGGAAGATCTGCGCCGACAGTTTGGAATTCCGGGCATAATACAGTTCAATTTTGGGATGGGCGTGCCGCAAGTTTAGAAGATCAAGCGAAAGGGCCTCTCACTAATCCAATTGAAATGGGAATGCCTAACCATGATGCTGTCATGGCAAGAGTGAAGCAGCTTCCTGGGTATGTTGAAATGTTTAAGAAAGCATTCCCTAAAGATAAGGAGCCGGTGACGATTGATAATTTGGCTAAAGCCATCGCCACTTTTGAGAGAACTCTCAATACTCCTGATAGTGCGTTCGATCTTTATAAGCGCGGAAATAAAAAAGCCATGTCAGCTCAAGCCATTCGCGGCATGAAGCTGGTCGAAGAAATCGGTTGTACGGCTTGCCATACGGGTAAAAACTTCAACGGAGAAGGCTTAAAGATGGGTGAGGGGAATTACCAACTCTTCCCACAAGCTCCTGGATCTAAATTTGATAAGCAATACAATTTGACTGCTGATCTTGGTCGTTACGAAGTGACTAAGAATCCAGAAGACAAACATAAGTGGAGAGTGCCGACTTGGAGAAACGTCGCTTTAACTGCTCCCTACTTTCATAATGGCAGTGTGAAAACTTTAGACGAAGCCGTTAGAGTCATGGGCAAAACTCAACTTGATATGGACCTATCTGAAGATCAAGTGGGAGATATCGTGGCTTTCCTTAATTCTTTGACTGGTAAACTTCCAAAAATCGTGGCTCCTCAGCTTCCCATGATGGCCGGTGGAACACTCACTCCTGAGAAATAAACTCTTTTGCCTTTGCCATGAGGGATTCTCCTTCATGGCGAGGGTCAAATTGAAACTTCTCTTTCTTCTTAAACCAAGTTCTCTGTGCTTTTGCTAATTGCCTTGTATTAATAATGATTCTCTCTTTGTAATCATTAATCTTATCTCCATATAATCCCTGAATGAAATCTAACGTTTCTTTGTAGCCGATGGCCTGTAGAGGTTTCTCCGTTCCACTAAATCCTAGATCTAAAAGATGTTTGACCTCATCGATGAGACCTCGCTGAATCATCTCTTCAGTTCGCTGAATAATAATTTTGTGATGATCTTCTTTAGGTATATCAAGATACAGATGAAGAAGAGCCCATTCCGGTGGAGGAATAGGGGTAAAAGCCATTTTCGCAATGGAGAACGGCGTTCCATGAGTCCAAAAATGTTCAACCGCTCTGCGAATTCTATAGTGATCATTTTCATGAAGTCGCAAAAAACTTTCTCTATCTTCTTTAGATAAAACTTTGATGAATGGAGCAATTCCTTCAGATGAATAAAGAGAGTCAGACCTTTCAGTTATCTCTTGAGGTGTTGTGGGAGAGTTCCACATCCCTTCAACTAGAGCTTGAAGATAAAAACCAGATCCACCAGTAAGAATTGGGATTTTATTTCGAGAATGAATCTCATTAATAACAGGTTTCGCAAGTGCAGAGAAATCAGCCGCATTTATCGGATTGCTGATGCTTTTAATATCAATAAGGTGATGAGGAATATCTTTTCTCTCTTCCACTGTCGGTTTAGCAGTACCGATGTTCAGTTCTTTATAGAAAAGAAGAGAATCAAAATTAACGACTTCACCTTGAAGTTTTTGGGCCAAAGTGATGGCCCCACTTGTTTTACCACTTGCTGTGGGACCTGAAAGGATGATGACTTTCTTCATCTTAGTTCCTAGAGAAAAGATCAGGCGTGAGATCGATAATGAGCTTGTTTTTCTTAAGCTCATCAGCTGTAAATGCGTTAAGGATCTCTTCCCACTTATGGGTTGAGATTTCATAAAAATGAATAGAGGGAAGAGATTGAGCTTTTGTTTTTTGGTTTATTGAGATTTGAAGCAAGAGGTGCAGGGGAATGCCCTTACCCCAAATGGGTATCTCTCTTACAACATAAAAACCAGGTTCAAGCTCATCAATTTCATAACCCAAATTGTTTAAGGATTGAACTATCTCATTACTAATTTTGATCTCTCTTAATGGGTGACTCACAAGTAAAGGAAAGCTAGTCGATTGATTCACTGATTGAAGATCGACCCATGAAGCAAGCAGTTCGGGGCCGTTAACATAGAAGGGAGTCGCTTGAAGAGAAGATTTCCAAATAAAATACGGCCCACTTTGATGAAAGAGCACTTGAGATTCATTCATCTCCGCATTTGAATCAGTAACTGATCTCTCTATGTGGCCAGCATAACTTTCACCTCGATGAGACTCTATGTCTGATCGTCCAAGAGAGCTTAGTGGAATTTTCGTATCTAAAGTCGTTTGGCTCACTGGTTGAGATGTCTTGGGAATTGCTTCTCTTAAAGTTGAACTTAAGAGGGAGAGAATCTCACCCATCTGATGAAACTTTAAGTGGGTCTTATTGGGGTGAACGTTGACGTCAACTTGATCCCCAGGAACTTCAATTGAAACTGAAACAATAGGTGGTGTGAAAGTCATCTGACTCTCTAAAACTTGCTGAATAACTCTATGGTAAGCCTTATCTAGAACAGGTCTTCCATTGATATTCACATGCTCAATCGGCCCATCTGATTTTGAACCAAATGTTTCTGTCGCATAAACACGGCATTTAAGATGATTCCATTCACGACATGCCGAATGAATGACTAGTCTTTCAGCGGCCTTTCTCGAAAAGAGCTGCTTGATTCTCTCTTCAGTGGTCTCAGTGGCAGGATAGATAAGTCTTTCTGAATCGTCCCATAATAAACTAAAGCTAATTTTTGGATTTGCGATCACGAATGCATAAAAAAACTTTTTGATCCAATTCTTTTCTGAAGTGGCCGATTGTAAAAATTTTAAACGGGCGGGGGTATTAAAAAATAAATCTTGGACACTCATGATCGTGCCATTGTTTTTTCCGGATTTACTTACAGAGATCAATTCACCTTGAAGTCCACCTTCAAAACGAAGTGAGCCCCCTTGCTTCTCTTCAGAGGTCCAAGAAACACATTCGAGTTTTGAAACACTGGCGATAGAGGGCAGAGCTTCACCTCTAAATCCAAAAGTCGATAAACGATAAAGGTCTTCGAATGAATTAATCTTAGAAGTGGCATGTCTACCAAAAGCAATGGGGATGTCGTCTTTGTAAATCCCACTCCCGTTATCAATAACGCGAATAAGATTTAGTCCATTTTCACGTATCTCTAAATCTATAACAGATGCACCCGAATCTAAGGCGTTCTCTAAGAGCTCTTTCACGACATTGGCAGGTCTCTCTATGACTTCGCCGGCTTTAATTTGGTCTATGAGATGTTCAGGAAGAAGCCGGATCTTGCCCGGCTTTCCAGGAGTGGTCATGCTTTGAAGAAGTTAACTTGATTGCGGCCGCCTTCCTTAGACTTATAAACCGCAGAGTCTGCTCTCTTGAATAGATCAGTTCCGTTGTTAATACCTTGGCGATAATCAGCGACACCGATTGAAGCAGTGACAGGTAAACGTTTTCCATCATAGATGAACTGATGAGTTTCGATCATTTTACGAAGACGCTCAGCGATCTCAAATCCTTGCTTCAAGTTTGTGTTAGGAAGCAGGATACAGAATTCTTCACCACCGTAGCGAGCCACAATATCGCCTTGGCGAATCCCTTGTTCACGAATGATGCGAGACTTCTCTTTTAAAACAAAATCTCCGGCATCGTGACCGAAATTATCATTGAGCTTCTTGAAATGATCCAAGTCAAAAATAATGAGAGTTAATGGCTTACCAGTGAGTTTTGATTTTTTAACTTCATTTTCGAGAGCATCGTTGAAGTAGCGCTTGTTGTAGCACTTTGTGAGTCCATCAGTGTTCGCATCTTCATGAAGCTTATCGTAAGTCAGTCTTTCAGGATCACCTTTAGGCAAAAACTTTAAAGCGATCGCGCCAACTTTAATCATGTCTCCGCGCTTAAGGGGAGCAGATCCTTCGAGCTTCTGATTATTAAGATAAGTTCCGTTCGAGGAACCAAGATCTTTAAGAATAACGACATCAGATTCGTCAGCAGTAATGGTAAAATGCTTTCTTGAGATACCTTGAAAATCGAGAGGAACCTGACAATCAGGATTTCTTCCTGCAACAGTTTCTCCAACTAATACATTGAAGATAGAACCGTTCAAATCTCCGCCGACAACAAGAAGGCAAGCCGGCTTTGATTCCGCTTCTTTCTCTGATGAGGCCAAGGCCGCTTTGATATCGCGTATGACTACGGTTGCGTTGTCGTCGCTCATTGCAAATTCTCCAAAGGATCTAAAGTCCATTAATTCTAAACCCGCCCCCCTTATGATTCAAGACGCGAGTGTAGAGAATGTACATTTGTTATCGGCAATTTATCGATGTTGGCCAAGCCAATCGTGAGCAAATTTTTTGCCCGCCTCGACTCCAGGTTGATTAAAGGGGTCAATGTTGAGGTTTAGACCAACTATTGTAGTCAAACATTCAAAGAACATGACGAGCTGTCCAACTGTTTCGGCATCAATTTGGCTTACATGTAGGTCTAGAAAACTGCGATTCGCTTCTTCGAGAGCACTTAGTGTTCCACTATACTCAGCTTCCATTAATTGACTTAATTTGAAAGGTGCTAGGGCTTTGAGAGCTGGATAGTTGAGTTCGCTGTGAAGTGGATAATCTTTTTTACCTGAAGAAACCTTAAGCATGAGCATGGCCTTATCACTAGGACCTTCCATGAAAAGTTGCATCTGCGAATGTTGATCAGTGGCGCCGTAAGCCATAATGGGTGTTAAGCCTTTGCCTTCTTTTCCAAGAGATTCAGCCCAAAGTTGCACCCACCATGCAGTGAAATCTTTCAGTAAAGAACTATACGGCATAAGAACAGTAAGAGTTTTTCCACTCACTCTTTGCTCTTCAAGCCATAGGGCCACTTGAGTGAGAAGATTTTTATCCGCTTCAGGATGACTGAGCAGTGGCTTGATTGATTCAGCTCCGTGGCACAATTGATCGACATCAATTCCGGCCCATGCAGCTGGGAATAATCCGACATCTGTTAAAACGCTGTATCTTCCACCCACGGCTGGAGGAACATCGAGAGTGGCAAGTTGATGATCACGGGCAAATTTTCTTAAGTCCCCTTTTGTGGGGTCTGTGCATACTACAATATGTTCTTTCCACTGAGCCGATGAGGCGCCATTTTTTTCTAACCAATGAGTGATAATTGAAAGGGCGGCCAGAGTTTCGGCCGTGCCACCAGATTTAGAAACAATAAAGAAAAATGTGTCTGAAATATTCCAGCGCTTCTCGATACGTGCGAGTGCATCTGGATCAATGTTGTTTAGAAATTGAACTGATTTTCCTTCTGAGACCCCTAGGGCCGATAAAAGCATTTCAGGGCCTAGGCTTGAGCCCCCAATTCCAACATGAACTAAATTTTTTTTGTGAGAAAAGCGTCTCGCTGTTGTTTTAGCAAGAGTCGCAACCGATTTGTCATGAGTGTGATTGTAGAAGCCAATGTCAGGCCTTTGGATCGTTTTTGTAAATTTCTCAAGCGAGATTTTATGTTTTGCAGAATCGATCGAATGAGCAGGGAAAGATTTATTAAGTTTAATCATAGTGAATACTCTTTTTTGAGTTGTCTTGCGATGACGACTTTTTGAATTTGATTTGTTCCTTCTACAATTTGTAGAACTTTGGCATCTCTCATAAATCTCTCAACGGGATATTCGCTGGTATAGCCAACTCCGCCGTGGATTTGAACCGCTTCAGTCGTGACATACATTGCAGTATCTGTTGCTTTCATTTTCGCCATGGATGAAAGTTTTGGAGAACTTTTTTTCTGGTCAACAAGTTCGGCTGCACGTTGAACTAAAAGCCTTGAAGCTTCAACTTCACAGGCCATTTCACTCATCATGAACTGGAGGCCTTGAAAATCAAAAATGGGCTGACGAAATTGGACACGACCCAAACTATATTTAATCGCCTCATCAAGTGCTCGTTGTGCACATCCCACACCAATGGATCCGATAGCGATGCGACCTCTATCAAGTCCACCCATCGCAACACTAAAGCCTTCGCCCTCTTTAAGAAGAAGATTTTCTTCAGAGACAAAACAATTTTCAAAGACTAATTCTCGGGTAGGAGAGGCTTTCCATCCCATTTTCTTTTCAGCTTTTCCGTAAGTAAACCCTTTGTCGCCGTCGCGAACAATAAAGGCTGAGACTCCTTTAGCACCTTCGCCGCCAGTTCTGGCCATCACAATATATGTTTTGGCGACTCCAGCAGAGGTGATCCACATCTTTGTGCCATTAAGGATATATCCACCCTCAGTCTTTTTAGCCGTTGTTTTTAAAGAAGCGGCATCGGATCCTGAGTGAGATTCAGAGAGAGCAAAAGCTCCTATCTCTTCACCTGAAGTGAGTTTCGGAAGATATTTTTGTTTCTGCTTTTCATTTCCGTATTCATTAATAATGGTTTGCACCATGCTTGAAACAGAAAGAGTCACTGAATAAGCGACAGAGTATTTAGCAATCGTTTCAAGGGCAGCGACGTAATCTAAATAAGAGAGTCCAGCTCCTCCATAGGCTTCTGGGAGCGTGATACCTGCGTAGCCTTGAGAGCCCAGACCTTGAAAGAGGTCTAAACGAAATTTTCCTTCGGCATCATCATGTTCCATGTGTGGTTCGATATTAGCTTCGCACCACTTCGCTAGATTGGAACACAACTCTTCTCTTAATTCTAAATCAGACATGACTAATCCTTCAGAGCATCTCTTAGTAAGTTTTTAGCAATGATCATTATCATTACTTCGTTTGTTCCAGCTCCGATCTCATTGAGTTTGTTATCTCTCATGAGGCGCTCAACTGGAAATTCTCTTGAATAGCCATAACCGCCATGAAGTTGAATCGCATCGAGAGCAATCTTCGTAGCCATTTTTGGAAGCTGAAGCTTAACCATTGAAGCCAGTGTGTTTGATTTGTGGCCATGATCATATTCATAGCAAACAGTATAGAGCATACGTCTCATGGCTTCAGTCTCTGTTGCCATTTCAGCGATCATCTTTTGAATCATTTGGAAGTGAGCGAGATTTTTTCCAAACTGTTTTCTCTCTCCAGCATATTTAATACATTGATCCACACACGCTTGAGCGACTCCAAGGGAGATGCCTGCGATTGTGATGCGCTCAATTTCTAGATTCTTCATCATGTGAGTCACTGAATCACCTTCGGCCCCAACTCTGGCGCTTTCAGGGACTTTACAATTTTGGAAGGCAAGTTCAGCAGTAGGTGAGGTACGCATTCCCATTTTGTGGATTTCTTTTGAGACAGAAAATCCTGGAGTCCCTTTTTCTACAATAAATGTAGTGAGGTCTTTCTTTCCATTTCCTGTGCGAGTGTAAACATAACTCACGTCGGCCATGTTGCCGTTAGTGATCCACATTTTTGCGCCATTGAGCAAATAGCCACCTTCAGTTTTTGTCGCTTTGGTTTGCATGCCAACGGCATCAGATCCATAACCCGGCTCAGACATGGCCATACATCCGATATGCTCGCCGCTGATTAATTTAGGCAAGTATTTGGCTTTTTGGTCTTTTGACGCATTCTTGTCGATGTTATTAACGCAAAGAATACTGTGCGCGAGGAAAGAAAGTGTTGTCCCTGGATCGGCTTTACCGAATTCTTCCATGACAATCGTAGCCGCAGTAGCACCAAGTCCGGCACCTCCATACTCGGGGTCTGCTGTAATTCCTAGGATTCCAAGTTCGCCCATGGCCTTATAGGCTTTGAGGTTAAATTTCTCTTCGGTGTCGAGTTTTTCAGCTACAGGAGCGATTTCTGCTCGAGCAAAATCACGGCAGGTTTTTTGTAACTCACGTTCTTCCGAGGTGAAAAACCACATAGGATATTCCTTTCATGTCTTAAAGTTTGAGGAGGAAAGCTTACAGGAAAAATCAGTCTTTGCAAAATTGACGCTACGTGAATTTTGCTCACTGACATAGAATTAATTAAGCTAGAATAAGATAAAGGCGGCTAGTTGGATATTTCATTAACACCTTCTGAAATAAAAGAAGCAGAAAGCGTTTTCCCAGGGGAGAACTGGTTTTGTTATTGGCGCACCTCTGCAGCCTTGTGGGAATCTAAGTTAGCGGCGATCAATTCAAATGGCGGTCCAATTTTTATTCCTCTCTATTGGGGATTTCATACAGAAAATGGTGAGACATTTGATTTTGGTGAGCAAAAACCAGAAGCTGATCTAGGTCGTCTTTTCAAAGCGATAAAACAATCTCGACACGAGGCACTTTGGCTGCTCCCTCTCACGCCCATTCCGATTCAACCTAATGGGGGATTGCCATCATTTATGGCGAGAAATCCAAGTCATGACATCAATGGAATGACTTCGGCCATGCTTGACTCAGATGGCTCAATTCACAAGATGCACTCTTTTTATGACCCAAGAGTGTACCAAGCATTTAGAAAATGGGTTTGGCAGCTTTCTCAAAATTTAACTCAAAAGAGTGTTGCTACTCCAATGCGTGGCATTCGCTCTTACTGGGTGGGAACACAAACGGCTCATTCGTATATTGAAGATTATTCTCCTACTTACGTGGCCGGCTTCACTCGCTATCTCAAGCAACAAAAAATGCCCGTTCGTTTGAATGATGAAGGTGTAGAGGTTCCAAATCTAGATGCCGAGCAATCGACAATTCATACAGCGAAATATAGAAAACTTATTTCAGATCTTTATTCTCAAACGGCGTCAGAGTCTCTAGGTGGTTTTTGGACAGGGGAGCAGGATTACGGATTTTTAGGTGGTGCACCTCAAGATATTTTTCCTCGCTCGTGTGAACTTTGGCCTCATCAATCAGAATTGATGCAAGATCTATGGACACAGCTTGAGTGGAATCTTCTTCCCTCAAGTGTTCTTATTCCACCCAAATCGAAAAAAGGTGTGATTGGAAAATTTCTCAAAGACTATCTGACTCCTAGTTATATAACAAAATGTCTCCAACTTGAGATGGCCGACAATGATGCAGGCAATTTTACCCCTTTAGTTTTCTTTGATGTGTTTTGGGATGATGATCTTGCTCAAGTGGCACCTGCAAAATTAGAGAGTTTAGGTTTATTGAATCATCTGCAAAAAGATTTTAAAGGTTGTTGGCGCTGGCGAGGGCGCTTTGATTTTAGTCGTGAATCAGAAGATGAAACCGACAACCGTTTGAAGTTTTTCTTTGGAAGACAAATGGATCGCAATCGCTTTCAGCAAGTCTTGCGACTATTCCTTAATGGTCAAAAAGTAGTGCTGGATCGTAGTGGACTTGATCCTGTGCTGGAGAAGAAATTACAACTTTTCATGACTGAAAATGAATTGGTCTCTCAAGATGTAAATTTTCTTACCAAAGTGACATTGATAAGACTTGGAGAGGGAATGTTGCTTCTTCATAACGGTGATCAATTATGCGAGCAACCCCCAGCAAAAAAGATAGCCTTCTGGGAACATCTCACTAAGTATCTCAATATTCGCCATCTTAATATAACCGGAAGTGATGAGCAGTTGTTTTATACTTGGAAGACTAGAGCCTCTGGTTCTTTCGAGTTAAACTACAATGAAATTAGACGTCTCTCTTTTTATAATCCACTGAACCAGCGAGTGAAGTGCCAGATCCAAGGATCCAAGCAGTTTGCTTTTTTAAAAGTTGTTGATCCCGTTCAAGCTCAAGCAAAAAGTACTCCGATGGGAATTGAAATTGAAGTCATGGCCGGAGGTTCAATAAGTTTGGATTTCGGTCATTTTGAGGGATAAAGCATGAAAGACGGACTCGCTCTTAATTTGATTTATCATTACGGACATGAAGCTGATTCGGAATTTCCTGAACTTTCAGGTCGATACAAAGTCCTGTATTTTTTTACTGAAGCTGGACCCGTGCCAGTTGATGTACAAAACGACGTTTCTATTAAGATTTTTAATAAAACAGTGGGCCATCCGGCTACATTTAGCTCTCTTGATGATTTAAAAGATTTCGCCATGTCTGTGTGTCGTCATCTCAATTCACCCGAGGTCTTTGTGCTCTCTGTTCAAGACTACAATGTCGGAGTGGAAGCTTCGAAAGATGTGCGCTCTTTTAGAGAAATTTATCGTCGCTATGGCCTCAATTTAGCTAACCCGGACATCATTAGTCGAGGCCCGGGTTTATTTGGTAAATTTTTTAATAATAACAGAAAAAGTTAAGGCATTATTTCGCTGCCATCAGCCGTTTCCGCTTCCTCAACATTATCAAACGTGCCACAAAACCAATAAGTCATTGGGCTCTGATTGTACCAATAAGCGACGATTGGTCTGCGAATTTTATCCGTCACATATCTCACTGTACTTTCATCGCCGCCATCAGTGATTTTCACATCAAATCCAGTCAGAGCACCGGCGCGGTAGCGACCTGTTACGGATTCGATGTAGGGCTTAAAGCTTGGCTCAAATCGGCTTTTATAGTCTTGAAGTAATGAATAGAAGGAGCGGTAAGAAATTTCATTCACTTCAAATGTCGTTTTGCCTGCACCAAGAGCTTTTCTTGCAAGAGCAGGGCAGGCCGCATGAGCCATTGAACTGATGAGAATAATTAATCCAACTACGAATTTCATGGTCTCTCCTTAATTTGTGTATGCCTCTAGTAGCTTTCCTGGGATTTGTTCGTCTCAAAGCCTGTAAAATTTCCCTGCTAGACGATGAGAGTGAGAAGACATAAGCTCGCGCCATTATGTTGCCCTCATTTTACGACCTCACATTGGCCGAATTTACCGACATTCTTCTTCAGAGAGGATTGAGTAAGTTTTCTGCGGCTCAGATCTATGACTGGGTTTTTAAAAAGAATGTGCGTGATCCTTCTTTATGGACCAATGTCTCTAAAGAGACTCGCCAATGGCTCAGTGAAACTTATGATTTTAAACTTCCTAAGATTGTTTGGCAGGGGCTATCGGTGGATGGCACTCGGAAATTTTTAGTAGGATTTCAAGATGGTCAAACAGTTGAGACGGTGGCGATACCCGCTCGTGAAAGACTCACACTGTGTATCTCTTCTCAAGTTGGTTGCGCCATTGGTTGCACCTTTTGTCATACCGCCACACAAGGACTCAAGCGTCACTTGAAAGCCGGTGAAGTGGTGGGACAATTTTTAGTGGTTCAAGATTGGCTTAATCAAAATGGTGGCGAGAAGCTCACGAATATTGTCTATATGGGGCAAGGTGAACCGCTTCATAATTATGAGAATGTAAAAAAAGCGACGACAATATTTCTAGAACCTAAAGGCATGGGTCTGGGTCAAAGAAGAATCACTCTTTCAACATCAGGGTTAGTTCCTGCGATAGAAAAGTTGATCGACTTTCCGCCAGTGAATATTGCCATCTCTCTTCATGCCGCTCACAACGAAGTGCGAACAGAATTGATGCCTATTAATAAGGTCTATGATCTCGAGCGACTTTTTAAAGCAATTAAAACTATTCCCCTTAAGGCCCATCGCCGTATCACATACGAGTACTTATTGATTGATGGGCTCAATGATGGTGAGCGAGATATTCAAGGATTAATTGATCTTCTGCCTAAGTCAGAAAGTAAGGTGAATCTCATTCCATTCAATGAATACCCAGGCTCAAATTATAGAAGACCTTCGGATAAAAAAATTTACTGGTTTATGCAGCAGCTTGAATCAAATGGAGTGACTTGCACTGTAAGGACGACAAAAGGTACAGATATTCTCGCTGCCTGTGGGCAGCTCAAAAGTGCTTATGAGGGAGGGGAACTTAATCTTTGGAGCTCTCCTCAACAGAATCCTCAGTCCATCTCCAGTACTTCATCTCAGTAGCGTCTTCAGCTTTCGTTTCAGCAGCTAGATCTCGCTCGCTTTTAGTTTGCTGAGCGACTCCGCGTTTTCTGATTTTTTGAGCCTGAGGAGCTTCAAAGCGATGTCCAAGAGCATCGTCCATATGTTCTTTGGCCACAGTTGGAGCCGCATACGACTGCGTAAACCAAATAAGACCTGCTAAGACGACCAATTTTTTCCATAACATAGCAATTCCTTCGTTTTGACTCCCTTGAGTCTTCACATAATCTTATCGGAGCAGAATTCGAAAGCCTTAACCCAATGTTATCAGCGACTTAGACCGTGTAATAATGACCTGTGTTATAGAGTGTCAGGAAATAAGCAGTGACGGCTCAAAATCTTTAGTGCCACAATCGCAAGCACTTGATCATAACGAATCATTTCACTGGAGTTTCATGCGTTTAACGCTTTTGCTCAGTTTGATTATCCTCTCCGCTCAGGCCAACGCTGCTATCCGCAGTTATTTCAATAATCGCGCAACCACTTCATATGTTGATCCTTTAAGAAATATCAAAAAGTCTGGTGATAATTTAGAAGAAGTGATTTTGGCGGAAATGGATAAGGCCAAGAAGTCTATATATATAGCGGTTCAAGAAATCAGATTGCCGGCCATCGCTAAAAAATTAGTCGAAAAGCAAAAAGCTGGTCTAGATGTCCGAATTGTTATCGAAAATACTTATAACCATAACGTGATGGCTCAGCCTGATCTGCCACAAGGTGGAGAACCTGAGACTCATGAGTCGACACGCTACAAAGATTTAGTTGTTTTGGTTGATATGAACGGTGACGGTAAAGTTACACGCGCTGAAATGGCCGAACGTGATGCCATATTTATTCTTCAACAAGGTAAAGTCCCTTTAATTGATGATACAGAGGACGGATCTTCTGGCTCGGGACTGATGCACCATAAGTTTATTGTAATTGATGGCAAAACGGTTGTGTTGAGCTCGGCTAATTTCACTCCAAGTTGTATTCATGGAGATGTTGGTGTTCCAAGTTCTCGCGGAAATGCCAATGGTTTGATGGTTATCGATTCCGCTCCACTTTCTAAAATCTTTACAGAAGAATTTTCGCTCTTGTGGGAAGCTAAGTTTGGGATGAACAAACCTTTCAGAGGTTCAAGAACAGTATCGGTTGGCGGCAAAAAAATTACTGTTCAGTTTTCTCCCTCTTCTCGAAATGTTTCTTGGGATATGACAACTAATGGATTGATTGCCAGTACATTGAGTGGAGCTAAAAAATCCATCCAAGCCGCGCTTTTCGTCTTCTCGGAGCAGAAGCTCGCTGACGCGATGAAAGAAGCGCACAAGAAAGCATCCGTCGAAGTACTCGTTGAGCCGAAGTTTGCTTTCCGACCTTATAGCGAAGTTCTTGATCTTCTCGGTGTGATTTTGCCCGACGGAAATTGTGTTGTTGAACAAGGTAACGCACCTTGGCGTCCCGCTCTTGTGACTGCAGGACAGGCTTCATTGCCAGTTGGGGATGTGCTTCACCACAAATTTGGTGTCGTTGATCAACGTAAATTAATTTTTGGCTCTCATAATTGGTCTGACTCTGCCAATGTCACGAATGATGAGTTCTTGGTCGTTGTCGACGATGAGAGTGTTGCCACTGACTTCTCGGGAGAATTCAATCGTATCAGCGCTGGATCTCGCTGGGGTTTGCCGATACGCGTTCGAAATGAAGTCGAAGCTTCTCGCGGTCGCTGCTCTTCTCTCTAATTCTCTCTTAAGCATTTCCTTTCACTTTCTCCGTGGTTATACTTAAGCATCTGAAAAAACTTAGCGGAGGAGTTTTTGTGTCACGCGAAAGATCAAAAGGCATTGTTGGAATATTTGCACTCATCACAGTTCTCTTTGTGGTGTTCATGGTTTTTGCCTTTTTTACTATTTCTAGTTTAAGGAACACTTCCGATTTAAGCGCCAAGGCCCTGCGTGGTGATGAGGACGGACCTATTGGAGTCATCACAATTGATGGCGCCATAATGGAATCAAAGAAAGTGGTTCAACTTCTTCATGCTGCTGAAGAAGAGGAAAGTATTAAAGCCATTTTGATAAGAGTTGATAGTCCCGGGGGAGCTGTGGCTCCGACTCAGGAGATTTACGAGGAGATCAGAAGGATTGATGCCAAGAAGCCAGTCTTCTCATCTTTTGGAAGTATTGCTGCAAGCGGTGGCTATTACATTGGAGCCGCGACTCGTAAAATTTATGCGAATGCCGGCTCGTTGACTGGATCAATTGGGGTGATCATGCAGTTTGCTGATCTCTCTGAATTGTTTGCTTTCGCGAAGTTCAAACCAGGGGTCATTAAAGCTGGAAAGTACAAAGACATCGGTTCACCGAATCGTCCAATGACTGAAGAAGAAAAAATGATTCTGACAAAAAGCTTAGCGGTAACCCATAAGCAGTTTATCAATGACATTTTAAAGACACGTGAAGATCGTCTCACAAAGAAGCCTGAAGAATTTGCTCAAGGGCAAATCTTTAATGGTGAAGAAGCTTTGGAGATTGGTTTAGTCGATGAGCTTGCTGGCATGTGGGAAGCAGGAAGAAGAATTCATAAAGATCTTAAGATCAAAGAGAAGTTCGGTCTTCGCTTCATTAAATCTAAAAAGAAGAGAATGTCTCTGAGCGATCTTCTTCAAGATGGAGAAGAGACACTTTCTCATATAAAAGAATCGATGGTCCGAAAGTCTGGGCCTGCTTTTCTTTTGCCTTGGTAAGACTTAATGGATTGGGTTTTACTTTCTGAATGGATGAAAACGAATCTACTCACAGTAATCGCCGTAGCGATTACTGGGGTTTTGATTTATCACTATGTCATTGAGCGCGATCGCGCAGTAAAACTTTCTAAGAAGTATCGCAATAGTATTTTTGAAGCTCAGTCTCGTATTTTTCTTAGTGCCACTCAGTATTTGATTTCAGGAAACAAAGATTTAGCGATTAAAGAGTTTTTGAATGCAGTAGATCTCAACAGAGAGACGATTGATACCTACTTTGCTTTGGGTGGCCTCTTTCGCTCAAATGGTGAGATTGAAAAAGCTATTTCCATTCACCGCTCCCTGATCGCAAGAGAAAGTATTTCTGAAGCCACTCGTTTGATGGCGCTTAAAGAGCTTGCTGTAGATTTTGATAAAGGTGGCTTTGTTGATAAGGCGATTGAAACGTATAAAGATGTTTTAAAAATCAATCGTGACCAACATGATGTCATTCAGGCCCTATGTCGAATATATGAAGACACGGAAGATTGGGATCAAGCCTACAATTATCGCATTATGCTCTCAAAAGTTGGGCACGAGAATCAAAGTGAAACGATTTCCCATATTCTCGTCCAAAAAGCTAAAACGCAGTTTGAGAAAGGGAACTATCGACAAGCGGCTGAAGATCTCGACGATGCTTTCAGATTTTCTCCTTCGGTCTCTGCAAAGATCTTAAGACTTAAATTGGATTTGGTTCAAGGCAAGATGGAAGATGCAAACATTCTCCTGATGGAATTGCTTAAAGAGCATCCGATGTTCTCATCGTTTTTATTTGTCTCTCTCGATGAGGTTCATAAGAATCTTCCGGCTGATTCAGATTACTCTCAACGTCTCACACAACTAAAAAAATCATTCTTAGAGATGCAAGATGGCGATCTCATGAGTGCGCCTTCTGTTGTCCTCTCTAAAATTCGATTGTTAAAAGCGACTGATAGATCACAAGAGGCTTTTGAATTACTCGATAGATGGATGAAGAATCACGGACAAAGTGATGTTCTCAAAATGGAGTATATCAAGCTCCTAATTGATGTTGGTAGAGGCCCAGAAGCTCTTGAGCAAACTCAGCAGCTTCTTAAAACGTTACACAGCTCTCTCACTCGTCATTATTGCTCTCAATGTGGCTACAATTCGGATGAGATTTTTTGGCGATGTCCACAGTGTCACACATGGGAAACAATTCAATTTAGGTGGAAAGTTTAATGAAAGCGTTATGGCTTTTTTTATTACTCTCAATCAATGTAGGTGCTGAAGTGAAAGCTGTTGGAGTTTTTTACTTCAATCCTTTCTTGGGTCATGTTCATCAATCTCCTGCTCGCCGCTCTCCAAGCTTGACGACTATTCAATGTGGTCACCCACTAAAAGTCATTGAAGATCCCAACGTCACTGTCAGTGATGAGTGGTCTTATGTTTCTGTAGCTGACTGGAAGGGGTTTGTTTGGAAAAAACATCTCACAACCAAGCGACCAGATTGTTTCCAATCGAGATACCCCAAGTTTTATGATGCACTTTCTCTCGATCTTGCTGAACTCTTTTATTGGGGCCGATTGCATGATCACTGGGAAGAGGGAGTAGCGAAGCCATGAAAATATTATTTTTACTCTTATTTTCTTTTAACTCCCTGGCACAAAACTCCACAACCTTGCCTCAAGAGAAAGAGTTAGACGTTGTCGATTTTCAAAACGTAAAAGATGTTTTGAAAAAAGATGGTCTCATGCAAGAGGTTCAAAAAAAGAAAAAAGAAGTTTTGAAAATAAAAGAGATACGCTCTGATGAAGAGAAAAAACTCTATAATTGGCCAACGGATAATGAGTTTTGGCCGATCGCTACGGAGTATTGGCTAGTAAAACAAGCTCCAACTTTAATGTGGGACTTCGATCGTCCAGACTATGGTCTGACACAATCATTTGCCTCAATTCTTAAAACTGTTGGATACATTCAAAAGCGCTTTAGGCTGTTGGCCATTGATTCTCCATCACCTGCCCATTTATCTCTACCCTGGACGAGTGATGAATTGTGTCTCGTTTTCTCTGTTCCTTTTGCTCGCTCCATGGATCTAAGTAAGCTTGAGATTTCTCTTCTGCTTCTCGAAGATGTTCTGAGAATGGAAGAGGGATGGCTTAAAGATTTTGCAACACCTGCTAACTTGAAAGACCTATTAGGTTCAAATTTCAAAGACAAAAAACCGGACCTAACTCCTATTTTTGAAGTCTCTAAAGGCTACACAAAATTTATTCAAGAGAAGGGTTTTAGTTTTCAACAGCAATTCACTATCACAAAAAAGATGAGTGCTATCCTTAAGCCACATCCTGAATTGTGGAATGCCTACGTTCGTTTGCTTGGAAAAATTGATCGTTTAGTGAAAGGGAATCAAGTTTTTAGCTCCTACGTGAAGCTCTATCCTTCTCCTGAAATGCAAATCCGCTGGCTAGCTCCTGAGGAAAAAATTCTGTGAACACAGAGCCTCAAAACATCGACGAATTTAAGCGTAATATTCGATGGTGGCTCTTCTACATTGCCATCCAAGTGATTGCTCACATCTCACTCAGTTCTGTGGGAGCTTTTTTTCATTTCCTGCTAGATCACGAAATCTCACTTGTTGAGGGTTGGCTTCACAACAATGGATGGGAGCTTGCTGTTGCTTCCAAAGTTTTAGCTTTCTGGATCGTTTATAAATTGCTTAAAGTGAGACTTTATCAACCGTTAAGAGTTCGGGATTATTTTGGCGATTTGTGGCGCTTACCTGATCAGCGAGCCGTTGTTTTAGCTTTCTTTTTAAATATTTTATTTTGGTTAGTGGCCCAACCAGTGCTTCAGACCCAAAACCAGTCTTATTGGGCTTTTCATTTTGTCTCTTACTTTGGCATCGGCCTTTGGTTTCTCTCCGATTTTCTTGTTGCTTCAATTCTTCAAGATCTCTTTCCCATCACAATCAAGAAATTTGAAAATATAAGAATTTTTATTTATTTAATTGGTTTCTCTTTATCATTTCGACTCGTAGTACCTGACTATTTTGGCACCTTCTTTGTCATGTTGTTACACTTCTGCTCGCTATTGCTGCTGAGTGGAATACGTTTGCAAAATATTGGAAATGTTGTCGTCTATTTAGCTTTAGTTGTTTCACCCTTTGCTGCCTTCTTTGGCATTGATCCTATTTGGGGAGCTGATTTCTCTCCTTTCAAGTTTCAACATCTGCCGAGCGTACCTTTTCTTCTGATATTTTGGATGTTATCGTTGGCCTATTATCGATACCGTCATCGCTGGCGCTGGCCATTCTCTCTAGGTTAGAGAATTTCCCGCAAGCGACACAAAGGAGTGTGGTGTGCACGGGAACTTAAATATCTGGGAAATTCTTTGGCAATCAGGTCCAGTGGTAAAAGCTGTGTTACTGATTTTAATTGTTTGCTCTGTTGCCTCATGGGCGATCATCATTCAGAAAATGAAAGAGTTCAAAATCATTGATGAGGCCAATCAACATTTCCTTGGTGCTTTTAAAAGCAACGCGAGTATGGGTGAGCTTTTTCAAGCTGCTGTAGGGAATCAAGAATCGACAATGGGAATTATGTACCGCAAAGGGTACGAGGAAATTAATCGCCTCAATGAAAAACTCGGCGATAAGAAACATCTTGCAGAGTATTTAAAAAATCAAAATTTCGTTCCAGTTGAACGTGCTTTAAAGCAAGGTGTCTCTCAGGTTCAGGAAGTTTTGGATCTCCGTATTGCGACTCTGGCCACGATTGGCTCTGTGGCTCCATTTATCGGATTGTTTGGAACGGTTTGGGGGATCATCGACGCTTTCTCTGGTCTTGCAAGCGGTGGAGGCTCAATTGAAGCGGTCGCTCCCGGTATTGCGGAAGCCCTAGTGGCCACGGCCGTAGGTCTCGCGGCTGCGATTCCTGCTGTCTGGTTTTATAACAATTTCAACACACGTCTTCAGCGCATGCAGAATCAGATGGATGGTTTTGGACAGGACTTTTTGAATTTAGTTGAACGCTCTTTGATAGTTTTACGCAAAGATTAGTAAAGGATCAAAATGGGATTTCAGACTGGAAATAGAAAGGGCCCGGTTTCAGATATAAACGTGACTCCACTTGTGGACGTGATGCTTGTTCTGTTGGTTATTTTTATGGTGACCGCTCCCATGATGTTTAGTGGGGTTAATTTAAAATTGCCTAAGACAGGTAAGGTCTCCTCTTTAAATTTGCGTCCTGAACTCATCATCCTCTCGGTGACTGCTGGAGAAGAATATTTCTTAGGTAAAGAGAGAATTCCTAAAGAGACATTGCTTAAAGTCGTCTCTGATAAATTAAAGAGCACCAAGAGTGATGTGATCTATTTGCGTGCAGACTATGCCTTAAAATATGAAAAAGTGGCAAAGCTCATCTCTGCGCTTAAAAATGCAGGTATTTCAAATATTGCGCTCGTGACTGAGATTGAAAAAAGTCAGGGGTAGAAGTGAAGGCGTTAAATCATCAAAACGAATTTTACTCTGATGATTACAAGTCAAGCTTCATGCTGGCGATCGCTCTCCATTTATTTCTCATTCTTATCGCTTTCATTGTAGGCCGTGTTCTTCACTCCCAATACTCTAAGGACGCGGGACTTGAGATCATTCAGGCCTCCGTGAGAGTGGATGTTGTCGGCATGCCTAAGATGACGATTAAAGAGCTCAAAGAATTAGAAGCTTCTCCCGTTGCTCCGGTTGAAGAGCCAAAAATTGTAGAAGCCACAAAAGTCGAAGAAGTGAAGCCAGAAATTAAGCCTGATGATCTGGTTGTGCCTGATGAATCAGCTCCTAAGAAGAAAAGCCTCACTTCATTTCTCTCGGACTATAGCTCGCAAAAAGTTAAAGTGGATACGAAGGCGAAAAAGGGTGACAAGACATCAAAGCTTCAGGGTCTTGATAGTCTCATCATCGAAGGAAATAGATTAAGCAAAGGAACGGCCCTTGTTGGAACGACTTCTGATATGGCCGACTCCGTGTTTGTGGGTTACGTACAGACACTTCCTGAAAAAGTTCGTGAGCATTGGCGCTTGCCTGGGTACCTTAAAGAGCAAGAATTGAAGTGCCGGATGCATGTTTGGATTGGCGTTCGAGGTGAAATATTAAAGACCGAGATTCGCGAATCGAGTGGTAATAATGAATTTGATACTCGAGCAGAAGCGGCCATACGAGCTGCGGCGCCATTTACTGTCCCACCTCCGGAAGCGGCTCCAAAGCTAGCAACTAGAGGGATTATTTTGGGCTTTCCCCTTTAAAGGTTTTATATGAAGTTATTAATTTTAGCTCTTTGCTTTTTTTCTTCTCTCGCTCTCGCTCAAAATGAGGCGACAGTCTCTGTCATTGCCGTAGGGGAAGCCCAAGATGAAAAAGATCAAGTTTACTTTGCTCCTGCCAAAGTCAATGGTGTTCTCACTGCAACTCAACAGAAAACGATGGATGAAGTCCTCTCGCTGGTCAAAAATGATTTTGCTTTTTATAAGCACCGCTTTGATTTCGCTACATCAAAAACAGCGACAACAGTCAATGTAATGTTTGATGTTAAAGGCAGTGATGGTGGAGTGTCGATTCAAGCCGATGTGACAAAAGGCGAAGGCAAAGAGTTAGGATCTGTAAAAATTGTGGCCGGTGGCACCAGTCTTAGGGATGAAGGGCATAAGCTTTCTGATAAAATCTATCGCTCTATCACTGGAAAAAAATCTGTATTCCTAGAAAAAATTATGTTCGTCTCTGATCGTTCAACGATGGGGAAGGACACACGCAAAGAACTCTATACAATGGACTTTGATGGCAGAAGAGTAGAGAGGCTCACCTTCTTTAATTCAACGGTGATCTCACCTTCATTCTCTCCGGATAATAACGATATTATCTTTTCTTTGATACAGTCCCATGTGCAGACGGATCGGAAAAACAAAGAAACAAAAAACATTGATCTTCGCATGTATGATAGAAAAACAAAAAAATTCACAACTGTTTCAGGTCATCCAGGAGTGAATTCAGGCGCAGTTTATAGTGCTGATGGTAAGAGTATTTACTTTACTCTCACGACTTCGGGTAACGCTGATATCTATGAGATGAATTTAGCCTCAAAAGATTTAAGAAAAATTACTTCTCATTATGCTGATGATGTTGATCCGACCGTGACAGCTGATGGCAGTAGTATGAGTTTCCTTTCCAATCGTGCAGGTCGTGCTCATATCTATATTATGGATCCTCGCGGGACAGAGAAGAATGTCCGTCGTGTGAGCTTTGTGGGGCAGTTTAATGCTTCTCCTCGCTACTCACCTGATGGGAAAGACATCGTATTCACTTCATGGGTAGATAATGGATTTGATCTCTATCGTATTGATAGTCAGGGAAATAACCTTGTTCGCCTCACGAAAGACTTTGGCTCTAATGAAGAGCCTTGGTGGTCTCCAGATGGCGAATTCATCATTTTTACCTCTCAAAGAGTGCTCTCACGCACGAAGGCCATCCAAGATATATACATTATGAACAGGGACGGAGAGGTTTTGGGTCAATTAACCCAAGATTTCGGTCGCTGCTTCACTCCTCGGTGGACTAACTAGTTGATTTCTTTAGAAATCGTGTAAATTTTTTAAACACCGCATCAAAATAGTCTTGTAATATTTTTAGGCATAATGTACTCTTTTCACAGTTACGCATTGCACAAACTGTGTCTTATCACTTTTTTAAGTGTCAAGGAGTTAGCCATGAAAAACGCCACTATTACTAACGAGTTAGCGGTCCTCAACACTCAGCTTTTGTCTAATCTTGATGAAACAGTCTTCTTCTCTCAGTTGAGCGGATACTTTCAACAAGTAACTGGTGAACATAAGGTTCAAGTGTACGAAGCGATGGGTGATGGTTCAACTCGTCTTGGCGCTGAAAATGGCCACTCAATAGATGGTGAGATTCTCGCTAAAGGTATCGGTCTCTCTGGTTATGTTGCTCGTATGAAGAGAGCTTATTATTCAAACAATGTTAAAAGAGATCCAATCACGGCTCACTCTAAGCGTGATGATTCAGTAGAAGCTGAACTTGCAGTTCCTGTTATGCACGAAGGTGTTGTCATCGGAACTATCCATATTCAATCAACAAAGAAAGATCGCTCTTTTTCTGAGAAAGATGTAGCAGCGATTAACGAAGATCTTAAGAGCTTAGCTGCTCCAATTCGCAACATGCGCCTCTATTTAGTTGCTCGCCACATGGCCCGCGAACTTGAGTCTAAATTGGCTCAACGTGAAGTCGAGCGCACTCAAGCTCCACGTTTTGATATCAAGACTGGAACTCAGAATATTGAAGAGCGCGTAAATTTGATTGCTGTCTCTAAATCAATGCTTGAAACCATTCAGGTTGCTAAAAAGTTAGCGGCTCAGGATTTCCCAATCCTTCTTGATGGTGCCCACGGTTCAGGTAAGAAGATTTTAGCTCGTAAAATTCACTTCTGGAGCCATAGAAAGAATGGAGCTTGTGTACTTGTTCACTGTACATCAATGCAGGAAGCTGCTCTTGATATCGAATTATTTGGCAAAAAAGGGAAGAAGGGAGCATTTGCTGAAGCAAACGGCGGAACTTTGATCCTTGATGATATCGAGGCTTTATCGCACACTCTTCAAGCGAAAATCCTTCGCGCCATGGTCACTGGCGAAGTGGTTTCTTCAGATAACGAAGAGAAGACAATGATCAACGTAAGAGTGATTGCTACTTGCAAGAGCTCACTTGAAGAAGCTGTGAAGAAAGGTGAATTTAAAGAAGAGTTATACATTCGCTTGAACTCAATGAATATCAAGGTTGCTCCTTTGCGCCAGCGCCAAGATGACATCAGAGCTTTAGCTGAGTTTTTCTTGAATCAAAATCGCTCACAAAATGAAGCGAAGATTTTAACGGCCGCTGCTCAAGCGAAACTTGCAGCTTACCACTGGCCAGGAAACGTTCAGGAATTGAAAGGTATCATCGAGCGCGTTTCGGTTGTCGTTGAAGGTCAATATGTAGACGAGAGCCATCTTCCTGAGTTGCGCCGCGAAGAAGTAAAAGAAGAAGTTAAAGTAGAAGTGAAATTTGAAGAAGTTCCACTTCATGACCTTGAGAAGACACACATCTTAGCGACTCTTGATCACTTGAGTGGCAATAAAACGCGCGCTGCGAAGTCTTTGGGCATCACAGTGAAGACGCTTTATAACAAGCTGCACAGCTACGGTTTGATTGAAAACCGTGAAGCTTAAGAGCAAAGTTGTGTAACTGAGAGCAAAAAAGTATTATTGAGATTCCCCAAGGAGCTTGTATGAGCAAAACGATTGTAGAAGATAAAACAGTAGAAGCCGCACCGGAAGTGATGACTTTAAAAAACTTTCGTACGAATAATGAAGATATCGAAACTTTTTACCGCTTTGTTCATGATAATGATGTTCGCCGTGAAGCAGGAATGTTGATCCAGTATGCAATGGATAAACTTCGCAAAGCTCGCAAGAACAAAAGAGCAGCTAAAACGTTACAGTAATATTTCACAAATTTTTATGGAGGGGGCCAAGGTTTGGCCCCTTTTCTTTGAAACATGGATGTAAACCCAAATCTTAAGCAGCGCATTTTCTACGATCCTCTCTACGGTCATATTCCAATGACCAATCTAGAGTGGGAAATTATCCACACACCTTTCTATCAAAGACTACGCTGGATTCGCCAACTCGGTTTCACCTTTTATACATTTCCGGGCGCAGAGCATTCGCGATTTGGTCACTCTATTGGAGTCATGCATAACTCGCACATGATTTTGCGGGCGATGGGAAGAGCCGTTCATACGAACGAGCTTTATGACGACCGTGTTCAATCTGCCGCAAAAACCTATCATCAAAGTATTCGTCTAGCGGCTCTTTTGCATGACCTCGGAACTTTCCCATTTTCTCACACCACTGAGATGGCCTACATCCGCTACGGTGAAACAACGAATGCAAAAAATGGTAAGGGCCTCTCTGACGATCACGAGCACCTAGGCTCATTCATCATTAAAAATACAGATTACAAAGGGGGCATCACTCAACTGCTGAAGCAGTATGGGATTGATCCTCAAAGAATTTCTGACCTTGTCAAAGGGGTCGATAAGAGTGTTCTCGCCAATCAAATTCTGCATTCTGAAATTGATTGCGACCGCATGGATTATCTTCTCCGTGATGCTCATTATTCCGGAATTCATTACGGAACTTATGACCGTGACTATCTCCTCAATCACTTTCGCTGTGTGAAAGTCGGTGAGCATGAAATCATGGCCATTAACCATAATGCGCTTCATGCCGTTGAAGATTTTCTCATGGCCCGCTACGCTTGGTACTCGCAAGTGATTCGTAGTGCTCGCGGGGCTCGCTTTGATGCGATGGCCGAAGAGATGATGTATTACCTCTTAGAGAAGGGGAAGGTTTACACTTACTCTCAACTGATGGAGATGGTGGCCGAGAATCCTGTGAAGTTCTATAGCTTCAATGATCAATATTTTATGCAAGTGGTTCATCAAGCTTACCTGAATGGGGACTTTGATAAGTCTGCACGTATGAAAGATATGGCCCATCGCCTGCTGTTTGAAATTGCTCCAAAAACAATTCGTTGTGATGAGTTCAAACAACGTTTGCTCGACCAAGATGATGATACTGGCAATGAGAAGATTCTTCGCAAAGCCACTGAAAAACTTCAAGAGATTCGAGACGTTTTAAAGAAGAAAGGTAGCGATGCAGATTGGGTTCTAGAAGATTTCCCTAAAAAGCACATCATGTTCGTGAAATCGAGAAAGAAGCTTGTAAAATCGAAAACGACTCAAAATCTTCTTTTAGAGAGAGATCCTGCGAAAATACTCTTGGATAACGGGGAAGTTCGACTTTTGGGCGATATGGAGAACTCGGTGATTGCCACTCTTCAAAACAAATTCAATTTTGTCCCGAACGTCTATTGCTCTGAAAGTGCATGGGAACTCTTGAAAAAAGAGGGAGTTATTTGAGTAGACTAGGCAGGAATTTCTCCGACTAAACGGCGCTTGCCGACCCCTGTCACGGATAGCTAGAATAGAGATAGGTCCGATGGAACGGACCCCGCCACGATGGCGTTAAACTCACTTTTCCGCCGAGGTTGCACGGATGTATACCCAGCGATACAGCTCGCCTAATCAGGCGATACCAAAAATTAGACCTGTCTTTCACTTTGATCAGGTGAGTGTTGATTTTGGGAAAATCAAAGCGCTTCGTTCTGTTCAATTAAGCGTTCTTCCCAAAGAAATTCTTTTTGTCACTGGTGCATCTGGAGCAGGTAAATCAACTCTTCTCAACATGATGGCCGGTTTAGTTGAACCCACTTCTGGAAAAATTCATCGCCTCCAGGATGATTCAAAGTTTTTCGTAGCCAGCGTCTTTCAAGATTTACGTTTATGGCAAGAGAAGACGTGTGAGCAGAATATGTGGATTAGCTACGATGCTCGTCTCTACGACTCTCGTGAACAGTTTCATAAAGAAATGCTCGAGCTGGCCCGAGTGCTTGGGGTGTATGAGCACATGAATCAAAAGATTTCAGACTGTAATGGTGGTCTTAAAAGCAAAGTGGCCATGATTAGAGCTCTGCTCTCAAAGCCAGATGCACTTTTGGCCGATGAACCAACAGCTGCGCTAGATCGTGAAGCGAGTTTCCGTTTGTTCGAACTTCTGAATCACTATAATCAAAAGAAAGGTCTCACTCTCGTGTGGGCGACTCACAATCGCGAGATGGCCAAGCAATTTCCTGGCAAGGTCGCTCATCTTGATGGGGGAAGATTAATGTATTCGGGGCAAGCATGTTTTATTTAAAAGAATTTTTCTCCACACTTCTAGATATCAAAGGTAGAGGAGCATTCTTTCTCCTATCCAGTCTCATGCTCGCTTTTGTTTGCGCTTTCAGACCCTCAGTCCAATCAACGATAACAGCTTTAGCTCCAGAAGCCTGGGCTCGTCCCTACTTTACTGCGCTCTTTGATAGCACAGTAGAGAAGCAAGATGTATTAGATGAAATTGCGAATCGTCCTGAAGTGGCCAGTGTTGAAACATTAGCAAATCAGGAAACTGGTGGAGTTCTTGGGCGTTTGATATCTCAAATCGGTCAAGACTACGCAGGGAAAGTTCAAGATGTGGCTGCCTTTGGTTTGAGAATTATTTTAAAGAATCAAACATTCATGCCTGCAGGTGAGACACTGCTTAACGGACTTGAAGAGAGTTATGGCCGTGAGCACGTGACAACTTCAGGATTAAGAACTCCAAGAGTCGGTGGATTGTTTCAGACTCATCCAATATTTAAATATCTTAGCCGGTATGGATTTTTTGGAGTGTTTGTTCCAGTTTTAACCGTCTGGATCTTTGCCTTTGTTTTATGCTTTCCTCACTTTTCAAGAAGAGCTTGGCTCGTTGAGAGATACCAGAGACGTCATCTTGTAAGAGCGAAAATGGTGGCCAGTGGATTGGCCTCATTTGTCTTGATTGCAACTCTCTCTTCATTAGTGCTTCAGGGTCCTGACCTTATTGGTGTGGCCTTGATTGTTGCTTGTTTCTCGATACCGTGGACAGCGACAATGCGTGAGGTTAAATGGCGCTGGCAAAATTAATTCTGATTTCATTTCTCTCGCTTTCATTTGCATTTGCCGCAAATAAGCCCTCTGTCGCCCAATCGCGCAGTGAGATTATGCAATTGGGAGCAAGACTGAATGCTCTTGAGCGTAATCTTGGTCAGCACAATGATAAGTATCTAGCGGCTATTGAACGTATTCGATTGCTCGAAACGGATGTTACGACCTATCAGCAACGATTATCTCAATTGAAAACAGAGGCGACAAAACGTGAGCAAGAGCTTGCGAGTATTTTACGCGCCCAAGCTCTGGCCATGGTGGAAGACGAAGTCGTTGTCAATTCGGAGTATCAAAAATTAACTGAAGAGAACCGTCAGAAAGCTCAGAGTGTCTCAAAAGAAATTTCAGCACTCGAAAAAATTGTTGAAGAATTTCAAACTCGTCTCACTCAACTCAAACAAGATGAGCAGGATTTGTTGAAATTAAGTTCTGATCTTGAACAGAAAAAACAGCAAATGACAGAAGTCTATTTGGCAAAACTTGAAGAGAGACAAAAATTAGAGTCTCAAGCTGAAAAGAGTCGCATCTCGACAAGACTTAATACATTTAAAAAATCTGAGTCTTTGGGTTTAAATATTCCGAGTCATTTGAAGTTTTCTTCGCCATTGGCCAACTACGCAGATGCAGTCGTTTCAGAGAAAGGGGTGACCTATAAATTTGGTCAGCTTCAACCTTTATTGGCACCGAGAGACGGACGCGTGGTGTATAACGGTGAATTAGCGAGCTATGGAAAAGTTTTAATGATTGATCATGGTGAAGATATTAGAACGGTTTTTTTAGGTCGATTTAGCTCGGAGTTACAAAAAAATCAGTCGGTGAAAGCTGGAGACACATTAGGTCATACAGACACAGATGCAGACTCGCTTTATTTTGAGGTTCGTAAAAAGAATGTCGCTCAGAAGACAATTCATTGGCTAGACCAGTCTCGTACCAGTAAAATCTGAGGGTATCTTCTTAAGGGAGCCCTCATGGTTAAGTATCTCGTATTCGCACTCTTTATTTCATCTTCCTTTGCCGCTGATAAGGCTAAACCTTCAAAGCCAGCTCCAGAGACGGCCAGTCATCGCTCGCGTTTTGAGCAGCTTGAATTATTTAATAAAGTTCTCTATCTCATCGAGAATCAGTACTACCGCCAAGTCGATACTGAAAAGTTAATTGAAGGTGCTTTGAAAGGGATGATGGAGACCTTAGATCCCCATACTTCATTTTTAAATAAAGATTTCTTTCAAAAAATGCAAAGTGACACGGCCGGAGAGTTCGGAGGCTTGGGCCTAGAAGTCACAAGTCGTGATGGCGCCATTTTTGTTATTACTCCAATTGATGACAGTCCAGCCTTTAGAGCAGGCATTAGAGCGAGAGATCGCATCGTTGAAATCAATCATGAGTCAATCGTTGGACTCTCGCTTGATCAAGCGGTTGAAAAAATGCGCGGAAAAAATGGGGAAGTTATGCATTTGGGTATTGCCCGAGAAGGTGAAGACTCAATTAAGCATTTTAAATTGAAGCGTGAAATCATCAAAGTGAATCCAGTGAAGTCTGAATTAGTTCAAGAGAACATTGCCTATATTCGTTTAACTCAGTTTCAGAAGCGTGCTGCTGAAGCCGTCGAAGAGGCTTTAAAAAAATTGAAAAAAGATTCAAAGGATGGGCTTGCGGGAATCATCCTCGATTTACGCTCTAATCCAGGAGGCCTTTTAGATCAAGCTGTAGATGTTTCATCTATTTTTTTAAAAGAAGGAATTGTTGTTTCAACAGAAGCACGCGATCCACAAAATAAAGATATTCGCTATGTGAAAAAGCAGGGCTACAAAGATCTTGAGACACCAATTGTCGTTTTAATTAACGGCTCCTCTGCCTCAGCGTCTGAAATTGTCGCCGGTGCCCTTCAAGATCATCACCGTGGACCGATTGTCGGATTACAATCATTCGGTAAGGGCTCAGTCCAAACTGTGGCTCAACTTGATGGTGGGACAGGTGTCAAACTTACGATTGCCCAATACCTCACGCCCAAAGGAAGACGAATTCAAGGGATTGGTATTAAGCCAGATATCCTTATCGAAGACCTCGATCCTAAAGGGTATGAGCGCGCGAAGAGAATTGATCGCTATGTCAGAGAGAGAGATTTAAGAAATCACCTGGCGGCCACAGTGGAGAGTGCTGAGGAGAAAAAAGCGCGCGAACAAATGGAGCGAGAAGACAGAGCGAAGCGTGCTAAGGAAGTTGAAAGAAGAGTCAAGGAAGCGAAGGAAGATAAAAAGAATACTAAAGAAGAAGATGATGACATCTTTAGAACTTATAACCCTTCTGACGATTTTCAAGTTCAGCAATCGGCTGCTCTTTTGAAATCAATGAAGTTCTACGGTCAGAAATCTAATCCATAATGTTAGCACCTGGTCAAAAGGCAGCCACAGTCTCCGAGTTGGTAGCGCATATTAAGCTCACGCTCGAAGACACGTTTAATGAAGTGATGGTTGAGGGAGAGATTTCAGGAATCTCTCATGCTCACAGTGGGCATTGCTACTTCAATATCATGGATGAAGAAGCCTCGATTTCTTGCGCGCTTTTTCGTCAGGATCTTTTGCGCCATCCTGGATTTAAGAACATAAAAGAAGGCGATAGAGTTCTAATCTATGGCCCATTAACCGTGTACCAGAAACGCGGTTCATTCCAGATTATGGTTAAAAGAGTAATGCCGGCCGGAGAAGGCTTGTGGAAGCTCAAGTTTGAACAATTAAAAAAGAAACTCCAATCTGAAGGTTTATTTGACCCCGATAAAAAGAAAGCCCTTCCCACTTTTCCTAAGAGAGTCGCTATCATTACGGCTCCAGGTGGTGCGGCCCTTCATGATTTTATTAATGTGTATTCAAGAAGAGCTCTAAGTTATGAGCTCGTCATTTCTTCGGCTCTCGTTCAGGGAGATAAAGCTCCACAATCACTCATCAAAGCTCTCGATAAAGTTGAGCGTGCGGGGAGATTTGATGTTGTTGTTTTCACTCGTGGCGGTGGTAGCCCAGAAGATTTATGGTGTTTTAATGATGAGCAGTTGATTCGCAGGATGGCGAAATCTAGCATTCCTATTATCAGTGCTGTCGGGCATGAAGTGGATTGGACTCTGAGTGATTTTGTAGCAGATCTTCGCTGTGAAACACCAACGGCTGCGGCGGAAGTTTTAACTCAGCCTCAGACGGAAGTAAAAAGAAGATTGATTCAATCAAAGCAGCGTCTATCATCTCATTTACGCCATCTCCAGACGACACTACAGGGACAGCTTTCGCGCTACCATCCCAAGCAGCTCATTGGAATTGTCCTCTCAAGACTTCAAGAGCAAACCAGAAGACTTGAAATGCTCAATCCTCTCAATAAGATTCACCAATATCTTCCAGTCGCTCAAAGAAGCTTGGAGTTGGATGATAGCTTCAGAAGGCTTGAGTCAATCATGAAAGAGAATTTGCAAAGTTTAAGAGAGCGAATCAATCAGTCTCAAGCCAAGATCGATTCCCTTGATCCTAGGGCCGTACTTTCTAGAGGCTATGGAATAGTTGAATCGGATCAAGGTATCATAAGTTCAGCTAAGCGTTGGAGAGATGTTCCGACAAACTCTATTATTAAGCTCGTCTTCCAAGATGGCGAAGGCTTGGCGCAAAAAATCGATAAGGATAAAAAATGAAATATCTCTTGTTTCTACTGATGATGAATTCGGCCTGTGCGACTTCAGTAAAAGTTGAACCAATGAAGCCGGGAGAGCTCGTGACCGTTGAGTCTCAACCAGGATTTGTGAGATGGGTATCCTTTCCAGTTCAAGAGGGATGGGAGAATGCCACCTTACAGTGTAAGGATCAAAAATTAAAGCATGCTCCTTTAGGACAAGGGATGAGATTTGCCTATATCGCAGAAACTTATCACTCAGATCTCTCTGCTTTTAAATGTAAACTAATTCAAGGCAAAGAAGAGAGAGAGGTTATTGATTTTTCAATTAAGCCTTTCAAATACAAAGAAGAAAAATTAAAAGTACCATTTCGAACAATCAAACTTTCAAAAACAGATTTAGCCCGTGCTCAAAGAGAGCAAAGAATGTTGGCAGAACTTTATACAAAGTCAGCTGCACTTCCATATTTCAATCAACCTTTTATCGCACCACTTGATTCATATATCACTAGTATTTATGGCAATCGCCGAGTCTATAACAATGCTCACAAAAGTCAGCATTTAGGAACAGACTTTAGGGCCGCAATAGGTGTTCCTGTTCCGGCCACAAATCGCGGCCGAGTTCTGTTTGCCGGAGATTTATTTTACACGGGCGGAACTGTTATTATTGATCATGGGATGGACATTTTCTCTGTCTATGGGCATCTCTCTGAAGTCAAAGTTCAAGAGGGACAAGTCGTCAATAGAGGAGATATTGTGGCTTTAAGTGGAAATACGGGGCGCTCAAGTGGGCCACATTTACATTGGGGAGTTAAGATTCATGGTGACTATGTTAATGGTTACTCACTTATTGATGAGTCTAAAAAACAATTTCCATGAATTCTAAAAAGCTTCTTCAAGATCAATCACATCGTTTGGTTTTTGTTCTTGATAAGCTACACCCTCAAGACGTGAGGGTTACTCTTGAAGACTGGATTAAGCCCTTGCGTGGGGCTATAACGGTTGATTGGGAGCAAGAGATTCCGACTGGTCTTATTCCTATCATTTTACCGACCTCAACTCGTCTTCAAAAGAAAAAATCCACAGGGACAAATATTTTAGTCCGCCCCATTCATCAAGATTTACTCACAATTGGAGATCAGTCTCAGGCCGAAGAAATGGCTGATGCTGTCGTAGAGGCGACAAAGGGTGAAGGGCCATTTCAAGATATAGTGGCCATCTTTTTAATGAAGGCGCTTGCAAGAGAGACTGAAGCCTCTCGGAAACTTGCTCTAAGACACCAGAGGGTTTTTGAAAAAAAAGTCAAAGCCGCTCAAAAAGAAATTTCTCTAAAAGAAAATGATCTCAAATCATTTATTGAAATCTTTTCGCAATATCTTGATCTTCAAGAAGAATTGACGGGCGTTCCAAGTTTAGAAACCATTGCTCAGAATTTAGAACTTCTTTCAAAGAAATTAGATCGAAAAAAGAACTGGCGACTCATCCTTAGGGCAGACGCTCATTTAACTTGTGAAGGGGAGCTCTTTTATCTAGGGAATCTTAAAGGTAGTCCTCTTTTTTTAGAAAAAATATCTCAAGAGACTTCAGCTTTAAATATCTGCTCCACCTCGCTGATTGTTATAAGTCTCACTCGACTTGTACGCAAGTGGGAGACGGAAGAAGGTGAAGTGAAGCCTGGCCATATTGTTCAAGAAGCATTTCAAGCGCTTCCATTTCCACTTCTTCTCTTAGGAGAGAAGGGCGAAGTCTTACAGCACAACACTTCTTTTGTTAAAATGAATCTTCCTCCCTCAAGAGTAGGGAAGCTTCAGGAACTTGATCAGGTGCAAACCAAAGAGATGAACTGGACTGTAAGAAGGACTTCACTTACGAGTGCTCATGGGCAAAGAGCCCTTTTTACATTTCTGCCTGATCGCCCCAAAGGGTTTAAGAATGGCTCTCCAAGTGGAGGTCAAGAATTAGGTATTATCACCAGCTCTATTGCTCACGAATTGAATAATCCGATTGGTGGCCTTCTAGTCGCCTTAGAGCTGCTCTCGATGGATGATCATTGGGACGAGGAATCACTCACTCAGCTTGCGGAGATGAGACAAGGGGCTTTGCGCTGCAAACAGCTCATTGAAACTTTCCTTGGCTTCTCTCGTCTTAAAACAAACGATGCAAAAATTGAAAAAGATTTATTAAAAAATTGCTTCGAGCAAGCACTCCATCTTCAACGCTTTAGAATGGTTGAAAGTGGACTGAGGGTCACGATCAGTCATCAGCAGCAGCATCCCTTCGCTTATGCTCTACACGCCCCAACGGCGACCATGCTGGCCTACCTGGTGATAGGGGAGATGATGACTGCCTTCCATCATCTAAAACTTCTTGAAAATCAATCGGCGCGAGGAATGCAATTAGACATTCAAGTCCAAGAGGATGCTGATCGCTTTAAGCTCATCCTCAAAACACCTCTTTCTATTAAGCAGAGTTTAAACTCCAAATTGCTTCAGTTCTTGCTTCAGCAAGAACGACTGCAACTTGATGTAGAGTTAGATAATTCTCTGAGTTTCTTGCATCAAAACGTTTTGATCTAGAGATACTTTGAGGGAAAATGGAATGGATCCGGAGACACTTTAACTAAGTTCTCAATTCTTCCAAAGAATTTTCGCTGCTCTTTTTTAAGCTCATTGGCAGATAGAAATAGCCCATAGCCATCTACATCTTTCTTCATTTTGGCTAAACAGCTCTCTATCAAGGGCCTTACTTCATTTAAAATTTGATGGCGGCGCTTACCCTTTTGGGTTTCAAGTCTCAAAATATGATTCTGCAAAAACTGCGCAACTTTTTTTCGATGAGCAGGAAATTTAAAAATAAGATGAGAAAAAGAGGCAAGAGACATGAGTGAGTAAATCATGAGTTGCCCCTGAATGAGATGGGGCAGCACCAGGAAGTCGTCAGACTCAAGTTCAATGTGTTCTGTACTCTTTTCAAGGTTTCTGGAGAGGAAGTTTAGCGTTTGAAGTCTTGTGGCTTCGGGGATTTTAAGGAAGTGTGCATTCAGTTGCATCAATCCCTCAAAGTGGGGCCCGATGAGTCGAATAGTAATGAGATTCCATTGGTACTCACTTAAAAATTTCTTTATATCTTCAGCTTCAATCGAGGGATTTTCAATCGGAAGCAATGAAAGAATCACTCCTTGTTCGCCTTTTACAGTGATAAGCACAGGTCGATTTTCTTTCTTTAAGACATTTATTACATCATCAAGCGTTTTTTCCGAAGTATCGAAGTGACGACGATCGAGCTCAAAGCGATTGCGAGGATAATAAAGTTGATTCACTTTTCGGATATCTTTCTCTTGGAATATCGCGAGATACTTTAAAAGGAGCTTCGCTGTGATTCGTGCATCTTCAACTGCTCGGTGGGCTTTTTGTTCACCTAAGTCAAAAATCTTTCCCATGTATTCAAGATTTGAATTCACAATTTCAGGAATCATGTATTTGGTCATCACGTTCGTGCAAAGGACTTTGTTATCCATTGTCTCCCTGCCAGCTTCTTTGAGTTTGGCATTGAGAAAAGGAATATCAAATGAAGTGTTATGGGCCACGAGAATAGTGTCTCCAGCAAACTGGCGAACTTCATCGGCGATCTCATCAAAGCGGGGAGCTCCCGCCACGTCTGCTTGTTTTACGCCAGTGAGGCGTTGAACGAACTCAGGGATTTCTCTTTCTGGATTGACGGTGAAGCTTCTTTCTTCAGAGACAGAAAGATTTTCAATCTTGGTCATACCGATTTCAAAAATCTGATCTTTCTCGGCGCTTCCGCCCGTTGTTTCGAGATCGATGACACAAAATTTTAAAGAACGAAGTAACTCTTCAGGGGTATTATCGGCCATTTTATTATCGCGTGATCATTCGATCCGCGCTCCATATGCCTCATTCGAGGCGATTATTTTTTTATCAAATGCTCTGGCGTAAACGCCAAAGGCAATAAATCTTTAAATTTCCAAATCTGCTCTTTGCCATTTTTATCACCAATCACAACTTCAAGATCTGGAGAAGCGAACTCTGCCATGACCTGACGGCATAGGCCACAAGGAGGCCAGCCAGCATCGGTGTAGACGTAAATCTTTTTAATACTTCTGTGACCCTCTGAGACTGCTTTCCACATGGCAACTCTCTCTGCACAGACAGTTCCCCCAAAACTTGAATTTTCAATATTACAGCCACTATAGAGAGTGCCATCTTCAGTGATAAGGGCACTGCCCACTTTGGCCATTGAGTAAGGGGAGTGAGAATTTTGGGCGGCTTCAAAAGCCTTCTTTTTTAAATCCATAGGTCCTTCTATTCTAGGCTGCCGATCGTTTCAGTCAACACCGTGGCAAATCCGGCCATAGCTTTTTGGGCCACATGTTTAACATCGGCATGATTAAGCTTCTCGGGCTTAAGTCCAGCCGCATAGTTAGTGATACAAGCGACACCGGCGACTCGAATACCTAAGTGAGCCGCTGCGATAACTTCTGGCACTGTACTCATGCCCACCATATCGCCTCCAAGTTTACCGAGCATGCGGATCTCGGCCGGAGTTTCATAGGTCGGACCCAGAAGCCAACAATACACACCACTTTTCATCGTGATGCCAGATTTAGCCCCACTCGCTTTAAGTTTTTCTCTTAGATCTTTTGGATAGGCTTCAGACATGTCTGGAAAGCGAGGCCCCAATTGGGCCAAGTTAGGTCCAACGAGAGGATTTCTGCCTGAGAGATTAATATGGTCTTCAATCATGACGAGATCGCCAGGATGGAAGTCTTTATTGATTCCACCAGAGGCATTGGTCACAAAGAGAGTTTTCACTCCAAGAAGCGCCATCACGCGAATCGGAAGAACGACGTCTTCCATCGGATAGCCTTCATAAGCATGAAGTCTTCCAGAAAGAGCGACAACTGATTTGCCTTTCACTTTTCCAAAAATAAGACGGCCATCATGACCTTCAACCGTAGTGCGGTGAAAGTGAGGGATCTCAGTATATGGAATGGTCACGCGCTCTTCGATTTGATCGACATAAATGCCAAGGCCCGAGCCAAGCACAATACCAATCTCTGGTGTGAAGGCGACTTTTGATTTGAGGTATTGAGCAGCTTCTTCAATTTTATGATACATCTTTGATCCTTAAGCTTTTATCACTTCAGTAATAAGTTTTGGTGCACGAATCGAACTTGCAGATAAGCGCATCACATCTTTAATAAATTTTTTGCTAATTTCTTCAGCAATACCTTTTTGATGAGCATGATGATGAATCGTCATGATCGGATCACCTTTCTTGAGCTTAGTGCCGACTTTGGCATGCATGGTAAAACCGACGGCCATATCGATGACGTCTTCTTTCGTTTTTCTTCCGCCCCCGAGTTCAATCAAAAGGTAGCCGATCTGATCGTTTTCAAAACTTTTAATCCACCCATTCTTTGGCGCTCTAATAACGAGCTTCTCAGAAGCGACAGCAAGTTTTTGAGGATGATAAACCACATCTTCATCACCGCCTTGCCACTTAATGAGTTGAGCGAATTTCTTTAGAGCCGAACCATCATGCAAAGTCGCTTGGGCTTTTTTACGGGCTTCGGGAAGAGACTTGATGACTCCCGCCAGTACGGCCATGTGAGCGGCTAGCTCAACTGAGATTTCCGTTAAATCTTTTGGCCCTTCGCCTTTAAGTGTGGCGATCGATTCTTGAATCTCAAGAATATGTCCTACTTCATTTCCAAGAGGCTGACCCATATCTGTGAGAAGAGCGACTCCTTTGCGCTTAAATCTTTTTCCTGTCGCGAGTAAACTTTTGGCCAGTGTGCGCGCATCTTTTTTATCACGCATAAAGGCACCCGAGCCGTGCTTAATATCAAACACAATTCCCTCAGCGCCTTCAGCTAATTTTTTACTCATGATCGAGGCTGTAATAAGCGGGATGCAATCAATCGTCGCAGTGACATCGCGAAGAGCATAAATCAAGCGATCGGCCGGAGCGATCTCTGGGGTTTGTCCCATCAGAACGAGACCCTTCTCTTTTAATTGCTTGGCAAATTCATCAAGAGAGAGATTTGTTTTAAAACCTCTGATGCATTCAATCTTATCAACAGTACCACCAGTGTGGCCTAAGCCGCGTCCGGCAATCATAGGAACCTTCACACCAAGGCAAGCCGCGATGGGGGCCAGAACAAATGAAGCCTTATCTCCAATGCCACCGGTGGAGTGTTTATCCACAACCGTTTTATCATTGAATTCAAGAAATCTTCCTGAATA
>JAIEMA010000032.1 GCA_019752535.1 Bacteriovoracaceae bacterium
GGTAAAAGGATTGATAGGCAGTTTGTAATTCCCCCAAACGCAGATCACCTGGAGGAATAAATCTTTTAGGCACACCCTGCCCGCTTTCCAACACTTTACTGAATGCTGAAAGCGTTGAAGCAAGATTTAGTACATCTTCATGACTGGCTGTACTTTCCATATAGGCAAGAGGAGTGCCCATTTTTACTTTCTGCCTGTCTGAAACCAGCAATTTTACCAGTTTTAGAGATATCAAAGATTTTTTTGATAATCAATTCAATACTAATGTGAAAGGTCTCTACTTTACAGTGGCTAAGGCTCTTCCTCTTCTCACAAAAGGCAGTTCTGTCATTCTTAATGCCTCAGTTGTAAGTATAAAGGGGATGGCCGGTGCAAGTGTTTATTCAGCAACTAAGGCAGCGGTGAGAAGTTTGGCGCGAAGTTGGACGGCAGAAATTCCGGCTTCTCACACTCGCTTTAATGTCATCTCACCGGGGCCAATTGAAACTCCAATTTATTCTAAAATGGGTATGCCAGCTGAGCATTTAGATGCATTTGCCAAAGGAATGATTGAGAGTTTACCGATTAAGCGTTTTGGTTCAGCTGATGAGATGGCTAAAGTCGCTCTCTTCTTGGCCAGTGAGGATTCAAGCTATATTTGCGGAGCTGATATTATGGCCGATGGTGGTTTTGGACAGATCTAGAAATATCTAGAGGGGGAGTACGCTCTCCCTCTATTTTCCAAAAAGAAATCTTAGGGCGATGGGAAATCTTTGGGCCCAAAATTTTTCCTGATGAAGGGCACCCTGTTGGATGTAGAGAAAGAGATTCTCGCCTCTTCGATAGCCTTGTGAGAAAAGAATTCGCTGAAGATCGATCACATCCTGTGGAGCTTCACCGCCTTCTGTACCACTATCAATGTATATTTTCTGTGATTCAATCTTAGAAGATTGAAATTGATCTAAAATTTCTCTTTGCTTCCACCAAATAGAGGGAGAAAGAGCGCCGACAAGCCCAAAGACTTTTGGATAAGCGAGAGAAGCCTTAAGTGAGATAAGCCCACCTAGAGAAGAGCCCATGATGGCCGTTGATGAAGACTCAGCTTTAGTTCTAAAGGACTGGTCAATAAGGGGCTTTAATTCCTTGGCCATGTAATCGAGATACAATTCTTCTGTGTAATCCTTCAGACGATCTTCTGTATTATCGATCCCCACGACAATAATTGGCGAAATCAGGTTGGCTTCAATCATTGAATTAAGAGTCTCTTCAGCTCTCCATGTTTGACCCAAGAAAGCTCGAGTTGGATCATAAAGGTTTTGACCGTCGTGCATATAGAGAACAGAGTAGCTCAATCCAGAAGTCTCATAGCCATCAGGAAGATAAACGAAAATTTTGCGAGGCTTAAGCTCTTGAGAGAGAGGAGTGCTGAGTGTAAAAAACTTAAACGCCCCTTTGGCCCAAGAGGGACTAGAGAGAGTGACTAAGAGGATGAAAAAAAAGATTTTCATCCTCAAAGCTTAGACTCAAATTTGTGAATTAGTAACGAGAAAAATGGACTGTCCCTTCTGTGGGTTTTGAGTGACAGGTATCGTTTGTGACTTGATAACTTACTGTAATGTCGAGGTAGCTTGGGTCGACATACCCATAATTATCATTTGTCCCTTGAATATGAAGCCTAGTCAATGTCCCCTCTCCACATCCGGAATCCCAGCGATTGATCAGCACTGCAGAGGCTTTAAAAACGAAGCGCTCTTCATTGTGTCTAGAAAAAGTATTTGTTGAAAGAATCTGTGGGATCTCAGGGGAGCTAGTTGTCAGGTGAAGCGTTCCAGAATCAATATCCATTGTGACTTCATCTAGACAGATTTGCTTAGGGATGAAATCTAGCTGTTCATAAGATTTATAGCAGATAGTTTCGGCGAAAGCCGTGGGACTAAAAAAAATTGATAAAAGAAAAATTATTTTTTCATAAGACCTCCATTGGTTGAAGGTTTTATAATCACTCTTTCGTCAAAAGGCTTGTTAAGCTTAAGTGAGGTTCTTGCGAGTTCACATGTGTTAAATTGTTTTGAGATTTGTAATGACTATGAGCTCATTTTTAAGTCTTTGCTTTAAGAATTTTTCGACTTTAGCCTTTTCTATCTTAGAGGGAAGTCTCTTCCAAATAAGACTTACGTCATTGGAAGACATACGAACCTGAAGAACTTCAGGGTTAAAGAGATTCAATTCTTTGGTGATATCTTCTTCTAAAATCGTCATCGACTTCTGTTTGTTTAACACCGTTTCAAGTTGAATAATTTTTTCTCTAAGAAGACTTGTCTGGTCTTTCGGTGCATTTTTTGAAGCTTCAAGTCTTTGGTTTATCCTGTCATCAATCGACATTTGATTGAGCTCGAGCTTTGTGTTCTCTAGTCCATAGCGTGACTTTCGCTCTTCTAACATTTTAATTTTAGTTTTAGATAGACTATCACCCATAAGAGTTAACTCTATAGATGAACCTTTGAATGAATGAGTAAGCTTCTTTTCAAGTAGAACAGTCCCTCTAAAGCGCACTTCACGATCAATGAAACTATTGGCCTTTGATTTAAATGTTGATTCCTGAAGAAGCATCCAGGCAAGAACTAAACTTGGGACAATCACTACTGAGGCGACTGCCATAATCCAGCGATTAATTTTCGTCTGCTCTTTGGCATTTGAATATGAAACACGTGTGAATCGCAAATAGCGCACGAACATATATGTCGCCAGACAGATGAAAACAGAATTAATGATAAATAAATAAAGGGCCCCGGCCACATAGGACCATTTGAGGTTCGCTAATCCAAAACCGGCCGTACAGAGTGGAGGCATGAGGGCCGTTGCAATGGCCACTCCAGGAATAGCATTACTTTTTTCTTTTCGAGACATGGCCACAATTCCTGCTGACCCACCAAATGCCGCAATAAGTACGTCATAAAAAGTAGGAGAGGTACGTGCCAAGAGCTCTGATTGGACTTCGCTTAATGGTGAGATAATAAAATAAAACATGGAAGCCACAAGACTAATGCCTACTGCGATTAATAGGTTTCTCCAAGATCGATTGAGAAGATCGAAGTCATTAATGCCAAGGGCATAGCCAGCGCCCACGATGGGCCCCATTAAAGGAGAAACCAACATGGCTCCAATGATGACAGCTGTAGAATTTGTATTAAGACCAACTGAGGCAATGACAATAGCAAAAACCAAAGTCCATGCATTCGCACTCTTGAAATCAACATTTTTCCTAATCGAGGCATCTGTTTCGACAAAGTCGGTGTCAGTTTTTAAGTCTAAAAGTCCAAGGAATCGATCTTTTAAATCCTGTGTAATCATTGAAATTAGTCTCACTTTTCTATTATTTTAGGCAATCCTAAGCTAAGATGTCACCTAAATGGCCAGAACTCACTATTTTTATACCCAATTGCCTGATTACGAGCTCGAGAATCTGCTCTCTCTTTACCAAAAAGAGTTTGACGAGCTTTTAGAAGATAATTTTTCTGAAGCAGAACTTAAAGGGTATGAGAAGAAGCTAGAAGCGATGGCTGCCGTAGAAATCAGTGAAAAACTGGCTGATTTGAGTTTTGATGATTTTTTCTTTGAAGCCCAAGATGAAAAAGTCATGAAACCTTTCTTTGAATCGGCGCAATCTGTCATCTGTCTTGAAAATCTTCCCTTCTTTGAAACCAATTGCTTTCAAGTCTCTTTTCTCAGAGGCCTGCTTGATAAGCTAGAGCAAGTTTTAATCGATCAAGATGGTGTTGAGCCTATTTGTTTTAAAGAGGGTTACCTTGAATACCTCTCTCCTTTTTTAGGATTGGAAAGTTTGATGCGCAAGGAAGAGATTCCTAAAGTGAGTGGTCCTGTTGATACGGTGGATTTTCTTGCTCTTGATGTTTATAAAGAGATTTATCGCCTCAAAGCAAAAGGTTTAATCGAGCAGATTGAAAGTGAGTTGAGTTCAAGGTCTGAGAAGCAGTTCAAAATATTTTCGATCATGAAGAAGTATGAGCTCGAGCCTTTTGAAATACAAAAAAAATCAGGACTTATTCCCAAAGATTTTGGTGATGGACTTGAATCTTTGAAGTTTTATTTAAAGCGTCTCTAGTCTGGATAAACTTCTAAAAGTAGGGGCTTATGGTCACTGCCTCTTGAATCGACAATCACTTCCGCTGCTTCGGCCTTAAGGTCTCTTAGAAAAGCATGATCGAGGAAATTTTTTGTGAATTTGAAAACCATTCTCTGGTCACCATTTTTAAATTTCACAGGAGTGAACTTTAGTTTTTCCACTAAGCGCATAAGATAGTTTGTTCTCTCTTTCGTGCGCGTATTAAAATCTCCCGCCCAAAGGACAGGCCCTTTGTGAGAGGAGATCACATTTTCCATTTGAGCAAGATGTCTCTTAAACGTATCAAAATTGGTAAGATTGATAGCATGGACACTGATGACTAATAGCTCTTGGTTATGCAGCGGGTACTTTGCATAAATTGTAGGTTTCGGTGTATTCACCACCGGCTCTTTATCGGTAGTGTGTTCAACAAGAGTGGCAAGAGGTTCAACTTTAGAGCCAATCATCACGCCTGTCGCTCTGTTGCGGTCACGTCTAAACTCAAAGCTAGCTCCTAGATCCCATTGAAAAGAGCTGAGTTCAGTTAAAGTAGAATAAAAGATGGGGGATTCATAAGCCTCTTGGGCCAAAATCATGTCTCGATCAGCAGAGTATTTTTTGAACTCTGAAGACCATGTGGGTTCTTCTGTTTTTTTGATATTCCAGACCAAAACTTTAACACTCGATAAGAAAATATTCTCTGCAGGTTTTCCAAAAATCAGATGAGCTTCTTCGATAGGAATGACTCGAAAAAAATAGCGAGCAATGGGATTAGCGTGGGTTTGAAAACTCAGGAGAATCAAAAAAAACGAAAGACGTTTCATTTGATAATTATACTAAAGCGCAAAGTATTCACAACAGAGCAGGTGTGTCGGGTATTTGGGTTTTAGGCTTTGAAAGTCAGCAATGATGAAAGTTCATTAATTGAAGAGGCAAGATGATGTTTTTCTTCATTAATGAAATTTGAAATAGCTTCTTTAAAAGCAGGATGTCTAATGAAGTGAGCGCTGTAGGTTCGCACAGGTCGAAAGCCACGGGCAATTTTGTGCTCCCCTTGAGCTCCAGCTTCAAAGCGCTCCATCTTCCGCTCGATACAAAACTCAATACCTTGATAGTAGCAAAGCTCAAAATGCAGATTCGACTCTTCTTCTAAGCTTCCCCAATAGCGGCCATAGAGAATTTCTTTACTGTAAAAATAAACAGCGCCTGCAATCGGCTTACTCCCACGAGTGGCACGGACATAAAGAAGATGATGAGGCATTAATTGAAAAACGAGTTGGAAAAATTCCTTCTTCAGGTAAGGGATAGCATTTTTTTTGTCAATGGTGCTTCGGTAAAACTCATACATTTCTAAGGCATGTTCTTCTTTAAGTTGATTGCCAGTGAGACGTTCAATCTTGACCTCACTAAAGGCTCTTTCTTTTAAAATGTTTTTTGCCTTCTTCGCCTTAAGCCTTTGTAAAAAGTCTTCAAAACTAGAGTAGTTCTCATTGAAGAAGTGATATTGCATGCTCTCACGAATGAGAAAGTCATGCTGCTGGAGGAAATCATTTTCTTTGGTCGTGGTGAATAGAAAGTGTGATGAAGAGCATCCTGAGTCTTTCATGAAATGGAGATGCTGCTCTAAGAGTTCACCCCATCTCTCTCCTGAAAAATGATTTGTTGTGGCCGAAGTAAAGGGAATCATCGAAACTAGTTTCGGATAATACGCAATTCCGTACCTCTCGTAGGCTTGAGCCCAAGACCAGTCAAAGATGTATTCTCCATAGCTATGATTTTTTAAGTAACTACAGAGAGTGGAATCCTTAGCCGAGAAGTGCTGTGGAATCCATCCAGCATTTTTTCCAATCGATTGACTGTGAAGAAGGGCTTTGTAGAATTCTTCTTTTAGAAAAGGTGAGCTTATCGACAAGAGAGATATTCCTTAATTTGTGAAGCGCTACCTTCAAAAACTATTTTTGAGCTGTTGATTTTGAGATCCTTATAATAAAGAGGATCATAATAATTTACGAGTAGATCTGTAATCCAGTTCGAATGGTTTTCAAGAATCATTTCAGTTGAGAACGCTCTCTCCATCTCTTTAATAAGTTGAGAGGATTTCAAGCCACCGAGTCTTCGAGAAATAAACCCAATAGAGTCGATGAAGAAATCAACATCTCTGTGCTTCACATAATCACGAAAAATATTTTCAACTCTCTTCTCAGTAGGAATCTTCAAGAGAACCATTTCTGAATTTCGTAAATGCTTGTAGAAACGAGTCGGAAGGATAAGCTTTCCTAAAAGTACAGACTCATCTTCAACAACCGCTTTTTTTGAGTGATGAAGAATCTCATAGGCCAAGTGATTTTCAAATGTCGTTTGGCTTGGCTGATCACCAAGAGAGCCAAAGGCTGAGCCGCGATGATTGGCCAGACCTTCTAGATCAATAAAATTTTCAACTTGAAGGAGTAGATCGGTTTTGCCAGAACCCGTTAAGCCCCCAATCCTTGTCAGTATAGGGAGTGGGGCATCATTGAGCCAAGAGAGAAAAAACTGGCGCATGCGTTTATAGCCGCCAGGGATAGGCCGCCTTTCCACACCGGCCTCAGTGATCCATTGACAAGAAATCTGAGAGCGAAGACCACCGCGAAAACAATAGACTTGAGCCTTTGGATTTTTGGCCAAGTACAGAAGCCAAGCTTGAATGCGAGCTTCTTTTTCAACTCCACCAACTAGGGCATGCCCAAGTTTAATGGCCGCTTCTTGTCCTGATTCTTTGTAGCAGAGACCAACTTGATGTCTCTCTTCATTATTCATCAAAGGCAGATTGATGGAATTAGGCATGGCCCCCTCAGCATATTCGACGGGAGCTCTCACATCAATGAGAGGAGTTTGAGAGAGGAAGAGCGCTTGAAAATGTGGGTCATTCCACTGAGACATAGGCTCCGTCTCGCGCTTTTACTTCACCGATAATTTGTGAGCTAGGAAAAGCCGCTTTGATTTCATTTAAAATGCGAGAAGCTTCATTCGCGCTGACGCTTAAAAGAAGTCCACCACTTGTTTGTGGATCAAAAAGCACTTGTTTCTCAAGTGCTGATTGCTGAGTAAATTTAATTTGATCTTGAGTGTATTCAGCATTGCTTCTGTGAGCCTTAGTGAGATGGCCAGCTTCAAGGGATTGCATCGTGAGTTTAAATAGAGGGATATTTTTAAAATTAATTTTAAGACTTACATTTGAGGCTTTAGCCATCTGCATGCCATGCCCTGCAACTCCAAAACCTGTTATATCTGTTGCCGCATGAATTCCCTCAGTTGAAGAGAGATAATCGATGATGTTATTTAAAGTTTTCATTGATTCAACGGCTTCGCTGATGTCTTTCTCAGAATAAACCTGACGTTTGAGTCCAGCACAAAGAGTCCCGGTACCGATTGATTTTGTAAGAATCAATACATCCCCCGGTTTCGCTCCATCGTTCTTCCAAATTTTATTGGGATGAACGACTCCGGTCACTGATAATCCGAATTTTAAAGTGTCATCGTCTATGGAATGACCACCAACAAGTGAGCTCTTTGATTTGGCGATGACATCACAAGCGCCTTGAAGGACTTCTTGGATAATCTCAGGAGAGAGAGTGGCCAATGGTGCAGCAAGAATCGCCATACAGGTTTTAGGAGACCCGCCCATGGCATAGACATCACTGAGTGAATTGGCAGCAGCTACGGCTCCAAAGTCATAGGGAGTGTCGAGAATAGGAGTGAAGAAATCTAAAGTCTGTACTATGGAGACTTCCTCATTGACTTGAAAGATGGCGGCATCATCAAAGAGAGCGCCGTCGACTTTCACACCCTCAATCACGGGAGGGAATTTTAAGCCTTTGAGAATGTCTCTAAGAATGAGGGCGGGAACTTTGGCGGCGCAACCGCCTTTTTGCACAGTTTGAGTAAGTTTTATCATACCCAAAGTATAAAACGATTAGGCGGCTTTGGCCCAGACGTTTGGTGCTTCTTTTTTTGCTTTTTTAACGTGAGAGATGATTTGGCGCACTTTCACGTATTGATTCAATGACTCAAAATAGAATTGAGCTCCGAAACCATGCTGACCTTTAATGATGTGCTTGTTTTTTACCACCAACATAACGCTCAGGGCTTCGCCGTGGGCTACCATATCCATTCGGATGATATCTCCTACAACAAGAGCATTCTTATCTTCAATAAAGACACCTGATTTGGAAATGTTGAGAATAGTTGATCCGACTTTGCCAGTTGGAGTTGAGAGTTCACAAGGAATCTCGACATTGTAGCGAACCATAGGCTCCCACCAACGTACTCTTGCATCAAAGAAGGGCTTTCTTGTACCAGGTAGAAAGAAGAAGACAATGACACCAAAAGAGCAAGCAGCGAGGACGACATTATAAATGAAAGGCTCAGATGAGTTGTAGGGCCAAGTGTATTCTTCGTAATTTAAAATAGAGTAGATGGTGTAGCTCATGAGAGTGATGAAGCTGATATAAGTCCAGTTTCTCAAGCGTACAAGCATCATGCCCGCTAGCGGATAGAGTAGCCAGAATTCAAAAAAATCAGCGAATGAATCTCTAGCGCCAATGTTCGAGATAATCACCGAGAGATCAAAGTGGGTGGTCGCTTTGAAATAGAATATTTTAATGAGTGGCTCAATAAAACAGAGGTAGGAAATCAAGGTGATGAAAAATGGCTTTTGCTTCATGCATTTGATTTTACGGGTTTTTGGGCCAGACTCAAATAGAGACTTATCTTATTGATACTAGGTAGGCGTCTGCACGATAAATACCCCCCAAAGTGCCAAGAAATTGGGGGGTAAATCTAATCTAAGCGCTGACGGATGCTATAGACCAAAGTCGCGAGGTCTTTCTTCTTTCGATCCGGCTTCTTGGTCGGGAGCTGATCTCCAGAGACTCTAAGCTCTTTGATCTGAGAGCTGAACTGAAATTGCATGCGAGACCACACATCAATTTCATTGCTAAATTCAATGGCCGTATCTGGGGTCTTCGCAAACTTAACTTGATCCACTTCAATAAACAGGGGCGCAGAATCACGTTTCATGATCAGTCCTTTTGTTATTGTTAGAGCCAGTAATGTCAGGAACGATTTATCCGAGAACCGGTAACCACTTACATAATTATCTTATCGGAATATCTTCAAAAAAAAAGAGGCTTGTGAAACCTGTGAAATCCTACGATAGGTAACTTTTTCACTCGGGCAATAGGGACTCCCTTCTATGAGTATAACACACTCAACCAACCAAGGAGTTTCTTATGAAATTTGCACTTATTGCCCTTATGTTAGTTTCTTCCACCGCTTTTGCTGGCCTCAGAGACGCACTATCTGAAGTTGAAGTAGAGCAATTAGAGACAAAGATGAATGATAAAGGTTTCAAGCTTACAAATGCACTAGACGTTTATGCAGACAGGGGAGTTTATCCTCGTTGTCCATGTCAAAGCTATGAGCTGACTTTTTCAAAAAGAGCAGTCACGGCCGGAGTGATGAAGAAAATCGATAAGAAGTTTTCAGTCTCTGTTGAAGGTTTCGGCCCAAGCAAGAAAGTTAGTATTTTCTCAAATTAAAAAATTTGTAAATGGGCTTCATGATTCGATCTATCCAGCTGGTTTGAGCTGTGATTATTTCAGATTGGAAGCCCTTTACGAAATTCATTATCACTTCAACGTCTTTTGATTCAACTCCATTTTTTTCAAAAACGCCCTTAAAAGCTCGGGCTATTTCTTGGAATTCAAAGGGAGTAATTTTCATATTTAAATGAACTTCTTTTAAATCTCGACCATGATATTCATCAGGTCCTCCGATCGCTCGAATAAGAAATTGAGTTTGTAGTTTAGAGAGTGAAACGAGATCTACTCCAATAAAATGGTAAGCGATTTCAGGATGAGCCCCCATATCTAAGTAGAGGCCATAGATACAATCGTGAAAAAAATTATAGCCGCCATATTTTTGATAAATACTCATAAAAAAATTATATGTGTTAGAATCTTATGTATGAAGAACTTTTTCATTCTCATAGTTTTTATTCTTAGCTTTTCTGCATTTGCAGATGAGGAATTCTCATTAGGCTTTGAAGCCGGTGTTGCTCGATTGGCACGTTCCAATGATTCTGTCGTGGGTTCGAGTTGGTCGTTTCATACAGAGTATATGGTGGATGAGATAGTGGGCTTTTTTGGTGAAGCTGGTCATGAATATGGTAGTAAATCGAATACTGAAATCAGTCACAATCTCTTCGGAGGCGGACTTCTTTTAGAAGTTTTACCTTTTATCGATTTAAGGCTGGGTCTTGCTCTGAATGCCTGGGAATCTAAAATTGATGGAAGCAAAAACAAAGAGAGTAATCTAGGTCCGTTGGCAGGATTTACGGCCCATATCTTAACCGCGGGTTGGAAGTACGGTGTCAGTGTCGAGGCCACTCGTTCTGGTGATTACCAGAGCACGGCCATGAAGCTTTTTGCTGAAGTGATAATGTTTTAGTTTTTTGATCAAGTATGCAGCTTTTACCTTGCGGCTTATAAAGGGATTGAAAGCTATAATTTCTGAATGAAATTTCTGTTTATAACAATTTTGTTTTTAATCTCACATCCCTCTCAAAGTGCTCATTGGCAAGCTCAAGGTGGCGGAGCTGAGTTCAATTTACAATTTAATGATAAGAAAATTGAATACCAAGGCCGTTTGATAAAAAGAAATTTTGAGAAAGCACCTTGTAATGAAGTTTTATTCGATGCATTTAATCGAGAACTCTATAGTGCCATCATTATTCCCAAAACATTTATAAGCACATCGAATCTAAAACTTAAAATGGATGAGAAAAGTTATCTCGTGAATCCACGCTCGAAGCTTGGAGTCAAGTTAGTGATGATGGATGATAAAATAAAAAAAATGTCGATCGCAGTGGAGAAGTCATGTCAAAAACGTTAATCCCTTTTTTACTCATGCTCCAAAATCCAGTTTCACCAGATTTTACACCGGCATGTAATAACGCTCCTCCTCCACTAAGCTCGACGAGTGAGCTCGCTAATTCATGCTATGAGTCTTTGTGTTCAGACATCAAATATGATCAATCGGTTGATGAGGTGGTGGCCGGAATTGAGAATGAGCCTGATCTTTATACAGATGAAGATAAAGAGCGCTTTCGCGGGATTTTCAAGAAAGGTCTTGAGATGGCCGAAAAATATCGCGCAGTCTACATGCAGAAAACTAGTGACCAGTGGGCGCAAGAAATAGTTCAAGATTCCTCTCTATTGCAAAACTTTACTTCAAGTCTTAATGGCAACTCCTTTAGTGTCTTTCCTACAGGAGATGGATCGGGGAAGTGGGAGATGATGTTCCCACCAGACATTAGTTCTGATCCTGTTTTGCTGAAAGCTTCAGAGCAGATTGCTGTGGCCTACAGAAAATCATTTGAGGATTCTGTTTTTGTTCAGATTGCAAATGATAATATAAGTTTTGAGAATGCCCAGGGAAGACTGATAAAGTATTTTACAGAACAAAAAAAGAAAAATACGAATGGGCAACGAGAAGCTTACCAAGAAGCAATCGACAAAATTAATCAGATCTCAAGCCTCGACGAATTTAAAACATACATGGATGAATTTCGACCAAAGTATCCCATGGCCGCAAGTTTTGATTACGTTCCGATGACATGCTCAGATTGCAAAGATTCATTTAAGAAAATCTTGGATACTCAAAACATAGCCGAAAGGTTTGATCCAAAAATCTTAAAACCCAAGATGGAATCTTTTGATCAAATACGAGAGATTCAATGCAAGTCTGTCGCTTGGGGGGCTAAAAACATGGCGCCCTCAAGAGAAGAGAGGAAAAGATTTGATCAAACGATTAGTGAGGTTCAAAAAAGTTATCAAGATAAAATTTTCACAAAATTCTCATCTCATTCAAGAGAAGTATTTAATAAAGTGATATTCTCTGAGGTCGCCCAACCTTTAAAGATTGAATCAGATAAATTAACACCAAATTTTGCTGATATTGAGAGCATGATTGGTGAGCCTGTGGAGTCGCCAAGTCTATCGGATGTGATTTCTCTTTCATCAACTCTTAAAAATTTACCCAATGAGTTTTTCTGCAACGATGAAAATATGACTCCATCAGACCATTACGATGATTCAGAATTAAAAATTAATTTTTCACCTTATACAGTCAAAAGAGGTGAGGCTTCAATTCTAGCTCACGAGTTCGGTCATTGGCTCTCCTTTGCCTTCAAGAGAAAAATGGGATCACAATCAAGTTTGGAGAAATTTGTGGCCCTTAGAGGTTGTGTCTCTACTCTACATGGATCAAAGCCAGTGACTCATGACACTCATCCAGGTGATACAACTTGGACAGAGGAAGATACCGCTGATGTGATGGCCGCTATGACTTCAGGTGGAGGGAGAAAAGCGTTCTGTGCTTTTTTAAACAATCCTCTGTTTGAAGCTCTCTCAAAAATTCCAGGTCTCGGGGCCATGGGAATGAGCGAAGAGCAGAAACTTTCACTCGCTCTTAACGATGAAGATAATCATTCTCCTGATTTGTGGAGAGTTCTCCATAGCGCAATTTATGAGGGGCGTGAAATTCCAGCTGCTTGTAATCAATTAGCAAGCTCACAGCAAGTGCCTTTGCCAAAGAAGTGTGAATTATAGTTGATTGATTTACTCTGAAATATGTCCCACTTATGAAAACGGCAATTTTGACCGATCAGCTACCGCTATGGGATTTAGAGTTAACACCAACGTCACCGCGATTGCCTCACAGAGAGCACTTGGTCAAGTGAGCCGTGAAACTGTGGATAGTAGCAAAAAGCTTGCGAAGGGAGATCGTATCTCTCAAGCAGCAGACGATGCGGCTGGATTGGCGATATCTGAAAAGATGAAGGCCCATATTCGCTCTTCAAAGCAGGCCAATCGAAATGCCAATGATGGTATCTCCATGATTCAAACGGCAGAGGGCGGTTTAAATGAATCTTCCTCTATCCTCACACGCATGCGGGAAATGGCCATTCAAGCCGCATCCGACTCTGTAACAGACTCTGAGAGATCTATGTCGAGTATGGAGTATGAAGGATTAAAACAAGAATTGGAACGTATCTCACAAGTCACAAATTTTAATGGCAAAAATTTACTTAACGGTTCAAGCCATCAAATCGATTTCCAAGTGGGAGTGGGTGAGGATACGAGTGATGATCGTATTTCAGTGAATACTTCATCCTTCAACTCATCTCTTGCTGGCTTAGGTGTGGCGAGTGTCAGCATTCTCTCAAAGGTTTCTGCACAAGAGAGTTTATCTAAAATTGATACTGCCTTTAATAAGTTATCAGGCCAGAGGGCAGAACTTGGGTCTGTCCAAAATCGCTTAGAAAATAGTTCGGATAATCTTGGTGTTTACACTTTGAATATGAGTAGTGCGAATAGTCGAATTCGCGATCTTGATTATGCTGAGGAAGCGAGCAAACAGGCCAGAAACATGATTATTTCTCAAACAAGTACTGCTGTGGGCGCTCAAGCGAATTCTCATGGCTCTGGCGTGCTAAAACTTCTCTAATTACTTCACAATTTGTAACTTATAAGACTTAATAACTCTTATGAGTCATTCATCTACACCGAAGGCACTTCTGGCTTTGTCTGCACTTGGCATTGTCTACGGGGATATTGGTACAAGTCCGCTTTATGCCCTTAAAGAATCGTTTCATCATACGCATAATGTTTCTTTGACTCCAGAAAATATCATGGGAGTTCTCTCCCTTATTTTTTGGTCTCTGATTATTATTATTTCAATCAAATATCTCGTTCTCATCGTGCGAGCGGATAATAAAGGTGAGGGAGGCATTTTAGCCCTTACTGCTTTAATTCAAAAAGTCATGGGAAGTAATAAGCATCAATTAAAAGTTTTAAGTCTCCTGGGCATTTTTGGAACTGCACTTCTATATGGAGATGGAGTGATTACGCCTGCGATTTCTGTCTTAAGTGCTGTTGAAGGATTAGAATTAATTGCACCCGGGCTGCATTCTTATATTTTGCCGATTACTATTTTAATTCTGATTGCTCTTTTTATGATTCAAAGAAAAGGCACAGCAGCAGTAGGGAGAGTTTTTGGGCCTATTACACTTGTGTGGTTTATTGTTCTAGGCATTTTAGGCTTACTGAAAATTTTCGCCTACCCCCAAATCCTAATGGCGATGAATCCTTGGCATGGTGTAAATTTTGTCATTTTAAACTCTTGGCATAGTATGGCCGTGCTGGGAGCCGTCTTTCTCGTCGTGACTGGCGGAGAAGCACTGTATTCGGATCTTGGCCATTTTGGTCGCACACCAATTCGCTGGGCTTGGTTTGTGGTTGTGCTGCCGGCCTTAGTTTTAAATTATTTTGGTCAAGGCGCTCTTTTAATTGAAAATCCTTTAGCGATCAAAAATCCTTTTTACTTGCTGGCCCCTCATTGGGCTTTAGTGCCCCTGATTATTTTAGCGACTCTCTCCACGGTGATTGCCTCTCAAGCTCTCATCACGGGAGTCTTCTCACTTACAATGCAGGCTGTTCAGCTGCAATACATGCCAAGAGTAAAGATCGATCACACCTCAAAAGAAGAGTTTGGCCAAGTCTATGTCGGATCAGTCAATACACTGTTGATGCTTGCTTGTATCACTGTCGTCTTAAGTTTTAAAACTTCAAGTGCCCTGGCCGCAGCCTATGGAATTGCAGTGACCACAACGATGGTTATCACGACAGTCCTCTTTTATTTTATTGCCGTTCATCTTTGGAAATGGAAGCACTGGCAGGCCTTTATTGTCTGTTCTTTTTTCCTCGCAATTGAAGGATTATTCTGGGGTGCCAATCTCTTGAAAATTGTCGATGGTGGCTGGTTTCCGATGTCGATGGGTTTAATTATTTTTACTCTGATGACGACTTGGAAGACAGGAAGAAAGATTCTATCAACTCGAATGATGGATATCATTATTCCACTGAAAAACTTCTTGTTAGAAGTGACGGCTCGTCCTCCTCAGCGTGTGCCGGGAATGGCCATTTATATGTCTGGGCACCCCGATTATGCTCCCGCTCCCTTGATGCAAAGTTATCGCCATTTTAATTGCCTTCATGAAACTCTCGTCTTTCTCTCTGTTGTCTCTGAAGGGGTGCCCAATATTCCAATGAAAAATCGTCTAGAGATTGAGAGCCCTGGTGGGAACATTTACCGTGTGACGATTCATTATGGGTTTATGGATTTACCTAACATTCCTCGAGAGCTTGCTCATGCCAAGTTTGGGGATAAGGTTTTTGATCTCAACAAAGCCACCTTCTTCCTTGGACGAGAAAACTTAATCGCGACCGAGAGAGAAGGCATGATGATTTGGAGAGAAAAACTTTTTGCGATAATGTCGCGTAATGCTTTGCCAGCGACTAGATTTTTTCAATTACCCGCAGAAAGAGTTGTGGAAATAGGATCAATCATTGAACTCTGAAAAACAGTGGTATTTTTTATTTTCAGCTTGGATACTTTCCGTCATCTCAACTGGTGGAAGCTTGTTCTTTTCTGAGGTGATGCACTTCCCCCCTTGTGTGCTTTGTTGGTATCAACGTATTGCCATGTATCCGTTAGTGATCATTTTAGGGGCTGCCTTATTTCCGTTAGAAATGAAAGTGATTCGTTTTGCCTCTCCTCTCGTACTCGTTGGTTGGCTCATCTCTCTTTATCATAATTTACTTTACTACCACCTCATCCCGGAAAGTGCAGCTCCCTGTCGCCAGGGTATATCCTGCACAACCGTTTATATTGAGTGGTTAGGCTTTGTGACCATTCCTTTGCTCTCTTTTATGGCCTTTACTTTGATAGGCTTCATCTTCTTCTCTTTGGTAAAAAAACATGAATAAAAAAAAGCTCGTTCTCTTTAGTGTCATTGGATCAGTGATTATCTTTATCATTGCGGCTTACTGGTATCAGCAGCAGCAACAACATTCCGATCTTTTGAATTCTCAAAACAATGCCGGAAGTCTTGAGAGAAAAACCGCGATGGTTTTAGGCGATGATCGCGCTGCAGTCACTGTCGTTGAGTTCTTTGACCCAGAATGTGAAAGTTGTCGCTTATTTCACCCGATGACAAAGATGTTACTTCAAGAGTTTGAAGGTAAAGTAAAACTTCAGTATCGCTACGCTGCCTTTCATCCAAATTCTGATATGGCGATAAGGATTCTCGAGGCGGCTCGTGGCCAGAATCGTTATTGGGAAGTTCTTGATCTTCTCTTTCATCACCAGCCTGAATGGGGAAGTCATACCGATCCAAAGCCTGAACTCATTTGGACTTATCTGCTTGAAGCAAAGATTGATATTAAGGCGATCAAAGATGAGATGTTTTCAGAATCGATTAAATCGATTCTTGATCAGGACAGAAAAGATGGAGAGTTACTTGGCGTAAGGATGACACCATCTTTTTTTGTTAATGGTGAGCCTCTACTTCAGTTTGGCTATCAAGAGCTTAGAGAGTTAGTCCTTAAGCACTTAAAAAATTAAAACTCGTGAGATGGAATACGCCAGTTCGCCAAAACCTTGATTTGAGTCAGCACAAGATCTTTGGTTTCTAGGGAGAGTTCTACTTTCCCTCTTGTTTTTACCAAAGCAGAGATTTGACGATCTAGAAGTTTTGTATTTCCCGGTAAATCGTTTCCAATGTTCTCTAGCACCTTAGCTGCTTCAATAAATGTTGGAATTTTTGTGTTCACATAAGCAGCAGCAACCTCTTTGAGTTTTGCTTTTAAGTTCATTAAGTATTGCACTTCAGTGGCATTGTTTTGTGGTAATTTTTCAAAAGCCCATCTCTTAAGTTCTGGCATAGAAGTATCAAAAGCATAAAAAGGGACGACTTTATCAAAGTCCCAACCCCAAGCCACTTTCTTTACAATAATACCTTGGCACACCACTTGTGTGGCATCGTCTTCAATGTTTGAAACGTTCACCTTAGAAGTGGCCGTGATCTTTTCTATCTTGCCATTCTTTTTACAGTCGTAAATACAATCAAAGCTAACCTTCCTGGGATAGGATGCATTGAAGTCATTTTGGATATATCTTTTAGATCCAACTTCAGCGAGGCAGGAGTTTTCAGGAATTTCTACCGCCGCATAAGTGGCAAAAGAGGCAAGAAGCATGAATGCAGATATAAATTGTTTTTTCATGTTCCAAGCATACTTTAATTTGATTTGAGAGGATTAAAGTGTGTAAAAAAGCCAAACCTTGCCATCTTCAAGATCATCCCCATATTTGAGATATGAAACTTGTTTTACGCGAAAACTGGTATACGCAGAAGCCAAAAAAATGGGGCTTTGCTGGAACACTTTTTATCACTTCTTTGGTCTATGCCTTAAGCCGTTGGCATTTTATGGGTCATGATCTTTCAGCAAGCGGGTTTGAAGTTTTTCATCAGCATCAATATTGGCGAGCTTGGAGCTCCCTATTTGTCCATGCTGATTTAGCCCACCTTTTGGCCAACACGCCTTTGCTCGTGTTGTTCACTTATTTACTCATTTCACGATTCAATATTTTAGTTCCCCTTTTTGCCTTTTTTATTGGCGGTTTTCTGAATTTAATTGTTTTAAAAACAATGCCCTTAGAGGGTCATCTTTTAGGAGCCTCGGGGGTTGTCCATGCGGTTGGGGCCCTATGGCTGTCGCTTCATGTCTTTATTGATCAAAGAGAGAAGTTAAAAACACGCTTTGGGAGTGCTCTTTTTTTAGTCCTCATGCTTTTTATTCCCGACACTTATCGACCTCAAGTGAGCTATCTTAGCCATTTTTTAGGATTCATGAGTGGGGTAGTCATTGCGTATGGAATTTCTCGAATTTGGAGAGCGACTTTTCTCTCTGTGGAGAGATGGGATGAGGTCCCTGAGCCGGTAATCGAATTTGATTGGAATCCCTCTGTAAATTCTTCTGAGTCATCCCCAGAGAGCGCGATTTTCCCTTAATCTAAGGGGATGAAAGTTCTATTGATAATCTTGCTCCTATTTGTTGGGTCTTATGCCCAAGCTCAAGACCTTTTGGATGTTATGCCAGAGGAGCATCAGTTATTAGAGAAATCGGCCACTATTGATAACTCACTTCCCATCGACTCAAAAGAAAATTTGGATTCTTGGCTTAATAAAGATTTATATCTTGCCAGTGGCTACCAGCAACAGAGTTATGTTTTAAAAGATATTCAAGGAGACATCGCTCTACTCGGTTTTGCGCGAACTAATATGAAGCGCATTAAACTCATGATCAAAAAAGATAAAGAGGGATTAAGAGAGTTGATCTCTCTTCAGAAAGATGGATTTAATCGTTACAAAGATCAATACAATCAATGGACTTTTAATCCTCTTGATCCATTTCCGGTCTCCACGGTTCTAACGGAAGAGAGAATTGATTCATTTAACATATCTGAGGAATCAAAAAAAATACTTAAAGAGAAAGCATTAGATCAAGACATTGGATTCGAATTAAAGAGTAAAGCTTTTGTTTCTAGAAAAGTCGTCAACATGATGACCCAAGTGATTCAAGACGAATATTATCAATCAGGAATTGAACCTAAGCTTGGCAAAGAGCACACTTTTGCTTCTGAGACCTATGCTTTCTATAAAAAAGAGTATCCAGTTTTAAAGTCTGGAATGACAAAATTATTTATGGCTCTAGGGAATGGACTTACTTTCCGCTTCATGGTGACAGATAAGGAACATGCACTTGCAGAGATCATTGAGTCGCGTCCTTATGAATCGGTTACTCTGGCGGACGCGTTTCGATGGAGCTATCGCTTAAACGAGGGAGATGTTTATCTCACTTTGCTAACGTTAGAAAATCTTTTTGCTTATCACTGGACTAACCCTAAGCGTGATCAAGTGGCCGTTGTTCAGAGGTTAAAGCAATTCACTCACTATTTTAATAAAGGTGATAAGTTTGGTCACTGGTATCACTTTTGGGGCATGGTTCTCTATGGCCATGTTCGAGGAGCAGCTCGCGCGAGTGTCGTCGGTGCGATTGAAGAACTCTTAAGTCGTCTGGCCGGTGGTGAGGAAAATCAAGAAAACCAAGAGGGACGTGTGAATGTGGGCGGAGGTCTTGTGGGCGGCAAGCTCAATAAGATGTTGCGCTCAAAGGGTTACTTAAAAGAGAAGTTTGATTCTAATCCTGAATATTTAAATGAGTCTTATTATTTGGAACCGATGGATCTTGATCGGGCCATAAAAAAGCATTTTGAATAATGCATCCTAAAAATCGCCATAATGATCGCTATGATTTTGTCTCGCTTATACAAGCGCTTCCCGCTTTGGCCGAGTTTGTGATTCCTCATCCAAAATCGGGCGACACGATTGATTTCTCTAATCCCAGGGCCGTACTTTGTTTGAATGAAGCCATTCTTATTAAGGATTACGGTCTTACAGAGTGGTTTCTCCCTAAGGGTTATTTGTGCCCACCTATTCCTGGGCGTGCTGATTATATTCACCACATCGCTGAGCTTTTAAAAAACAAGGGTGGCAATGTGCGCGTCCTTGATATTGGAGTGGGGGCCAATTGTATTTATCCTTTAATAGGATTTAATGAGTATGGATGGCGTTTTGTGGGAAGCGAGATTGATGAGAAAGCACTGGCTCATGCAAAAGATCTTTTACGCCGCAATAAATTAAATGCTTTTATAGAATTACGATTACAGCGAAACCCTGAATCGATTTTTAAAAATATGATTACCCCGACTGATCGTTTTGATCTCACGATTTGTAATCCGCCATTCTATAGCTCGCTTAAAGAAGCTCAAGATGAGAGTGCGAGAAAGTGGAAACATCTAGGACTCAAGCATTCAGCGGATCATCGCAATTTTGGTGGTGGTGGAAGTGAATTGTTTTGCAAAGGTGGGGAAGCCGCCTTTTTGAAAGCTATGGTTGAAGAGAGTAAAGAATTTGCCAAACAGGTAAAATGGTTTTCTTCATTGGTTTCAAAAGAAGGATTACTGGATGCTCTGGATGCTCAGCTTGAAAAAGCTGGGGCGAGTGAAATGCATATTATCGATATGGAGCAGGGGCAAAAAAAGAGTCGAGTGGTGGCCTGGAAATTTTAGGTATTCAGTTTGGCGTCTGCTTTTCTCAATCTTCCGGATAAAGCTTTTAAAAGTGTTTGAATAAAAACTGAAGAGCTTCTGACTTCCTCATCAAAGTGCGGACGATTGATCATCAGAACTTCACAGTCTGTGTGAGCTTTGACTGTAGCAGAGCGATTCAAGTTATCTAAAAACGACATCTCGCCCACCGTTTCACCGGCCTGAATGTAGCCCAGTTGAGTGGGCTTGCCGTCTTTGAATTTACTCACCACTAATTCGCCAGATTTTAAAATATACATACAATCACTCTTTTCACCTTCATGAATAAGAGTTTCTCCAGCGCGTAGTTTTAAGGGCATCATCATAGAGAAAGTTTAGCCTTTTATTAAAAAAAACGATAGATTCACTGCATGCGAGAAGTGATAACCAGTGACGCCATAGAGTGGTTGAAGAATTTTGAGCCCCAAGAGGGAACTTCTCTTTTGGCCTCTCTTCCCGATATTTCGGAATTCCCTGGCTACTCTCTAGACGAGTGGAAAGCTTGGTTTTTAGAAACATCAACTCTTGTTCTTTCTAAAACTCCATCCCAGGGCGTCTGTATTTTTTTTCAATCTGATATCCGCGTTGAAGGTGAGTGGATTGATAAGGGATATATTTGCCAAAAAGCCGCTGACTCACTGGGGATGAAAACGCTCTGGCATAAAGTGGTTTGTCGCGCTCCAGTTGGGCAAGCCACTTTTGGGCGACCGGGCTATTCTCATGTTCTCTGTTTTACCCATGATCTTAAAATTGATTTAGCTCGCTCCAATGGCGATGTGTGGCCTGAAACAGGTGAGAAAACCTGGGTGAGGGGGATGGGGATTGAGGTTTGTCTCAATATTGCTCGTTTTCTCAAAGAGCAAACACCGACCCATACACTTATTCATCCGTTTTGCGGTCAGGGAAGTATGCTCGCCGCGGCCAATTTTTTTGGATTAAAAGCGGTGGGTATTGAGCGCAGTGCTAAACGCGCTGAGAAAGCTAGACAGATGCAGCTGACAAAAGATGGGCAAGGCTTCAGAGAGGAAGTATAGTAGCTCCACACATCAAGGAGAAATTATGCTTTATGAATTGACCATTCCTCAGTCTCAAAAAATGCTTACTAATCTTTTGGGAATTCTAGATAAAGCCGCACAATTTGCGGATTCAAAAAAAATCACGATGGAAGTTCTTCTTCAATCAAGACTCGCTCCTGATCAATTCCCTCTTATGCGCCAATTACAAATTGCCTGCGATACGGTGAAGCTCGGCGCAAGTCGTCTCACTGGGAAAGACGCTCCCGTTCATGAGGATAAAGAAGTGACACTTCAAGAAATCAAAGTACGCATTGAAAGTGTTCAAAATTATCTGAAAACATTTAAGCCAGAAGACTATAAAGGGGCCGAAGAGAGAAAAATTTCTCAGCCACGCTGGGAAGGGAAATGGATTACAGGCAGCGAGTATGTCCATCAACATATTCTTCCTAACTTGTATTTCCATGTAACGACGGCTTACTCGATTCTTCGCCACAATGGCGTTGATATTGGAAAGAAAGATTACTTGGGGCCAATGCCTTATAAGAACTAAGGAATACACATGAAAACTTTTGGATACGCGGCTCACACCGCAAAAGCTCCACTGGCACCTTACACTTTTGAGCGTCGTGCAGTGGGTGAACATGACATCGCTATTGAAATTAAATATTGTGGAATTTGTCACTCAGACATTCACTTTGTTCGTGATGAATGGGGAGCGCAAAAATATCCCTGTGTTCCTGGACATGAAATAGCTGGGATCGTCACGCAAGTCGGATCAAAGGTCACTAAACACAAAGTAGGTGATGCTGTTGGTGTAGGATGCATGGTGGATTCTTGTCGTCATTGCTCATCATGTGAGTCTGGCCAAGAGAATTACTGCTTGAATGGGTCGACCATGACCTATGGGGGAAAAGAGAAGGATGGCTCAATCACTCAAGGAGGATATTCTTCTGCGATTGTGGTCAGTCAGGATTTTGCTTTAAAGATTCCAAAGAATCTTCCCCTTGATGCCGCGGCTCCTCTGTTGTGCGCCGGGATCACACTTTATTCTCCCTTGAGTCACTGGAAAGCAGGGCCTGGAAAGAAAGTGGCGATTATCGGTCTTGGAGGCTTAGGACACATGGGTGTGAAGATTGCGCACGCCATGGGCGCTGATGTCACCGTTCTCTCTCATTCTCTTAAAAAGAAAGAAGAGGGGATGAAGATGGGCGCGAATGCCTTTTACGCCACCAGTGATGCAGAAACCTTCACGAAACTTCGCGGACAGTTTGATCTTATTATCAATACTGTTTCGGCGGAGCTTGATTGGAATATGTACCTCTCGCTTTTAAAGCTTGATGGCACCATGGTGGTCCTAGGTCTTCCAGAGAAAGCCATTCCAGTGAGTGCTTTTTCACTTATCATCGGACGCAAAAGCCTCTCAGGCTCTGTGATTGGTGGTATTAAAGAGACACAGGAGATGTTGGATTTCTGCGGAAAACATAACATCACTTGCGATATTGAACTGATTCCGGTCACAAAAATTAATGAAGCTTACGAGCGCGTGGTGAAATCTGATGTTCGCTACCGTTTCGTGATCGACATGAAAACACTTCAAAGCTAAACTCTGGGGGCATGACCAAGCTTACTGATGTTGGAATTGCCCCCAACCTTTTACTAAAAGACGTCGAAACGACAGCGCCCTTTCTTTTTAGAGGAGAGCTCAACACGTCTACGCCTCAAACGGCCTATCTCGCTAAACTCATTCATTATAAAAAAAATCTTAAACTTTTAAAAACCATCGATCTCTTTGAATACTTCTCCATCTGCATGAGTGCCCATTGGGCGACGGCCGGAACATTTGTACCGACCAACGTGGATAATCAAATTCGTGAAGGACTTTGGAAGCACTCTCAGATTCAAAAGTTTTTAGATAAGATGGCGAGACTCACGATTGAATCGTGGACATGGGATTACTCTCAAGTCACGAATCGAAAATCCTTCAATCCCAAAAATGGTCAGGTGATGAGCACTCATGAAGGCACATGGCTCTCGGTGGCCATTGGAGCTTATTGTGCTCTGGTGAAGTATAAATCGCCTCTCCAAAAAGAGATGAGTGAAGTCATCCTGGCGGAAATTGAGAAGGAAGAGAAACTTCTTCAAGAGCTGCGCCAAAATCGAGATTTCGAAAATTTCTTAAGATCATCGGCCCTGATGGCCCACAATTTTGGTGATCTTGATCGTGTGATCGATCAGTGGCTGATGCCACTTGATGATCCTTTTAGAAAGCGGATTTATAAACTAGGCCATGAACTCAATCCAAACTATTCAAAAGTTTTAGCTTTTGCCGGACAGGTGAATAAGAAATTCCTCTCGGTTGAAAATCACCGCCATATGTCGATGAGGCAGCCCAAGTGTTTGCGCCAGTCGCATCACTTTCTTGTTCCTGTGGGGCCTTTTATGGAAAAATGGGGTGAAACTCTTGCTGGCTCTCAGTTGTTATCCAAAGCCGATCTAGGAGAAATTGTGGCCGCGCTTTTTGATGGCTATAATCGTCAAAATCTGGCCATGGGCTATGCCCGCTGCTTTGGAGGCATGATGAGAATGCTGCCCAAAGGTCTTGAAAGTCTAGAGATGGATATTCCTTTTGATCTTGCTCTTGAGATAAAAAAATCGAAGTTTTTTGAAATCTCTGAGATCTCGGATGGAGATTTTAGGGCCATGTATAAAAAGCACCTAGAAGAGTTCATCTGCCCTGTGACTCAAGAGCAGTTTTAACGCTGTGCTCTCCAGGCGCTTCTCACTTGGTTTATCATTCTTAGCATGCTGTAATTTACCCTCTGAATTTTGAGGGAGTTTACCGTGGATCAAGAGTTATTTGATTGGCTGCTTCTTATTGGCCGATGGGTGCATATTACAGTCGCAGTCACATGGATTGGAACCAGCATTTTCTTTATGTGGATGGATCGCACCTTTAAGCCGAATCCAAATTCGACACGCCCAGGTCATGTGGGGGAGTTGTGGATGGTTCATGGTGGTGGCTTCTATCATGTGGAAAAACTTCTTTTAGGCCCAACTAAAGTTCCAGACGAGCTTCATTGGTTTAAGTGGGAATCCTATTGGACGTGGATGAGTGGGATGTTTCTTGTGGCCATGTATTTCTATACCGATGGTGGCGGCTACCTACTTGACTCCTCTGTCTCTGATATTACTTACGGTCCTGCTGTGGCCTTAAGTCTCTTTTCTATTTTTGGCTCTTGGTTTTTCTATGATTTTGTTTGGGAAACAGAGCTCACTAAAAAGAACGCGTTGATCGGACACATCCTTACTCTCGCTTGGTTTGCAGGCATGAGTTATGTGTTGTGCAAATTTCTCAATGGTCGCGCGGCTTATATTCACATCGGTGGCATGTTGGGCACATGGATGACGGCCAACGTTTTCATGCGCATCATTCCTCGTCAGTTAAAAATGGTTGAAGCCTCTGCTAAAGGTGAGCCGGTCAATCAGGACTGGGGCAAAAACGCCAAGAATCGCTCGACTCATAATACCTATTTCACGTTGCCTGTGATTTTCATCATGCTCTCTAATCACTTCCCAGCCACTTACGATCATCCTCATAACGCTTTCGTTCTTTTATGTATTGCTCTCGCGGGTGCGAGCATCCGTGAGTATTTTGTGATTCGACTGCAAAAGCCACAGCGCGCGATTGGCATGGCCATTTTTGGCGTAGCGATTTTGATCGCGATGTCTTGGTACACTCACACTTAAAGGATTTCTATGATCAGCACTCATATTCTTGATACCTCTAGAGGACTTCCTGCTGCCAACGTGAAGGTGGTATTAGAGAAAAAAACGGCTAATAACTGGAATGAAGTGGGCTCTGGAGTCACGAACACGGATGGCCGCCACGCTTTTGAAATACCTTATGAAGCTGGTGATTATCGTCTGACGTTTATGATTGAAGACTATTTTAAGAATCAAGAGAGCTTCTTTCTCAACACTCCAGTGGTCTTTCGTGTGAGTGATACCAAACGTAAATATCATGTCCCTCTTCTTTTAAACCCATACGGTCTCTCAACTTACCGAGGCAGTTAATGTATTCAGCATTTTTATCTCCAGCATTTAAGGCTTATCTTTTAGCCCAGTCTTCTCCTGTGAAGGGAGTAGACGGTCTTAAGCAAGTGGGCATGGGCTCAGGTCTTGAGGATCAAGCGTCACTGCAGTTCTTATGTGAGCTCTATGTGGCACTTAAGCCTGAACTTCAAAAGGTATTAAAACGTCGAGAAAGTGATCGTAAATTCATCGATGAGCGCACGCGTGCACTTTATGAATTTAATTCTGAATATAAGATTGATTACACCACGAGCGATTACAAAACGGTTTTGGGTCTAGAAGATGGTGAAGGCCGGATTGTGGTGGGACCAAAGAGAGCGGACTATGTGAAAAAGGGTGGCGATCCCATTGCTCCCTTGCCTGAGTATCTCAAAGGGCCGCACGTCACTTTGTTTGGACCTCCTGATAATGCGAAACTTGCCGTCAATGCGATGAATGCCTTTCATCGCAAACTCTCTGGTGAGCCCGCTATTGTTGAAACTCTTCTCTCTGATAAATCCCTCTCTCCTAAATGGGGAGCCGATGATGAAGATTCTAAAACACCACTTCGCTCCGATTTGATTTCGGCCGGAGTGAATCTCACCAATTGTTTCAATAAAACAATCGTGGAAGTCGATGAAAAGTCAGGAAAGAGGTATGAACTTCAAAAAGAAAATCTCGCTCTTCCTATTAAGCGCTTTCCAGGACTTGCTCTTCCAAGTTTCTTCTTGTTCTTGAAAGATGAACCTCTGCCTTTACATCTTTATGATTTTGCGATGCACTTTTTCCACAACCACACCAAGCCCGAGGCATGTGTGTTCTATGTTCCAAAGTTAGAGAACGAAGAAGAGGCGCGCTACATCCGACTGATGATGGAGACGGCCGAAAAACTGATTCAGAGGAAAACTCCAGCATACAAAATGGGGACGATTCGTCTGATGATCGTTCTAGAGAATCCACGTGCGATTTTTAGAGCGCATGAAATGATGGATGAGATGTATCCTTATTTTGCGGGCGCATCCCTCGGATGGCATGACTATCTGGCTTCAACGGCGCGCCTGTTTAAAGAAGATGGGAATTATCGCATACCGGTTAAAGCTGATCCGAATATTGTGATCAACTACATTAAGGCTTCACATCGCCTGCTTGCCGATGTCGTGGGGCCACGTGGTGGTATTAAAGTCGGTGGCATGTATGGGATTCTCCCCATCGGCACTGACATTAAGAGTGCAAGTTTTCAGATCACTCTTAAAGGTTATTTTAAAGATGTTGTGACTCAAATGAAGCGTGATCTTACTGGCTTTTGGGTCGCGCATCCCGACTTTGTGCGCCTGGGTCTGACTCTTGTCGTAGCGTGGAAGAAGCATGCGGCCGGAGACTCTGCTCCTTTGCATGCAATGGTCAATGAGCTTTTAGAACCAAAATACGCTCAAGAAATTCTTCAATTTATAGCAGGTCCTGATATTCAAGGTCTTAATCCAGATGATGCCCTATATGCACGCTCTTTGATTGTTGCTGATATCAAGGAATCGAATTACATCGCGAATAATCATCCTGATGAAATTCGCTACAACGTCTTTCAGTGCCTGCAATATCTGGCCGATTGGCTGACAGGAAATGGATGTGTCGCGCTTCCGGCGCAAATTGAAGGTGTGGCCGTTCGTGTGATGGATGATCTCGCGACCACTGAGCGATCACGCTGGGAAGTGTGGCATGAGATTCGTCATGGAAGATTTGCCCTAGAAGACTTCTTGCGTATAGCCCATGAGGAGTTGCATTTCATTCGAAAAGATCTCTCTGATGAGAAGAAGATTGTGCAAGTGAAGTGGGATGAGAGAACAGCGAAATGGTATCCGATTGCTCTCAAATTAATGGTGAAGCTCATGACAGATGCTGAGCCGGCTGAATTTGCAACTGAACTCCTGCTGCCATTTACGATTGATAAAGTCCGAGAGAGTGAAGACCCTTGGGCTGAAGTTCTCGCTATTGATGCGGATAAATTTAAAATGGATTCCTATATTATCCGCTTTAATGATTACTTTGAATGCCTGGGCTCTCAGCGTTTTGCGACAGTCATGGCCCACTGCCTAGTCCCTGATCTTAAAAAAGGGGAGGCGATCGCAAGATCATTCACTTTAGATGAGATCAATGAAGCGGCTTCTTTTCACGGTGATATTGGAGAAGGAAAAAAAACACTCGATTCCCATGCTCAAAGAGAGCAGGAAAAGGTCTTCGCTGAAGATGAGGCACTCAAATCGAATTTAAGAAAGAGTGGTCAGGAGTATAAGGAGAAATTTGGATTTAAGTTCTTAGTTTCGGCCCAAGGCAAGTCGGGCAGTGAGATGCTTAAAATTCTTCAAACTCGTATTCAGCAGTCCTCAGTCGATGAGCTTGAAAATGCTCGAGGCGCACTTTGGGAGATTGCACTCAAGCGTTTAAAAACGTTAAAGAAGTATGAGAAGAGTGATCTTTTTGAAAAAGTTTTTAAAAATTTTAACATACCGAGCGCTCAGATCTCTCTGTCTCACAAAAAAGGGATGCAGCACTTCTCATTTGGTGAGGGCATTACTTCTCGCACTTTCTTTGAAGTCGCTTCTTTAAGTAAAAGTGTCGCGAGTGCTTTTGCGATAGAATATTTTTCTGCAAGAGATATTAAACTCTCAACTTCAGTCAATTCATTGCTAGAAAAAACGAAATCTCCGTTTCGTCTCTCCTCAAATGAGGTCACGATTGAGCATCTTATGCGCCATCAAGCCCTCAATATGCATTATGTTTTTGGTGTGCCTGCCAATAAAGCAATGCCAAAGATTTCTGAGTTTTTAAATGGCAACAAAGAGTATGGCTATCCACCCATTGAAGTCATCTGTAAGCCTGGAAGTGAATTTCATTACTCAGGCGGGGGATATATCGTCCTTGAGCATTTAATAGAAGCTCATTCAGGTCAAGCGATTGCAGATCTTACTCATGATTTTCTTCATGCCCTTGAGATGTATGATTTTACTTTCACGCAAGAAACGATCGCTGAAAAATCCTATGCCACAGGTTTTAAAGAAGACGGCACAAAAATAGCTGGCGATCGTCTGATGTTCCCAGCTTTTGCTGCTGGGGGCATGGGAACTTCTGATTCTGTGATTCAGTTTTTAAAACATCTCACGACTGCTTATCAAAAAAACGATGGCTCAGGCCCCATCAGTCATACGACCGCCCGCTGGATGCTGTTTGGTGAAGATAAGGGATGCATGGACTTCATGGGCTCACGCATGGGTCTGGGAGTCTTTATTGCTGAAGCCGGTGATAATCGCTTTGCTGTTCATCAAGGTGCTAACGATGGATTCCGCTGTTTGTATCTTTACTGTTTTGCAGGCCCTGATGCCGGTAAGGGCCTTGTTACCCTTTGCACAGGCGAGCTAAATGGTGTGCTGTTTAATGCCACTGTGGCGCAAGAAGCGCTTAAACTTTTGGATGTCACTGGAATTGATTACTCTAAGTTTGAAGCAAATTTTGATCCAAAGAATTTAAAACAAGAAGAAGTGGTGAACATTGGTTATCGCAATCTTGTCTTTAAAGCCTTCACTCCCACAAGAGCAGAAGAGATTATTGTTAAAGGTCCTCTGGACCCTTTAGCGAGTGAAAATCTTGCAGTGGGGGCGACTGTTTTAAATGTCACGAATGATAAGTTTGCTCGTGCTGAAAATCTTTTTAGTCCCTATCTTCCTATTTTTGACCCTGAACTTTTTGGAAAGCAGGGCAAGATCATGGACAGTTGGGAATCTGTGAGACACAACCCGCTCCCGTGTGATGAGCTGATTTTTAAAATGAAGCAGGCGAGTTCTATTCGCTATGTCTCTCTTTCAACAAAATATCATCACGGCAATCAAGCGCCGGCCGTGCGCCTTGAAGCCAAGACGGAGAAGGGCTGGATTGAATTGATGCCTAAAACTGATCTTGTGGGGCACGCGATCAAGTGGGTGGATCTCGGAAGTGAGTCCATAAAAGTTCAAGAGATTAAAGTTCAAATGATTCCTGATGGTGGACTCTCTCGGCTAGGTCTCTATCTTAAAAAGCCTCAAGATAAGATGATGAGTGAAGTTTATAAGGATGAAATTCCAAAGACACTCAAACCTCTCTCGCTCCCGTTTAGAGATGATATCAAAAACTACACTAAGAATTTAAAGACCGGAGAGCTTGTGAATCTGGCGAGTCTGGCTTTTGGGGCAAAGGTTTTGAGCGCTTCTAACGAGCACTATGGGCCAGCCGCTCAAGTGATTTCACCCTATAAGCCTCTTAATATGTTCGATGGAATGGAGTCGGCCAGAAGCCGTATTCCAGGGCACTATGAAGAGGCCGTGATTGCTTTGGCTAAATCGGCAAAAATTGATTCACTACTTTTGGATTTTACTTATTTCGTGAATAACAACCCTCTTGAAGTCTCAGTCGAAGGTTTATCTGATGGCAAATGGATTGAACTGATGCCGAGAATGAATGTGAAGTCATTTGCAGGCTCGCAAGGAAAGTTTCGCGTGAATGAAAAGGCAATTGTCTCACAGGTTAAGGTAAGAACTTATCCTTGTGGTGGATTGAATCGCGTAAAAGTTTTTGGAGATTGGTCTTAGGCCACAAATTTTTCAAAGTCAGAGAGACTTTCGGTCTCTCTGGCAAATTTATTAATTCTCAGGAATGTGCCTGTTAACTCTTGAGCGACTTTTTCTAAATTGTAGCTTTCAGGTCTTAATTCTTTTTCTAATGCAATTTTTCCCATAATAATCGCCAATGGATTATTGATCATGTGCCTTATCTCTTTATCTTGTACTTGGCGCAAGCTGGCATTGTTATGTTCAAGTCCTCTTTCATCAGTGACGTCATTTTGAAAACCCATATAAAAGAATTTTTTTTCGTGTTGGAACGGTATCATAAGAAGGCGATTCAAGAAGGGGGTTTTATCTTTTTTATAATTCACTATGTCTTGGACGCAGGCCATGTTGTTTGCAAAAGATTCTTTCATAAACTGGACTGTCTCTTTGGAGGTGAGTTCACCTTGTAAAAAGGCAAGATTTCTTCCTACAGCTTCATCTTTACTGTAGCCTGTGTTTTTTTCGAACCTATTGTTTACATAAATACAGTTTCTTTCACGTGTATTCATATCCACAATCACAAGACAATCGACAAAATGATCGCCTACATATTTAAGAAGGTTGAGCATGGATTATTCTAAAATGAAAGTTGGGTGTCGAAAAGAAAAGGGAGTAAGAGGGAAGAGGTTGCTTCGTTTTTGTCAGGATATTATGAAATCTTTAATAAAAAGCCCCTCATTCGAGGGGCATTTTATTTAAAACACTACTTTAATGCAGCCGCTGCGTTGGCATAGCCACCTGCAGCTGAGCCTCTTAATTCACCTGTGTTCACAGATGTATCCATTAAAAGTTGACGTATTTCGATGGGAGAGAGATTCGAATTTTTTGAAAGCATAAGACCTACCACACCAGCGACGTGGGGAGTGGCCATCGAAGTTCCAGACATCTTCTTGTATCCACCACCAGCTACTGAAGAGTAGATATCAACACCTGGAGCAAAAACGTGAACGGATTGAGCGCCAAAATTTGAGAAGCTCGCTTTCTTTCCACGTCCATCCATTGCTCCAACTGAGATCATGTTGTCTGTTTCATAGCTTGCTGGATAAGAAGGATTAGCATCGTTGTCATTTGATTCATTACCGGCCGCTGCGACAAAAACGATTCCGGCTTGCTCAGCCGCTTTGATGGCATCGAGAAGAGACTGCGTGAATCCACCGCCGCCCCAAGAGTTACTCATGACATTCACTCCACGTTTCATGGCATAGTCGATCGCAAGGATCGCACCTTCAAGTGAGCCTGAGCCATCATCTCCTAAAAATTTAACAGGAAGAATTTGAACTTTCGCCATGACACCTGCAATTCCAACAGTGTCATGTTGTGCGCCAATCACACCTGCACAATGGGTCCCATGGCCGTGGCCATCCATTGGGTCAGCATCAGTGTTGGCAAAGTCATAGCCATAAACGTCATCGATATAACCGTTACCATCATCATCTACACCTGCTGTTCCATTTTTTTCAGCCTCATTGATCATGATTTGATTTTTAAGATCGGGGTGAGTGTAATCGACACCAGTATCAATGACAGCGATTTTAACTTTCTTTGAACCTGTGGTGATTTTCCAAGCTTCAATGGCATTGATATCAACACCCTTCACACCCGGTGCAAAGATGCTGCCCGAGTTTCTGCCCGTATTCTCAAGGCCCCATTGCTTTTTGTAGTCAGCATCGTTAGTAAGAGTTTTATAAGTGATATTTTCTTCAGCATACTCGATGCCTGGAATTGATTTTACATTGGCGAGAAAACTTTTATCACTGCTCTTTACAACAGCAAAATTTCCAAGCGCTACGTTTAAGGCGCGTGCGTTGGGAAGAGAGTTGAGTGCTTTTTGTGAGCTGTATTTAACGATGTATTCAGCTGAGAGTGCGGGAAAGGATACTAAGGCGAGTACTGCCAATGCTTTCATAAAAATCCTCCATGATTTTTGTATGAAAAGATTGTTTCATGGAATTTGAATGACAAACTCTGTGTAAGGAAGTGTTGGGATTAAGTTTTATCAATTGATCAAATTGCTTAAAACCCAGTTTTTACCTTTAACTCGCCCTTGGAGCCTAACTTCAATGTCGCCTTGGTGTTAAACGGTAGCGGAGCATTCTTGTCGCCATGCCCACAAGGCATGCCTTTGAGAACTGGAATGCCTATCTCTTTAGCAAAAGAGTCAAGTGCTTCACCCGTTCTATCAACTCCATCCTTCTCTTCGCCCTCAGTGAAATCACCTAAGACAATGGCCTTAACCCCTTCGAGAAGTCCGGCCTGAGTCAAATGAACGAGCATTCGGTGGATGGCATAGCCGCGCTCACCGACATCTTCTAAGAAGAGAATTTTGCCTTTCGCTTCAAGCTCCCAACCTGTGCCGATAGAGCATTCTAGCAAGCGCAGATTTCCACCCGTCACACTTCCCGTAATCGTCTTCTTTTTCTTAGCGGCTTCATTCATAGGCTTAAGATTAGAGAACGTGATCTCTTTAAGTTTTCCGCGAAGAAGTTGATCATACATTTTGAGATCAGCTTTTTTTGCTTTCGTGTCCATCTGTGTGAGTACACGCCCATGGATCGTGGGCCAATTCCACTCTTGAGTGAGATAGAGATGAAGAGCAGTGACGTCACTGAAGCCAATGAGCATTTTTGGAGTTTTGGGCTTTTTCAATTTTTGTAAATAAGGAATCAGGCGAGCTGAGCCATAGCCTCCGCGCAGGCACCACAAGACTTGTGAGTTTGAAGCGAGAGCATCTTTCATGTGCTTGATCTGATTTTCTAAGGGAGCAGCAAAAAAGAGGCGAGGTTTTAAAAGATCTTTAGGGAGATGCACATTGAAGTCATGCTTATGAAGCCACTCAAGGCCACGATTAAGTTTTTCAATCGGTGCCGCTGAGGCAGGGGCAATGATGTCAATTTGTGAGTCGTCTTTAAGCGGTAGCCATTTCATAAAAAATCTCCTCCCTTCAATGTAAGGGAGGAGAGAGGATTTAGCTATGAGGAATTGGTCTTACGGGTCTGATGATAAGTGGTCGTCTGACACAGCTTGAGACAGGTGCATTAAAGAAATCATCCTCAAAGGGAAGGGTTTCAGCATTGAGGTATTCTCGCTTCACGACTTCCACATTCAAAGTACACTCAGTTAAAAGGTTAGGCGCGTACACGATAGTTACTTGAACACGGTGCTCAAGGTATTCTTCACAAGATGAGCCCGCGACTCTTGGACCCATTTGGTGCGTGTAGTCAGCAGTAGTGATCTTTTTGACTTGATCTAAGCTGATGCCAAATTCATTAGCGGCAGCAGTGGCGAGAGTATTTCTCATAAAAAGCGCATTAATCTGAATCGAGCAAGCCTTAGCGTTTGAGAAAGCGGCCCAAAGAACAAGAGACAAAAGTAGCACAACATTTTTTTTCATATCGATTCCCCCTGATTCAATCTTAGGTAGAATCATCAAGACACGATAGTGACAGAGTGGCCCTAAAGCCCAAAAAAATCATTCAAATAATTTTCGTTACGAGCTGCATGAAAGCGCTGAACAGCCCGCTTTTGTGCGTGCCCATTCTGGTCTTTTTTTGAAAAATTTTTTCGTGTTTTCATTCTCAGAATAAGGAGTTTTGAGTGCCTGCATGAGTTCATTCAATCGAGTGGTGTCATTTTGCGCGAGACCATCAATCGCTTCTTGCGCGAGATAATTGCGCACCAAGAAATAAGGATTAGTTTTATTCATGAGCTCTCGATCCGGCGAGAGCGCGCGCCATTTTTCAATCCAAGCGTTGAGTTTCTCAGTGGCCGGTTGATAGAAAGCCTCAGTGGGAATCCCTGATTGGGTGCAATCAGCGAGCTCGCGATAAAAAATCGTCATGTCGGTTTCTTGAAGTTGTAAAATGGCATCTAATTCCTGCGCAAATCCCATGTCTACTTTTTCAAGACCAAGCTTTGAGGCCATCATCTTCTCCCACTCAGCGAAAAAGACGATGCGGAAATTTTCAAGCTCGGCAGAGAAGTCAAAATCTAAAATCTTAAAAGCGGCGGCCAGCTGATGCAGATTCCAAAGAGCAATGGAGGGTTGATTCCCAAAACGGTAGCGGCGATGCTCGCGATCAGTCGTGTTTGGCGTCCAGTTGGGATCAAACACATCAAGCCAGCCATAAGGGCCATAATCAATCGTGAGCCCAAGGATCGACATGTTATCGGTGTTCATCACTCCATGAACAAATCCCACGCGCATCCAATCCACCATGAGTTTTGCTGTACGAGTGCAAAGCTCATTAAAAAACTCTTGAGCATTCATGCCAGGATAAAATTTCAACACATAATCCAGAAGTTTTTGAAACTCCTCTTTGTTGCCATCAGCTGCCAGCATTTGAAAATGACCGAAGCGAATAAAGCTTTCTGCCACTCGCGTGCAAATCGCACCCGGCTCGGGCGCGGCGTTGCCGTCATAAAACATATCGCGAATGACTTGATCACCTGTTCCCACTAAGGCGAGAGCGCGAGTGGTAGGGATGCCTAAAAAATGCATGGCCTCAGAGCATAAAAACTCACGCACTGAGGATCGAAGCACCGCTCTTCCATCACCGCGGCGTGAATAAGGTGTGAGGCCCGCGCCTTTAAGTTGAATCTCTAAATGATTTTTTTCAGCGAGCAAAATCGCGCGGCCATCTCCCAGCTGTCCCGCCCAATGACCAAACTGATGACCAGCATAGCGAGTGGCAATAGGCTTCATGCCTTCCATCACGAGATTGCCCGCCAAGGTTTGAATCCACTCATCCGTTGGCTCAATTTGAAGGTCGGCCGCGACCTCTTTAGACCAGGCGATAAGTTTCGGCTCACTCACCGGGGTGGGGAGAGTCGGGGTGAAAAGCGCGGGCGTAGAGAAGGTGTCGGCAAAGCTATTCGTAAACATGCCTGTACTATCTAAGATAAGCCTCAACATTGGCCAGACATTGTTTCACCCTCTCAAAATTCGGGTAAAGTAGGGCATGGAATTAAGTGAAGAGGATAAGGATCGCCTGATCCGTATGGCCTGGGAAGATCGCACCACTTTCGAGGCGATTAAGCTTCAATTTGGGATGACCAATAATCAAGTCATCAAATTCATGCGTGCCAATCTGGATCCTAAAGCTTTTGCTCGTTGGAGAAAGAGAACTAATGAGAACACCAAACTCAAGCATGAAAAACTGCGCGGCTTCAAACTTGGTCGCTTTAAATCTCGTATGCAGCGAATGGATGGCTCGACTAAAAGTTAGTGAGCGAGATACGCCCCAGATACAATCCCTAAAATCCATAGCGCCACTGAAATGTCTTTGATTCTTCCACACAATAAATACAGAAGCCATTGGATGAATAAGCCTGCCATTAACCCTTTTGTGATGGAAAAGGTGAGCGGAATTAAAATAATGGTGAGGGCCGCGGGGACCCATTCTTCAAAATGATCGCGCTTTAAATCAAAAATATTTTTAAACATCAAAAGTCCCACACTGATCAACACGGGTGCTGTGGCAAAAGCAGGCACCACACCGATGAGCGGTGAGAGAAACAAGCAAGGCAAGAAAAAGAGAGCAGTGAACACAGAAGTGAGACCTGTGCGGCCTCCGGCCTCAATTCCGGCGGCACTTTCAATATAGGCCGTCCCAGCTGATGTCCCAAAGACGCCTGCGAGCATCGTCGCAAATGAATCGACGATCAGAGCTTGCTTCATTCTTAAAGGATTGCCTTTGGCATCTACAAGATTGGCGGCACGAGAGACTCCTACAAAAGTAGAAATCGAATCAAACATATCAGTGAAGACAATTGAGAGGATGGCGGGAATAAAACTGAATTTCAGTGCGCCCCAAATATCAAGCTTAAAAAAGACCGAAGAGAAATCTGGCATAGCTGTAAGGGATTCAGGTTTGGTAATGAGTCCAAAAGGAATCGCTAAGAGAGTGACTGTCAAAATTGAAACCAAAAAAGCCCACACACTCTTCTTTCTCATCATCACGAGAATAATCATGAGTCCCACAAAAGAGAGAAGCATCGAAGGATTAAGTGGGCCCATTTTCACAAACGTCGCCTGATCACTTACGACCCAGCCGGCATTTTTAAAACCAATAAAGCTTAAAAATAAACCGATCCCCACTGCCGATGCGATCTTAAGATTATCCGGTAGAGATTCAGCGAGCTTTTCACGGAGGGGAGTGAGAGAGATTAAAAGAAAAAAAGCTCCCGCCCAAAACACGAGACCCAAGGCCGTGGGCCAGGGAATGCCTTCCGAGAGCACAAGAGTGAAAGTGAAAAAGGCATTAAGTCCCATGCCCGGAGCGACAGCGAAGGGAAGCTTCGCATAAAGACCCATAAAAAGTGTCATGAGTGCGGACAGTAGAACAGTGGCGGTGAGTACTCCACTAAAACTCATCCCAGTGCCGGGGGTGGAGAGAATAGAGGGATTCACAAAAATAATATAGCTCATGGTCAAAAATGTCGTGAGCCCAGCAATCAATTCTGTTTTAATCGGAGATTTTGTATTCATAGGAAAATTGTCGCATGAGCAAAAGCTCAATGCTACACTTTCTGCATGCTTTACACCGGATACACCCGCCACGAACTTGATCAACTCCTCATTCTCTTGGATGAGATTGGTATTACCTATGAAGTCCTTATGGATGAAACGACTGATGCGCGCCCAAAGCAGCGCGGCGGTGGCGCAGCCATTCTACGGATTGAAATTCCTGATGAAGAACTTAAGACAGTGGATGAAAAATTCTATGCTCGACTCGATAAGTTTCGTATCTATCCGCAGTATGTTGAGGCCCCGGAAGAGTTTAGCAATTTAACTGAGCTGCCTGAATCCCCCGAACAAATTGTGACCTCAAAAAGCAAAGGGCCCAATACATTCATGAGGGCCCTTGGACTCATCGCCGCAGGGGCTGCGGCGTATATGTATATTTCGCGTTTTCTTAAATAATTATTCGCACACAGCGTATCCAACGCCACCGCCACACTCATCATGGTGTTCAATCATCCAGCTGCCTTCAAAATTTGAAAGTGTGCGGGTGTAACCATACCAGCTTGAAAGCTCAATGCCGTCTTTCTTTAAATCATTCATTGAGCGCTCATAAATATTTTTTCTGCCTGCTTCATCAATCTCAGTCACCATGATCATGCCAGGCTTCACTGATTCATTGATCACGATTTGGTCGAGATCTCTAAATGATGTGCGTGTACAGGTGAGAAGCAAATCACCTGGAGCGGCAAAGGCCGAAGACATTAAAAGACTCACGATAAAGATCCATTTCATAAAAACTCCCTAAAAAATTGATAGGTGAGATGTAGCACTAGGTACCCCCGGAATCAAAGGCTAAGTCTTTGATATGTAATAAACACACAATGTTTTTACTCAGGAATAACAGGATCTTAACCGATAGGTGATTCATGAAAACACTCCTTACTTTGTTAGTCCTCCTAACGAGCTCTCCTCTTTATGCCACTTGGCGCGAGAGCACCGTTAAACTCTTACCCCCAGAGCTTCAAACTTTTAAAAGTGGAGTGACCACATTGAAAGATATTGAGGCAAAGCTTGGTAAGGCCGCTCTGGTGAAAGGATCAAAGCACTATTGGGTGTATGAGAAATTTGAATACGCACTCGAAGTTGATTTTAAAAATGAAAAAATGGATGGAATGCATTTTACATTCCCTCACGAGAGACCTTCTCTTAAAACAATTGCAAAATTTATCCCAATAAAAAAATTTCTGCCGGCTTCAGAAGCTCCTACGAGGCTTCTTCGTTATAAAGATAAAGAGGGAGCTCTCACAATCGATATGGCCTCACAGACAATTTACAGTGTGAGGTTACCATGAGATTTCTCTATTTAATTCTTCTCGTCTCCACCTTTGCTTTTGCCGATGGAGAGTTAGATGATCGTCCTTGTGTTGTTCCATTGCCAAGAAATTATTCAATTGAGCAACTTCAAGAGCTCAAAGAGAAACTTGAATGGTGGGGAGCGAGTACAGAGCAAGTCAAAACAGCACCCTGCAAAGCTAAAAGTGCACCTTCTGAAGAGGAGATGCAAAGATTAGTGGATCAAAAATCAGCTGGAGCTAAAAAATCAGAAGTTGTCTTTGGTGTGAGTCTCAAAAATGAATCACCCGTCATGATTCAAGCTCTTAAAGATCTCACGAAAAGACAATCTCTCTATGGTGGCCCTTGGTATAGTGCCAGTGAGGATCAGGTTCCTATTCAACAAACTTATTCTATTAATCCAACGTGTGATAAGGCCTTATGCGCGATTGATAAAATTTGGGGACCCAAGCTTGGAAGAAAAATTTTGCACATGTACTTGAAGCATGGCTTTAATGGTTCAGAACTTGCTTTTGATAGTTCAGACCGCTTTAAAGAAAACGAGATTGATGACGTCCTCATGACGCTTGATGATTTACCCTCTCACTTGCAGCCACTTGGAGAGAGAAAAAATCAACGTTTAGTTCCCTTTACTCCAGGCTACACGCTTAAAGATTATGGCCCTAACGTGCTCGCAAACTCAGGAGTGATACTTTTTGATAGCTGGCGCGCAAAGGACAGTGGGACTCGTCAGTACGCCTCCTTTCATGAACTAGGTCATAATCTTTCCGACAAAATGAGAAATGCAGATGCCTCTCCTCAATGGATTGGTTTTAGTGGTTGGAAAAAAACGGGCGATGAGTGGAGCCATGATGAGGGCGCCTGTATTATGTCAAAATATGGTGAAACAAGTCCCGCAGAAGACTTTGCAGAAGTCGCTACGGCCTATCGCTATAATGCCAAAGGTTTAGAAGAGAAGTGTCCTGAAAAATATAAATACATGAAAGAGAAGGTGTTTAAGGGGATGGAGTATAAGACTTCACTTCAATGCGCTAATATAACAGATGAGAAGATGCAGAAAGCTCAAGCAGGGTTAAGTGCGGCGATTTCAAAACTCACAGATGAAATGACGATTGAGACCTCGGATGTTGATAAGTCATGCACAGGTACGTTTTCAAATTTCCCGGCTTCCAATAGCGAATTGAATCTTTGTGCCATTAAAGTGGCCTTAGGTAAAATGCCTCAATCACAAATTACAGCAATCCTTGCGGCCGCTGGAGTGAGTGACTCAGAGTTGAATCGCTCCCTTATCCTTGACAATTGGATGGGCAAAATTGAGGGTGACGCTGCCTTGAAAGATAAACTCTCTCGCCCCTCAGATGAAATCGCTGGATTACTAGATAAAGTTATTCTTGAAGCTCAAATTCAAACCGTCCCGAAAGATGCTATTTTACCTGTCGCTGATGACTATGTTTGGTACTCTGTACGTAGAGAATGTGGGAAAGAGCTTATTCAAGCCAAAGAGGCCTCTAAATGTGCGGCCGATAAAATTGTCAGTGATGATGAGAAAAAGAAGGGCTGGGATAAGGGTTATCTTCCAAGTTTAAAGATACCTTCTGTTTTTAATGAGAAGGCGCAAGCCGACATTAAGGCCTCTCAACATTCGTTTATGGTGAATGAGGTTTCTCAGCTAGAAATCGTAAGATCAGCGAGCCAAAAGAACAGAGAGAATTTCAGAAAGGATCTTCTCACGTTTATGGATTACACTCAGTATCAAAAAGAATCTAAAATGCCTGCGGGGTGGAAGGATTTATCTCCTAAAGATTTCTGCTCAAAAACCTATGGTGTTGGTGATGTGTTTTTAGGAAACTGGGGATTAAAAGATCAGCCCCTTCCTCTTATCCAGCAGAGATGTGAAGAGATTCAGAGTTCGAAGAGTAAAAGATTTTTTATGAAAGACAGTCTTTGGAAAGAATGGGTGATGGAGACTTGGAAATAGATTTATGTTTACACCAATAACATTACTTTTGATCTCTAACGTTTTTATGACCTTTGCCTGGTACGCCCATCTGAAAGGGGATATGACTTCAAAGCCCCTTTGGATCGTGATCCTCATGAGCTGGGGAATTGCTTTCTTTGAATATATCTTTCAGGTCCCCGCCAATCGCATGGGCAACCAAGTTTTCACCCTCCCTCAGCTCAAAATTCTCCAAGAAGTCATCACCATGACTGTCTTTGCTGTCTTTTGTGTGGTTTACATGAAAGTTCCTCTCACAAAAAACTTCCTCTATGCCTCAATCTGTCTAGTAGGAGCTGTGTTTTTTATCTTTCGCGAAGTCAAATAGTGTAAAACTTACCATCGCCAAAGTTCGCTGATCAGGGGTAGATTCCCCCGATTATGACCACGAGTTTAAAACCAGAATTACCCATCACAGCTTGGCTTCCTTTGACTGCAAAGGAAGCAAAAAAGCGCGGATGGGACGAGCTTGATGTGATCTTGGTCACAGGCGATGCGTACGTGGACCACCCAGCGTTTGGAGCGGCCGTTATTGGTCGCATTCTTGAATCTCTTGGCATGAGAGTCGCGATCATTGCGCAACCGAACTGGCAGGATGATCTTCGCGATTTTAAAAAATTTGGTAAGCCAAAATATTTCTTTGGTGTCACAAGCGGCAATATGGACTCAATGGTGAATAAATACACCGCCGCTAAACGCACTCGCTCAGAAGATGCCTACACTCCAGGCGGAGCGACGAATCACAGACCCGATTATGCCACGACAGTGTATTCTAAAATTTTAAAAGAACTTTATCCGGATACACCTGTGGTCCTTGGCGGCATTGAAGCTTCTCTTCGCCGCGTGACCCATTATGATTTTTGGTCAGATCAATTAATGCCGAATATTCTCACGACGTCGGGCGCAGATATGTTGATCTATGGAATGGGGGAGCAGCCGCTGCGTGATATCGCCAAGCTTGTCTCTAAAGGCATTCCCTTCTCAGAGCTTAGAAATATTCCTCAAACTGCTTTCTTAGTAGACGGTGAGCTGCCTCCCACTAAGCATGAAGACCAAGAACTCACCAGTCATGAAGAATGCCTGCAAGACAAAAAAGCTTACGCCAGAAATTTCATGTACGTTGAAGTGGAATCCAATAAGCAGTATGCCAATCGCCTGATTCAAAAAGTGGAAGGCAAGACTCTTGTGATCAATCCTCCTTATCAGACGATGACGGAGAGTGAGATTGATGCCTCGTTTGATCTGCCGTATACGCGTCTTCCTCATCCTAAATATAAAGACCGAGGCCCTATCAGTGCCTTTGAAATGATTAAGTTTTCTCTTAACACTCATCGCGGCTGTTTTGGGGGATGCTCTTTCTGCACGATCTCTGCTCACCAAGGAAAGATGATTGCCTCACGCTCTAAAGAATCCGTGATGCGTGAGCTTGATCAAGTAGTGAAGATGCCAGACTTTAAAGGGTATATCTCTGATATGGGAGGCCCTTCGGCGAACATGTATCAGATGAAAGGCATCGATCAAGAGTTGTGTGATAAGTGTGCCGCTCCTTCGTGCGTGTTCCCTCAAGTTTGTAAAAATCTTGATACTGATCCCACAAAGATGACTGAGCTTTACCAAGCTGTGGCCAAACATCCAGAAGTGAAGAAAGCTTTTGTGAGCTCAGGCCTTCGTTATGATTTGATGTTTGATCCACGCTCAAGTCATCCAGAAAAAGATGAACAGTATGTCGAGCAACTGGTCACTCATCACGTCTCGGGGCGCTTAAAGGTCGCTCCAGAGCATACGGAAGATCATGTCTTAAAGGTGATGAGAAAGCCGAGCTTTGAGTATTTCCAAATTTTCAAAAAGAAGTTTGAAGAGATCTCAAAGAAGAAGGGAATTCGTCAGGAGATCATTCCTTATTTCATCTCTTCACATCCTGGCTGCAAACCTGAGGATATGGCACAACTGGCGGCAAAAACGATGAAACTCGGTTATAAGCTTGAGCAAGTTCAAGACTTCACGCCAACGCCTATGACAGTAGCAACTGAAATCTATTACTCAGGCTTTCACCCTTACACCTTGAAACCAGTAGAAACGGCCATCACTTTGGATGATAAAACAAAACAGCGAACGTTTTTCTTTTGGTATAAAGCTGAGAATAAGAATTTCATCAGGAATTATCTAGCTAAGCATAAATTGCTCGATCTCTCGAAGCAACTCTTCGGCGCTTAAGATCCCCCTTATTTCTTCGATACGTCTGTCATAAATGTTTTCATCAAGGAGATGATCTATGGCCAAGAAAAATTGGACGGCACAAGTTTATGTGAAGTGGAACAAGCAAGCACCAGTTTGGGAAAATTGGAAGTGGCTTAGTAAGTGGAAAGAAGTGAAGTGGGCCGCCAGTACTATGGGTGATTGGGATATGGTCATGTGGGTTGATGTTCAAACTCCAGAAGAGTTAGAGAAATTTGTTCACGATAAATTGTGGGCAAAAAAATGGGTTGAGAATACAAAATCAACTTGGACGAAGGAAGTTTGGTCTGCCTGGGATAATAAGAAAGCGGCTTAATTTTCAAATTAAAAGGCCAAAAGAGTAAATCATCTTTTGGCCTTCACTTATTTATTGGCAGTTCACAGTATCATTGATGGGTTGACCAAAAGCTTGACCCGAAACAACTTGGCTAAGAGTGTTTCCACTTTTTGATACAGTCATATTCACATTGGCAATTTCTTGACCTTGAATAGAAGAACTTGTCTTCAATACAAGAGCATTACCAACGCAGCTGGCTTGAGTTGAAGTGACAATCACTAAACCTGATTGAGAATCAGTTTCTGAAATTGTGCGAACCTGACCATCAGCAATCACTGAGTCAGAGCTGCGCTCTTGAGTTTCATCATCAGTTGAAGTCAAAGAATATACCGTCGCGCCATTCACAACAGATTGTGTGACAACAACATCACTTGAACCTTCAGTCGCGCCTGTTGTTGAACGACAGACAGTGTATGAGCCAGTGAGGTTAGGGCAAGCAAAGGCAGAAGTAGAAATGAAAGCAATAAGAGCAAGAGTTGAACGCATTGGATTCTCCTTGAATTGAATAGGGGACATCCTTGCAAGCCGGATTAGCAGTGTCAACTAAAGCCTAATATTACAAAGCTCTTTAAGGATTCTCTCGGGCCTTGCACCCATGATGAGAACCTCAAAGTTTTCATCTTCAACGATTGGTCGCTCTAGTACATGATAATGCTTCCTAAGCCATTCCATGCGCTCTAAAGGCTCAAGGCGCATGAACATGCGCTCGGATTTCTTCCAAAGTGTGCTGCGACCATTGATGGGATAATCTTGATCAAGATATTGCGCCCAACGATTCAAACGATCGTCTTCGGGCGGATTGTCGCGATAATCATAAAATGTATGAGGGACTTCGAAATCATTCAACACTTGGAGCAGCTTCTCCATGTCGTTTTCTTTCTTCACACCCCAAACGTGTAAGTGTTCGGCCATAGCTAGTTTTGTACCGGTGTCAGCATTACTTGTACACCCACAACTAATCTTTCTAAGTGAGTGGCATCCGGAAGAGCATTCTCTAAATCACGCATGGCGACTGCATCAGACTCTAAAGCGTTAAACGCTTCTCGCACAGTCGGCTGCTTCACCTCAGCGACTTCTTTTACGTCGCCCTTAATCATTTCTTTTTGAAGTTCAATCAACTCATCGGCCGCTTGCGGGGCCCAAGATCGGCTCAGGCCTTCCATCAATGTCGTACCGACAATAACCCAGCCCACAAATGAGGTACTCAGTCCTGTATAAGTTAAATAAGGCACGGCCAGGTAGCCCACGGTCATGACAAGTGTGCCTGACATGATTCTTGGAGTCGGCTGCTTAGGTACATAGCGCTCGATTGAAGCCGGTAAGATACCAGAAGCATGCACACTCAGAGAGCTCAATAAAATAAGGGCCGTGAGAATTCGTTTCATAAGCTTAATCCTTGTTATGGGCAGATGATTAAGCTTAGTCCGATTTTAGATAGGGGAGTCTATTTGAGTAAAAATTACGTATTAGTTCTGGGGCGGCTCTCTAAGCCTTTGAAAAAAGTAAATCTCAAGAAGCTGATCTTTCTTTTTATCATTAATAGCGACCTCATGCTTAAGCCACCCCAAAGGGAGATAGCTAAAAGTCGTCCGTAGTTTGAGAGACATATCCCTCAACTCATCGGGGGTGGGTGTATAGTTTGAGCGGTTTTTCTCAACCAGAATCTCAAACTCTTCATTGCAATGACCGGTATAAGTGAGAAGGTCCTTTTTAGGCCCGCATGAAAGAAAACTGGTCACGAGATCAAAACCCGTCTCAGTATCGCCAAACAATAAAAGATCATAAGACTCATCGGCCCGAAGTTGCGTCAGTGAGACGATAGGCATGGGAGTCATATTTACTTTAAGTCCGCAAAGTTCCAGCTGCCTCACCAGCTCAGTAGCAACAACTTCAGGCTCTGGCATATAAGGGCGAGGCTCTTTAGGATAAATGAGATTGAGCTTTGGAATGGTCTTCGACTTAAAGTGGGCTTGTGAACTGGCTCTTTGAGGGATATGCGGGGGATATTTTGAATAATAAAATCGATCTGTAACAGGCAATATATTTTTTGCTTCAGTGATACTTTCAAGATTCGATTTTTTGATTAAAGAGTTGGGATCAAGACAATGAATGAGATGAGAGCGAGTGGTTTTGTCTTTGAGTTCATGGTTATTGTTATTCACTAAGAGATGAGACACTGAGGGGGATGGCATCTCAGAATTGTACCAGTTGCTCAAAGTGCGAAGTTCTTTCTTCACAAGAGCTGACGGAGAGTTTACCCAATCACACATTTTGCTTTTAATCTTTTCGATAAGTCTTTCATCCACGGGCTCAGAGATGAAGCGTATGCCGAATTTTTGAGGCGCTTGATGATAGCGAGGATTCGCGACCAGTTCAAAGCTTGAGGCGTGAGTCTGTGAAAAAATTTGCCATGGACCAGTTCCAATTGGCATAAGGTTTAAGAGCTCAATCTTCCCCTTTGATTTGAGGAATTCATAATACTCAAGCGAATAGATGGCCCCTGCGACATTAGAAATTTTGAGGTCAAATTTCGGGTGAGGGATTTTAAGCTTAAACTTAACAGTGGAATCATCAACAGCTTCCACTGATTTCAAAAAAGCGGCTAAGTGCTGATCAAAGTAATCAAAGGTGAATTCCTCATCCTTAGCATAATCACCTGTGCGCATTTGACGATTGAAGCTATAAACCACATCCTTGGCGTTCATCAAACGAGTGGGTTTAAAAATGGCATTACGATGAAAGGCAATATTTTTCTTTAAGGTCACAGTCCATTCGTCATTGGCCGGATTACTTTCTATCTTTTCAGCGAGAAGTGGTTTTGTATCAGCACCTGAAATTGAGAATAGAGGCTCATAAATAGCATAGAAAAGTTGATGTGAAGTGGCGTCGTTTGAAGAGACGATGTCATACGTTTTCACATTGTCTTTGTTACAAATTTGAACTGTCTCAACTTGAGCTAAGGCAATATGAAAAAATAAATTTAAAACTAAAAATATCATAATTTAGTACAACCAAGGATATTGATCGAACTCTGGATCACGCTTCTCTAAGAAAGCTTTTCGTCCTTCGGCCGCTTCTTCCGTCCCGTAAGCAAGACGAGTGGCTTCACCAGCAAAGATTTGTTGTCCAACAAGACCGTCATCCGCAAGATTAAATCCAAACTTAAGCATTTTAATAGCTGTGGGAGATTTTGAACAAATCATCTCCGCCCATTCAAGCGCGACCTTTTCTAAGTCTGCATGAGGGACCACTTTATTGACCATCCCCATATCAAAGGCTTCTTGAGCAGAGTAGTTGAGGCCTAGGAAGAAAATTTCACGCGCTCTTTTTTGTCCACACTGTCTAGCGAGATAAGCTGAGCCATAACCCGAATCAAATGAAGCGACATCGGGATCAGTTTGTTTAAAGATCGCATGCTCTTTTGAAGCGATCGTCATGTCACAAACCACATGCAGTGAGTGTCCCCCACCTACGGCCCAACCTGGAACAACGGCGATGACAACTTTTGGCATAAAGCGAATCATGCGCTGAACTTCTAAAATATGAAGTCGTCCATGTCCAGCACGGGAATATTTCGAAGAGGAGTACTCATACCCTTGCTTGCCACGCACTCGCTGATCGCCTCCTGAACAAAACGCCCAGCCTCCATCTTTCGGTGAGGGGCCATTTCCTGTAAGGAGAACGACGCCGACATCATTTTGTTGGTGAGTCCACTCAAGGGCCGTAAGGAGTTCATCCACTGTCTGAGGGCGAAAGGCATTTCTCACTTCTGGGCGATGGAAGGCGATACGGACCGCTCCTGTGTTCTTGGCCCTATGGAGTGTAATATCTTCAAACTGAAACTCTGGAACTTCACTCCATTGAGAAGAATCAAAAAGTGGTGAAATCATACATACTCCCTAGGAACGTAAATATTAGATATTTCAGGGCATACTCTAGTCTGGCAAAATCTTAACAATTCCAAGGCTAGACGTCTATGCGTCATAGGGGTATTAAAGCGCCATAAACCTCAAGGAGTCCTTATGAAATTTGCTTTTTTAGCTCTCGTTCTTTCATTTTCAGCTTTAGCAGAGACAACTTGTTTTGTGCGCACTGTTGAATTGAATACAAAAGAAGTCACTATGGCCCAAGAGCTTTGCTTTGGAGATGTTGAACTTAATTTAGACGTATTCGGCACAAGCAAAGCGACAATTCGTTTTTCAAACGACGGTCTTCGCGCTTTGAAGGTTGTGGATCTCAAAAATGGTACTGATCTTGGTAACGGTTCAATGGCCTTCAATTTTGTCGCCGATTCTCATACGAATGGTGGGTTTTGCTCTGAAATGTGGCAGGCCGATGCGATTGCGACTTTAGTTGTTAAGCGTGATGGAACTTCGGCTTATGTCGCCGCCGTCAATGGTGAGGTCTCTTACAGCTATGACATGTGTCACTCAAGCATGCGCACTCAGCAAGAACTCTCTTTCGAAAAACGTTAAGGCTTTTGGTAGGGATGGAAGAGGTATTTCTCTTCTGTCCCTTTTAACGGATCTAGGAACCATTCTCCCTTCGCCCAATTACTGCCCCAAACTTCCCAAGACCATGGTGGCTTAGCAGAACCCATCCCAAAGAGAATCCATTTTGACCCGCCAAAGTGAGCGGGGTATTGCTGGTCTTTGAATTTAAACTGGCCAGCAAAGAGATTTGATTTCCTCTGCTCCCAAATTTCATCCAGCGAACGAAGTTCATATTGGAAAGGGACATAGGTTTTATGATTGGCTTCAAAGTGCGACTGCTGGGCCGGATGAATGCCATGGCCCTGGCTCTCAATCATGACATGCACACCATTGGGCTTCTCTTGAGTAGAGAGTCTGTTGTGGGCCAAAGCCTCAAGGCGCAAGAGAGTGTCAGGCTTTTCAATGACCACTCTCATGCCTTCAAAATCATTTTCATGACAGTGAACCCAAAAACACAATCCGGAGTAATCTCGTGGAAAGAAAAAAGAGTAAGTAATAAAAAAGTGTTTTTCGGATTCAATCACAGACCAATAAACAGTAGGGGGATGAGGAAATTTTTTTAAGTTCTCCCAATTATTCTCTGCAATCCAATCGCCATCGTAATCCACGCGCGTGAATTCATCAGCGACCGGCTCACTTCCAATACCTTGGGTTACGATAGGAGCAAATTTCTTTGCCAGCTCGAGGTACTGGGGCTGGGCCCATGCAAGAGAGCTCCAGAGAAACAATAAAATAAACTTGGCCATAATTGATCCTAGGCCATTGATCTCAATCCTGCAAAATCATAGATCTAGCAATATCTTCAAAAGACCGATGAATTTGCTCCAGGTTTTAGGGGTTATAGACGATAAGCCTCTGTCACAATGGAGATCTATGTTGTTTAAGCGCAAATCATCTGAAGATTTACCCCCTCTTCCCGAGCTCTCTATTGTCGACGAGGAGAGTTGGGTCTCACGGCAAGATAAAAAAGTGTCTGGGTTATGGGATGGACTTGGCTTTGCCATCTTTAGACGTTTCGTAAATGCCTGTCTGCATGGCTACTATGTTTATACTCGTAACAGTGGTGGCCTTTATGTGGGAGCGGCCACTTTTTTCGGGCTTCTCTCCATCATTCCGCTTATGACTGGAGCCGCTTTTCTGCTTGGATTCTTTCAAGGCGATGCTCTCGGCGCTCACGAAAGATTTTTCTCAGAACTTCAAATTCTTATGCCCTCAACTTCTCAGAAAATTGTCTCAGAAGTGGGAGCTCTTACTCGCTCGCAAATTAATCATACTCCATTGAGTTTTCTCAATTTGGCCCTCTTCCTTTGGGCGACCAAAGGCTTCTTTAGTACTCTGGTTTCTGGACTCATGAAAGTGACGAACTCAAAAGTGGTAGGCGGCATATTCATGGGTACTCTTCGCGCTGTGATTACTATTGTCGCTTTTTGTGGACTGATGATGTTTAGTCTTGAATTGGGTGAGCGGGGTCTTATTTTTAAATGGCTCAGCCAATCTCTTCCCCAGGGTTATTTTTTAGCTGATGCGCTGGTTTATCTGGCGAGATGGCAGATTCTCACCATTACCGCCAATATTCTTGTCGTCAGTATGCTTTATCAATGGTTGCTGCGTACTCCGCTTTTTGCTTGTATTGAAGGAGCGGCCGCTTTTGTCAGCGGATTTTTGGCCCTTAAAAGTTTTTATTGGATCTATCTTCACTACTACGAGGCCAATACGACTGCGATGTTTGGTGGTTTTGCTCCGATGGTTGTAGGAGTATTGTGGGGCTATTTTGCTTTGACTGCTTTTTTTATGGGAGCCTGCGTGGCAGCACTCCCAAAACAAAAACCACTTCTAGCAACAATTCCGAAAGTGCCTAACTCGTGGGATGACTAAATCATCCCACGCCCTTGAGCCAGATAAACTAGAGTGAAAACGGTCAGTGCGAGACGAGTGCCCTCAAGCTTCCAAGCCCAGTTCTTCTTTTCTAGTAATCCACCCCATGAAGTGATCATGAGCCAGATCAGAACACTTAACCAAACTCTCTCTGCCACGCTAAACGGCAACTGAAGATTGATAGTCAGACCCATTAGGGCCACACCAAGAGCGGCCTGAACGATTAAATAGGCTTTTCTTCCGGAATCGACTTTCACTTCATACTTCTTAAAAGTTTTCTCGTTCACTCTAAAGCGAGGCATGTTTCTGACGTCTTCAGGACGCCATCCCAGAGGCATGAACCAAAGACGAACTTTATCCCATAGGCTTTTCGTATTCATACAGTCACGCCAAAGCATGGCCCAGTACTGAACGTAGATCTTATTTGGGTTACATGTCTGAGGAGGAGTAAGCGCGCCAAAAATAGGCTCTTCGACTTCTTTCTCACAAGTGCCAAACATTTTATCCCAGATGATAAAAATTTCTCCGAAGTTTTTATCAAGATATTTATCATTAATGGCGTGGTGAACGCGGTGATAAGAGGGAGAGTTGAATAGGATTTCAAAGCCAGGCATTTTTCCAATCACACGAGTGTGGTGCCAGAAAGCGAGTAGAAGCTGAACGGCCGAAGCCGCATAGATCGCTTCAGGTCGAAAGCCCAAAAGGGCGAGAGGCCACATGTAAGTAAAGGAGAAAATTCTTTGAGTGATACTCGCACGTGTCGCTACAAAAAAGTTGAATTCTTCTGAAGTGTGATGGGACATGTGAGCGGCCCAAAGAATGTTGATAGTGTGACCGTGGCGGTGAAACCAGTAAAACAAAAAGTCAAAAGCGACAAGTAGAACTAAAAACCATCCCCAAGTATTTGGGAGATCAAAGAAGCGGTATTGGTAGAGCCAACCAAAAGTCGTCACCACTGTCCAAACAACAAGAAGGTTCACACATTGATTCCCAAGTGCCGTTCCAAGGTTGGTGATGGCATCAGCAAAAGTGATGTAATTCTTGCGACTCACGAGACAGTAGAGGATCTCAAGCAATATTAGACCCACGGCAAGTGGAGTAATAAAGCTGTAGATATTCATCAGATTTAATTCATTTCCCATATAATAATTCTCCTTAACTCTTTCTATGTCGAAGTCGGATGTGAGAGAATTGATCTACATCAAGAGGTGCCATGTTCCCTGTAGAATTTTCACAACAACTGCTTAAAAAGGCTCAGGTTCCATCTGAAGAGTGGAGCGCTTTTGTCGGTCTTTTCCAAGAAATGAAATGCGCCAAAGGTGAAATCCTCCTTTCACCTGGCGATGAAGCGAAATCAGTTTTTCTTGTTCAAGAAGGCATTATTCGCAATTACTTTAATGATGAGAAAGGTAAAGAGCTCACCAAAGTCTTTAGAACACGTGGGGGACTTATTGGGCCTTATGCTGAGATTTTAGTAGGAGAGAAGTCTCGCTATTATATTCAAGCGACAACTAAAGCTGTGGTTTGGAAATTTGCTTACTCAGATTTTGAAAAAATGATGAGAGAGGGTGATCGCAGTTGGGAGCGTTTGGGAAGAAAGATGGCCGAAAATAATTATTTAGAAAAAGAGCGCAGAGAATGGGAGCTGATGCATCTTTCGGCCGAAGTTCGCTATCATCATTTCTTAGATAACTTTGGGGAATTGGCTTCTCAAATTCCCCAATATCAAGTCGCAAGTTACTTAGGCATCAGCCCTGAAGCCTTAAATCGCCAGCTCTCTCCTAATCGCAAATCATAATTCGAAGATCAAAGTTGTGTGGGAAAGCCTTTGAGCAAACAAGCTCATGCACACAGCCAGCTAAATCAATTTCGGGCGAACAATTTTTATCAACGGCCTTAAGCATTTGATCAAAATGCCAAATCTTTGTTTGTTCTTCATAAGCGGCAGTCGTTCCTAGGATCACTGCTTGCTCATAATGAATCACATAATCAGTGTTGAGAAGTTCGACATGGCGAATTTTGTCTTCATCCAATGGGCGCTGCTCAATCACTTGATTGACGTGTTGAGAATAATCTCCGCTCGCAAGTGTAATAAGAGCTGCAATGGCCGATTTCATATTAAGTCCTTGGTTCTAAGTGAGTATAAAAATATTGAGTAAGTTGTTTTAAATCTTCAGTTGTATCGCCTTTAAGAAGAATCGCTTGAAGCTTCTCTGGATCTTTAAGCTTCATCCCCTTAAATTTAATTTTATCTAGAAGATAGGCTTTACCTGTTCTTCCATTGGCATTGGCAAATGGATGAACGGCAATAAAGCCAAACCAGAAGTAGGCAAGAGCAAAAGAGAGTGATTTAAGCTCTAGGGCTTCTGAATAAAGTTCATCGAATTTTTCAAGGATAAGACTTAACTGACCTGCAATGTTTTGCGGCTGAGTAAAACGAATTTTTTGACCTGTTTTGGCCACGCAAAAGACATCATGTTGCCGCAGTCCTGTGTGTACGGGACTAGGCTCGATTCTCGCATTAAGGCGACAGAGTTCATTGATGGCATTGGCTATCATGGGCGGCAATATAGCCTAAATCGCTTAAGGTAAAAAAAAGGACGTAAAATTTACAGAGTTTTTGTCGCTGGGACGAGGATTTTAAAAGACGTTCCCTGCAATAGAGCAGAAGAGCAAGAAAGGGTCCCTCCGTGCTGTCGAATAATGCTGTAGCAGATTGAGAGTCCTAGGCCCGTGCCTTTATTTTCTGACTTCGTCGTAAAGAAAGGTGTGAAAATCTTTTTAAGATGGAACTCATCAATACCAGGCCCGTTATCAACGACTGTCACAGAGACGTGGTGATTTTCTTCTTCTTTCACAATGATCTCAATCTTTCCGCCGCCCCCTAAATGGCGCTCTAACACAGCATCACGAGCATTGTTGATGAGATTTAAAAGCACTTGTTCAAAAGCCAGGGCTTCACCCATGCAAGAGTAATGGGCATCAAGACTAAGAGTGAGTTCAATGTCCTGTTTTACTAAATCTTCTTTAGCGTATTCATAGATACGAGTCACGATATCCGTCAGAGAGATATGGCCAAGTTTTAAAGGAGCCTCTCGTGAGAATATGCGGATATTTTGGACAATGCCCTTAATACGCTCATTGGCTTTCTTGGCAAGCTTAAGAAGAGTTTGGGTCTGCGGATCAGTGGGTTGATCTTGCTCTAACTTTTCAAGGGCCGTGATAGTGACGGCCAGCGGATTATTGAGCTCGTGGGCAATGCCCGCACTCATTTCACCCAAGACGGCAAACTTGCTTAAGCGCTTAATTTCATCTCTGGCAAGTTTGAGGGATCTGGTTTTTTGCTCCAGCATGGCCGCTAAGCGGTTGTCCTGGGAATTGATCTCTTGACCCTCAAGAGAGTGAACTTTTGAATGGCAAACACAAACATGAGCAAAGGCTTCCTCAAATTCAGGACGAACAAAATTATCCATTTGATAGCCACAAAGCAGATGAAATTTATTTTCTTTACGCAAATTGTGCCAAAGCTTTTCAAGATCTCTGGCCGCTTCAAAATTGTGCTGATCCATCAAGATATCAACGATCTCACCGTAGATGCGGACATTGAAAAAGTTTTTACCAATCGCCATCACTGCCGGACGGATCGTTTTATTAAAACCTTCATAAGAGATGCAGCTACCGATGAGAATTTGTTTGAGTATTTCGTTGGCATCGAAAAAAGCGATCTGATTTTTTGCCACAAGTTGATCCACGGGGTGGCCAAGATTGATGAGGTGGTTTCGGATAGACTCCCAGTGTTGAAGCCTTGCAGCGACGACAATCGCTTCATGGCGCATCAAGCCTTCTGACAAGTAATTGGCCACTCTTTCAGCTAAAAAGGCTGAATGATCGTAGAACTGCACTTGATGATCTTGATGAGCGAGCATTTATCTACCTCGGTTTATAAGAGTACTTCATCAGAATGAAAAATCCATGATTTTAATCAATCAGTACCTTAAGATAACCTCGCTTTTTAAGTTTCTCCGGAATAAACTGTGCCCATCAAGAATTGCATTTTTTGGAGGCCAGATGTTTAAAGTTTTTAGTGCCCTTATTCTCACAACTTGTCTAATGAGCCACTCGTTTGCGGCCTCTCCTGTCGTTGTCATGCAAACTTCACACGGAACGATTGAGATTGAACTGAATGAAGAGAAAGCTCCAGAAAGTGTTAAGAACTTCTTAAAGTATGTAGATGATAAATTTTATGATGGGACTATTTTTCATCGAGTGATCAGTTCTTTCATGATTCAAGGTGGAGGCTTTACTCCAAAGATGGAGCAGAAAAAGACTCGAGCAGCGATTAAAAATGAAGCCGGCAATGGTTTAACTAACGATGTGGGAACGATTGCCATGGCCCGCACAAGTGAAATTCATTCGGCGACGTCGCAGTTTTTTATCAACGTCGAAAACAATACTATGCTCAATCATCGTGACAATACAGATGCAGGGTTTGGTTATGCAGTGTTTGGCAAAGTCACTAGTGGCATGCATGTTGTGAATCGAATTAAAGCCGTCCGCACTGGTAATCGTGGCGGGCATGGTGATGTGCCAATGGATAATGTTGTTATTAAGAACGTTCGTCGCAAATAGGAAGCATATGAGTAAGGTTGTTGATCTCACAGAATTGAGTCCGAAGAAGCTTAGAACTTTAAGAAATAATCTGAACAATCGTTTAGAGTCCTTTTCTACGAGTGGCGAGGGCGCCAAAGAATTGCAAAAGAGCCATGTGCTTTTTGGTAAAACAGAAGGTGAATGTGCTCAGATGCTGATTGATGTCTTAAGAGAAATTAAAAGAAGAAGTCGCGCATGAACCCAAGACCTATTGAACTTAAAGCTGGATTAGATCATATCGATTTGTGTGATTTAATGAAAATAGCCGACATGAGCTCGAGTGGTGGAGCTGCGAAACACATCATTGCTGAGGGACAAGTTAAAGTCGATGGGCAAGTTGAATTAAGAAAAAGATGTAAAATTAGAGTAGGACAAGTGGTTGAATATCAGGGAGACAAAATTATATTAGTCTCCCCGAAATAAATTACGAGCGTGGGTCTGGTTCACCGTAACAATCAGTGACTTCTTTTTTGTGTGTTTGAACTTTGTACTCCACACATTCTGTATCATCTGGATTATTTCCAATCCATTTTACGCAATCATTGGCTTCCCAGATAAATTGAATTCTGTATGGGTTAATCATTTTTCCTTGAACAGAGAACGCTTGAGAGAGTCCAGCATTAGATTCTTTAACATCACCAATGAAGCATAAAAGTCCGTAATCAATCTGATCAAGTCTAACTGAGTTTTGAATATGATCTCTTGAAACGACAGGATCAATCGTGAAGAATTGCTTCCAAGGTTTAAAATACATCACAAAAGAAAGATCAATCTTTGGATCACATTTGATTGTGCCTGTGTGATAGGCACTCTCGAATTTTCCAGAAGTCACATCTCCTGAAAGCATGAAGCCTGGCTGACCATTAACAGAGCCATGGAGCACTCCATTTTGATCAACACGCAAGTCTAAAACCGTTTCACTAAAAGTGACGTTGTTGGAGAATTTTGAAGAGATGAGCAGCTTTTTGTTCCAAGGCTTGTTCCATCCACTTTTTGCGATGGCCGTGACGTCACAGTTGTAGACTGGAAGTGCAACTGCGGAAAGAGAGACGAATAAGGCCATTAAGCCTAAAAATATTTTCATAAAAACTCCTTAGATTGGCTTGAAATACCTCTCTAAGGAAGGGATGAAAAGTGAAGAATGCGTTAAGGCTAGAAATGGGCCTTTTGCTGGTTATAGAGCTGCTGTAATTCAATAGGGTTAAGAGCTCTCTTCCAGATAAAGGCTTCTCTGAGTTCACCTTGGAAATGAAAGTTTGAACCATCATCTTCTGCGCCGATTGAAGCATTATAAGAGGCGCTAGCAGGAGTTTTTTTATTCTTAAAAGCCACTTTCCCTTGAGTCTCTACAGGGGCTCCATTGATAAAGAGTTGGATTTGATTCAATTCATAATTAATAGTCGCTGCGATATGGACCCACTGATTCTCTGGAATTTGGATTTTTGATTTCACTTCCTGGGCAGCTTCTTCATCAAACGATCGACCAAAAGCGACTGGATAGCGATCAATCAGTCTCAAGCTCGCTCGCGAAGTAGAGCTAGGGGCTTTTGCATTGATAGAGAGAGCGAAAAGGTCTTGAGGATCTGGATTGGATTTTTTGGTTTTAACCCAAATGGCAAAAGTGAGGGCAGAAGCCTCTTTCGCCACTTCAGTGGCGGTAGGAAGTGACCAGTAGTTTTCTCTCTGAGTCGCGTGATGATTATTGCCAGAGAGGTCGATAAATTTTTTGTCACTCATGTTGGGATCAAAAGAGATATGTAGAGAGTTTTCCACGGCTAACTCGGAAGAGAGAGGAGGAAGAGGTGAAAAACGAGCACATGAGGCAAGAATAAGTAGGGCCAATAATTTCATCGTGTCTCCTAATAAATCAGATAGGGAAGTCGTCTCTTCTTAAACGCTTCTAGCGCTAAATCAATGCGCTTGGATTCTTCACTCCATGGAACCATCTTTTTGATGGATTCTACAAGATGCACACTTCCATAAGAGCGAGCCGACATATCTTTGATGTTGAGATCATTAGGGAAGAGTTCAATTAAAGTCTGAGCGACTTTGTAGGTAAATTCATCCGTGCGTGTGAGCGAGAAGTCACCAGTGATTTTCACTCCATTGACCGTTTTCCCATCATAGGTGGCGCGAGTCACATTCCAGCTCAATGTTTCAAACGAGAGACCAGGGAATTGTAGAGCGTTGAGATGATCACGTAAAAGGATGGCCTTCTCTGGTGTGATCCAAGGGGCGCCTATGACTTTAAAAGCGAGATCATTTTTAAGCCCACGGCCCACGGCCAGATTGAAGTTCTCCAAAGTTCCCCAAAGAGCATAAAGTGGAATTTGCGTCGGTTCAACCAGGGCCGGTGAAGGAGAGATCCATTGGCGATCCCACTTATCCCACAAACTCTCTCGCTTCCAACCTCGCGCGGCCACGATTTTGAGTTGAGTGTTCATTTTATTCTCAACATTGATCATTTGGGCCAGCTCACCCAAAGTCATTCCATGGCGAGTGGGGACTGTATGATAAGAAGTGAATCCACCTGCTAAATCTTGAGTTAACGTTTCCCCCTCAATCTTTCCGCCCAAAAGATTCGGGCGGTCAAGAATGATGACTTCAATCTTTGCGGCGCTGGCCGCTTTCATGACCTCAGCTATGGTTGAGAAATAAGTGTAATAGCGAACTCCAACGTCTTGAAGATCAACCACGATGGCATCAAGTCCTTTTAGATCTTGAAGAGAGGGAGCCCTTGAGCCACGCTTATAAAGTGAGATGACAGGAAGACCTGTCTGCTCATCTACACCATCGCCGACCCATTCATCGGCCATGCTTCTCAGTCCATGCTCAGGTGCGAAGATTTTTACGAGTGTGAAATTTTTAAAAAGTGTATCAATCAGATGGGTTTGAGTTTTATCGACTCCTGCAGAGTGAGTGAGGACTGCAAGTTTTTTATCCTGAAGTAAATTGACCACTTCGGATTCAGTTAAACGGTCTATGCCGAAATCATAAGCAAAACTTAAGACTGGAAAGGCCAAGAGCAGAGAGAGGATAAGCTTTTTCATGGGGCAAACGTATCAAGGGACGACTAAAACGCCAACCCTTCACGTTTTGCGGCAATCAAAGTACGCAGATAAAGGGCAAGGCCTTCTTGAGGTGAGAGTTTCCAGAAAGCTAAGTGATCAAGATTATAAAGTACGCGGACAGAGTTCATTGTATCAACTGCGGCCCCAGCAAGAGGTGAGCTTCCTTCGGTTGGGCCGTAAGAGAGCATATGGGTGTACACAGGATCAACACCTTGAGTGGCACGATCGTAAGCCGGTGGAAGGAAAACTAAATTATAAACTTTTAAAGCACTCGATTCGTCACTCGATGGATTGAGATCGGCATGATGGGCCATGGTCATCAGGTTTTGGCGATCTAGAGCGGAGTAAATAGTCTGGGCGATATGATCAACGACGCGTGGATCTTTGGCGATAAGATTTAAAGGAAGTTTGAGAGTGTCACTGACTTGAGGGAAGACGCCGCGATAAAATAAATCTGGGCGCGCCTTATAATCAGCAATCACACTACCGTTTGGAGTGCCACCGACATTAAACCAAGCGGCCACATTTCCTAATCCTTCAGCGAGATCTTGCTCATGACGTTTTTTTATTTCATGCATGACTCTTGAACCCATCGAGCGGCTAATCACGAGATGAGGACCATCAAGCTTGGCGAGCTCGGCTTCCGTTTGCTCCACTTGTTCACTCATTGACGCCAGCGAGTTGCGATAAATGATCTCAACTTTTGCCCCTAAATGAGAGAGCTCTTTTTTTAGGAAACTGTAACCAGTCTTCTCTGTTTCTTTGATAAAAAGATTGTAAGGAAAGACTCCTGAGAGCATCCCGTTCTCATAAGAGAGTTGGGGAACGAAGGCGATTTTTAATTTGTTGGCCGCTATCTCTTCATTAAATTCCGAAACAAAAACCTCTTTGAGTTCACTTAAATCCATCTTTTCGAGGTCATTAAAGTTTCTTTGAGCGTTCGGACGAGAGTTATCGGCATTTTTAATGTTTGAAATGAGCGAATAGGCTTTGGCCGTGCAGCGATACCCATTTTGAAGAAAAAACGCATGCCACGAGAGTTGATCATAAGGAAGTTCATCAAGCTGACAACTTTCATGGTCAAGGGCCTTGACGGTTCTTTCTGATTTTTCCTCTAAATCTTTTTCATCTTGAGCAGTGTTGAATTCAGCAGCCGAAGATGGGAGATCGTTATAAATACCAAGTTTCTGGGCCACGCTAATGGACTGTGATTGAATGGCAAGGAGTCTCACGGCCGTGCGAGCTGTAAAGCAATCCTCTTTGAGAAAGAGCAGATCATTCTCAACATTGTTGTAAGCCACTAGAGCTTCTTTATCATTTTTATTCTTAAGAGCTTTAAGACCTTTGACTGAATCTTCGACTTGAGTCACGGAACAGCCACCTAAGGCTTGGCGAAGTTGGGCGGCCTCTTGCTCTAAGCGAGCCAGTTCAATCGCCTCAGGAGAGATGAGGGCAAAACTAAGAAGAGGGTAAAGGGCCGTAAGACCCAAGAATGCAGATTTCAATTTCATATGGCTTCATTATGAATCAAGGCTGTGAGGCAAATGAGGGAATTGAAGTTTTTACATACCGCTAGAAGCGAAAAAGCAGGTCCTGGAATTCAGTGTTTTCCTCTGAATAATGAAATTTACTCTCAAGAACTCTGGAGGAGATCACAGTAAAATGAGGGGAGAGAAGCTTAAGGTACTGTTTTCTTGTCCGAATCTTCGCCCATTTGTCATGAAAATCGAGCTCGCTCTGCTGGCGCTTATACTCAATATCAGTAGGAACAGTTAAATACAGAAACCTCACCCGACGAGCGAGAATGGGGAGAATGAGCTTTAAGTCTTTATCGCTTAAGTACTGAAGGACTGAGTTACAAATGGCGAGATCAAAAATATAGGCCCCTCGAGCTGGATTTTGAGCCCAGCTTAAAAGGTCTTCTTGAAACAGGTGGGCCTTTGTGATCTTGACTCGTTTAAAAGCAGGAGGTGAAGGCTCGATGCCAACGATGCGTCTGGGTTTAAACGTGCGAATCATCTCTTTTAAAAGATTTCCATAACCAAAGCCAAGATCAATGAGGGATTTCACCTCAAAGCCTTCTAAATTAAAATAAGCGGCGAGGTAGCGAGAGTGATCCTTCACATTACCAATTCCATCAATTGTTTTGAGGTCTTGATAATTTTCATCCCAATAATCTTGGTCAAATGGCTTCATTCTACTAATCTATCTCTATTGATTCGACAAAGGAGGCCCTATGGTGAATGGACATTTACAAAAACCTTATAAAGCTCAATTTCATGATGGCCGTCATCCGTTCAGTGCTGATCTTGATTCAAAATTTGGCGGCGAAGACTCTGCCCCCAATCCTCACGAACTTCTTGAGGCTGCTTTGGTGGGTTGTACTCTACAAACCATCCAGCTTTATGGGGCCAGAAAAGGTTGGGATATTGGCTCAACTGAAGTCGTTGTTAAATTTGTTTCAGAAGGCGCGGAAGTCGTTCTCTCTCGCACCATTAAGTTTGATTTAAGTCTTAATGAGGAACAAAAAACGAGACTAACTGAAATCGCCAATAAATGCCCCATCCATAAGGCCCTCTTGGCGCCAACAAAAATTGAGACTCAGATTATTTCTTGAGAAGATCTCTGATCTCAGTCAGTAAAACAATATCGGCCGCAGGTGCTGCTGGAGCCGCTGGTTTCGCTTCTTCTTTCTTTTTTAAGGAGTTCATTAACTTCACAACAGAGAAGATAGCAAAAGCGATAATGATAAAATCAATAACAGACTGAAGAAAGAGTCCGTATTCGATTGAGACGGCCGGAATTCCTGGAATCATTGATTCTTTGAGCACCAGTTTAAGATTATCAAATTTCACTCCGCCGATAATGACACCAATAATAGGAGTGATAATGTTGGTTACGAGAGAGGTCACGATCTTCCCAAAGGCTCCACCAATCACAACACCAACGGCTAAGTCCATCACGTTGCCGCGCATTGCAAAACTTTTAAACTCACTCATAAAGCTCATGAAGACTCCCTGTTCATTATTTGAGAATATTATTCAATGAATAAGACTCTATTGTCAGCTTCAAAAACCTGGTGGGTCTATATTGTGGAGACGGACAAGGGCACACTCTACACGGGCATTACAACGGATGTGAAACGACGTTTTCGCCAGCACACAGGTGAGCTCAAAGGTGGAGCTAAGTATTTTCATTCGGCTCAAGCGGTGAAAATTCGTTTTAAAAAGAAATTTCCTAATCGCTCAGAAGCCTCAAAGTTTGAAGCGCATGTGAAATCACTGACGCGTGCACAAAAATTGAAATTGCTTAAGGCTTAAAGACAAGAGGAATAGAGTTGGCCATATCCAGCACTAAGACTTTATCGAGCTGATCGTTCAACGATTCATCCTGACAAATCGTCGTGACTTCAAAAGCATGGTCAGTAGCATTGTGTTGAAGATTGTAACTCCCTATGGAAGCCATTTGACGATCAAAGTGCATCACTTTTGAATGGAGGAAGCTGATGTGTGTCCAGACATTCACACTTGGGATTGTAATCCACTTATTCAACAGTTGCTTATAGTGATTCGTACCGTAATAGGTGTTTGAAAGATAAATTTTTAATAAATTCATGTTCGCTGCGAAGTCATGACCTTGAAGCTGATCTTCTTGTATTCTCTCATTGTAAATGGCGACGTTTTCATTTCCGGCCATATCAATATTGGTGGTGAGATAATCTACCTTAAGGCCATTTTTGGCGAGTGATTGAATTTTTTTATAAAGCTGATTATACATTTCAAAATGATCTGCAATTTCGATAGGTGGCAACCAAGCGCGATTCCATTTCGTGACCACGCCATCTGACGCGATCGGATTGGTGATAATCAAATAATCTTTAACAGAATCCAAGATTTTTAAATAGGCTTTTCCAATGGAATTTCCATCTTGGTAAGGAGATTGCTTAATGAAGCGACAGACTCCTTTCATTTGAGTGACGGGGTTAGATAAGATAGAAGCGTAATTTGAAGCTCCTCTCAGTTTCTGAGTGTATTCTCTCTTCTTTTGCGCAAAGCTCTCCTCAAGGTAGTGGTGAGCTGAAGTCACTCCAGGGCGCACTCTTTTTTCTACAAAATGTTGCCAATCTTCTAGAAAGCCGATGCTCATGTCTGTCACCATAGGCCCAGTTACTAAAATATCAATATCACGATTCATGAAGTTCGTGCCGAGTGAGAGATTGTCGGCATCAATCATATTATGGCCGCCTACGATGCCTTGCTTGAAATCAACGACTAAGTTTTTTGTGTGGTAGATCGCCCGACCTTTGTGTTTCCAAAAATCATCCGCTTCAATCACTTCAACACCACTGTCTTTAAGCTTTAGAAGACAATCTCTGTGCTTGAGAAATTTTGAAATCGTGGCATCGGCCATGACTCGAACATCAATTCCTTCGTTATGCCTTTTGATGAGTAAATCGACTAGCTCACTTGTGCCCTTATCACAGACAAAAACCAGAGAGCTCATAAGAATAGTTTTTTGAGCTTTTCGAATAAGATTTTTCTTTGTTTCAAAGGACTGCCTGTCTTCTAGGATTTGAAGCTTGTTGCCGAAACTTAATTCAGAGTGGCTGACCTCATCGATGTTTTGATGAAACTGAGGATCAAAAAATGAGCGATTCATTTTTTTTGCCTCACCGTGCTTCGCTGAATACTTCTCGATTGGCAGTGTGAGTGAGTTGAGTGGGGGATGATTCAGTCCGCCCCATTCTTTCATAATAGGAATGAGTTTTTTATGGAGAAGCGTTTTTTTGCTAAACTTTAATTTTCCAAACGAGAGGCGCTTGGCTTCATTGAACGTGGTGGCCCCAAAGTGTTGAATGTATTCTTCAACGTTAAGAGTAAATATTTTCTGTAGCTGGTGCCAGTCTTGGAGGTACCAATCTTTAATTTGATATTCACCACGTTTGTTGAGCTTATATTTGGCACTAGCTTGAGCACGTTCTGGATTGAAGGTGAGATAGCTTAAGGATTTAGCTTGATAAGATTCTGCAATTTGCTGGATATCAAACTTGTACTGTCCTCTCTCTGGGAGAAAGATCTCCTGCGCACTTGTATGAAGTGATAACCCTAAGAAAATAGAGGTAAAGAAGGCGCGAAAAATCATGATTGAATATTAGCCCCAACTCTTAGTGTTGGGGCTAAATGAGTAAAACTTACTTGAAACTTTGAAGATAAGCGAAAATGGCCGGGAGATCTTTTTCAAGTTTAGGGAAAGCTCGCATAGCCTTGGTTTTACGAGCAGGTGTGTAACCTGGAGGCAAAGCTTCTGGGTAGCGGCCAGTGACGACTTTAACTTTAACAACTTCCCATGGAGTTCCCGCTTGAGCAGGGCCGATTGAGCCGTTCTCACTTGGGTTCTTGTTATGACAAGAAATGCAGTTTGACTGGTAAATCACTTTACCCTGGGCCACAAGCTCTGGAGTAGAGGCCGGAGCCTCCTCTGGGACGAAAACAGCTGCCTGTTTAGCGCCTCCCGGAGTCGCTGATTGCTCAGCCTCGCGAGCTTCAATCGTTGTAGGAGCAGGAACTGGGCTCACTGTACGAGTGGTGTAGTCGTGATGTTGTTGATTACATGAAATAAGAAGGGGGACAAGGAGTCCCCCGATTAGAATGAGTTTCAAACAAGAACCTCCAACAATCCGTATAGAACAACCAAAAGACCAAGACCGCAGTGAATGACACCTTTTACAGATGTGAGAGGTCCCATTTTTCCTTTAATAGCGTTGATCTCTAAAGCCACGATAATCGCAGAGACAACACCCATAGCGATAAGTGGATTCACATTTTCACCCATACCGATGCTCAAGTGACGAGAAGCGCCCATGAAAAAGATTAGGGGAATCGAGAACAAAGTGTTTGTTCTTGAAGCGAGGCCTGCTTTCGCAGCACTTGTTGCTGCCGCTGGATTGGCCGCTCCACCTTTAAGAAGTGACTCAGCATTAGCGATCACAACTTTCTGATTAGGCCAAATGATGAGCCAGACGTTTAAGAACATGAAAGTTCCCATCAAAGCACCAGGCCAGATGTAGAGGCCGTAGGGAGTAAGGAAGAAATCGGCTTTAAGTTCTGCACCTTGAATCGCAAGCATTGTGACACCTGAGAGGAATGTGAACATCGCTCCCCAACGGAACCACCAAAGAGCTTTAGGAACGAGCTTTGTGAAAGCCACGTTTTTTACTGGAGCTTCGATTTCTTTGAAAAACTCACCTTGAATAAAATTGAAGTAGTAGAGAATGCCGATCCAAGTGATGCCGGCGAAAAAATGTATGTAGCGAAGAGACATGACGAGCCCTTCTTGGCTGAACAATGCAATATCCATAGAGGATCTCCTTTAAAAGGGTAATAAGCTGAGTAAAATCAGATAATAAACGCTTTTAAATGGCTTGGGAACTAAGCTTTAGTGTGCAGCGCAGCTATCTTGGAGGAGAGAATAGAGGTTTGCAAATTCTTGATAGCGGCGTTTTTGATCCTGTGGAGAGCCATGTTCTGCTCTCAAATCTGTTAAATACTCGTATAGCTGTTGTTGAAATTGCGAATGGTCATGCGCCAAAAAGGACTCGCATAAGCTCAAATCCCATTCAAGCAATGTCGAACTTTCGGGTGGAAATTTTTGTTCTTCTGAGAATAGACCTTGGGCAAAGATAGGGGCAGTGTTTGAATATTTCTTTAACGTCTCAAAAGCTTCTAAAAATAAATCTGGTGATTCCTTGGCCCAGGCTTCGTATTTATCCCAAGTTGAAAGTGGCGCCCCCAACCAATTCACAATAGCTGTGAATCCTCTTTGAGGGAGTGCATTTTTATCTACAATACTTTTTGCCGTTTTTTGAATATCCAGTGTTTGAATATTTTCTGCTGCTAGAAGTGAATCGGTTAAATAATAGACAGCTCCCCCCGCAATAAAGAATGGATTTCCAAAACCAAGTTGTGGGTTCAGTGCAAAGTAGCGACCCATATTATAAGAATAAAGTGCTCGAAGTTGAGCGCGAGGCTTTGCAATATTGCTATAGCCTTCTGCTTGCATCATCAAAAGTGCAGACACTTCAGCAAACGATTCAGATAGATGCACTTGATGAGGATCTTCGTAATCAAATGTACCAGGCATAAACCATTCATCTCGACAGTGAGAGAGTTCATGATAAAGAGAGAAGCGGGCAAGCGTTTCGAAAGGAAGTCTGACTTCTAGCTCATCATAAGTTTTTCCTTGATGAGCGACCTTAGTATCAAGACCTAAAATGCGATTATGTTCAAGTCTCTGATTAGAAAATTCAGAAGCTGGAAATACAGCACACAATTTATAGACCGCTGGATAGGTGCTTTTAAGAATGGGAAGAGCAAAAGCATTCTCTTTAAGGGCATTTAAAAAAGGATCATACTGATCAGCTTCACTTAATGTGATCTCAACGCCAACTTTCTCTTTTATATAAGATTGAATAATTTTTTGGCGCTTCACTCGCTTGTCTTCACCTTCACCAATCGCTTTTTTCTGCGCAAATCGCCACTGCAACTCTTCCTTGTCCATAATCACAATTGGCCAAGGGGAGGAGTGACCGAATTTTTTCTGAAGACGGGGGATTTCATTCTTCAGAAAAAACTCGGTCGCTTTGAGGGGGGTTGAAAGCGAGAGTAGCAGAGAGGTGAGAAGGAGGATTGTCGTCCGTGTCATGTGAAACGTTTTAAACTAATCTGTGAAAAATTGTAGGGGAGAGAGAAAGGCTTACAGGGGAATTTGAACGGAAGAGTTAACAGATGTGAAAAGGGCCTCCGAAGAGGCCCTAAGTCTTTATTTTTTAAACCAACCCATGAGATCCCAACCTTTCTTTTTTTCGCCATCTCCACCCGCACCAGCACGATTGCCAATATTGTCATCGACTTCATCAGCAGGTCTTGCACTCTGTGGACGCGTGTTCTGTTGTGGGCGACGAGGACGATCATCACGTGGACGATCATCTCGGTTGCGGTTTGGTCCACCACGATGAGGGCCACGATTATTATTACTTGCTCCACGGTTACCAGGACCACGAGCATTGCCACGGAAATTTCTATTTCCTCTTGGTGCCGCTCTATCAATGCGACTCATTTGCTCTTCGAGCGAAGGCTGGCTGGTAGAAGCTTCACCTTCAGCTTTATTGAAATTGGCTTCGTTCTCTATTCTTGGTCGACGCTCTTGTCTTGGTCCTCTGTTGTCACGATTTTCTTGGCGAGGGCCACGACTTTGACGTGGAACGCGAGGGTTATGAGCTTGATCTCTTCCACCGTCATGACGATTTCTCTGACCAGGCTTCGGCGCTTTGACAGCATTAGCGACTTTAGGAGTTTTGGCATAGAGCTCTGGATTGACGAGCTTTAAAATCGCTCTCCACTCTTCGCGCACTTCTGGAGTGAGAAATGAAATGGCAGTTCCTGTTGCTCCCGCACGACCTGTGCGACCGATACGGTGAATGTATTCTTCAGGAACATGAGGGATATCGTAATTAATGACGTAAGCCACTTCAGGGACATCAATGCCTCGAGCAGCAATGTCTGTGGCCACAAGAACTCTGAATTCACCTTCTTTAAAAGCTCTTAGAGTTGTTTGGCGCTGAGACTGAGAGCGATCGCCATGCAATCTTCCAGAAGTGATGCCATTTTTATCTAATTGGCGAGCGAGTTTTTCTGTTCTGTATTTTGTTCGGGTAAAGACGATAACTGTTCCTTCACGTTCAGCAATGATTTTTGTGAGGGCTTCAAACTTATCTTCTTCTTCCATCTCCATCGATTCTTGAGTGATGGTATCGATAGGCACTGAATGACCAGGGCCCACTTCTACGCGCACAGGATTGATGAGATATTTTTTTGATATGTCAGCGACTTCATCAGCAAATGTGGCCGAGAAGAGCATTGTTTGTCTCTCCTTTGGCACTCCTTTAAGAACTTGATTAAGTTGAGGGGCAAAACCCATATCGAGCATTCTGTCAGCTTCATCGAGAACGAGGTATCGGACGTTATCAAGTTTCGCATGACCTTCTCCCATATGATCGACGAGGCGACCAGGAGTGGCGATGATGAAACGTGGCTTGCGAGAGAGACCATCAATTTGAGGCTGCATTCCCACGCCGCCAATCACTAGCACAGGATGCCAGCGACCTGTCATTTTAAGAGTGAGATGTTTAATCACCTCTGTGACTTGAATCGCGATTTCGCGAGTAGGAGCAAGTATGAGGGCGCAATCGTTATTGTCGCCGTTTTTATCCATTAAAGTGACTAAAGGAAGACAGAAGGCCAATGTCTTGCCGGTCCCTGTTTGAGCAAGACCAATAATGTCTTTACCAAGCATCGCATGAGGGATGGCCTGGGCTTGAATTTCAGTTGGGATCGAGATGTTTGAGTGTTCGAGAGCTTTTTTAACGGGAATAGGGAGATCGAGTGTATCAAATGAGGTCAGCGCGTCCATGGGACTCCTAGAAAAAGAAAATAATAAAGGGGTGAGTGTTTGTGTATTTGGTCCTAGACACTATGAATGTGCTAGCTCACCTGACCAACTTGAGGCTACCTTACACAGCTTTTCTGCTAGGCACAAGTAGATTTATTTTTTAAACCAACTCTTTACACGGTTCCACAGAGTTGCCTTCTCGATGATCGGTGTAGGTAGTGGATTTGTGGGTTGTTGCTGTTGTTGAGCAGGTTGTTCATGACGAGGTCTCTGCTCATGATGAGGCCTTCTCTGATCATGACGAGGTCTGCGATTATCAGCTTGTTGATCGTGACGATTATCTCTTCGATGCTCATGACGTTGTTGACCACGATTGTCTTGGCGACCATCATTTCTACTAGGACGACGGTCATCTCTTCTTGGCCCACGCTCTTCTCTTCTTTGTGGAGGAACGACGACAGTAATGGGGCCGACTAATTTTTCAATCGCTCGAATTTGTCTCTCGTCATTATCAGTCGCAAAACTAGTTGAGATTCCTGTTTTACCTTTTCTTCCTGTTCTGCCAATTCGGTGAACATAATCTTCAGCTTCTTTAGGCACATCATAATTCACAACATGGGCCACATCTTCGACATCAATTCCACGTCCGGCCACATCAGTCGCAACAAGAACGCGAAACTTACCCGCTTTAAAATCTGCGATAGCTTGTTCTCGATGATCTTGCGTGCAGTCCGAGTGAATGTAGGTCACATCGTAGAGACGTTTGGCATGAAGAGCGCGCCAGATTTGCGAGACGCGATCTTTAGAATTAGCAAAGACAAAGATCGTGCCCGGCTCTTCGCGCATAATGCGCATGAGGGCCCCAATTTTTGCATGCTCTGGAAGAGGAAGTAGGCGCTGTTCAATTTTTGGTGCACTTGAAGCGGCTTTCTCAATTGTGATTTCAACCGGAGTTTTCATGATTTTGCGCGCGAGTTTCTCAACTGCAGGAGCAAAAGTGGCCGAGAACATCATCGCTTGACGCTCTTTAGGGAGCTGATCAGTAATTTTGTTTAATTGCTCTGAAAAACCCATATCCAGCATGCGATCGGCTTCATCAAGGATGAGACATTGAATAAACTCAAGCCAAACATGGCCTCTCTCAAGGTGATCGCACAGGCGACCTGGAGTGGCGACGATCACATGAGGCATGGCCTGGAGTGCTTCTTTTTCAAGAGACATACTCGCCCCACCGATACAAACGGCAACTTTAAAGCCCAAAGGTGCGCCGAATTGTTCAAAGACGGCACCAGTTTGTTGGGCAATCTCTCGAGTGGGAGCAAGAGCTAAAATAAATGTGCCATCACGGCCCATAAAACGTTGAAGGGCAGGAAGAACAAAACTAGCCGTTTTACCAGAGCCCGTTTGAGACGAGACAAGAACATCTTTGCCTTCAAGGGCCGGAGGAGTGGATTGAGATTGAACGGGGCTTGGATTTTTAAATCCCGCTTTCTCTACTAATTCTAAGATTTGTGTGTTCAGACCAGTTTCAGACCAGGACATTGGGGCGGTATTTTCGGACATGCGGCTCTCAAGTTAAATGTGTTGCGCAGAATTTAGCATAAAGTTGCATCGATGTCGAAGTTTCATCTGGGCACTCACGTGATAATGCGTTAAATTGGCCCCATGCCAACACTAATGACTTTGCAAAATTTGACTCTCTCGCATCCTCATAAGCAGCTTTTTAAGGATGTCACTTTCACTCTTAATGAAGGCGATCGGATTGGTGTCCTTGGGTTAAATGGACATGGGAAATCATCGCTGTTTAAAGTCATGATGGGCCTTCAGGCGCCTGATACAACGGTGCCGGCTTTTATCTGTGATAAAAATCGCGACCTCACCGTTTTTTATGTCCCTCAAGAATTGCTGCCACCGGGAGAGTACAGTCTCGAGGATTATTTTTATGAATACTATCCAGATTTTAAAGTCGGCAAAGATCGATTGCATGTCATTGGTGAAAAGCTCTCTCTAGGCGAAGGTGACTTTGAGGCCCTCTGTTCAGAGCAAGAGAGAATTTATAATCAACTTGAGCAAGGGGGAGAGCCTAGACTTCACTCCGCTTATGTCAGCTACCTTAAAGGTTTTGGCGTAGAAGATATGACTCGCCCTGTGAAGGGTCTCTCTGGCGGTGAGCAAAGAAAGCTGGCCCTCGCGTTGGGACTCTCTTGTCCACATCAAGTGGTACTCTGGGATGAGCCGACCAACCACTTGGATCTTGAGACGATTCAGAAATTTGAAGAAGAATTACAGAAATGCTCAAAAACTTTCATGATCATCTCCCATGATCGAAGTCTTCTCAATAATGTGGTTGACCGTATTGTACATATTCAGAGCGGTAAACTTAAAAGTTTCCAAGGGACCTACGCTCAATATCTAGAGTTTCTTCAACAAGAAGATCTTCGCCGTACAAAAGAGCTCGATCGCTTAGAAAATCACGACCGTCGTGAGACGGCTTGGATTCGAAGAGGGGCAAAGGCTCGAAGAACGAAGAGTAAAAAGCGAATTGAGGATTATGATTCACTTCAAAATTCTATTCGTGATCTTAAAGCTCAGGCGCATAAATCTGTCTCGCTTAATCTTCAAAGTTCAGGCAGAAAATCAAAAATTCTCGTTCAGGCCGATGATATCTCGATGCGTTTTGGAGATCGCACCCTGTTTAGTGGTGTGAACTTCAAACTCGCCAAGGGTGATAAAATTGCGCTGATGGGTGGCAATGGAGTGGGTAAATCGACTTTGATCAAAATGATCTTAGAGCAGATCAAGCCTACATCAGGAACACTTAAAACTCTTGAAGGTCTTGATTCAGGACATTTCTCTCAAAAACGTGAAAGTCTACCGCTCGATAAAACTCCATGGGAACTTGTCGGTGAGGGAATTGATTTTGTGATTTCTAACACAGGCGATAAGCGCCATGTGGCCAGTTACTTAGAAGGTTTTCTCTTTAGACCTGAAGAAATTAAGCGTCCGATCCATACTTTCTCAGGTGGTGAAAAAAATCGACTCCAGCTCGCGCAATTCATGAAACACGCCCGTGATCTTTGGATATTTGATGAGCCGACTAACGATTTGGATCTTGAGACGATTGGTATTTTAGAAGAAGAGCTTCGCGCCTATGAAGGTGCGCTGATCATCGTCGCGCATGATAGAACCTTTATTGAAAACGTGACGGATAAATGCTGGCTCATTCATGACCAGGAACTTGAGATCTTTGAAGGGGGCTGGGCGCAGGCAGAGCTCTTTCTTGAGGCGATGGAGCTTGAAGCAGAACTCAAAAAACGCACACCTCCAGCTAAAGCTGCCAATTCGACTGTCTCTCGTTTGTCTAATAAAGAGCGAGCGAGAGTAGAGAAAATTGGACCTGAGCTTGAGGCCCAGGAGAAACTTGTGGCCGATCTTGAGGCAAAACTCGCCAAAATTGATTACGCCAAGACTTCGGCCACTAAAGACGCCGAAGAGTTAAATGCCAAACTCTCTGTCGCTCAAAAAAAATTAGATGAGCTTTTTGAAGAATGGGCCGATCTTGAGAGCAAAAAATAATCCTCATCTCATTGAACGCCTGTTCTCTTTATGCTAAAAAGCCCAAAAATCGAAGGATCATTTATGCTCGCATGCCATAATATTCGCCTCCAGTTTGGAGGCCGCACTTTATTCGATGACGTGAATATTAAATTCACTAAAGGCAACTGCTACGGTGTGATTGGCGCCAATGGAGCGGGCAAATCGACTTTTTTGAGAGTTTTAAGCGGTGAGATTCAATCCACTGGGGGAAGTGTTGAAATTACCCCTGGTGAGCGCTTAGCGGTTCTTCGACAAAACCATTTTGCTTATGAAGAAGAGCAGGTTTTAAAGACTGTTCTCCTTGGTCACTCTGAACTCATGAGCATCATGAAAGAGAAGGATGAGCTCTACAACAAAGAAGACTTCACGGATGCAGATGGGGAGAGAGCGGCCAATCTAGAAGCTCGCTTTGCTGAACTCAATGGCTGGGAAGCGGAAGCACAAGCGGGTGCACTTCTGGCAGGTTTGGGGATTGGCTCGGATATGCTTGAGAAGCAAATGAAAGATTTGGCCGGTGGGGAGAAAGTGAAAGTCCTTCTCGCGCAAGCTCTCTTTGGAAAACCTGAAATTCTTCTTTTGGATGAGCCGACCAACGATCTAGATTTAAAAGCGGTTCAATGGTTAGAGAAATTTATTTCTGAGCAAGAAGATTCAACGATTTTAGTTGTCTCCCATGACCGTCACTTTTTGAATAAAGTTTGCACTCATATCTGCGATATCGATTTTAATAAGATTAAGCTTTTCGTGGGTAACTATGACTTCTGGTATAAGTCGAGCCAGCTTGCCCAAAGAATGCTCGGTGATCAAAATAAAAAAGTGGAAGAGAAGATGAAGGAGCTCAAAGAGTTCATTCAACGCTTTTCTGCCAACGCTTCAAAATCCTCTCAGGCGACTTCTAGAAAAAAACTTCTTGATAAACTCACGCTGGAAGATATTCAGCCCTCAACCAGAAAATACCCCTTTGTGGGCTTTCGCCAAGAGCGTGAGGCCGGGGATCAGCTTTTGCGAGTTGAAGGATTAAGTTTGACGATTGATGGAGAGAGACAATTTCATGATCTCTCCTTCACGATTAAGAAAGGTCAGAAAGTCGTCTTTATCGGACAGACCGAAATGGCGACGAAAGCCCTCTTTCAAGTGCTGGCCGGTGAGAGAAAGGCCGACAAGGGTGAAATCTCTTGGGGAGTGACAACATCGAGAGGCTATATGCCTTCAGATAACTCAAGCTACTTCCAAGATGCCTCACTTGATCTCATCAATTGGCTTCGTCAGTATTCGGCCGATCAAACAGAAACTTTTTTGCGCGGGTTTTTAGGCCGTATGCTCTTCTCTGGCGAAGAAGCCAAAAAGAAATCCACTGTGCTCTCTGGAGGAGAGAAGGTGAGATGCATGCTCTCAAAGCTCATGCTCGCTGGGCATAACGTACTTATTTTCGAGAATCCTACCAACCATTTAGATCTTGAAACGATCACGGCCTTAAATGACGGGATGATTGATTTCAAAGGCACACTCTTATTTACATCCCATGATCATGAGTTTGTCCAAACGATTGCCAATCGAGTGATTGAGCTTCAGTCGAAAGGTTGTAGAGACGAAGAGTGCAGCTACGATCAATTCTTGGGACTCGATTAGTTCTATGCGCTTTGCCGTCGTGGATATTGAAACCACTGGGGCTAATTCGAGCGGAAATAAAATTACCGAAGTCGCCATCGTTTGTGTAGATGACGGAGTTGTGACTGAGGAGTGGTCTTCTCTTATCAATCCAGAACGTTCTATCCCTTGGGGGATCACAAAACTCACTGGCATCACTGATGAAATGGTCGCATCGGCCCCAAAGTTTTTCTCAGTTGCAAAAAAAATTGTAGAACTCACAGAAGATCGGATTTTTGTCGCACATAATGCCTTTTTTGATTATCGCTTTCTGCAAAGCGAGTTCTCTGATTTAGGCTACACCTTTAAGCGTGATGTATGGTGTACCGTACGGCTTTCAAGGAAGGCTTTTCCTGGACTCAAGTCCTACTCTTTGCACAACCTCTCTCTACACTTTGGATTAAATCGCTTAGCTGAACATAGAGCTCTCGATGATGCGAAAGCTTGTTATGAAATTTTAAGACTTGCTCTTAAAACTCAAACAATACCTGATGAGATTATTGCGGATAAGCCATTGCCCCCAGGTTTAAGTGATGATGCTGTCGAGAAGCTCCCGAACAGTCCAGGGACTTATCTTTTTTACTCTCAAGCGGGTTTGCTTCTCTATGTCGGTAAGGCGAAGCGAATCAAAGATCGGGTGAAGCAACATTTCTCCAAAACTGGAATTAATAAGCGAGAAGTCGAGATGAAATCTCATATCGCTCGCATCGACTATATTGAGTGGGGAAGTGAGCTTGCTGCTTCATTGATGGAATTGCAGCTTATAAAGACATTAAAGCCAGTCATGAACCGCGCTGGGAAAAAGAGAGTTTTTCGCTATACCTTGAGCCTTCATCCCGAAGCTCTTCCAGGTGAAGAGATTCGAGTGAGTAGTAGCAGTGATGAAGAATTTTTAAGATTTGGATCAAAGATCAAAGCCCAAGAAGTGAGGCAAAAAATTTATCAGCAAGCTTTTGGAGTTGAAGCTGATGGCCTATTTTTTGTTAGACAGATGGAACAATTCAGAAAAGTTTTGGGTCATGAAACGGTGCTGGCGCGATTGCGTGAAAAAATGACACCCTCAAGTCTACCATTAGAGGATCATACGGTTGAGCTCGCTGGGCGAAAGAGAGATGAAAAAACGCTCATAGTAGTGAGAAATGGCGCTTTGAAAGAGTTGCAATTTATTGATTCTCAAGGTGAAGTTGAAATTTATGCTTTAGAGGATTTCCCTGATATGAAGGCCATGGTTCGAAGCTATATTGATAAAAATTTAATCGGCTAAAGATACTTTTAACATAGTTTAAACCTTCTTTTACAACTCACGAGTTTGATTTACCGAAATTTTAAGTAGCGATATGAATACCTCACCAAATTGAATGGAGGTTTTCATGAAGACGCTATTGTTTATGTTGTTGTTTGTTTCTTCAGCTTTTGCTCAATCTGTAGAATGGGGTTATAGCGCTCCGATGGGACCCGCTCAGTGGGGATCTGTGGCAAACTTCTCGGTTTGTAGTCTTGGCGCAAGCCAATCACCTATAGCTATTACAAGTGGTGAAGTGGCCGGACTCTCAAACGTCACTCCTGATAACTCTCTTCCACCACTTAATCCAAGCTGGCTTGAAAGTCCGATGAGTATGGTGAATAACGGTCATACCATTCAAGTGAACTATCAGATGGGAAGCGGACTTGATTTTGAAGGCAACTCCTACAACTTGAAGCAATTTCATTTTCACTCCCCATCTGAACATACACTCAATCTGAAGCAGTATCCGCTTGAGATGCATCTTGTTCACTCAGGTGATAAGGGTCTTTTGGTTGTTGGAATTTTCTTTAAAGAAGGTGCGAAAAACGAAGAGCTGCAGAAAGTTTGGGATAAAGCTCCCACTCAAGCCGGAACGAGTGCAAATTATACAGATTTGATTTCTGCTTCTCACTTCATGCCCGCATCAGACGAGTTCTTCACTTATGAAGGCTCTCTAACCACTCCACCTTGCACGGAAGGTGTCCGCTGGGTTGTGATGGCTCAGCCGATTGAAGCCAGTCGTGAGCAGCTGCAGTTTTTACAAAAGACAATGGGATTCACGAATAATCGTCCATTGCAATCGCTTGATGGAAGAGTGATTAATCAAGAAAATCTCTAACTACCAAGTGCCTGTGTTAGGCATACTCACCCAAGGCTCTTGGGGAGGGAGTGTGCCTTCTTGCAAAATTTCTACAGACTGGTTGTCCGGTGATTTCACAAAGGCCATATGGCCATCTCTTGGTGGACGATTGATCACCACTCCAGCTTTCATTAAGCGCTCACAGGTCTCATAAATATTGTCCACTCTGAAAGCCACATGACCAAAATTTCGACCGTAAGTGTATTCTTCTGATTGATCCCAATTATAAGTCAGCTCTATTTCCGGTTCTCCCACCTCAGTCGCCAAAAAAATAAGAGTGAATTTTCCCTGAGGGTATTCTTGTTGGCGAGTAACCTTAAGACCCAAGAGTGTCCAAAATTTTAAAGCCCGATCAACGTCTCTGATTCTAAACATGGTGTGGAGATATTTCATGAGGCTTATTATGCGGCTTTTTGTCTATCCATCCAAGTCTTCATTGCCTGGATATGGAAATGTCCGGCCTCATCTGAGAGCGTGTTGCTTGAGATGAGTTCAGGACTTGAAAGCATCCGGTAAAGTTTAAGCGTTGTTCCATCAAATGTTGCGGCATAGCGAGCAGGAATTAAAACTTTTGGGAATTGGTCAGTATATTCAACTGTGAATAGAACTTGTCCTTCATGGCGAATTTCGAGCATCGCCGGACGATTGGTATATTCTTGTCTTAAAGACCATGTGCAATCGGCCGCATCGGAAAATCCACCTTTAGTGCGTATCCAATCCAGTGCAACCATGAGGGAATCATAATATTTGCGGGAATCAAGCATGATAGGGACTTATCGTACGCCATGGGTCACTCACTTAAGTTCGTTGAGTCTCACTTTTTTTGTTTATGCAGCGCTTCGCGGTATGTGCAAAGGGTTTCATGTGTATTAGCGTGTTTATTCTCATTTTTACTGCTCATAAAGGGATTTTATGCAGACTCAGATACCCCTAAATAAAATTATTGGGGACAATTTCATTGCTGGAAAGTGGACTAAAGGCGAAGCCGGCACACTTGATGTCACGTCACCTTATAATGGAAAAGTCATCGGAAGTGTTTCAATTCCTTCCGTCAATCAAGTCAATGACGCCATTAAATTTGCTCACGAAAAACAAATTGAATGGGGGCGCACGCCGATGAAAGAGAGGGCCAAGGTGCTCTTTGATTTCAGAAATATTCTTCTACGCGACATTGATTCGATCGCTCATCTTAAGGCCAGTGAGTCGGGAAAAACTTTTGCTGAAGGCAAAGCCGGTCTCATGAAGGGGATTGAAGTTTTAGAGTTCGCTCTCTCCATTCAAAATCTTGATCTTGGTGGCAAGGTTGAAGTCTCTCGTGGTGTAAGTTGTGAATACCGTCGTGAATCTTTGGGTGTGATTGCGAACATCACGCCTTTTAATTTTCCAGCCATGGTTCCTATGTGGACGATTCCCATTAATCTTGCTCTCGGCAACGCTTATGTCTGGAAGCCATCGGATAAAACGCCACTGACGGCCCTGAGAATTGCGGAAGCTCTCAAAGAAGCAGGACTTCCAGATGGACTCATGACTGTGCTTCATGGTGGCGAGCAAACAGTGAATGCTGTTATTGATCATCCCCATGTGAAAGCCATTGGCTTTGTGGGATCCATCAAGATTGCAAAAATTGTTTACTCGCGCGCCACTCAACTGGGTAAGCGTGCTCTCTGTTTAGGCGGAGCCAAAAATCACATCGTCCTTCTTCCGGATGCCAGTCCTGAGCTCGCCGGAGTAGGAATTTCTGACTCATTCACAGGGTGCGCCGGTCAGCGATGCATGGCCGCTTCAGTTCTTCTGGCCGTGGGTGATGTCGAGAAGCATATTCAAAAAATCATCGAGCGCGCTTCAAGCTTAAAGCTTGGAAGTGACATGGGGGCGATTATCACTAAAGCTCAAGTCGATTTTCTTAAAGGGGCCATTACTCGTGCCGAAGAAGCCGGAGCGAAAGTTCTGGTCGATGGCCGAAAGACACAAGCGCCAAAAGGGTTTGAAGAGGGCAATTGGCTTGCACCCACAGTGCTTGATCACATTAAGCCTGGAAGTGAAGCCCATAAGGTAGAGCTCTTTGGGCCGATCATTTCAATTATTCGTGTGAAAGATTTAACTGAAGCCTTAGAGATTCAAGCCACCAGTGAATATGGCAATGCTTGCTCTGTTTTCACTTCTAATGGCGCTCTTGCAGAGAGAGTGACGCGTGAGGGACGTGCAGGAATGGTGGGTGTGAATGTCGGTGTCCCTGTGCCACGTGAGCCGTTCTCGTTTGGCGGGATCAATGCATCGAAGTTTGGTCATGGCGATATCACAGGTGTTCACTCTCTGGATTTCTGGAGTGATGTGAAGAAGATTACAACTAAATGGGAAAAACAAAACGACTCCAACTGGATGTCTTAAGAGGATTTATGGAAAACACACAAGATAAGCGCTCTGAACATATTGTTCTGGCCACTCACCAAAATTTAAAATACCCAGAGAGTTTACCTCTTGATTGGGGCAACAAAGACCCGATTAAGCGCGCACCTGTGGTGGCGTCACAAACCAATCCTCGCGCGAGAAATGCGATCGGTTCTCACTCGGGCTCTTATGCCGTCTTTCGTGCTCTCTCGATTGCGAGTGGAAAGTATTCACCGTCGCATCGTCCGGATTTAAATAATACTTTCTCTCCTGTGAAAATTGGACCTCATCCTTCATGGTTTGATTCAACAAAGATGGTCACTGTAGATCCTTTAGGTCTTGATCCACAAAATCATTTTAAAGAATTCTTTGATAAGGGCTATGACATCCGTCCTTCAATCGCTGTCACTCAGGCTCATCTTCAAATTCCTGAGATTCATGATGCCATTAAGGCCGGAAGACTCAAGCCTGATGGCAAAGTCATCTTGGCGAACATGGATATTAAAGTCACAAAAGTGGCGATTGAGCCGGTTTGGTTTTTGCCAGGAATGGCCGCACGCTTAAACGTGGATGAAGGAACTCTTCGTCGTATTCTTTATACAGAGTCTGGAGGCATGCACCCAGAGCTCATCACACGTCCGGATCTTAAAGTCTGGCTTCCACCTATTGGGTCGACGACAGCGTATATTTTTGGAAATCCTCAAGACCTCTCAAATCCTAAGATTGAACTCACTTGCCGCGTGCATGATGAATGTAATGGCTCTGACGTATTTGGTTCAGATATTTGTACTTGCAGACCTTATCTTATGTACGGAATCGAGCACGCAGCTGAGACCGCGCAAAAGGGTGGAGTGGGAATTATCGTTTACTACCGTAAAGAGGGTCGTGCTCTTGGTGAAGTGACAAAGTTCCTCGCCTATAATGCGAGAAAGCGCCAAGAGGGCGGCGACTCAGCGGCGACTTACTTTAAGCGAACGGAATGTGTGGCCGGTGTTGAAGATGCGCGCTTTCAAGAATTTATGCCGGATGCTCTTCATTTGTTCGGTATTACAAAAATCCACAATCTCCATTCGATGAGCAACATGAAATACAATGCGATCGTGGGAAGCGGAATTGAAGTCGTCAATCGTATCTCTATTCCTGATGAGCTCATCCCTCAAGATGCTCAAGTGGAGATGGAAGCGAAGAAAGCGGCCGGCTACTTTACGACAGAAGCTCCAAAGAAAGGGGAAGAGCTTGCTAAAGTGAAAGGAAGGGACATTGAGTAATTTAGATTACCTTTTATCTCCCAAAATTATTCGTGATGGGGCGAAAAAAGTTTTTGAAGCGAGCGTGCAAGGAAAGACACACTTTGTGATTCATCCTGAGCGTTTGAATTTTACTTTAGAATACGTGCTAGAGACGATTCGCCAAAATTATCCGGATTTGAAAATTCCTTTTCATTCTCGCTGGGGGCATTTTCGTCCAGGTGGGGAAGATCGCTCGAAATGGCTAGATGCCAAGATTAAAGAGCTTGATCCACTTGAGCGCGCACGAGTGAAGCTTGATCTTGTGATTCCTTCCGTTCTCCTTGATGCTGGCGCTGGGGCGCCATGGAAATATAAAGAGGCAGAGACAAAGAAGAATTACAATCGCTCTGAAGGTCTGGGAGTGGCGAGCTTTCATATGTTTATGAAAGGGGCATTTTCATCAGACAAAAAGAGTCTGAAGTCAGATGCCTTAGGACTTAAAAATATTTCTGAGCATGATATTGAGCAAGGGTTTCAAGTCTCTTCGGGAAATCCTCTCGTGGGTGTCCAAGGCCGCGTGCGGCTTTTGAATAATCTGGGCGAGGTGCTTGAAAAAAATAAAACAATTTTCAAAGACGGTCGTCCGGGCAACATCATTGATTACATGATCGCAAAGCATGGGAAAACTTTTGCCGCCAAAGACCTTCTGCGCGCAGTTCTTGATGGCTTGGGCCCGATCTGGCCGGGTCGCTTAACAGAAGAAGGCGTCAATCTTGGGGACATTTGGAATCACTCCCAATTGGGGAAAATTGCTTTTCATAAACTTTCACAATGGATGACTTATTCATTAGTTGAACCGATTGAAGAAGCAGGTTTAAAAGTAACAGGTGCAGAGGAGCTCACCGGCCTTGCTGAATACCGCAATGGTGGGTTGTTCCTCGACTCTGGTCTTTTAACGTTTAAGAATCCTGATGATGCGACAAAGTCTTGGGCTCCAGAGAGCGATCTCATTATCGAGTGGCGTGCTTTGACAGTTTATTTCCTCGATATGATTGGTGAGGAAGTTCAAAAAAGTTTAGGGAAATCTCCCTCCGAGTTTCCACTGGCGAAAGTGCTAGAAGGTGGAACCTGGTGGGCAGGAAGAAGACTTGCGGCCGAGAAGAGAGAAGGGGGAGGACCCCCATTGAATATTATTAGTGATGGAACAGTTTTTTAATCGAGGACACATGACAAACGTACAAATAATTAATCACCCACTTTTGCAACATAAACTGGGTTATCTAAGAGATAAGAACACGCATTCAGCCGAATTCAGAGAGCTCATGAAAGAAGTCGGAAGAATTCTTGCCTATGAGATTTTAAAAGATTGGAACGATCTTGAAGACGTTCAAATCGAGACTCCCATTGCGAAAACAACGGTGAAGCGGTTAAAGAATCCACCGATTGTGGTGTCTGTTATGCGTGCAGGAAACGGATTACTTGATGCCGTATTAAGCATGATACCGGTCGCTTCAGCAGGCTTCATTGGGATCTACCGTGATAAGTTCATTCACAATACTGTGGAGTATTACTTTAAGCTTCCTGCTGACGTAAAAGGCAAGCGCATTATTCTCTGTGACCCACTCATTGCTACGGCAGATACCATGGTGGCGGCGATTGATCGCCTTAAGAGTTATCAAGTGGGACGCATTGACGTGTTGTCGGTTCTCGCGAGTGAACATGCACTCAAGCGCCTCAAGCAATTTCATCCAGATGTCATGGTCACGACTATAAATGTAGAAAAAGAAATGAATGATCTGGGCTATTTGGTGCCAGGATTAGGGGATGCGGGTGATCGACTCTATCAAACTAAATAGATCTCTCATTATCGGTGTGGCCGGAGGCTCAGGCTCTGGCAAAACCTTTTTTGCTGATGCTCTACATAAGGCTTTGGGTAGTGAGATTTCAACCATCGTCTATCAGGACAATTTCTACATCGATCAATCAGCGAAGTTTGATCATGATGGTGGATCTGTTAATTTTGATCATCCTGACAGCTTGGATTTTCCGCTTCTTGCGGAAAAACTTAAAGAACTTAAAAGTGGCCATGCAACGGCCGTTCCTATTTATGATTTTGCGACTCATAAACGACGCTTAGAGACTCTTCACGTAGCGCCAAGAAAAGTTATTATTGTCGATGGGATTCTCATTTTTCATCCACCCTACTTGCGTGAGTTATTTGATGAAATGATATTTTTCGATACTCCCGAGGATTTGCGCTTTGAAAGACGCCTCAAGCGAGATGTCGAAGAGCGGGGCAGAACTCCTGAAGGGGTGAAGGCTCAATTTTTAAGGCAAGTAAAACCCATGCACGATCAATTTGTTGAACCTTCAAAATCTTTTGCCGGCACAGTTGTTTGTGATCGAGGGGATTATGATTTGGCGTTGAAAGATTTTTTTGAAAAATTTAAAAAGTAACACTTATGCTTGTCTTTGTTTTTCTCTCTCTCGTCTTTGCCCTCTCTCCTGAAGATATTCATTGTAAACCGCCTATGAGTAAGGTCGATTTCGTTCTCCCTTCGACAGGTGAGCGAACTGTTTTTTGTCAGGAAAAGGTGAATGGTGAGTATCTTGATCGAGGGGAGAAGTTTATTTTCTCTGCTGAGGGGAAATTACTTAAGGGTAATCCTGAGTCAGTAAAACTTGTAGGAGTTGATGAAAAGGCAAATGATGCTCAAGCTTCAAATGCGATTCAGGGTATCCTTTCAATATTTAATCCAGGTGCCAATAAATTGCGTAACCAAGAATTCAAAGTGAATAAATGTGATACCAAGCGCGATCGTTGGATTGCTCTGGCCATCTTCAAACAATCATTTACCGCAAATTATGTTTTTGGGGACTCCTGTGATGTGCAAGGGACGTTTAGCCCTAAGATGGGAGAAAAATTCCCCGTTCAGCTCAAATTGCGCCGCCTTTGGGATTATCAAACTGTGAATTTTGAGATGGAGATCAATGTTAAGCCCGACGGCCGTGGAGTGAAATATATATTGAATGCCACACAAGGTCTGCTGCAATCAGGAAAAGAGAAAATTGCTTTCCATGGGACCTATGAGATGGTTCTTCATCTTGATGCTAAAAAAGGCAAGTCTGATAATGAAGGTGGCTCCATCACAATAGAATCCATAAATGGCAAAGAAATAAATAAAACATCTCCGATTTACGTCGATTAACCTGATTCGCATCATGTTTTGTGACTCTAAGCTCAGGCATAGTGAGTTTAGAGGAGATTTTTATGACTCAAAATCTAGAAGCACAAATTAATGAGACTCGTGAGCGTTTGGCCCGTATAAGAAGAGATATTAAAGCTCCACTTGAGGCCGATAGTAGTGAGCAAGCTCTTCAGCTTGAGAATCGTCAAGTGTTGATGGAATTAGAAAAAGTGGAGTCCTTGAAATTGGCGAGTCTTGAAGCTCAAGCTAAAAACTCTTAGGACAAACCCATTTTGAATCTTTTAAGCATTCTATCGCACGCTCAACTTGCTGGGCGTAACGTGAATTATGATGAACTTCAACTCCGCTTTCAGTTTTCTCGCATGGGTTATTGTCAGTGCATGATTTGCCATTGGCATTAAAGCTGTTGGCGATTGCAATCACGTCTCTCGTTCCGGCGCGTATAACGGGGGAGCCTGAAGTGCCGTTGCCTTGCTGACATTCAATTGAAAGGCGAAGGGAATTTTTAAACGAAAACCCTCCTTCCTCAGTATTGATTATTTGCTCGACTATGCAGTTGGCTTCAATATTTTTATGGCCTGAGATGACATCGACGGCATCTCCTTTTACAGGGGATCCCACAAGATTGAAGGCGCGAATTCCTTTGAGTGACAGTTGATCGTAACTTAATCCAAGACTATAGATCGCCATATCAGTTCCGGCCATCGTGGCGAAGACAAGTCTTTGAGTCTTAACCATGAGCTTTGTCCCTCTTGCCGTCACAAGGCCCACTTTCCTTGATCCCTTTTGATCCATTCTCTCTTCGCCTGGTGAGAGAACGATTCCCCACAGAGTACTTAAACAATGGCCATTGGTCATAATAAGAGCCGCGTCTGAGGGCTTTGAATCAGCTGTTGCAAACACAAATCCAGAGCAATTGGATAAATCCACTGTCCCCTCAAATTGGGCATCCAGGGCAAAAACATTGAAGCTTATGAGGAGCAAGAGTAGGTATTTCATAGGGGGCTTATAGCACCAGCGCGCTAAAATGAGAGGAGAGTAGGTATTAATTACTAGAGGCTAATGCCATAACAAATCGAGCAGTGTTAGATATTCCAAAAAGGAATGATATGCAGCTTTTAAGAGAAGAAGTGCTGGTTTTTATTGAGGTCGCTAAAACGGGTAGCATGAGCTCAGCCGCTTTGAATCTTAATATTAAGCAGCCGACAGTCTCAAAAGCGATCAAGAAACTTGAATCAGAATGTGGTGAAACTCTTTTTTCACGTGGAAGAGAGGGGACTCGACTGACTCCCGCGGGACTCAAACTCATGGAGCAGACTGAAGTTCTTTTGAATCAAAAAACTTCAAAAAATAATATTCAAAGTCTCACTCTCGGATGCCACTCATCTATTGCCATGGATCTATTCCCACAATTTCTTCCAAGGCTTAAAAGAATCTTTGCTCAAACGGAATTTCGTTTTATTTTTCTTCCTTCAACTGAGGTCACTCGAAAGGTTTCAATTGGCGAAATTGACCTTGGATTAGTGATTAATCCTGTGACCCGCAGACAATTAATAGCAAGACCTATCAAAAGAGATTTTGTGGCCCTGTGGGGGAAGACAGAAGCAAGAAACAATCCTGTTTTAATTCATCCTGATATGCTCTACGCCCCTCATGTAAAAAAGCAATTTAAGAATGAAATCTGGACCATGCCAGATTATGAGGTGATTGCTGAAATGTGTTTGTCTGGTTTCTCTGGTCTTCTTCCAGCAGCCGTGGCTAATCGGTATAAACTCAATATGTTAGGTAAAAAACTCTTTGATGTTGAGCTTAAAATTATTACACACGAAGACAGATTCGATAAGACAACACTTAAACAATTTCAAAATTGTCTCGCTTAGCATTCCAAATTGGCATACCAATCATTCTCAATTGGGTATAGTCCTAGAGATTTTTCTTTGGGATAACTGCTCCAAGGATAATTGTATGAAGTTTTTATTACTCCTTTTGCTTACCTCGTGCCTTCCCTCAAAGGGACCCTTGGTCTATTCGCTTGAAGGCAAAGCCGATCCTGTCGTTATTGATCCCAATGAAAAAGTAACCTTTGAGAGAATCAGTCGAGAGATTCTGGTTCCAAAATGCCTTGAGTGCCACAAGTGGGTTAGCTCTGAAGCCCGAGTGCTTCGAAAACTTGTTCCAGGCGATCCAGAGAACAGTAAGATATTCCAATCTGTAGAGTCTGGAGATATGCCTGAGAAAGGGCCACCGCTTTCAACGGGAGAGCTTGAACTCATGAGAGCGTATATTAATGCTCTCGTCATTCAAGATTAGCGCTCAAGCCACTCTTTGTAGGTTCCAGGGAATTGATGAATCACACCCTTATCCACTTCCCACACTCTGTTAGTGAGCTCTCTTAGAAAATGTCTATCGTGACTCACGAGCATGACAGTTCCATCATAGGCCTTAAGGGCATCAAGAAGAATTTCACGAGAGCGGATATCCAAGTGGTTGGTTGGCTCATCTAGGATTAAAAGATTTTTTGGCGTTGAAAGAATCCCGGCCAAAATTAAACGGGCCTTCTCTCCACCAGAGAGATATTTCACTTTCTTTTCAATGTCATCGCCGCGGAAAAGAAAAGCCGCGAGAAGACTGCGGACGGCACCATCGGTTTGCAAGGGAACATAACTTTTGATCTCATCCCACACCGTGTTTTCAGGCTTCAAGGTATCAAGAGTGAATTGACCGAAGTAGCCAATCTTAATTCCTTCTCCGGTTTTGACTTTACCTTCAGTGGCTTCAAAGTCACCGTTGATGATTTTAAGAAGCGTCGATTTACCGGCGCCGTTGACACCAATCACTGCAAGCTTTTCTTGGCGTCTAACTGTTGCATTAAGACCTGAGAAAACTTTGTTCACATGACCATCATCACGCACCCAAGTCTTACCTAAATTTTCAATTACGACGACGTCATTGCCTCCACGAGGTGCCTGAGGGAATTCAAATTGAATGGCGACTTCATCAGGTGCGATTTCAACGCGCTCAATTTTATCCAGCTTCTTTACTCGCGATTGCACTTGAGCGGCGTGCGAGGCACGGGCCGCAAATTTGGCGATAAACTCTTCTTCTTTTTTCAGCATGGCATCTTGGCGATCTTTTTGGGCTTCAAGCTGCTCACGACGGATGTCGCGCTCTTTTTCGTAGAAATCATAATTTCCAGAATAGGTGGTCACTTGACCGTGACGAACTTCTACAATTTTGTTCACGATGGCATTCATAAACCAGCGATCATGGGAGGTCATAAGGATGGCGCCTTGAAAAGCCTTAAGCCACCCTTCAAGCCAAAGGATTGTTTCGAGATCAAGATAGTTGGTCGGCTCATCCATCAGAATCACATCTGGCTTTGTGATCAGAACTTTTGCCAGAGCGATACGCATCTTCCAGCCACCAGAGAAATGTTCGACAGGAGCATTGTAGCGGTCAGGGCCAATGCCTAGACCTGTGAGCATCTCTTGAGCGCGGGCTTCCATATCAAAGCCCCCACGCTGCTCAAAAGCCGTCTGAGCATCGCCAAGCTTCTCAAGGATTCCCGCTAACCAATCATCATCGGGAGTTTTGTCTGGATCAGCATATGCATTATCCAGTTCACTTTGAAGAAAATCGAGCTGCTCTTTGAGTTTAACAATCTCAGCATCACCCATCATGACTTCATTTAAGGCCGAGCGACCTTTCATCTCTCCCACGTTCTGCGAGAAGTAGGAGACGCGCCAGCCTGAGGGCATTGAGATTGAACCGGTATCTGGTTTCTCTTCACCCACGATCAGACGGAAAAATGTTGTTTTACCAGCGCCATTGGGACCGACAAGTCCGATTTTTTCACCTGGCTTAATCTGAAAAGAGGCGTTTTGATAGAGAACGTGGCCAGAATGGGATTTGGTGATGTCACTAATCGCGATCATAATTAACCTGCCACTTTTTTAGCTTCTATCTTTGCTTTGATCATTTCAATAGCGATAGGGACGACAGAGACAAAAATAATTCCTATAACCACCAAGCCAAAATTCTTTTTAACTGCAGGGATATTTCCAAAGAAGTAACCAGCAAGGCAGCAAACAAGAATCCAAGCGAGAGCGCCAATCACATTGTAGGAGAGAAATTTCCCGTAACTCATTTTGCCCACACCTGCGAGGAATGGCGCAAAGGTGCGCACAATGGGAACGAAGCGTGCGATCACAATTGTTTTGACTCCGTACTTGTCATAGAAGGCTTGAGTTTTGGCCAGATACTCTGGCTTTAAGAAGCGAGACTTACCACTTAAGACTTTGGGACCTAAGTAGCGGCCAATATGATAATTAACGGCATCACCTAAAATCGCTGCAACAGCGAGAACAAGCATTAAGAGCCCAATGTCTAAAGAGCCCCCAGCACTTAAAGCTCCGGCCGCAAAGAGCAAGGAATCACCTGGAAGGAATGGGGTGACTACAAGTCCTGTTTCTGCAAAAACGATCAGAAAGAGAACGGCATAACTCCAGGCCCCGTATTGAGCAATAATAGAGTGAAGATGGACATCAATCTTCAGGATAAAATGGATAACATTTTTTATGAGTTCGATAAGGTGTTGCATGCCCCACATATTAGGGGCGGGGCATGGCGTTGTCTAGAAACTATCGAATCTCACGAATAAGAAGGTTTAATTCTTCATAAAATTTGGTCTTCGAATTGGTTTTTGCAGTCATTTCGCGCAATGCCACAAGCAAATCAGCTATATTCATCGCTTTTTTATCATAGATAGCAGTCAGCTTTTTATGGGTAATCGCGAGAGAGGGTGGAGGAGTGGTAGTGAGTGATTCTTGTAAAATAACTTGAATCGTCTGGAACTCAAGCTCCTTTAGCTCTTGGTGGCGGGAGAGATGACTTTCAATTGTCTGCATGACTTGTTTTTTGAGTGTTTCATCAAAATCTTTATGCTCAGAGAGAACCACTTCTAGATCTGCCTTGAGGTCTTGCATATTAGTGACTTCAGCTTCTGCAATCTTTTTTGGGAGGTTGTGGCGATCGACATGATGAGCACAACTCGAAAGTAAAAGTGCGCCAAAAATTACGGCGTAGAATTTCATAAATATCACTCCTTAATCTTATGAATAAGATCGATTAATGTTCCGTCTAACGATTTTCTTTCAATATCAATAAGCACTGAAATCATTTGCGTTTCAATTACACGCATTTTTACTTCAGCTTCATCTTGTTCTCGTATGTTAACAAAAAAGACATCACTGGCACCTGAAGCTAGTTTTTTGATTTCTGCTTGGGCCATTTTTGTGGTGTCTTCTTGCTCTTGGGTCTGCCAGTTCAGTTGCTCTTTAATTTTTTGAGAAGCAATTCTGTTTTGTTCAATTCGTGTCTGCCATTCACGCTCAAGCCATGTTTTGCGATACCTTAGGGAAGCCAATTTATGGGACACTTCCTCTCTCTTTCCGCCACCTTTTCTATTCTCAAGTGGAATTTCTACTTTTAGTGCCACTCGTAGTTGGTCATTTGAATCTCTACCGGGGGCAGGGCCGTTAAGATCTTTCGCTCCCTCTACACCAACTTTTAATTCTGGAAGGGCCAATGCATTAGCAAAATCTTTTTCTTGATACAGCAGATCAGATTCATTTTGTATGAGCCTGAAGGCCGGCAGCTTATTTCTGTTTGAGATCTCCACGTCTGAAGTCGGTGTTGAGACTTTTCTAATCTCTGCGGGTACTTGCTCAATAGAAAGATTGGTTTCTTGGATATAGAGAGCTAATTCAGCTTGAGCTAAACTAAACTCTCGCTGAACTTTCACAAGTTCAGCTTCTCTTTTAGCTAAAGATCTGCGGTTATCCGTCAGCTTGATTTCACTAATATCTCCATGCTTCCACTTCTTCTCAAGCCAGCTTTGACGAGAAATCGCATTCTCGACCCAACTTTTAAGGACCTTAAGCTTCTGTCCACTGGCCACCCATTTCCAGTAGACCTCACTAGATTTGATATAGATCTCAACAGCTTTTTGTTCCCACTCAATTTGAGAGTTCTTGAAATCAATCTCAGCTCCTACGCGCTGAAGCCTCGTCTCATCCATCGCCCTGTCACGCAACAAAGGGATCTCAAAGCCTGCAAACATTTCACCGACTGCAGAAGTGGAAGATTTGCCTTCATAGGTAGAATAAGTTCCGTTGCCTTGCCTGCGGCCAGCAAAAAGAGTTGAGCCCATGACTGGAAGCTGTCTTTCTAGTTTCACTTCCCAGAAGCGATTATAGTCACTGTTGTTCATTTGGTTGCGAGTGTTGGCTTTGATTTTGTGATCAAACGCACCATTGCTGCTTCTGAGTTTCGCACGAGCGGCTTCTATCTTCTCATTGCTAGACATGAGAAGGGGCATTTCTTTTAATATTCTGTTTTGAAAATCCTCAATCTTTAATGCTGACGCATTTGAGATTAGAAGAAAGGAAAACAAACAAATCATTTGATCCCTTTTTCATGTTGAAGAAGTTTCTGTACTTCATCGCCAATCAGCTCTGTGCTCATTGGAATGCCGTTAAATTGTCTCCAAATCTCCCATCCGAGGGTCACTTGGTTCATCAAGACAAATCCTGTGGAGCGGATTCCTTGTCTTAGGAAAGTTTCCGAAGGCCATGGGCCATCTGGTTCAAGTAGCACACGAAATTTTGTTTCTTTCGATGCAACGGAATCAACAAGAACAACCTTTGCCTTAAAAGTGCCGATGGCAAGACTAGGCCATCCTGGTACCTGAATGGCAGGCCAGCCCGCAAATTCGATACGGGCCTCACTACCATGTTCGATGAGGGCCACATCATTGCCATCAATCCACATCTCGATTGCAAGTTTCTGAGCTGTGGGAGCAAGAATTAATAACGGATCACCTTGTTTCACAATTTGAGCACCCTCACCATGTCGTACACGCATGACTTGACCATCTCGAGGGGCGAGGATCTTCTGAGTCGCTTGTCGAGCGAGTCCACTTTGAATCTTTAAAAGACTGGCTTGGGCTTTTGACACTTCCATTTCAAGCTTTGAGATTTTGATTTTTTCACTTTCCCACTCTTTTCTGGCCGTGAGTCCCTCTTTAAATAAAGACTCCTGTCGCTTGAGATTGATTCTTCCAGTCGTGAGTGCCATCTCTGCAGATTTGAGAGCATCACGATTGGCAGATAATTCAACTTCTAATCGATCTAAGTATTCAGTGTCTGTATCTGAAAGTGTGACCATGATGTCACCCTTTTTGACGAGACTTCCTTCGCGTACGTGCCACTGTTTGATAAAACCTGAAATAGGAGCATGAATCTCCTGAAAGCGATCATTAGGATCAAGTCCGATGACTCGTCCATCACCAGAAGAAAATTGTCTCCAGGGCGTAAATAAAGTCAGCACACAAAGTGCTAAAAAAGTAAGTAAAAGCTTAGACCACTTTTTTACCCAAACAGGTGGATCAATATACTTATTCATGGCCACCTCCAAAAGCTTTCTCAAGTTTGATGAGAGAAGTGATCAGAGAATAGTGAGTTTCCATAAACTTGGAGAGTCTACCGAGTGAATAAAAAAGACCTCCACCTAATAACTCAGCCGCTACAAATTGACCGAGGCTGATTTGATTGGTGTTAAACAACCAAGCACCGCCAATCAATAGGCTTAGAGAACCAATAGTTTGAATGAGACTTAAAAGGATGATTTGATTTTTTAAAATTTTGAAATGTTCATGCCTGGCCCCTAGCCAATTATTCGATGTGGTTTCAATTCCATCTTCAATTTTAAACCACTCTTTATACTTTTGGTTTGATTCTTCAAGGGACGTTTGTATGCCCTCTTTACCCAGCAAATAAACAGCATAGAGCGAGAGCCAAACTACAATATTTAAAAGAACAAAATAAGGGTGGTAGACCATTAAAACGGCACTCGTCACGACTAGAGAGAGAAAAATTTCAAATCCATCAATGGCCCATTTGCTTAGCACTTTAGGGATTGTCGCCAATTCAAAAAACATAATTTTATTTTTGAGAGCAAGAGGTGGAAAGCGATTTAGGTTTTGATCGATGATTTTTCTTTCAATGTATTCTAGGATGTAGGTCTGTCCGAGGCGGCAGAACTGCATTAAAGTGAGCCCTAAAGTGATAAGAATACTGAGGCTTATTAAATTAATTCCAAGTCCGCTAAAAGCGAGATTCGAAACGAGCATTTGAACAACGAGTGGAGTCGCAAGACCCATCAATGCGTAAGCGACACCATAAATAGCAAATGGGTTCCAGCTGCTTACATCATTTAAAATCCATTTTTGGAGGAGTATTCTCTGATTCAACTGGTTCGGCTTTGTCATTGGGCTCCCATGTGCTTAAAAGTGAAAAAAGGGATATAGATACATTACTATTTTTTAACCTATTATGTTTATACAAAAAGTTGAACAAGTCGTTCACATTTCATGAAATGAGAGGCGCGTCATTATAAATACAATGTGGTCTCCCTATATCTTGGGAAAAGTTCCCAAATCTCGCTCCATTTCGACTGTAGAAGGACTTGGTGATCGATTGCGTTTTGTTGCCTTTGCTGAAAGGCAAGCGGCTCTTGCCTTCAAAGAGGCTGCCTCTCGATTCACAGATGCTTCTTGCGAATTAAGAGAGGCTTGGCTTTGGGTCTCAAAAGAAGAAGAGAAGCATGAGCGCTGGCTTCTTGCGAGGATGGAGGAGCTCTCACAAAGAGTTGAAGCTTGCCCCGTTGCTCTTGATCTTTATCTCTCTTTTGAGCGATGTCATTCGGCCCATGAATTTGCACTCTATATGAGTAATGCAGAGGAGAGAGGAAGAGTGGCTGGAGAAAAATTTGGAGAGATTTTAAAAGAGAGAGATCCAGTGACGGCCAAAATATTTGCTCAAATTGCTGCTGAGGAGAGAGAGCATGTGGCCATGGTGGCCAAATTCTTTTAGAGAGCAATTGTTATTCTCGCATTGATAATTTGTGCATCTGGAATCTCTCGATCGCCAAATGGATTTCGCACAAATAAACCATGAAGCGAGGTTTGAAGATTTTCATTAATTTGTTTCTTAAAATACACTTCGTAAGCCGTTTCATATTTCGAGGGATAATCTAAGTCTTCGAGATGGTATTTGGAAAATTCCACTCGAGACATCATGAGACCGATCTCATCGTTTGTAAGTCCAAAGGGTTGATCCCAAGTCGTTCCTATTAAAATATTCGAATGAATCGCTAGCGAATCTTCATCCGTTGTACTTCCATAGCGAAAGAAGGGATGCCAGTGACTCAGGAGAGTTTCTTCCCATTGAGCAAAATAGCCTGATTGATGAGAGTGAGAATCCTTAGTCAAATCGGGAGCACTCCGTTGATACTCCCAAAAAGCCAAGCTCCACTTTCCTGACCGAGTCCTCTGACCAAATTCATACATACTAAAGTGAGAGTCAGCGGAGAGGGTCGGTTCTGTTTGCATTTGGCGAAGATTATTTTTATTTCCACCGAACTCACTTGTGATGGCCACCATAAGAAAGAGACCATTTCCTAGACGCCAATGGATATCACTTCCAAATGAAGGAAAGGGATAGAGAGGAGCACCATTTGGTCCCGACGAGCCCCATTCAGCACTGGTTCCTACTGAGGTATTAGAAAAAACAGAAACTGAAGGTAAAAAACCATAACTGCGTGAGAGATCAATAACACCTAAGCGCCAGTTTAAATGGCGAAATAATTTCTGCCGAAAATAGAGTTCATAAATTTTAAGCGTCTCTTTAGGCCCCACATCCATGTTTGAAGTGTACTGGGAGTCTCCCACAAACTGTTGAGGCGATTGACCATGATAGCCCATGAATGAAACTTCTAAATCTGTTGGGTGAATCCAGGGTAAAATCTTTAAGTCGTTTAAATGAGCTTCACCTATTGCAAGTCCAGCGATAACGTTTGTTTGCTTCAGGCCACCTTGGATATTATTGTGGTTTTCAAGGGTATAGAAGAAATCAAACTCTGCTTTGGGCAATTGTAAGGCCCAAGAGTTTTGCAAATTGCTCACGATGAATAGCAATAGAGCAAACATAAAGATTCAGCTTAGTCTTAGATCTCTGAATTGAAACTGTTCAAGTTTCGATTCAGCATGAGAGACAAGAATGATTTGTCCCTCAGTTTTAATTTGCCAATCCCGAAGTAAATTGAAGGCCTCGGCAGCCATGCCAGTATCGAGATGGGCCACGGGTTCATCAAGCAACAAAACCCTCGCCTTAAGTGAGACGGCCCTCAAGAGGGAGAGGATTTGTTTCTGGCCGCTCGAGAGTTCATTGAAGTGAGAGTTTGTGATTTTCCATTTATCTAAATAGTCACGATAGAGGTAAAGAGGTTTATGCCCTTCATAGATCTTCATCTTGAAAATGACCTCAAAAAAATCCTCGATACTCATGGACTGCGCCGTTGGAGAGGGAGGCAGATAAAGAATTTGACTGCGGTATTCTTGGAGATTCCAAGAAGAGAGGTCTTTTTCAAGATACTGAAACTTTTTATATTCTAGTGGAAGTAGCCGAGCGAGGGATTTGAGTAATAAGCTTTTTCCCACTCCATTTTCGCCTTTAAGCAAGATTGATTCACCAATGCGAAGATTGAAATCGAGGATGAGATTATTGGGGAGCTTTAGACCCTCAATGTTTAGCATATAATTTCATTTCTCTTCATGACCTGAGAGAGTGATAAATTAATCGCCATCAAGGTGGCGAGATAGGCAGCGGCCGCAATCAGTAGCATGATCACGATCTGTAGGCTTGCCGCTTCAGTGGTGTCTTTTCCAGCGAGGATTTGGCCAGTCATCATTCCTGGAATAGAGACAATTCCCATTGAAACGAGGGCATTTAAAGTGGGAGTCATGGCCGTATGAATGGAATCGTTTATATAGGATGAAGTGGCCTCTTTTTCATTCGCCCCTAGAGCTAAGAGAGTGAGGATATCTTCCTTGTGTTGTTTGATGGCTTTCCCAAATGAATCAATGCCAAGAGAGATACCAGTTAAAGTATTCCCAAGAAGCATCCCCAATAAGGGAAGAAGGATTTCTGTCTTCCAAATGGGATCTGCTCCAAAAAGATAACTGGCCAATAAAGCCATCGGCCAGATGGACAGTGCGATGGAATAGAAATTATTTAAAATCAATTGGGGATGGCGTTCAGTAATTCTCGACTTCGACTGGATCGCGGCATTGACAGTCATGATGAAGGCGATAGAGGCAATAAGAAAGGGTGAGTCTGATTGAAAAATATATTTGAGTAAAAAACCTAAAACAGAAACTTGTACGATGGCCCTGAGTGAGCTTAAAAGTAGAGATTTTTCAATTTTGTGTTGTTTGACCAAAGAGAGAGCCGCACAAAAAAGAATGAGGATAGAAGCCCAAAGGATGGAGAGGGTCAACTTTTAGATCTCCTCTCCTGAAAGGGTATGGAGAACAGAATATTTTTTGATAACAGCATTTAAGCCTTCAGCTTTAAACAAGGTCTGCATCTCACGAGATGGACAATGGCCATTCTCAATTCGATCTGTGAGCTCATTCAAACTATCAGGATTAAAACCATGTTTCTTTAGAACTGCAGGTGCGTTACTAAAAATTTCCATAAAGCGCTCTCGCATCTCAGGGGCTTTGATCCCTAGGCGGCTCACAAGGCCAAGATCATAGATTCTCTCGGGAGCCGAGGAGCGCCCTTTGAGTGTTTCATCGAGGAAAAGGGCCAAAACGAGTAAGATATAATTTTTAAAATCTATCGAGTGTGAACTCATTTCAAAAACTTTAAACTCTATCCTGAAATTTTCATCAGCGTGAAGTTCAATGGCCGGGGCGATGATAGAGCGTTTGAACGTTCGATAGGAGAGGCCAAGTTGAGATTTATTTTCCCACAGCTGACCTTTATAAAAGGGAGAAGCTAATGAAATCGCGGCAAGTGCTGGAGCGTAGTAGTTGACCTTAGCGTTGAGATCCTCAAGATCAGAAAACAATTTTTTGGTGATGGGTTCTGGAAAGCTGACATTGATGTCAGGGCCGTATGTTGTCATCACTTCCATCGCCCATTGCCAAAAGTCATGACGTCGCTTGTTTTGAGGGCCTGAAAATTTAGTTTCAATCGGGTGATGAGACATGGCGACTGGCACCATATCATGTTGAGAGAGCGCCGTTTTAAAGCGACGATAACACTCTTCATAAACTTTCATGACTTCATCAATGGAATAGCACACTGGCGTGCGAATTTCAGCTCCCTTAGGATAGGCATCAATCACTTTAAAATTCTCATCGACAATTCCATAGCCTTCTACAATGAAAGGCATGAGCTTTTCATGGGGAGGTTCTGCGGAGAGACCCTCAAGAGAGGGAAGGCCTTCGAGAGATATTTGGCTGAAAATCTGATCGAGTTGCTTAAAGGATACGTCTTTATACCATAGAGGACGAGAGTCACTCTTCCTCGCTAGGAGAAATTCAGCTTCGATGCCGAATCGAAAACCGGAAGTCATCATCGTCCCTTTGGAACAAGCAATTGCACGCCACTAATAATAAGAAAGAGTAGTCCTAATGAGGATAGAAGATAAATTCCGTATTGACCAAAGGGTCCAAGAATTGAGCCTTGATGAAGCTCAATTAAAAACCCAGTACGCCTTTGAGCTCTTTTAAGCACTTCGGCCGTCTGGGGATTGATTTGCCACTCCATTCCATCGCTAAAACGTAGGGAGATAATATTTTTTTTGGGCTGATAGATCAATTGATCAAATGGCTTATCTTTTAGCTCAAGCTTCTCTGTAATTTGCTCAATGTTGAGAATCGGCAAATCATTAACTCTCTCGGTGACTAGAGTTGAAGGCTGTATCCATTCAAATTGATTGCGCATTTGTAGGCAAATGCCTGTGATCACCACGGCCAGCAATGGCAAGGTAATCAATAGGGCAACCTGCTTATGCCTTTGACGCCAGTTCATGGAAATAAAATATTTAAAATCTTCTCCGTCGTTTTTGATGGAGAAGGAGAGTGGCCCCCTACGTCAACAGTGCTCACTCCGGCGTTAGCAAGGTAGTCGTAAACTACTTTTGTAAAGCTTGCGAGATCCTTCTTCAGAACTTTATCACTCTCAAATTCAATCGCCCAAGTCGTAACAATTCCCCCTTGCTCAGTTCGGATTTCTGAACTTTGAAGGATGACGTTCACGCTTGAGTTTTGGAAAGGGAGATCCATTGTGTAGGTAGATTTTTTATTTAATGAAGTGGGAACAATGAAGAGGTCTTCAAGGGGAATATTGAGTTGATCAGAGACTTCAGTTAATCCAGCGAATGGAATCTGATGGAATGAGTGATTAATTGTTTCAACTTCTTGTTTAATAATACTCAGTTCTGTCACCGGAATCTCACGCTCTCCGGCCGGAGTTATATAAGTGTAGATGCGATCAAACATGTCATTATAGTTCGAGGTTAAATCAAACGCGACAGAAGGATCGAGAGTGGCCGTTTCTGTTTTATTGAAGGCTACATCGCTCACGATACTGTTGAGAGATTGTCCTTGTTTATGAAATTGACGTCTGTAAATGAGTTGAGACTTTTCAGGGTTTTGCACAACGATGAGTCGAATAGGTTGTTCTAATTCCCTAAGAGCAAATCCTCCATGCAACATCAAATCAAAATAATAATAAGTCTCTTGGCGAGCAACAAAATTTGTCTCGTAGGCTTTTAAAAGTTTTTCAAATCCTGATGTATTCAGTTGGAAGCGTGAATAAGTTTTGTAATCTTCAGTGATTTCTCGATTTAAAAAGCGAATATCAGTTAAACCGCCTCGTATAAACTCGGCGAGGGCCTTCTCTTCGACTTCTTCAAAATTCAGTTTGCGAGTGAGTTTATTAGAAAGGTGATTGATACGATAAGTGTCACTGGTATGGTCATGATCAGCAATCTTATCAATATAGTTTTTCCAATTGTTGACGAGTTTGTATTCAATTAAAGAAGCTTCCACATCATCATAGTGCTCGATGACTTGTGCGATCGTTTTAAAGGACCCGTTATGCATATAGGGAGCGGTGAGAGAAACGTTACGGAGTGGCGGAACTCTGAAAGCGTAAAGATTTTCTGGTGCACCCATGACGGAGAAGCGACCAAAATCCTCACCGGCGATTTTACCTGGACCAATTTGAGGCACTCCTACATTGTGAAATTCTGCGGCCGCAAGTTGCTCCCCACGATGACATTCTCCACATTTTCCTTTTCCAAAGAAAACATCCATTCCTAATTTTTGAGTCTCTGTGAGAGCTGTCATATCGCCCTTCAAGTAGCGATCATAAGCAGTATCATTAAAGGCGAATGCATCAATTTCAAAACCTGCAATTAATTCAGCGATGTGCCCAATATTGATCGTCTCACCAGGATAGATTTTCTTTAATGTATCTCGGTAATTTGGAATCGCTAAGATGCGATCAACCAATAAAGCCCAAGCTTCATGCTCATCGGCCGCATCAGCAATCTCATTTGTGCCTACTTCGCCACGCATTTCAGCATGATCCACCATTGGGAAGAGAGCTTGCACGGCGACAGTACTAGTTAAAACTTTTTCGATTGCTGGATCAAGAACCACTGGAGCAGTAAAATGACCGTTTGCATTTTTACTCACGCGACCATCCCAAAACATGAAAGGCAGTTCAGGATTGAGATTGAACAAGGCAGGCGTATTGCGGGCCAGAAGTTTTCCCTGTTGTTGTGAGCGACCACTGCCACTTTCAAGTCCACGAGCTCCTTCTCCTAAAGCAAGAGGGAGTCCGTCATGCGTGTTCACACTGGGATGATGGCATTCAGCACAGCTGATATTTTTGTTTCCAGATAATTCTTTTTCAAAAAAGAACATACGGCCCAAGTGGCGCTTGAGTTCGATTTGTTGAGTCGGTGTTTGAAGAGGTTTAAGGTCAAAATCTTTTATATATTGTTGAAGGCGAAGATCGATGGGATTGGCGTGAGCCATTGAAAAAAGTGATACGAGTACAAACCAGAGTCCCATAAAATCTCCTGATAATTTCCTAGCCAAAACGTTTGTTTGATATATAAAACAAATAAAAGGTTAGGCAATAAATTTGCATTTTTTACTCACTTTTTCTAGAAATTTAGGGGCTTTATGAGATTTCTCATCCTTTTCATATTTTTTACGCATACAGTCTTTGCGGCCACTAAAGAGCAAGAAGCCAAATCAGATCAAGCTGACCAAGTGATCACCAATAGAAGGCTTAGGGCCGAGTCCGGCTCTCTTTCAAATTGGAGTGGGTGGACGTTTTTAAATTACCAAGGCGGCTCTCTCGCTCGTCCTATCGATGCGACGAGACCCAATATAGTCAATGGTGCCGATGCTCTCACGCTTCAGAATTTTTCTGGTGATGTGGGAGTTCGCTATCGAGTGACAAAGCTTGATAGTTTAACCTTTACGACTGGTTTGTTTATGACGACACCGTTTCATGACAAAATCAGAACGAAGAGTGCAAAGCTTGAGAAAAAATTCAATGAGGAACATCAAAAAATTGATGTGAATGACCCAGCTTTAAGAGTCATGCACTTGGATAAATTCTTTGATATTCAGTCCGTTTCCTTCGTGACGGGGACTTACATCACCAATGGACAGCAAAAGAATTCCGGCTATCAGTCCTCCTATAAAGTTTCGCAAACATTTATGAAGGATATGGGAAATGGTGTTTCACTGGGTATGGGATTCACTGGGACTTTTTATTCATTCAATAATCACAATACGGATCTGACTGATCGAGTGTTAGGAGTTTATCCGACATTTGAATATGTTTTAAATGACACTCTCAATTTGAGAACACTATTTGGTCAGTGGGTTTATGAACATCGAAGAGGGCAGGAGAGTAATACTTATATTAAACGAGTGGTTTACCAGTCTGTTGGTTTAGGAATTTCTCTTACGAGAGATATTTTTCTCTATCCCAACATTCAATACATCCCCAGTGACATCAGAAGCGATCGCACTAACATCGCTTTAAGTGCGAATTTGAGTCTTTTTTAACTAAACATGCCAAATAAAGCTGTCAAAGCCCTCAATATTACTTATTTGTGAGGGCTTAAGCTCTCAATATCTCATTGCGCGTTTTTTCAAAAAAAGCTCGATTTGGAGAAATCCGAGTTTGGTCGCATACTGATAACTCACCGCGCCAAAGGAGGCCTTGATGGGAGTAGTCCGTTCGTTCCGATCCCATAACCGGAGCACGCGAGCAGAAAATTTATTAAGAGAAACAAGAGCTGAGTATGCTCACTGGGTTACGGGGATGGATGAAGAATCCGGACTCTGGGGTTCCCACGGATATGCGGAGATTCGAGATCCGCTTCATCACGGAGAAGGTCCCCCATAACGAGTTAATACTTTTACATTCACTTGTTTTTTTAAAATAGGCTCAATGCCTTAAAGACAGCCCCGGGAGACCCCCGGGGCTTTTTTTTGTTTTTTATGGCTTAGGAAGTTCGCAAGATGAAAGATTCAAATCAAGTTTGAATTGAGCATCCATACAGCCGTAGAAATTAAAAGTCTGTTGACCGTAAGAGCGCTTGTTCACGATCACAACGCGTCCAGCTTGATCCACTTCACATGGATTATTAAGAGTGCAACGCTGACCATCTTCATTTGATGTGTTGTTGATACCAATTTGAGTACGAGTGCCGTGCTCTACGATTGGAGAACCAGAAGTTCCACCGATCGTGTCGCAGCCTTTGTCGTAACGGATAGAGTCTGTGAAAGTCCAATCCCCTTCGCGAAGAGCAAAGACGAATCCATCAATTTCGCATGACCAGTTACGATCCCAGTAGCCTGAAGGGATATCGATTTTTGTAGGTGCAAGGGGGCGAGTAGAAGCAAGAAGCAATGGGCGAACAGCGCTTGAAGCTTGAATCTGAGCGTAAGTTTGATCAAGCTCATAAAGAGTCACATCAGTGTTCGTCATTGTAGCGTAAATCACTTTCACAGCATTGATTTTGTGAAGTTTCATTTGGGCATCATAAACTTTCATCGAGCGGCTAGTCGCGCGGTTCGTGACGACTTCACCTGGCTTCAAGAATCCACCGCCGCCAAGGCAGTGACCATTTGTTAAAACCAAAGCTTTGCTAGACGTGCTCATGCCGTCAAGGATGACGAGTGAGCCAGAGCAATTTGAAAGCTTCACAATTCCTTCAAAGATGGGAGCTTCTTCAGCAGGAAAGCTCGCAATAGATTTTACTGAAAGAGCATCAAAGCTGCCGACAGGTAATTTAAAAGCGAATGCGCTCATTGAGAGTGAAAGCGCTAAAATTGAGAGAATAAATTTCATTGGACCTCCATAAGTGTGTGCAGAGGAGGAGAGACTAGTCCTCTGCGCAGACTTAAGGAAGCGGTGTCAGGAATTGTTAGGTGAAAGCTTTAACTCTTAATTTACCAATTTTCGGAGGGCTTCTTTGCAGTTAGAGCTGAAAGAATAGTCTCTCAACATTCTGCCAGTGTAGTCATACATCACAGATGCGTTGCAAAAGCGACCACGGTAATTGAGTGTTTCTTGCTGAGCTTCTCTGCAATCTGAACTGAAGGAGAAATTGTGGATGACAGCATTATTCAAGTCCACAAGATCACTGCGATCGCAGAACAATCCATAGCCATTACCGGCCTGGCGTACTGCTTCTTCACAATCACTTGAAAAACTAAACTCACGGACGGTTTGCCCGAAGCGATTAATCAATTGGCCGCGGTCACAAAAAAGACTATGACGGTTATTTGATTTCGCTAGAGCATCCTTACAGTCTGAAGAAAAGTTAAATCGACGTATGCTCAAACCTTCAATGTTGAGCATTTGTGAGTTGTCACAAAAGCGACCACGGTATTGGTTGGCCTGTGAAATAGCTTCGCGGCAATCAGAGCCGAAAGTAAAGTTATGAATCGTTTGACCGGTGCTCACATTAATGAGCTCGCTCGCCTGGCAAGTGAGTCTAACAGGAACTGGATAATATTGCGCAAAGGTTGCAGAGCTCGAAAGAAAACTCAGGATTATCGCAAATAGCATAAAAGACCTCTGTTAATTTTTAAACGGATAGCGTTTTCTATGCGGCTTTATTCGCTTCAACAAGACGATTGTAAAATTTACTGGCATCTCTTCTTGGAGGGCTTCACGTTGAGATTCAAGCAACTGGATTTGCTAAGCTCTTCACTAGACTCAATCTTTTCTGCCAGGGCAAGAAACAGAGGAGTGAGTTGTTTGTGAATAGCAGACGTCACCATGCGGGGCTTATTCTTGTTGCCATCCGCATAGCCGCGCGGACACATCTCTTGACTCCAGGCTTGCTCTGTCGAGATTCGATCATGAGTCATTCGAAAAAGACCGGCCAATAGACCCGTGCGATCTTCACCCACTGTACAGTGAAAATAAATCGGACTTCCGGCCCTCTGAGCTTTTTTGATAATTTGAAGAGCACTAACCACTTGCTCGCAAGCTTCCTGCATGTTTTCGATATCTTTCCATTTAAAGGCAATGTGATGAGCCTTTATTTTGAAGTTCTTCAGTTCGGCCAATTCTGCATCCACTTCCGTTTTGGTTGGATTTTTAAAGATGATCACTTCTTTTATTCCATAATCAGAGAGCTGTTGAATCTCTTTAGTGGGCTCGCTTCCTCTCAATACACCTGCCGAGAGTTCATGGGCATTACCGATGGTGATGCCTTTAACTGTAGAGGAGTAAGGGGAGCTAATCGCCCATGAGAGCAGAGGAAAAGCGAAAAGAGTGAGAATAAAAATTTTCATGGGCCAAGTTATGGCACAGACAATATTTTATTATAAGCCTATCTATAAAAAGGTAAGGATCTAAATAAGAGATAGCCTAGGATAACCATGATTTAATCGCGATAAGAATGTCTTTATCCTCAGGATCAAACTCAAGGCTCATCACGTACTGTCCATTACTTTTAAGCTCACTAGAAGCCACATTCATGACAATTGAGTCATGAGCACATATCTCTTGAAGTAAGGGGGCCTGGGAGCGAACAAGTGCCCCTTTTCTGATAAAGAAGGGGGCCGCAATTTTTATCCCTAATTCATTGATTTCAATTATTTTCGTTTGCGCCTTTAGGCTCGCTTGTCCGGCCTGTGAAGGGACTCTTCCAATATGAAGGACGTCAAGATCAAGGTGCTTATCATCAATTAAATACTGAATTTTTGATTTAAGTAGAAGTTCATCTAAGGGTTTTGTCACGTAGTCATCGGCCCCAATTTCTAGACAGTCTTGAATGCCTTGATAGTCATCGTGATGAGAGAGCATAATGATCGGAGTTTTGATCTTCATTGTTTCGCGAATAATTGAAATGAGATTGGCGCCACTTGGCTCATTAGGGCCAAGGTTGCGATCAAGAAGAATGAGTTCGAATTGTTCGTTTTTTAGAGTATCTAGAAAAGACATAGAGTCGTTAGTGATGGATAAAATAAACTGAGGCTTTTTAAGACGTGAGCCTAAAAGTGTTGTGAAGTCTTGATCATCATCTAAACTTAAAATACGAATAGGGTTTCCCATTAAGTTCTCCAGCCCGCTTTAATTTTACGAATCTTTCCAGCTTCTTTTTCAGTAATGCCAATCAAAGTGCAGTAGGTGTCATAGAGTCCATTCACCCCAGCGCGACTCTCGTTATCCATGCGAACGGTTTTGACTAAAATATCATTCTCAGTGAATAGCTTCGCTGCAATTTCACCCTTGGCATCTTTTTGAAACTTAGCCTGAGAGCGCAAAACAGCATGGCCTTCACCGATACCGACCAGCTGAGCTTCAAACTCGAGGCTTAAAAGGGGAGCTGTTTCTGTTGGGAAGCGACGAGAGAGAAGTTTCTTTTGAAGGATATGTTTATGCAAGCGCTGTAGTAGCCAAGTTTGTTTGATGGGTTTTACCAAATAGTCATCGGCCCCACTTAAAATACACTTCTTTACAATTTCGCTCGTGGAGTCGGCAGAGCATACGATAACAGGTATCTTTTGGCGTGCAGGATTCTTTTGTCGATCCTCAAGGAAGCGATGACCAAGGCTTCCATCGCCAAGATTAAGATCTAAAATAATGACATCAGGAGTAAAGGTTGAGAGCACAGACTCAGTTTCAAGTAAGTCTTTGGCTTCTTTGGTTGTGATCCCTTGGGCGTTGAGAATTTTAGTCACATAGTCGCGAAATGAATCGTCATCATCAATAACTAAAACGGTTTTTCCTAAAAGCGACATGTCTCTATCCTTTTAACCGAGAATCTTTTTATAGCTCTGGTGAAGTTCTGAAATTTTTGTCCAATTTTCATCTTTTAAAGCATCGCTTAAATCGTGGGCCCAGGTATCAAGATCTTTCTGACCATAGCTTAAGGCCGTTCCTTTGAGATTATGGGCAAGACCTCTGAGAGATGGGATATCTTTATTCTTTATCCAATTTTCTATTTTCTCAATTTCAGCTTTGCGCCGGTCTAAATACTGTGGAATGAGATCAAGGATCTCACTGTCGATTTGATCCGCGATCTCGGGGATTTTACCCTTGATCTCGTGATCAGTTTCAAAACGAATCATGAAATTCAAGAGCTGGTTTCTTGTGATCGGTTTAGAGAGTCTCTCTTCACATCCCACTTGAAGAATTTTATCGACTTCTTCTTTTAAAGCATAAGCCGTTAAAGCAATGATGGGCGTCTCAATACCGGCCGCTTTAATTTGGCGAGTGGCTTCAAATCCATCAACCTTTGGCATATGCATATCCATAAGGATGAGATCAAACTTTTCTCGTTTGGCAATTTTGACGGCTTCTTCTCCATCAGTCGCTTCGATAATATCAATCGGGTGAGATTTTAAGTAACTCACGACGACTAATCTGTTGTCAGGATTGTCATCAACCAAAAGAATTTTCATTGGGCTTAAACGTATCTCGGCTAGATCCATGTGTTGGATCTCACCACTGTAGGACTTAAGTCTCATGGTGAATACGAAGGTGCTGCCATGTCCTGGAATAGAGTGGGCGGTGATATTTCCACCCATGAGATTGGCAATCTCTCTTGAGATAGAGAGTCCGAGTCCCGTTCCACCATATTTTTTTGTGATACCCGCATTCTCTTGAGCGTATTTTTCGAAAATACTTTCTAGCTTATCTTTAGCGATCCCTTTTCCGGTATCAGTGACTTCTATTTTGATCATTCCCCGCTCTTCGCTCAAATCGATTGTGATTTTACCGGCATCTGTAAACTTCAAAGCATTGCTGAGAAGATTTAAGCAGACTTGGCGCAAGCGATGAGCATCCCCAAGAAAGGCTTGATGGGTTAGGTGATCATGAAATTGAACATCAATGTTTTTCTCAGAGGCCTTAAAGGAAATAATACGAACGCATTCTTCAACTATAGAAACGATATTGAATGGTTCGATATCGAGTTCTAACTTTCCGGCCTCAATTTTTGATAGATCTAGAACATCATTAATGAGTCTTAAAAGGTTTTGAGCTGCACCAGAAAGTACTGAGGCATATTGCTTTTGATCCTCATTCAAAGGACTTTGAATGAGCATATCACCCATACCGATAATGGCATTGAGTGGGGTTCTAAATTCATGACTCATTTGAGAGAGAAACTCACTTTTGGCTTTAGACGCTAGGATGGCCGTCTCTTTCTCTGCAACAAGCTCAGCTTGAAGAACTTTCTGAGAGCTTATATCTTGGAACGTCACAACCGCTCCAATCAATTCCTCACCTTGATGAAGGGGAACCATCCTGAGATTGGTAGGGAAGCGCACGCCTTGATTTCCAATAGTGATTTCTTTCTCGAAACTATCCCCGTGGGAGAGAGAGTCATCAAAATCTTTTCTTAATTGAGGGCTAAATCCTGCCAGGTTAGTAAAATACTGCCCTTGGACTCGTTCTGGATTAAAACTTAAGAGTTCACTTGATCTATTATTGGCGAATGTCACACGGCCATCTTTATTAATCGCGACAATACCTGAGGGAATAGAGGAGGTGAGAGAGCTAAGATAACTTAAGTTAATTTTTAAGTCATACTCCGTTTTTGTTCTCATCTCGATTTCAGATCTGACTTGTTTGGCAGTGACGAGCATAAAAATGAAAATGGCCAATGAAGTGATAATCGTGACCCAAATCAAGCTTTCAGTGTAAATTTTGTTTTGTACGATGGCCTCTTCACGGATCTTTCCCTTCCTTCCAGTGATTTGCATCGTAAGGGATCTAATTTGATCCATTTGCACTTTACCCTCTTCAAGTAGAGAGAGAAGTCTTGCTCCCGATGGCATTGACCTCACAAGAGTCTGAGCAATCTCAACCCGCTTTTGCGTGTGCCTTAAAAGCTTTTCAATTTGATAAGTTTCAATTTCATCTTCAGAGAATAATTCATTAATTTTAGCCGTTTGTTTTTCAATATGCTTTCTTGCTTCAAGGTAAGGAGTTAAGTATTGCGAAGAGTGAGTAAGAACATAACCTCTAGCACCTGTTTCAATGTTTAGAATTTGAACCATGAGCTCATCAATGGCTTCGACTTGTTTTTGATTGATTTCAGCTTGATCGCTCGACACTAACAGATCGACCTGGACCTTGGCTTGGGAGAGGAGCAGAAAGACCAAAATGGCTACCGCTGCATAGAATATATAGGCTACGTTCTTTATCTTCATTCCTTAAGTGTTCCATGAGGAGAGTCGCTTGTTAAGGGCGAGGCATTTATTTCAAAGAATCTGAGTTTTTCCCTCACAAAATTTCGAGGTTGTGACGAAAAGAGGAGGGATGAATAGGACCTTAATAGCTCTTATGACGATGTTTTTTGCTGGCAGCTGGCTGGCCAATCATTGGATCATCCAAACCACAACTTCACTCTTAAAAGGCTCATCTATTGAGCTGATTTTAGCTGTCAGTTCCATGGCCGGACTAAGCTTTTTCCTGGTTGTGAGATTTCTTGGACAAAAATCTAAATCTTCAACCTCTTCTTGGCTGATGCTCCCGGCTTGGATTTTATTAGTAGGACTAAAGTATTTTGCTCCAGAATTTCCTCTCTGGCCGGCTTTGGTCGCGATGCTCTTTGGAGAATTTGTGAAATGGCATGCCTACTCGCAGGTACTGCAGCGCTTTGGTCCATTATTTGCGGGTAATGTTCTCTCCGGTGCAGTCTTAACTTATGAGCTCGGCACGATTACGGCCTCATTTACGGCCGGCCATGAGGGATGGATCATTTCAAGTTTTGAGATTTTAGCTTTAGTGGCCCTCTACATTCCGATTTTGCTTAAAGGTCAGAACGAGGAGCCTGCTCCTAAGTCTTCAACTGAAGTGTCTGCACCACCTCAGGGTGTTCTTCAATGGATCATTATTGTGGGAGTCTTGGCCGGTTTCTCTAAAATTTCTGCTGACACTGGATTTAAATATTCTCTAAAACTTCAAGATTATAATTTTGCCAATGCCGTCTCTCAGTTTTATTTGGTGAGTGCTTGCTTCACGATAGCTCTCGGTTTTGTGAGGAGATTGCGCTGGATGACACCAAGAATGGGCTGCCCGAAGGCCTCTCTGACAGGATTGGCATGTGCTCAGTGTCTTTTCGCCGTCGCTCTTTTTTCTGGAAATGTTTATGCCTTAATTGCGGCAGCGGCCCTACAGCGCAGTTTTGATAAAATATTTTATCAGCCTACAATTCAACTCTTGGCGTCTGGCTTCTCCAATGGAATTCAAGAAACAATGAGACGCTGGCATGTGACGGCTTTTCTTGCTGTGGGCTCCATCTTGGGTCTCATTGCCTTTAGTCTTCATCGTTTTCTAGAGAATAAAGCCCAGATTATCTTTGCCATGACTGGTCTTCATTTAATCGCGGCCATGGGTCTTATCGTGACTGTCGGATTTCTCGTCCAAAGAATTATAGCTGTGTTGGATGAAGAAACTAAAATCGCTAAGCTTGGAGGCGAATCGAGATCAATGGCAATGTTGGCCCTTCTCTCTCCCAGACATTTTCTTATTCATGCGCTTTTTTGGTCGAAGAAGAGTGGAGGCATGCAAGGTCTTCCACCTGAGATACTCAGAGGACTCACCTCCGAGGGTGGGGGAGAAGTTGTCGCCTCATTTTATGTTGCTTATACAGATATGAGTGAAATTCATCAAATGGCAGTTGTACGTTTGGCGATTTTTCTTGATCGTCATGCGGATCGCGCCTTTATGCTTGAGATTTCTCTTGAGCAGAAAACGAGCTGTATTAAAGCCAGACGACTGGCCGCAATGCATTTAGTTAAAGTCATGGGAAAACAGTACAGGCCACTGTTGAGACGCGCTAGAGGTAGAAAATCTCCAGTCGGTAGGGTCGATAAAAAAGTCGCCTAGTGACAAAAAAAGTTTTACCCTTCTCATAGCGGGGTAATATATGTCTCATTTAGATTCTCGATGCGATATTTGTCATAAAGAATTTCCTCTCAACTCTCTAGTTCCAGCAGAGCTTGTAGGAGAAACCTTAACTCCCTTCATAAAAAAACAATCCCCTGAATGGAGCGAAAAATCTTCAATCTGCTATCCTGATCTTAACCATTTTCGCTCTCAATATGTATCTGATGTGCTTAAGGAAGATGATGGAGAAATCTCAGCGATTGAAAATGAAGTCGTCAAATCATTAAGAGAGCATGAACTACTGACTCAGAATTTAAATTCTCAGTTTGAAGAGAAGCAAACGTTTGGTGAAAAGGTTGCTGACAAGATTGCTGAATTCGGTGGCAGTTGGCGATTTATCATCACTTTTGGATTGATTATTGCGATTTGGATTACAATTAATTCATTGGCCATTTTTAAAAGCACTTTTGATCCTTATCCTTTTATCCTTTTAAATCTTGTTCTCTCGTGTCTTGCGGCCCTTCAGGCACCTGTCATTATGATGAGTCAAAATAGACAGGAGTCTAAGGATAGAATGCGTGCAGAGTTGGATTATAAGATTAATTTAAAGGCTGAACTTGAGATACGTCATCTTAAAACGAAACTTGATCAGCTCTCTTCCCATCAATGGAGACGCCTACTAGAGATTCAGAAAGTACAGACTGAACTCTTAGCAGAAATGGCGAAAGAGAAAGCGAAGTAAACGCTAGAGACCTTTCATTTTAACTTCATCAAGCGCCGACTGAATACTTTTGAGAATTCCGTCTTGATTAATCATATCGCGTCCCATGAGATACTCTTTGGATGTTAGAGTCTTCATGACTTTCTTTTCATCTTTTGCCACTTTCGTTGTGACAGATGCAGTATCCAGTTTTTTGACTTTGAAGAGATACTCTAAGTTTAAATTTGATTCATTCATACTTTGATAGAGATGAAGACCTTCCACATGAGCAAATTCTCTGGAAGTGGGAGGCAAAAGCTTGTATTCAACCGAGCCCTTAGACGCCTTGATTTCTTTGAGCTTAAAGCGCATGAAAGTTTCAA
>JAIEMA010000003.1 GCA_019752535.1 Bacteriovoracaceae bacterium
TAGTTCCTTAGTCTCATCCGTGATTAGAACCTGCACAAGGTGCTTCGCTATGAAATGTTCAAATAATAGGGCAATGTCTTCTTTTCGTTCTCTTAGGGGAAGTAGATTAACCTGGAAGGTTGATATCCTCGCAAAGAGATCACTACGAAACCGGCCAGCACTGATGAGTTCTTGAATATTCTCACAGGTTGCCGAAATGATCCTGAAATTGGATTTGACTGATTTATTTGAGCCAACTGGGTAAAATTCTTTCTCTTCAATTGCCTTCAATAGTGTTTTCTGAGATCTGATAGAGAGGGCATGGATTTCATCTAGAAATATAATTCCATTATCAGCTTTTTCTAATAGGCCCATCTTGTTTTCATTAGCACCTGTGAATGCACCTTTTTTATGTCCAAACAATTCACTGGCGATTAATTCATCACTAAACTGAGAACAATTTAATTCTAGGAATTCACACGAACCAGATATCTTTTTGATAAGATGGCCGATAACTCTTTTTCCTGTACCTGTTTCACCACTAATGAAAATCGGACGATCCGATATTGTTAGGTTCTTAAGTTTGTAGAGTTCATCCGTCTGCTTCTGTGATTTTGTGATGAATGACTCATTTATGATCTTCTCAAAATCGGAATGCTTTCTATTATTAAAAAAGCGGTTTAGAACTTGTGTAAGTTTTTCTTTGTCAAAAGGTTTAAGTAAGTAATCTTTTGCGCCGTTTAGAAATGCATCTTTTAATACTTCCTGTCTGGTTTCTCCGGATACGACAATTGAATAAATATTTTTTGCCTCAGCGTATTTGATTAACTTCAATCCATCTAGTTGTCCGTGGAGGTTGAGATCAAAAAATGCGATATCAATTTTTTGATTCGCAATTATAGCCTCGGCCTCACTTGTTGATGTGGCCGTTTTGATAGACCCGTAATCGGCCAATATACGTTTATTGGTTTGAAGCGTGAGAGAGTCGTCTTCAACTAAGAGGATAGAGATTTCGGTATTTTTCATAACACCGGAATAGTTCAATGCTATCTGCTTAAGCAAGTATTAAATCAATATTTGATAACAGTGTTATCTAATCCATACCGGTCGGAGCCGCGTGCTGGCGCGCAGCATTTCGGTAAGTGCCCGTAAACTTGTTGGTTATGTTGTTACCACAAGTGACGTTGATTTCTCCCATTCGTTGCAAATTCGATAACGGCCTTGTTATCCGATGTGTACCACTCGATCTGGGTGACCACAGCTAAACCATTCTAAATTCAAGAAAAGCTTCAAACAAATTCTTGGCACGCTTTTTGACTAAGCAGTGGTCAAAAGAGGTGAACATGAATGGCTACTTTGAGGTTTTAAATTTTCAGATACCAAACGACCTGAAGTTACTTTACGAATCGATCTCAGAAGAGTTCGAGAAGCGCATCTACGATGCAATCAAATTAGGAGAAGAGCATGAAGAAAATTAAGTCACTTTTGGAAAAGTTTAGAGGCTGTATGAAGGCCAACGCATCAGTTAGCGAATGTTATCGCCACTACTACGATCAGAAATTTTATTAAGGGAGCGAGAATGAGTAAGTCACTTAGAAACGTGAAAATGGAAGTCATGGATCTTTTTGGTGCCATCAGTGTTGAGGAGCTTATCAAGAACATAAAGCTCCAGAATCTCATGCAAGAGATTTCAAGCTCATTAGATGATGACTCAATTGGAATGAAGGCTAAAAACGAAAGGAGGATTTCATGGAAGGGACCAAGGTAGAAGAGTTGAGATTCAAGGTTGATGTTCTTGAACAGCTATTGTCTAAAGATGAGTTACAGCGATCCTCAGTAAATAAAAGGCTCCTTCGAATAAGAAGACGCTTAAATCAATTAATACATTTCAACGACGAGGGTGAGTAATGAAATATTTTATGTTTTCATTTTTTATTTTAATGGTGTCTTGTTCTTTCAAGTCGCCAGAAAAAGATAAGAAAAATAATGAAGCTCGGAACTACGAGGAAATTAAGCCAGAAGATTTATCCAAAATGGATACTGATGGTGATCGGATCAATGATCTTGAAGAAAAACAGAAAGGACTGAATCCATTTGTTGCGGATATTCCTGAGCTTCGAGCTAGATTCTTGCAAAATTATTCCATCAAGGTGAACTGGCATGTAAAGACTCCAGATGGAGTGGATCACACAGATGCAGCATGGGATTTTACAATTGATACGCGTGTTGGTCGCAATGATCCAGATTTTAAGTATCGAGTGGGAGAAATTCTTGTAAGGAACAAAGCCTTCGAAGAAGCCTCTCGCATAGGTCGTTTTTCAACTCATAGCTGGGGAGAAATTAAAGAGTCGGATCTAACAAGAGTCATCTACCCAGAAGTGGATACACGCTTTAGCGGGGTGAATGCACTAAAGACTGGCCAGTATTTTGATAATCTAGGAGTCGCCATAGATAAGGTGACGGTCGAACTGGAAAATACAGTTAAGCTTTTACCGAACTCTCTTTATAGCAGTGTGAAGAACCTTGAACTCAACTTCTATTACTTTGATTATAAAACCGAATCTTACGAACTTCTGACTACCAAGACAGTAGACCGCCATTTCAACAGGGATGTTAATGAAACATTTTCAGTCATCCTAGAGAATGTTCCATTGGACCTCATATCTCAAAACTATTTAAAACGTGGTGAGTTCATCATTTCGGAGGTGAAAGACTTTGAGATTCCAGAGATCGGCATTAAGTATTCGGAGTTGATGGGATCAGTGAAAGCAAAAACCATTCAAATGGTGATGAATACTCCGCTTGAGACAACAAGTGCTTTCGTGGCCCCCTACAGTAAGAAGAATCGATTTTCGGATCTAATGGAAAACATCTACCCCAAACAACATAAAATTGAAGAAGACAAGCTTGTGAAGGTTGGGCAGTTTGAAAATAACCTACCTGACTATACTCATCTTAAAGAAGTGAAGATTGAGGATAAAAAAGGAAAATGGTTTGTTTTTACTGATCGCATGTCTCAGACATATCTTGATCATGAATATCTTCCGGGAGAATCCATTGTCCTTTCATATGTGACTGGAAAAGAACTTTCTGCTCAAACTTCTGAGAAAGTGAATAGTCTTCGTTTCAGTGTTTCAGGGAATGATGATTTTGAGATTTATCCTTTAGGAAACGTGTCTCCGAATTCTATTGTGGATTTCCAGCTTTCGACAGGTAAACGAACTGGCGAAGGCGTTGATAAAAAAGAAGATCATCCCGTCAGTGGGGGCGACTGTGGAAGTAACTGTCACGTCTGGCAGTATCAATGCCACTTCAAATTTAATACTTTTAAGAAAAGAAATGAGGGGTATGAGTTTAAAAAAGACTTAACAGAAGAACTGACTCAACTTTCACTCATCATCAATGAAGAAGAATTCAATCTGAAGAAGCTAGTAGAAGAAAAAAAAGTAGAAGTTTTCTGGCAAGATCAAAATGCTCATTTTCGAATCAGTGATATTTCAAAGATCAAAGAAATTATTGAGGCCGATGAAAACGTCATTTCTCTCAAGTTAACAACTCTTACGGAGACAACTCACGATGGAGTCTTCTTAGTAAGTTACTCAGGGAGAGAATCCTATGGATGCTTCGAACTTGCAGCAGCCGCGGCATATCACCAAAATATTCCCGTATATGAAGGATCAAAGGATTTTAACCAGTGGAGCCGCTTTTATAATTGGAATGTTCTTAAGATAGGGAAGGATCGCGCTTATAAGCAGCCGTTTACGATGAACGTGAGCAGTATCGTTAATAACTATTTTAACTAGGGAGCTGTGATGAGTTTGATTTTAAGTATTTATCTCTGGAGCTTGTCAGATTCGTTATGGGCCAGAAGTCTCAAAGCGACTGCTGATAAGTTATCTCAAGAAGCAAGCAATGTCGGTATCGCCATCGCGATTTTTGGAATTATTGTGGCTGGAATCTATTTAGTGCTTGGCCGCAATGATGCTTCAACCAAAATGACCTCTGCACTACTTGGGACTTTGGTTGTCATGATTGCTCCCACAATCGTGGGATTTGTAAAAACACTTGCGTGAGGTTGGCATGAAAAGATATCCAAAGTTTTTGAAAGTGCTACCTGAGTTCTATGGTTTGAATTTTATAGATATTGGACTGGTGATGGTGGGTCTTTATGGTGGATTGATTCTGAAATTCCCACCACTCGTGACCATTTTGTTTGTTGGCGTTCTTATTGGAGCCTCAAAAACGATAAGAAAATATGTGGATGTTGTGGGATTTCTTTCACCAAGGAAGGTGAGAGTTGAAATTAAGGAGCAGGGATGATTCCTTTATTTGAAACACAAGGGCATAAGCTGACTTCTCTGAAAGGAGAGGTCAGCTCCTTTTACGAAGTTCTGCCACCGGATCTTGAACAAGTGGACGGGGATTCCTGTACTAAGATCCTGAGGGAGATTGAACGAAGCCTGATGAATTTGGAAGGGGTTTTAAAAGTATATTGGTTGAAGGGTAAGCTCTTCCTAAATACATTTTCAGATTTTGAAATTTCTTATGGAGAAATGATTCCCAGTGATAGACCAGTTGAAATCTATCTTTCGGAAAATGGCGGAGAGATTAATTATTATGAAAACTATCTCACGGTAGGGCCTGAGTTCGTTAGAGTCCTAACTCTAAAAGAGTTTCCAGATAATATTGGGGTCATGGACTCGTTTGGGTATCCCGACTTTGTAATGCATCTGCGGCGCTATAATCCCATTAAGGCAAAAAACAAGTTGAATTTTAAGCGTAAATTACACTTCTCTGCTCTTTATAAGGGAATGAGGGATCTGGAGTCTGAAAATGCTTTTAATGAAGCCGAAAGTTTGCTGGAAGATGTGACTCGTAATGAACGTGCCCTTTTTGATGTGGAAGTTTTTTTCTTAGTTAGAGGCAGTACCAAGGTTGAGCTGGATCACGCCACAAAAGATTTTATTGAACAATTCAAGCTATTAGGGGCGAGCTTTATCACAGAAGAGAGAGGCTTATCTTTTTTTCACCAGAGCACTATTCCTGGAGTAGGGCCTCGTTTTAAACGAGATCTTCCTGTTCCAAGTGACTATCTGTCGCATCTTATCCCTATGAACCGTGATTTCGTCATGGATAAGGGGATGACCCTACATGCGAGGTCGGGCCAATCGGTAATGATTGAACTCTTTAATAGTAGTTCACCCAATTACAACGTGCTGGTGACAGGTTCCTCTGGTCAGGGAAAATCTATGATCGCGAATAAGATTTTAAGGTATGAGCTGGGTAGCGGAACGAAAGGAATCGTTCTGGATTTGGGGAATTCATTTCGAAAGAATGCTCTTTATCATGGCGGGGTGATTCTTTCCGAAAAATTTAACCCGCTTCAGTTCAAAAATCCAAGGTATCTCAAAGAATTCGTTTTAAGTGTTATTGACGACAAACTTGGCAAACGAGAAGAGGGACGCCTCTATGAGATAATTAAGGAAACAATTGAAACTTATCAAAATATTGACTTTGATGAGTTTCTAAAAATTCTTGAAAATAATTTCAAAGGGATCAGCTTTTACTTTTCAGAAATAAAAGACTTTATCACTGATGAGGTTCTTGAGTTGAATGATTTTACCTACTGTGACTTTGGACATTATCCAGAATCGATGAAGGCTCCACTGATCATTTATCTGATTGAATACTTCAAGCACCTTACTGGACGTAAGATTTTTATTTTTGATGAGTGTTGGCACCTCCTCTCAAAAAATGCGGATTATATTGCTGAATGTTTCAGGACTTTTCGTAAATACGATGCTTCAGCCGTGGCGATTTCACAAAACTTAGATGATTTTTGTGAAACGCAGTTGGGACGGGTTATTATGCAGAATACATTTTACAAACTCCTATTCAAGCAATCAGTAAAATCTAGTGAATTCTTGGATGATCATCTCGTTGAAATGATGTCGAACATCCTTTCGAAAAAGGGTGAATATAGTGAGTTTCTCTTATTGACGGAAACCATTCGAAAACCCATCCGCTTTTATCCAGATACATTCGAGTACCAGCTTTTTACCTCTGACAGGCGGGATAATGCCAAGTTCGAAGTCTATATGGAGGAAAAAGGGCGCTTTCTTGATTTTAAGGATGCGATGGAAAACTTTACTAAGATTAAAAATCCAAATTGGGGGATGCATGAAGAAGAGATTTAGTTATTTCTTAATTTGTTTTTCACTAATGATCAATGGCTCTCAAGCTCAAATTATCAGTGCTGATACGGCCTTACTAGTGGAACTTGTTACGACGACAGCGAGCCAACTTAATGAACTTGAAAAGCTTCTTTCTAATGCTGAGAAATACACAGCGAAGATGCAGCAATATAATGAGCTGGTTCAAGATGAGTATTTTCGAGCTGAGAGGATTTTATATCTTGTGGAATCACTTGCAGCAAAAAAAGAAATTCAGGGTTTGGGTGATGTGAATAATGCCATTAGGGACTTGAAGTATTCCATGGCCGATCTGCAAGCGATGATGAAGGAGTATTCTATCATTATCGACGACGAGAAGAAAACGAAGGCGATAGTTAAAACCCAGAAAAATTTCAATGAAAAGAAAGCGAAACTAGCCGAAGGGCAAGTGAAGAAGTCTATCAATGCTAAAACATCAGGACGTGCCACTCAGCTTACGGCTCAGAATACAGCACTGATGCTGGAATCGAATGTGGATATGCACAATACCCAACTTGATATGCTTGAAAAAGTTTCTACCACAAATCGCCTTCTCGCTGAGCAGATGGAAGAGAAGAGACGTGAAGAACTTGAAAAGAAGAAAACTTATAATATAGGCAGGGAGATCAAGTGAGTACCAACATCCTCAAAGAGATGCTCCTGATTGAAGACCCTTCTGTTTTCAAACTCTATAGTGAGATGACGAGTCTTGCCGGGTATTTTGTGGCTCCATTGTTCACCATTGCTTTGATCCTGGAGTATTTCGGAGATATGAATTTTGGGATGGTCGTAAAGAAGTTGGTTGTTATCTCTATCTTCATGGGAGCATTTTATCAGTTTCACACGAACGCCGTAGACCTTTCACTTGAGACGGCATCTTATACGCTTAAGAAAGTGAGTCCACGCAACCTGTTTGTTAAAAAATGGTATGAAATCAAGGTCAGAACAAAGCAAGACAAGGGATGGAGCTTTCTTGAAAAATTTGCTGTTCCAAATCTAAATGATTTATTGGCCACCGCCTTCTTCCTACTCGCAAAAGTGTTTATTTGGCTTTTGAAATTAATTTACTCGACTGTTTACCATTTGGCCTACGTGTTTTCCGGAATCACGGCCATTCTCTATTTTCTGGGTTGGACCAAGGATGCATTGAAAGGGACGATTCAGGCGAGCCTTTGGTGCATGTTGCTGCCTTTCGTGATTGTGGCAATCCTCTCTTTTGTCGGAAACAGCTTTGACCTTTCTGCACTTCGTGGGGAATTCGTCGGCTCTCAGATAGATACGATCATTTGGCTCTTTGGTGTGACTCTACTTCTCCTGATTAGTCCCCTAATAACTCAAGGGCTAATAAAAGGTGATGGAGTCCATTCGGCTGGGGCCAAGGTTGGATCAATGCTTGTCAGTTCAGGCATGAAAACCATGACCATGTTGCCACCGATGATGAAGCTTACGGAAAGAGTTACTGGCAAAAATTTAAGTTTCTTTGGAAGTGGCACAAAGAATTTTAAGCCATCTGGACCCAATAATTTGAAGGAACCGAAAAAGGATTCAAGTCCTAATCAAGATGGTTCAAAAGAGACTAAATCTAATCAACGTTCAGAAGTGAAAAGCTCCGAAGGTAAAGTTGAAACGAAAGGTCAGAATCTGGGCACTGGGATTCAGAATAATAAAGAAAAAACTCTGAATACCTCCAATTCATCTAAGGAGACCAGAGGAGGAGATAAAACTCAAACAAAAGACAGTGTTCATCAGTCGAGGGATAAAATCCAGACCTCTCAAAAAAACAATGTGAATTCGACAAATGTGAGAACACCACCTAAGGAAGGCAAGAGTGAAAAAGCGCAGTTTCGGCCACAACCTTTAAGGCAAACCAAGACGGATTCAAAAACTCAATTCAACAAAGGCAGAGAGACAAAAGTTCAGTCAAGTATCAAGCCCCACATAAGGAGTGTGAAACGTGAGCTTCGATAAATTTCAGGCCGATTTCATGAAAGAAAATCGCAAACTTAAAATCATCATCGGAATAAGTCTTATTATTTTCTCGATTGGGACAGTTTCGAATTTATTGGAACGAAAGTACTTCCTTTATAAGGGAGGAACCATTTTTGAAGAAAGACCGTTGGCCGAAGAGGTGTGTCGATTGGGCTTCATGAGTATTGTTGATGAAAATCCTAATCCGTTCGTCGTGAGCAAGGTCATTATTGATTTGGTTAAGAAAGAACCATTTATAATGTCGGTGGATAAAATCTTAAAACTTTCATCAAGTGAGCTTGGTAGTTGTCATTTAGTTTTGAAGGCAGACGGAAAGCTCAAAGCATTTAAAATTAAGCTACAGGGACATATCTCAAATCCATTCTTTTATAAACTATTAGAAATGGATGAACTTGCTGTGAAGGGGGAAGAATGATCTTTCATATTTTAATGAATCAGATGACAACACTTTTTCTTGCTTTGAATTTATTAACCACGATGACTTTTGATTCTGAAATCCAGAGTTATCTTTATGGAGGCGGCAAGGATGATTTTTTCTTTCAGGTCACTAATAATCAGCGAACTTTGGCTATTAGACCAAAAGTGGAAGGTGAGTTTTCAAATCTTTTAGTCATAACCAGAAAGCGTAAGTATTACTTCAATTTGAAATATGACAAGAGCGCTCCCCATCAGTTTATTGAAATCAAGGACGGTGTTATGAATCATGCTTTGACTAAAAAATCTTCAAATGTGTCTTATGACATCTTTGAAGGTGATAATTCCATTTTGTTCGTTAATAAAACTGATCATGACATCACACTAAATGGAAAGAAGGTTAAGCAGTCAGACTATTTTTCCAAAGGGGTTCCTCTCATCCTTGAGGGAGTAAGAATCCTTTACTAGTTATTAACAAAGGACATTCAGATGAAGAATTTAGCGGTCCTTGTGATCGTAGTGGGACTTCTTACCTTTGAAAACCACTCGATGGCACAAATTACGAGGCTTAAAAAGATTGAGCAAAAAGTGAATCGGTCTCAGATTAAGAGAAGGAGCAGCAACAATGATGAACTTTTACAAAAAATCTTTGAAAACAACAAAAAGGTTAATGCCTTACTTGAACAAAGGAGCAGCGTTCCTGTTATTTGGGAAAACAACTCAAAAATCCTCACGGGGAAAGTATTCAGGGGTGCTCTTTTGAATTCGATTAATTCCACCAATATTGATTCGCCGGTTTTAGTAGGGGCCTATCCCAACCAAGGCCTACCATACAAGACGTTGTTCGCTTGTCAGGCAACCACACAGAACAAGAGGGTGTTCACTCTTTGTAACAAGATGATTACTCCTGACAAGGAAATTCCTATCGTTGCCCAAATCCTTAATGTTGATGGAACGAGTGGGCTCTTAGGTGAATACAATGACGGAAAGGAAGATCTGATCGTTGGTGCGGTTGTGAGTGACTTTTCTCAAGGCGTGTTATCGGCCGCTCAAACTCGAATTGCTGGGCCACTTGGTGGAGTAACTGATTCAAGTGGGAAGAATCAAGTTTTTCAGGGCCTAATCGAATCCGGTAAAAGGACTTCTGACATTTTACTGGATGAAATGAAGACCATGCAGCCAGTGGTAACGGTTAATGCAGGGGATGAGGTGCTGGTTTACTTAATGGAGGCCGTAAATGAAATATAGCTTCCTCGTTTGTCTTGTTGTGCTTTGTTCTTGTTCAACTCTAAAGCGTTCCATGATTGGCGGTGCTTTGATAGGGGGATTAGTTGGTGGTGGCGGTGGAGCCATCTTCTCACCTGATGAAATGTCGAGGGATAAGAATGCTTATATGTTTGGTGTTCTCGGGGCAGCGGTTGGAACTGGACTTGCTTATCTCTTCTATGATGAACCCAAAAAACCGGGCCTGAATAATCCCATGATGCTTGATGAACCCATTCAAAATCACCAAGAGGTTCCTCTATTTGATTTTTCACCAGAACTTAAAGGCCTTAAGCCCGAGGTCAGTTTTAAGCCGGTGAAAAAATATGAAGTCCCACAAGAGAAGCTCCCCAATGAACTTATGGGGAAAGTTAAAAAGCAATACATCATCGAATATGAAGCTGAGGCCCGAACAATTGAGTTAGGGAACCGTACCATTCAAATCAGCCCGTTCAAGGCATGGGAGCACACTTATGAAAAATAAACAAAAATCTGGATCGGAACTTGATTTATTCACACCTGTCGTTGAAATCTTTCATGAACTCTGCGTTTTATTGTTCTCTGTCTTATTTGAACTTGGAAAACTCACGTTCAGAAAAATAATGAACAAAGCTCCAGAAATGGAAAAGATAGAGCGAAAAGCTCTCAGAGTTTCACGGGAAACAAGCGCTGAGGATGCTTTGGGAATTGATACCAGGACGAAAAAAGAAATCAAGCTTGGTGATATTGATTTTGGCAAGCATACCTTTATTGTTGGCGCATCAGGTTTTGGTAAAACTAACTTGATCTCCATTCTTCAGGAGAATTCCCTTCTTAATAACAAGCCTATCATCTTTGTTGATCCAAAAGGCGATGCTGAAGCTTTGGATACTTTCAGACGTCTGTGCCAACAATACAATCGAACTTGTTATGTTTTCTCTGAGCATGACCCGGATTCAATTTCCCTAAACCCGATATTAGAAGGAACTGAAAGTCAGGTTTCTGATCGACTCATGGGTGCATTTGTTTGGAGTGAGGAGTTTTATAAAGATGCATGCCGTAGAAGCTTAAATAAGGCCCTTGATCATTTAAAACTGGAGGACAAGCCTTTTACGCTTAAAAATATTTACGATTACCTTTGCGCTCACGAAACAAAAGAGAACCTTGGAATAATTACAAAAATAGAAAACATTCTTAAGAGTGACTTTGGCAAGATTCTAAATGCTGGCCATGATGGACTGACCATTTCAAAAGTCAGGGAAGAGCGGGCCTGCCTCTATATCGGTTTATCTGTTCAGGGATATGGAGAAACTGCCGTGGCCATTGGGAAATTATTCCTGGGTGAGCTTCTTTTTAATTCCTACAGTACCCTACTGAAAATAGGCAAGGACTCCCTCGCTAAAACTCATCCGATGAGTATTTATTTTGATGAGTTTGGCTCTCTCATCACACCACAGTTCATTGAACTTGAAAATAAGTGTCGAGGTGCTGGAATGGAGCTGACGATGGCGGTTCAAACTGCATCAGACATCAATAGAGTAGACCCAGAGCTGACAATTCAGGTGATAGAAAACACTGCCAATTTTTTCATCTTCAAACAACGAATGCAGGTCAATGCAGAGATCTTTTCTCAGGCCATCGGAACGATTTTGGCCAAGAAGCAGACTTATAAAGTTGAGAACGGAGAGAAACAGGATTCGGCCAGTGAGCGGGAAGTGCATGAGATGATCGTCCATCCGGATGTCATTAAGAACCTTGGAGTCGGCCAGTGTGTTCTCTTAAGACAAGGAAGGCCTGCCAAAGTAAATCTCATCAATATCAGGAATAGGGACAAGGCCCTGATGAAAAAGATTGCGGTCTTGAAGATAAAAGAAGCAGGGGCATTTGATAAATAAAGGAGGCCTGATGATTAAAAGCATCGAAGATTTTCATTTAGTGAACAGTTTCCACCTAAGTTATCTAAGGCCACTTTTGAAGTGGCGAATCATGGACGTTAAAAGTTTAATGAAGGAGTCAGAGATTGAATCACATTATCACAACTTTTACAGGATCATCAGGCTGCTTGAATCAAAGAAAGTACTGGAAGGATTTAGAGATCCTTATAGCGGGAAGAAATACGTCTATCTCAGCAGTCGCGGGGAATCGGCGTTGTCGCTCAAGGAGAACCCAACATCAGTTTCAACGAATACATTAATTCATGATCTGAAGGTTTCTGAAATTGGTCGCATGTTTTTGAATAATGGATGGGTCAATGAGGTAATGCTTGAACACGAAATTAACGACAAGAGTGTTTTTCTTTCAGCGGCAAAAGTAAACCCAGATGCACTATTTGAAGGGGAGCGCAAAGGAAAGAAATTCAGAATCGCTTTTGAGTTAGAGCTTACCAGAAAGTCCAAACAAAGGATTGTTCAGAAAGCCCTCTATTATTCTGAGAGCGATTACTATGACTATATCCTTTATATGTTTTCTCAGAAAAGCTTGGTCGATAGTTACATGGAAATCATCAGGGAGAAAGTTGGTCTGGAAAAGATGAATAAGTTTATGTTCTTTTTTAACCCGTTCCTGACTTCTGATAAATGTTTTGATTCAGATCCAAGCGGGTATTTTAAAGGAAATGAGACAAGCCTTTCGACCATATTCGCGACTGTGCAAATGGGGTCTAAATGACTATCAAATGGGTATCAAATGCTGAACAATCAATTTTTTTGTTACCCGCTAAATCATCAGAATCAATTAGGAATTCCGCGCTCCGAAACTGACTCCCCACCCCCAACGAGTTGTGAGTATGGAGTCAGCTTCTATGCTTGGAAAAGAATGAGAGATGGTAAGCGGGTAACAAAATTATAAGAGGAGTAGTTATGAATAATGAAAAAATATTAAGTAGTAAGAAGAGGGGGAGGAAGCCCAAAAATCAAATAAGTGAGTATGTATTAAATAAAGATCGATCTAAGTTTTTCGTGGATCTGAGTTGTGAAAAAGTTGAGCTTGATTTGATTTTTGGGCTTCTAGAGCGGGCAAATCAAAAGGATTACGGCCGTGAGATTACCTTTAAGGACTTGGCATTGTTTTCAGTCACCAAGCTGACTGATAAAGACCTGGAGAAGATTCAAGAATCCACACTAAGCGACATGGAAAAGGTCGAAAGGGCATTAATTGAATTCAACAAGAAAAATAATTCAAATCTTACCCTCGGCGAATTTTTAGTGAAAAGACTTAGCATTAATTAACAAAGGAGTTGCTTATTAATTCCACACATCAGGTTTTATTTATTGGAAGGCTTGGTCAAAATCCTGAGCTTCGCTATACCAGAAAACAAGAAGCCGTATGTCGTTTGAATGTTGCCGTTCCAGTCGAAGGATCTGAAAAGCCTGACTGGCGTAAAGTTGTTGTCTGGGGAAAACAAGCAGAACTTTGCCAAGTATTTCTAATTAAAGGTGTTCAGGTTTTTGTGCACGGCCATAGAACATTCAGGGAGCATCAACTCGATTCAGGTAAAATAAAAAGGTACGAAGAAATTACTGCTGACAAGGTTGGATTCATTAATTTTTAATGAGGTGTGAATGAATGAAAAACTTAAGATTTTTCACCAATACAACGAAAGGACTATGCAGTATAGTAGTCCTGCTGAAAATAATATTTCAGCAACGTTCTTTGACAAGCGAATATGGGTGGATACGAAGGAGGCAGCGAACTATCTTAGGATATCAGTCGGCTCTCTTCGCAATGCTGTTTATCGAAAACAAATCATTGCGAGGAAATTTAGGAGACGACTTTATTTTAAGTTAAGTGAGCTTAATCGGCTGTTGGACAATTCAATCATTTGATAGGAGGTTCCAATGTCGATTAAAGAATACCATGAAAATGGTAAAACCTTATTTGAAGTGTATGTTCACGTTAAAAGTAGCTCTGATCCCTTGCTTAGGGTGCAGAGGCGCAAACGTAATATTCTTTCAATGAGGGAGGCTGCCAAAGAAGAGATTAGAATGACTAAAGACTCGCTTATGGTGCTTGGTGCTTTAGAAGAAAAGGGAAATACATGGGAGCGAATTATTGAACTTTGGTATTATGACCAAATTCAAAATGGCTCTGACCGTTACGCAAATAAGTTTACGATTGAGGACTATCATAAAATGCTAAGACGCTATACTGCGGATTGGTTTAAGAGAAGACCCCAGGAGTTAACGAGAGGTGATGGAAAAAGAGTATTGGAAAATCTTTATGTTTTGGGCAAATCAAAAAGCTACATCATGAAGATTAAAAATACGATCAATGTTGTTTTTCAGTGGGCCATAGATAATCGTCAGGTTAAGGACCTTCTTTTTAGTCCCATGCAGGGAATGAAAATTGATAAGAAGGAAGAAAAATTTCCTGAGATATTGAATCTTACTGAGATTCGAACTTTTCTCTTTGAAGCAAAAAGACGTTCACATGAGTGGTATCCCGTTTGGGCCATGGCACTTTTAACAGGTATGAGAAGCGGTGAGCTTTACGCCCTTGAATGGAATGATATTGATTTTGAGAACAAGCTTGTACGCGTGAAACAATCTTTCAGCAAACGTACAAACGAAATAAAATCTACCAAAGCAGGGTATTGGCGGAATGTTCCTATTTCAGTCGAGCTTAATAACCTGATCGTGGAACTAAAATCTTTTACTGGTCATGATCGTTGGGTCTTACCCCGATTAAGGGACTGGGAAAGAGGAGAGCAGGCAAAGCCTTTAAGGGCCTTCCTTAAAGACATTGGCCTTCCCTCAGTTAAGTTTCACACGTTACGTGCTTGCTTTGCGACTCAGCTATTAGCGAATGGCGTGGAGACAAGCAAGGTGATGAAGATAGGGGGCTGGAAGGATCTCAAGACCATGCAGATCTATATGAGGCTTGCAGGAGTTGATGAGAGAGGGGCCACTGAGAATCTCAGGTTTTTACCTAGTGATGAGGCTGTTATGGGAAAAGTAGCCGAGCTTTTTGTTTCGAGATGAGTACTCTTAGCTCCAAGCTTGGCTTTTTTGTTATTTCAATTGCTTGCATTGATTCTGCAAGAATGCTTGCATCTGTAAGTCACTAATTTTCATGGTGTTTTCCGAGAGGGGCAATTTTTCTACAATTTTTGCCCCTAAATATTGTAGAAAAGTAAGGAAATGTTGGCCGGACTGCGTTGAGGGAAAGGCTTTTACGAATGAAATTAATGGCCTAAAAGAATGACTTTACATGTACCGGATTTTCTACAATAATTGTTACAAATATTGTAGGAGGTCTGGTATATGTTTTCTCCTAAAGAAGACTTTGATTTCATGAACTCGGAAACTTGGCTTAAGTATACTCATGAAAGGTACTTAGGGGAAGACGAGCTTAAGCACAGATCTAATTTGGGCCATGAGCCTTTAAAATGGGATGAATATTGGCAAAGGATTATGGTCACTAGAAAGAGAGGCGCAGTTCCTGTTTTTCTTGATTCGATAAATTTGAAATTTTGGTTTTTTCCTTCTGACTCAATTCAAAAGAAGCTTATTGAAATAGAAAGACTAGGGACTCAACTCTACGACAAGATAGTTGCACATAGTGAATTTAAGGAAAGTTTTTTAGCTGACGCTGAAATTGAGGAAGCGATTAGTTCCGCAATCTATGAAGGTGCCAATACAACAAGGGCAAAAGCTAAGCAATTATTAGAATCCGGCAAAAGGCCTGCGAGCAAAGACGATTGGATGTTGCTAAATAATTTTGAAGCATTGAATTGGATTAAAGAGAATCGTTCAAATCAGCTTACGACGGACAGTATTTTAAAAATTCACCAAATAGTCACAAAAAATACACTCACAGGCGATGATGCCAATTTTTGTGGAAAATTTAGAAATGACTCAGTTGTTGTTAACAGTGCTCTTGGAAGGATTGTTCATGAAGGGATTCATTTTTCAAAAATAAATGATGCAATTAAAGAAACAATACAAAAAGTGACTTCTCATCCGAGATACTTACATCCCCTTATTAAAGGGATATTGCTTCATTACTTAATTGCATACATACATCCCTTTTTTGACGGAAATGGAAGAACTGCGAGGACTCTGTTTTACTTTAAATCAATGAAGCATGATTTGAAATTCGTAGAATTACTTTCAATTTCGGCTCACCTTAAAAATTCGGGAAATCATTATGAAAGAGCTTTCGAGAAAGTAAAGAAGCATGACTGGGATCTCACTTATTTTATCGATTATTGCCTAGAATCTTTATTGGCAGCATTAAAGATAGTAGAAGGCAAGGTTGCTTATCTAATCAAAATTAATCTTTTAAAAGTGCCTTTCTCAATAAATGAAAATCAAATTGGATTACTTCAAAGGCTAGCTCTCAATAAGTACAGGCCTGTTTCCATTGAGAAATATGCTGAAGAAATCAATAAGTCGAGAGAAGTGGCGAGACAAGAGTTGAAGACTTTGGTTGAGCTTGGATTCCTTAGAGAAGAAAAATCTGGCAAGAAGTTTGTCTATTTTGTCGAATCCAAGAAACTAAAAGAAAAAGTTTCTCATGAAGAAGTTATGAGCATTTTATAAAATCCAGGACAAACGATGTTGAAAGAAGCCTTTAAAGATACTTTAAAACATTTCATGCCCGTCTTTTGGGATGTTCTAATATCAGTTGGAACAACAACCTTGTTTCAAGTTTTAAAAGGCGAGAATATTGTTTTAACTCCGAAATTGATTTGTTTAATTGCTGCAGGTGTCATTTTATTGCATTTTATAAATCATGTTTACAAGAATTTTCGAAAGATGAAAGAGCTTAAGGATATTTCAGATAAAAAAATTGAAAATGAAATAAAGCAAATGACAATTGAATTTGGAAGAAAGTTTGTGTCAATACTAGGTAATGAAACTCGAACTACTGTTTTTGTAGAACAAGAGGTTGGAGATAAGCTATTTCTGAGGATTATTTCGAGGTTTAATAGCTACCGAGAAGACCAAAATGATACAACATGGCAACTGGATAGAAACTCGCATATGGGATGCGTAGGAATAGCAGGAAGAGCGTGGAGCAAGAACGAACCAGTATCAAGGCCACGACTTTTAGGTAAAAATAAATTGAATCAACTGGTAAGATCTGAAGACGAAAATTCAATTAAAGCGCTTAATGATGAGCTTCGCGATTTAAATATGTCTAAAGAGGAACTAGTCCAAAGATTAAGTGAGCCTGATAGGAAATTCAAGTTTCCCATGTCTATGTACGCTAAACCTGGAACTTTAAGAAATGGCCGTAAATTTGTGATTGCCATTGATAATGACAATAATAATACAAGCTTTCGAACTAATTTTATTAGTGATGTTTGCAGTTTTACAGATTGTTTAAAACATACAATGAACTTGAATGAGTGATGCTACTTTAGTGCTACTTTCCTTGTAAGTATAAGCGATCATTCGAGTAACGAAGAATCCACCATTCGTAAAAGCGTATGTCTCAAAATCCCTGACCTCTAAATTCAGCAATGAAAACAGGAGTTTAAATTTTGGGACAAACACTTTCTTCCCACCCTTAATCATTTGATATCACGATGTATAATTTGAGTTGTAGTTGAGATGTAGTTTTTCACTGTAGTTGAGGCAACTACATGTAGTTGCCCAAGGTCTTCTGCATGATATGAAGAGAACAAGCAGGTTCTACGTCGAGATTTGAAAAGAACAATTACTACTTATAGGAGCAGGATGGCGGTTGTCTTTGGTGAAATTGATTGTTTAAAAAATCTGATCGATATTCTAAAGCGAAGTGGGATTGAACACATAAAGTCTCTCGACGATGTAATTAAGTTCAAGAATGTTTGCGATGATAAAGTCAAAGAAGCTGAAGCTATCGCACGGCAAGAGCACCATCTTAAATTGACTCAACAGAAAGAGATGATTTCAAATCATGTTGCGGAGCAGGTTAATACTCAAGAAAATCTATCGTACTTGCGTAAGGTTTTTCGATCTGTAGTGTCTTGGTTTAAACTGTTTAATCTAAGAAGAGAATTAAAGAGGCTTGAGAGAAAATCAGAGAAGATCATTCGTAATAAGATTTCTCAAATGACGGGGTCATTTTTAACGTCAAAATATCTACTTGATTCAAATTACGCTTTGATTCAAGGTGCCTCTGGAGAACAGCAAGCACTTGATGAACTCAGAAAACTTCCTGATTCTTATAACGTAATCAACAATGTTCAACTTCGTTTCTTGAAACCTGTTTATAACCCAAGGACTCGGCAAAGAGTTTATACGGCACAAGCTGACCATGTAGTGCTTGGCCCTTCCGGTGTCTTTCTTGTTGAGACCAAGAACTGGTCAAACGGTACAATAAAAAGAACGACTAACTTCAGTGCATTTGATCAGATCAAGCGCACCAACTTTGCTTTGTATTGCCATCTTAATCCACGAACGAATGGCTTTTTTTCATTTTTCTCTGAAGCAAAGAAAATACCAGTAAAGAGTGTACTGCTGATGACGGGCCAAACAACAGGGGAGAGAGATTCCTTCGTAAAGGTCGTTAGTCTCTATGAGCTAAATAGCTACATTACTAACTGTGCTCCAGTGATGACTGAACTAGAGATTAAGAAAGTTTTGAACAAACTATTGTACTAGGCTCAGTGATTAAGGTTCTACGTAGAGATTCCTGAATCAAACCGACAGCTCTTGTCTGGTAATTGAACGGTTTTAATAATTCTTAAGATCGTTGATACTTTCTTCCACCACTTATTCATTTCAAATCACGCTGTATAATCAAAGACATAATTAATTCGTACTTTATTGCTGTATTCGATTTGAGTACACGTATTCGACTTTTTCATAAGGAAGACTAATGCCAAAAATAGTTAGATATTTTTCTGAAGATAAATTTTTCAGCTCTGTAGCCGACAATTATTATTTCATGCCATCTCTTGCGATGATGTCAGATGAGCTAGAGGGCGTGAAGACACATCCGGACTACGTAGAACTTATAAAAGGCTTTTCCTATTGGAAAGAGATTGGAGAGAAGCTTGAAGAAGAGAATCTTAAAGTTAAGAAGCTGAGAAGCTCTTTCTACATATCGAGTTGGTCTAAGCTAGATGCTGCGAAAGAATGCTATGCACTTTGGAAAATCTACTCCGGAGGGAAGCCCGCATTTTCGATTCATGGAGAGGATAATAAAATACTTGAGTTTATAAGAAGAGAAAATGAAGAAATCCGAAGCCTCATAGACATAGCAGAGATTGAATACATTGCGGACAATGTACTCTTTATTAAGCCTGGTCTTCAAAAGTTTAAATATTATACATACGAGAAAGAAGTCCGACTGATGGTCCCATTTGAGAATGTTCTCAGATATCCGGATGACAAAAGGACTGAGATGTTAAAGAAATATTTTTTAGAGAAATATTTGAAGTTAAAATTGAACTGGAAAGAGGGGTTCAAAAATGGAGATGTCTTTGAAGGAATTACTCTGAGCCCATTTAATAAAAAAGAAGATGATGATAGGCTGAGAAAGAAGTTAGATGACCTTTTCCCAGGCGTTCTGATTCGAAAGTCAATGATTCATGAATTGGTGGAGTACTAAAGTGAAGATTGACGGCCATGAAATGTTACGAAAGGTCCTGTTAGAAAAAGCTGGATATTTAAGTCTCTCAGAAGCTATTGCCGAAATGACCGTCTTCATGCACCCGGATACTGTTTCTCAGACTAATAATCAAAACATTTTTAAAATTATCCGTGACGCTCCCAAAAGAGGAACAATTTCTAATGATGGGCTTATGTATGATGATAATAATGGCCCTGCAAGAGCTTTTGAATGGGCGATAAATGAAAAGTTGAAATGGAAGGATGTGCAGTTTAACCATATCTATTCTGATTCACAAAATGAGAAGTTTTATACATCACTTGCGAACCTGTGTTTGACTCCTGCCTTTCTAGCAAAGCTTACTGATACCGATAACGAAATACAGAATCTCTTAAAGTATAGGTCATATGATCTTTACGGCTTTGCAGCTATTGCTGATCAGATACCTACTAAGCCTGATAGCTATGACAATCTAAAGTGGCATCCATTTCCTGAAGCAGTTCCTAACTTGGAACTGAGTTATCGACAGCGTATGAAAAAATGTTTGAGTAATCGAGCAACACTTTCAGCCATACAACTCGGTTGGCATTTTTCTAAATATCTTCCAGACAATAATATTAAATAATCGATGTGATGAAATTTGATTTCAGGTTCTACGTAGAGATTTAGCGAGAGTCTTGCTGATGGTAATAGTCAGCTATTCACTTTCACTCTTCATCCCCATAAATCTATAATACAATTTCATGATCAGGAGCGATGACATGAAAAGTTTCAACTCATTAGACATGAGAGCACTTAGCATTATGCAGCCATGGGCTGAGTGCATTATTTTCCACGGAAAGAATGTCGAGAATCGCTCATGGTCAACACAGAAGCGAGGGTACATAGCTATTCATGCGTCCGCCAGAATGGACAAGGGTAGATATGAGCGAGTCCGTGAAGAGTATGGGCTAAAACTAGATCCAGAAGAGTCCAGCTTCGGTTCTATTCTCGGCTTTGCCAAAATCGTAGATGTCGTTGATAAGAAGTCGCTCACCCGTAAAACCAAGAAGTGGTTCATGGGCGACTATGGATTTGTTCTTGAAGATATTATCATCCTTAAAGAGCCAGTTCCCTCAAAAGGGTCATTGAGCTTCTGGAAGATCCCGCCAGCAGTTATGAAGAAGTGCTTAGCCCAAATGTCAAAATCTGAGATCAGGAAGCTAATGGCCCAATAGGCACCATGCACAGAGCTCATATGTTCTCCGATAAGTGATCAATTAACCTGGTCACATGAGGAGAATTTTTATGGGCATCCCTTTGAACGAGCTTCTAGGTATCATTATTAGCGACAAGTTCTACGTAGAGAAGAAACCCAAGGCAGCAATCGCTCGAGAAATGGGCCTTTCAAGAAACACAGTCAAGAAGTACATAAAACTCAAATGGCCTGAGATGGCTGCTAAGATTGCTAAGAACGCTGAGATATCTGTCCTCAAACAGCCTGAAATGACAGCAACTCCTACTGGCTCTCATCTTGGTTTGAAAGCTGTATTGGCCAAGATTATCAATGAGGGAGACGGAGAGTTAAAGCATCTGAACTTACTTAAAGTAACTGAAGAAATTGCATCTTATCTTGGCATCAACTGTGAATCAGACCTACTTACGTTACAGACGGCAATTGAAAATTACATTCTATACCGATCCTTTATGAACCGGGTCAACTATTTGAATGGTCAAATTCTGGATGTTAGCTGGTTAGAAAACGCTGATAAACTTTCAAAAGTGGTCAGCAGATACTCAGTGGCGGTCAATAATCATCTCAAGATTTATCAGGGTTTCATCAAAGAACTAGAGATCAAATACAACAAAAGATTTCCAGATATTGGTCGAGTTCAAAATTTGAACATACAGAGAAATGATTTCAGTCTTTCTTCATCTGCTGCTTATGAAACGCTTCCAGGCCAATCTTAATGAGCTTAATGAGAGTTTCTGACTTGGAGACTTTAGAGAGATGAGGGTCACGCTGACTCTCAAGTATCTCGTGAGCTTCCTCAATATCTTTATTGAGGGCCTCTGTAATTCTGAGAGTTAGCATTTTGTCTTTAGATTGGCCTGTCATGTCATCTCCGTTTTATATAGCTTTAGAAAATTCATCATCTTCAATGTCGTATTCACCATCTGGATCAGAGTCGTAAACAAGTCTGTAGCTCAATTCCTCGAGCTGTTCATCCAAGCACATATCAAGAGAATACTCTTTACCTTGAAAGCCAGAGAGCTCTACAAAGCCATTTGGATTGGCTGGCATTCCGTCGCTCCCATCGCCCTTGATGTTCTCGGGTTGAGCATTCGCTACAATCTCAATTTTTCTGTACGTCACCGATGAAGCTTGAAAAATGTTAGGCCAATAGCCATTTTGATTTTTAAATCTCAAGCAAGAAGCATTTAGCTCGTTAGCCCACACATGGAGATCGTGAAACTGATGTGATTTTTTGATGAAAACTGGTTGGTCAGAATCAGGTTTTAGTCTTTTTTTTTAATCAAAGCAGACTCAATCTCTTCAATTATGGACTGATCATCTTTATCAATCTGAATATCGCTAAGCTTTGGAGATTGAAATACACTACAGAACTTTCTGTCTATTTCAAAAAGCTTATCTGTCAGATCCGGGTAGAGTGATGAAGTGAAATCAAGTTCATCGTCGCTGAGCTGATTAACAGATCCTGAAATGAGGTAGCTCTCTTTATTTGATTCATTCATAAAGAGAGCAGGTTCACTTACGAAAAGAAACTCATCCTCTATAGGTTCAGTCACTTTGTATAGGTTTCCCCTGCGGATCATAAGCTCAGTAAAGAAGGATAAATCTTTGTAATTGAGTTGAAAGATTGTCTTGCCGAGTGCTGCATAAATGTTTCTACGATTCAGTCGTTTCTGCATTCTTAAATCTGCAACACTATCAAGAAAATCATAATGGTTTGGCATAGCATGGAGATATCGCAAATCCAGCGTATTGTATGAAGCTTTCATGAATTCATAAGGATCAATGGCAGCACTGTAGCCTTCCATATAAGTTTCAATACTTCGGGTGATTATGTTGAGTAAGAAATGAAGCTTTGAAATGTCTTGGTTCTTCATTTTCTCTCCTTCACTTTCTTGATTGTGATCTCAAAAGTACCTGAGACAAAGTCTTCTTTAATTATCTGTTCAATCTGGAGTGGCTCCTTGCGATCTTCCTCATCAAATAGTAGTTGATTCAGACTAATCTCAAGAGCATCTGCAAGCTTCTTAGTTTTGATAGGGTCTCTGGGAACACGACCGTTGGCCCATTCGTGAATAGTTGAGCTAGGAACACCTGACATCTCAGAAAGCTCTTTAATGCTAAGACGCTTCTTGGTTATCAGACGATTTAATACTTTTGCTAATTTCAATTCCATTACCTCTATTCTAAGTTGGTTCAAGTTTTGTATTACGTTGTATTCGACTGACTCGAACAATTTCCGACTCACGGGACTTTTTGTCCGACTCGAGAGATGATCATGTCTCTTAACCAGATCGTTTTGAGACTTTCCAGGTTCTACATAGAGACGCTGAATTTTCGATAACTTCCATCGTTAGATTTCTCCACCATTTTGGGACAGAGACTTTAATGCTCGCTCTACGCTTGATTTGGATATCTGAAGAATTCGAGCAATGGCCCTGATTGAATGTCCTTTTGCTCTAAGCTCATGAACTCTCTTTTCAATTTGATCAGTCACAACTGTAGGTCGGCCACACCGCCAATTAGTTTTGTTCTGCTGCGCTATAATCTTTTTAGCAGCTAGAGCTGTACGTATTCGTTCTCTGATCAATTCTTTTTCGAGCTGAGCAACTGCTCCTAATATTGTGAGTGTGGCTTGCCCCAGCGGAGTAGAAAAGTCTAGGGCTTCCCTCAGGCTGATAAGACTGACCCCAAAATGGCTAAGATCATTTATAAGATTTAAAAGGTGTCGAGTATCCCGTGCAAGACGGTCTATTGAGTAAATTATAAGAATCTTGAATTTACCGGCTCGAGCTGCTTTAACCATTTCGTCCAAGGCTGCTCTGCGGTCTTTGGAGCCACTAACACCACGATCAACATATTCTTCAATTAGATCGTAGCCACGAGCTTGACCGAGTTGTCTGATAGACACCAGCTGATTTTCTGGGTCTTGGTTTAGTAATGTAGAAACTCGAGCGTATGCAACTGCTTTGATTGATTTTGGTGTATCCATGTTGAATTATAACACACCACGGTATTGAAAGTCAATGTGAAAACGTATTGAAAATCATTACAAACCGTGAGAATATTATGTAATTGTAATAACAAGGACTTCCGAATGAATAACTCAATAAAAAGAAAGACACCTGAAGAGTTAATTTCGAAAGCGAAACGACCACTCTCATCTCGAATAGATGTTCGAGCATATAAGGCTCTGGAGCAAATAGCTAAAAAACTCGATACTTCATTGTCAGATTTATCCGCCGGGATTTTGGAAGACTATGTTCATTGGTATGAGCAAGAGGGAAGAGAGCCTAATAAAAAGAATACAAAGAAATAGAACCTTATAAGCATCACCCAAAAATTATACGACTTACATTCTTGCGTTGGATCATTTAGCTAGTTCCTGACTGTCGCACTAAACTACACAGCTATATGATTCACAACCTGCCAATTTAAGTAGGAAAGTCTTGCCACTTTTACCTCCGTTTTTTTCTCCTTCACCTGGGATCCGTGATGGCCCATAATTTACTAAAGCATAGGATATGCTCGTTCGAAGTTTGCACATGGAGGTGCTGTGAGGAATTTACAAGAAAAACCACTGGTTCAAGGTGAACCCTTACAAAATTTTCCAGATACTCGTTATATGGGAAGCAAGAGGAAACTGCTTCCTGAGCTACACAAAATTTTTGATCAACTAGATTTCACTACTGCACTTGATGCTTTTTCTGGAACATCCTCAGTTGGGTACTTACTTAAATCGATGGGCAAGTCAGTTGATTCAAATGATTACTTAAGATTTAATTACTACACTGCGAAAGCAATAATTGAAAATTCTAAGTACAAACTATCTCCGGATGAAGTCGCTGAGATAATCAGGTTTAATCCAGACAAAGATAATTTTATTGAAAAAGAATTTTCCGATCTTTATTACACAAAACTGGAATGTCGTTGGCTTGATTCTGCAATGGCCAATATTCAATTTATTACTAATCCATATAAAAAAGCGATTGCATTATCTGCTTTATGTAGAGCATGTATTAAAAAAAGACCAAGAGGGATTTTTACATATACAGGTATGAGATATGACGATGGACGAAAAGATCTAAAAATTGAACTCGCTGACCACTTCGCTGAAGCAGTACGAATGTTAAATAATTCAGTGATTAAAACAGGTGAAACAGGCAAGGCCTACAATCAAGATATAATGACCTTCAAAAAAACAAATTATGATTTGATTTATCTTGACCCTCCTTACTTCTCACTCAAGTCAGATAATGAGTATTCTCGTCGGTATCACTTCTTGGAAGGCTTAGTTTCATATTGGGATCATGTTGAGATTAATAGATCAACAAAGACAAAGAAATTCGACAGACCTGAATCTCTGTTTACAAGTAAAAATACGATTGTTACTGCATTTGAAGAACTGTTCGATCGTTTTGAAAAGAGCACTTTGGTTCTTTCGTATTCTTCAAATTGTTATCCGGATGCTTCTACGCTTAAAAGTTTAATTAAGAATAGTGGAAGAGAAGTTGAACTTGTTAAAATTGACTATGTTTATTCTGTCGGTACTCATAGCCACAAAAAAGATAATCAATCTAACAAAGTTAAAGAATACGTTTTTTTAGGGATCTAATTTCTTGTTGGCTCTCCCACATGTGGAGAGTCATAACTCTGAACTGTTGAGCTTGGGCTAGAGTTAAGAGCCTTCTGAGATCTTTATCTCTAGAGAGCCAACCTGGGCCATCTGCAATTAGAATCCACTCATCTTTATGGTTAGTTTCACAAAGAGCTTCAATTGTTTTGACTAAATCAGACATCACGGAGCCACTGGTTGAATAGTATTTGCATAGAACATGGTTCAATTTGCCTAGAGAGTCGACAAAAGAAAAATTGGATTTAATTTTCAATCCACTCGCAAGATTTAAGCTAACAGTATCCTCTTTAATTTCAAAGGATGTCTTCGCAATACATTGGGCAATAAAAAGGCTACTAGCTTCTTTCTTCTTCTTTGCCCAACCTGAAAGACCAAGTTCTCTCGATATAACGAGATCCGAAAGTGAGAGTGAGGTTTGAAAGAAATTTTTTACAGAGTCTCTTTCCGTGGGGTTGAGATGCTGGGCGAGGCCTTTAACAAGAATAGAAATAGAATCAAAATCTGTTAGCTCTGACTTCCATCGACTAATAGAATCTGGAATTGCGAATTTGATATAACCTTCCATCCTAGATTCAGACCAGTTTAGAATCAATCTGAGACATTGAATTGCAAATGGTGTTTGGGAGATCCATGTTTGAAGTAAAGACTCAAACGACATATATGAAACTCTTGAGTATCTATTAAGCCAATTAGTGGCGTCAATTAAACCAAGCTCGTCTTCATTTTCTGGAATTGACCAGGTAGATGTTTTTTCATCGAGATCTAACCTTAAATCATTCGGATTAACTTCCTTAGGAAATTTAAATCGTTTAACACCTGAAGGAGATAAATTTTTTAGATCTTGGGGAGTCAGAACAAAGTCTATCTTCTTCTCATCATAGAGTGATTTAATAGATGCCCAAGTTGATTTGTCTTCGATGAAGCCTTGGCCAGCAATAGCTATACCAACTAAATAATCAGGATGGTTCGCCTTAACTTTAGAAATTTCAGAAAGATCCTTGATTGCCCCTGCATGTTTTGTACCGCTTGTTTTAGAATATTTTGCTTCAATCACAAGCCCAATTGATTTAGAAAAAAAATCACAATTTTTCGAAAGGCCCTCAAAAAGATAATGAGTTTCATAGTCGACGTTATGATTTTTGAACCATGTTTCAATTGTTCGTTCTAATCCACCTCCGCCAATCGAAGCAGAAGTTGCAGCACTTTTAAGAGATCTGAATCTCTCTAATAAAACTCTTTCCGGAGTAAGCTCTTGCTTTTGGAGATCTTGAATCTCATTAAGCAATTGTTCGAAATCAATCTCTTCTTTCTCTGAGATTGCTAGAATGAGTCTCGCTGATTTTTCATTTTCCTCAGACACCAATATAAATTTCTTCAGTTCATCAGGTGTTTCAACTTTGACTATATCAATTATGCTTTGACTTAGGATTGGAGAGATAACCATGCTTTCTTCGTCACTGGTAAGATAGGGAAGAATCCCTTCTATAAAAGAGTCATAAAGTGACATGATTTTCTTTGAAGGCTTTGATCTGACGGGAACGTAGGGAACGACCTGATATGTTTCTTCAGCTTTCCCAGATTGTTTTTTATCTCGTTTGGTTAATAGTCCCACTTGATCTAGCCAAGAAATGAAGGTTGATAATCTTCTAGGTGCAGTGGTTTCATTAGGGTCTAAGCCAGATATAGAAATCATTGCCTCAAGAAACTGTTCTTTCGTTACATTCTCTTTGTCTTCGAAATACTCCAATACCTCACGGATAATTGGGATCTGAATTATATAGGGTTTAAGCAATTCTAAATGATTAGGGTTAGAGTGCATGGCCGATATGAAGTCCATTCCGACTACTGTCAAACTAGATTGATTGTTTAGTGTTGTGATGAAGCCAAATATCTCGACAGCTCTCCTATAATAGCGAGCCTGTCTTGGGGTATACCCAATGTACTGAGCAATATCTTTATCACTTCTAGAGCCCTTATATACCGCCTGAAGGGTGTCTAAAACTTTGAGCAAGTTATTCGCTTGAGGAATGTCCGAGCTATCCAGTTCTATTGTCGTCATTACCCGCTTATCGGTCTAAACAAAAGATACTAAAGGAGGGATAGCTAATAGCCGATCAAAGAGCATGACAAATTTTTCAAAAGATTTCCAGGCTCGCTGGTTTAGTAAGCTTGATCCAAACAAAGTGAAAATATTGCTAGAGAGCTATCTCAATGGCTTGTCTGAAGAGCAGGCTGATGCAGCAATGCACTTTGAGGGACCTTTGCTTGTAATTGCTGGGCCAGGCTCAGGAAAAACAGAAACAATGGTGAGAAGAACTGCCATTCTTATTGATCATTATAAAGTAGAGCCTGCGTGTATATTACTGACGACTTTTACTGAAAAAGCCGCTGCTAATTTAGTCAGTCGAGTTAAGTCTAGAATTGCAGACCCATTGCTTGTCGAACAAATCACAATTGGTACAATCCATGGAATCTGTTTGAAGATTCTGGAAGATTTCGGAGTTCAAAGAGGACTCTTTACAAGAAGCCTAAGAGTTCTTGACGAGCATAAGCTTAGTCTTTTTTTGTTCAAGAATTTTGAAGCATTGGGTTTAAAGCAATTCTATGAAAAACCATCAGCTTCAAGTATCTCAGCAATGTCGTCCTACTATAGTTCATTTCAAGAGAAAGGAACTGATGTAGAGGCTTTAAAGGCTCAGATGGCCGGGCTTGATGAAGTGGATCTTGATTTGAAAGCAGCCATGGATACTTATGCAACATATCTAAAGTTGTTAGACGAAAATCAAGCACTCGATTTTTCTTCAATATTATCTAGAACTTTTCAACTGCTAACCAGCGATAATGATGTTCTTAATGAAGTAAGAAAAAAATATAAGCATATTATTGTGGATGAGTATCAGGATACCAATCCTCTTCAGGATCAAATACTCAGACTAATTTCTGAACCTCAGAATAATGTTGTGGTAATTGGAGATGACGATCAAAGTTTGTATCGTTTTAGAGGAGCGACAGTCACTAATTTTCTTGAGTTTTCGAAAAGAGTTCCAAATTGTAAAGTCACAAAATTGAGCGAGAACCGTCGTAGTACGCCTCAGATCCTTGAAGTGAGTAGGCTTGTAGTTGATAGAATTCCTGAAGAAGGAAGAACGAAAAAAGATCTTATTACTAATAACCCTAAAGGGCAGGCCGTAACGATCACTTCATTCAAGACTGATGATGATGAAGTATCGGGAATAGCGGAAACGATTTCTGAACTATATAATTCAGGGAAAATAAAAAATTATAGCGATGTTGCGATCCTCAGTTATAGTCTATCAAGTATTTTTGGTCCTCTGAAAGAGCAGCTTGATGCACGGGGTATCCCTTTTATAGCAAAAGGGGATAAGTCATTTAGTGGTGAAATTGCAGTTACTCAGATTGTTGAACTAATGAACTTTGTGACAAGGAAAAAGGGGAATATCAAAGACCTTAATTCTTTCAAACCACCAGTCTTTAGATTTTTAAGTGATAAAACAGTAGATGAAATATCAGGTCTTTCTTTTGAGATTGATGTGATTGAGGCCATAACGGATATTGAGAGCCTAAAGGTTAAATCTCCCCACGATCGAAAACGAATCTTTGAAATGATTGAACTGAGGCGAAAAATTGTAGGCTCCAATTACCATAAAAACAGCTATACTGACCTCGTCGATATGTTCTTTCAGATTTTAACAATCACTGAAACAATAAAATTCTTTTCGTTGGAAACGAATGCTGATGAGGCGGATTCCGTTTTGGATCAACTCGGAAAGTTTTCACAGCTACTTAGTGATTATTCTAATGAGACAATGAAGCGAAGTTTTAGTGATTTTAGAGATTTCTTTACCTATATCATACGCAATACCTTAGATTCACCAGCGAACAAAAATCAAGAGGATGCTGTCGTCATTCAAACCATTCACCAATCTAAAGGTCTAGAATACCCAGTTATATTTATGCCAGGTTTGGTTGACTCAAGGTTCCCAAGTAAACGGGCCGATGACTCTAGCTCCATCCCATACTATACTGGAGTACATAAGTTTTGGACTCATTACTCAAAGCATGAAAATGTAGATACGGACTTTAGGCGTGTCTTGTATGTTGGAGTTACTCGTGCAGAGAAGCTGCTTTATTTATCTTACTTTAATAAGAAGAGTAGGAAGTTCGAAGCTTCACGATATCTTAAAGAATTAATCGAATCGAAAAAAGTTAAAGTAGTTGAAGATTGTGAAGTGCCATCTTCCGTAATCACTTCGAAAGCAAGAAACAATAAAGAGAAGTTAAGGATCAGTTCGTCTCATCTTCAGTATTATCTCTTCTGTCCAACTCGATTTAAGTTTGCCCTAAAGCATAATCTTTCTGCCCCACACAGAGGATATTTTTCGTTCGGTTCGAATCTACATTCAGCCATAGAGGAAATATCAAATCTTGTAAGAACGCAAGGAAGAGGTATTCTCGAGAAGATAGATCCTAATATTATTTTTGAAAGACATTGGAATAATTTTGGATTTGACAGTAAAGGAGCAGAAGAAAGACAGAAAGAGCATGCTAGAAGGTATTTCTCTAGCTTCGTTAAGAATCAGGGTGACTTGCTTGAGACAATAACCGTATCCGAGAAAAAGTTTACGTTAGAGGAATCGAACTTCATTCTAACTGGAAAGATTGATGCAATTGCTTCTCCTGGCAAAAATGAGTTAGTTGTAATCGATTTCAAAACTGGTAAAAAAGAAAAATTTGATAAAGAGCCGGATAGTACCTTTGTAAGTCATCAGGCCAACATTTACATAGAAGCAGTTGAAAGAACGACGGGTGAAACTCCGAAAGGATTTTACCTTCATTTCCTGGGTGAAGATCAACAGAAGCCTGACGATTTTAAACGAGATTTTGCTGTAGACAAACAATCAAGAGGCAAGGTTCTAAGTCTTCTTGGTGAAACAGTTGATCGTATTCAAAAAAGAGACTTTGCTCCAATTCAGGAAGAGGAGAGAGTTAGCAGATGCGGACTTTGTGAGTACCGAGAAGTTTGTGCTTTTAGACTTAAAGCCAGAGCAGCATAACAAATGAAAGAAGATATGGAGAAATTCAAAATTGGTTGTGAATATAAGTTGGATGAAATACGGTCTGTATTGGGTGGTCCTTTGTTGGCTTCAATAGCAACAAAAAATAGTGAAATTTTATATGTGAAGTTTAAACGTGAGAAATCAAATCCAAACTTACCAAAAGAAGTGTGGATAAAGAATGGGCCAATTCAGTTAAAATCTGCGATGACTTGGGCTAAGAGTGGCATTGCCAAACCTATGTTCTTCAAAGACTCAACGAAGAACTCTCAGTGGAAGTATTTGGGTATGGCAGTAGCGAAAGTTCTATATGTAGATAAAGAAGCTATCGGCTACACAAAGAGCAAAGAAATTTCTCTCGTTCTTACCATTGAATTTTAGTGCAAGGTTTGTCGAGATTGTTCATTTAAGACTAGAGCGAGTAGTAACATGGCGAGAATTAAAGGTGTCCCTAAACCCGTTGGCAAGCTTGGAGACAAGGAAGTAGTAGAACGAGTAAGGGAACTTAAGGCTGTCTGGGAGATTATTAAAACTGCAAAGCTTGTAGAGCAGCTTAAGAAAGACAGAGTGGACTATTCAACTTCAACTCTTGTATGGCAATTCATTAGACTTAATAAAAACTACATTAAATATTACGAAAAAAATAGAAAGAAGAAGTTAAAATCTATCGCCAATTCCTATGCTTGGGGGTTTGAATCTCTTCTAGACCCCTCAATTTTAATTCCAGCAAGATCATTCACGATTGAACTTAGGCAGGTTAGATTTATCGACTTAGATGCAACGGCTAAAACACCTGAGAGAGCATTTAAAACGCTTAAGTCCCTATCGAGAATTTCTCAGGGAGCTGGTGTAAATCTGAAGCCGGTAATCTTATATTTTAATAAAAGCTTACGTGCGGAAGAACTCGAACGATTAGTTTCAAAGGAAATAAAAAGACATCTAGTCAAATCAAAAGCCCTTTGGAGTTACAAGCCCTCAAAGGTTGAAAATAAAGTTCTCGCTAAGCTTGTCCTCAATGCAAAACAAGACTTCAACCTTCCGAAAGAGAGTTGTCGTGAATTATATCATTTGATACAAAACACATCTAATGCTGACCTAATTGCTTTTCATAGACTGAAGAAGATGGCTGATGACTTTGATTCTCTTGCCTCGAATTCCCCTGGCATTTTCTACAGCAAGTCTCAATAATCTACTAACCACCCCCTCCCCGTAGAGTCCTATTTATCATGTTACTCCATTGCTAGTTTGAGTTACAGGAATCGTGACGAACATGTTCATTTGCAACATGCTCTGACCATCCTGGGTAACTTATTAAAATTAGCTGATTGTTAAAGTGAAAATGAAGTCATTCATGCTTAAGCAGTCTAATGCCTTTAAAGGAGGGTATATGAAATCATCAGGAATAAAACCTAGCAACGTATTTAGTCACATTGAGAGTCACACTTCAATGTTTAAGCTCCCTGACATTAAGTATGAAGCGTTAATTGGTAAGCATGAAGATCGTTTTCTTTTAATACAAACGCACTTCGTTCTTACTTGTTTCGGACTTACTAATGTTACTAAGCGAACCAAGCGTGAGGTACTACATGTTCTTAGACCAACCGGAGCTCTCGGACCGGTAGACTCCGTTCGCTATGATGATATCCAAAAAAAGTATTATGCTGAAGCTGATATTGCTAAAAGAGAAAATTGGAAACTATTCAGAAGAACAGATAAGGAGAAAGAGTTTTATAAGATTTTAAGATCCAAGACTAAGCTTAAAGCTGATGTTTCAGTATTGTTTGGGCCGACATCACTTGATTTGTATCTTCACCCAATGGGAGTAGCTGCTGAGGTTGATGGCGATGTTCATAATAGCGAAGCTAAAATGATTCTCGATCAGATAAAATTAAATATTTGTGCTGAGCTAGGAATTAAAATGGTTTCCTTTTTGAACGATGATCTCAAGAGTCCTGCTGTTACTTCTTTCTTCTCTCAAGTTAATAAAATCCCAGTGTTGAATTCGACCAAGAGAAGAAAACTATTTCTTGCTTTGATGCTGTTCACTATCCTCTATAGAGACATTGGTTATATTGAGGCTACTTTTGGAATTTCAAAAAGACGATTAGAAGAGCTTTCAATCTTAGGTCTAGACAAAATGCTTTTGAAATATCCTCTTAAAGAAAGAGATTACGATAAAATTAAAACGATCTTCGTACGCTTTTAAATCGCACGTGAGGTCTATGATAAAGTTTAATAATTTAAGTTGATAGAGGTAAACATGAAGACAGCTAAGAAAAATAACTCGAACCCAAAAGTGACTCCCACTTCCATCCTTGACATTGACGATTTAGATCGTCTCCTGAGCTATGATTCGAATGTTAAAGAGTTCAGACATTTGAAAAATGAAGTTAGAAATTCAACGATGTATAGATTTGATAGAATAGAAGCACTTATTGTTAAGTATGAGCAGATTCGAATAGAAATTGATGATGAAATGTCGGAGCTCTTTTTTGAGCATGATCGTCATTTTCATTTTTGAGATAAGTTGTACCGCTGGTTCTACGTAGAACAATTACGAGACTAACTTTTAGGGACAATTTTATGAACATTGATAAAGAACAAATAGATTTTCAAGGCTTGCTTGATAAGATTGGCGCAGATCCAATGCCGTTTTTGTCATCGGCCGAAGCCGCCAAGTTTTTAGATGTTTCTGTAGGAACCATCAGAAACTGGGTGTCGCAAGGTCTTCTTAGACCTTACAAGCTTGGCGGAAAGTACAATAGATACACCAGAGAGCAATTACTTCAAATGTTAAAAGTGAGTGATATATGAGCGTAAAACAAATTGGTACTGACGAGAAGGGTGCTTATTACGGTGTGTATACAAGCAAGCGAATCAAGGGCAATAAGAACCCTGTGCCAAAACAAGCATTGCTAAATTTAAAAGGTGAGCGAATCAGAAGCATCGCTGAGGGAAAAAGAGTTGAGCAGAAATTAAAAGACATGCTGGCGCAGAAATGTGTTCAACAGGTTCAATCAAAAACTCCCACATGGAATGATGCAATTGATATGTATAAACTGCAAAGCATTCAGAATGGACTTAGTGATGACACAATTAAAAATGTTGATATCTGCTTAAAGGGTATTACTTCATGCAAATGGGGGATGCTAAAAGTGGATGCTATCAATGCCAATATGATACGTGAAGTTATCAACGTCGATTTAAAGGGGAAGTCCGAATCATATCGTAAGAGTGTTCTGAAATACATAAGACTTTGTTGTAAAAATCTAGTGGATGGAAAGATATTAGATCAAAATCCCGCACCTGAAATTAAATTTTCTGTAGGTCAAAAATTAGAGGACGTTTTATCTGAGACAGAAGCAAAGTTATTTCTTCAAAAAGCCAAAGAGTATAATGATGAATTGTACCCGCTGTGGCGTTTTGCGCTCCTTACGGGGATGAGATCTTCGGAAATTGCTGGTATGACCTGGGATAAGGTAGACTTCGTTAATGGCAGGATGAAAGTAGATTGCCAATGGAAAAAAGCGACAGGTTTTAAGGATAATACTAAGACCTATAAAGATCGCTATATCGATATTTCACCAAATCTTCTAGAGCTTTTGAACGAGTTGAAAGCAGACAGCGTTGATAATTTTGTCATTCCCCGATACGACATCTTCATAAGGGGAGAGGCCGCAAGAGAGACTAGGAAGTTTCTTAAAATGATAGGCATTAAACCAATACATTTCCACGCACTAAGGGCTTCTTGGGCAACGATAATGATGCAAAAAGGTATTGCTCATATCATTGTTATGAAGCTAGGTGGATGGAAGGATCTCAAGACCATGGATAGATATGTTCGTTTGTCAGGTATTGAGATCAAAGGAGCTTTAGATAAGCTTGATCTATAAAGCCTAATTTATATGATTGTTCTCGGCCAACCAAAGTATAATCTTTGTCTCAGGCATATATGGGAGCATTTCTTATGGGTTATAAATATTCTGCGTTGTTAATTCCTAGTATTCCTTTTTTTCCAAAAGTTGTTTCAAAGGTTAATTTAGGTTCAGGTGTTTTTTTAGAACGAGGCTATCTGAAAGATTACCTAGTGGTGGGAGAGTCAGATCATTGGAAAGATTGGCTGGGTAAGCTTAATTGGGAATCATTGAACGAAGAAATGATTTTTCTAGTGGCAACTTCTGAATCTGAGACCCCAGAAATACTAGATAAAGAAAACCGTGACCTTGATAGAAAAGTCTTTCGAGCTTACGACGTAATGCTATTAGTTGCTCCTTTCTTGCCACCTACAAGTCAGCCATTTGCAATAAATGGTAGAGCGGAAGTAAGTAGCGACGAGATCAAGTTCAAGGACATAAGAAGCTATTCACGATTAAATACTTGGAGAAAATCATTTTATAGCACTGAATGCTCTGACGAAGTGATCAAGTGGGAGCTTCAAGTCTCTAGCGATATAAATAATTTTGTATTGTGGGAAAAAGTTTTAACTAGCTTTAATTCATTGGTTCAGGATAGTAGCAAGCTTCCTTACTTGATAGAGTCCTATCGGTCTTTCAGAGAGGCATTCTATTCACATCATTTAGAGTTCAAAATTCCAAATCTCACTAGATCGATTGAGTCTTTGATTGCCTTAGGTCGAGCAAAAAATGCTGGAGGATGGGAGAATTTTGTTTCTCGAACATTCAGCTTGATCAAAGCAATGCCTTCGGTTCCTATAATTAATGTTCAGGAAGAATTTCTTAGAAATGATTTAAAAGAACTTTACTACGTAAGAAACGATTGTTCTCATGGGAAGTTAATTACGGACTCATTATCAAGTATGGAGCAGTATAAGGACGGTGTAACTCCAGGCCATATTGCACTTCTCGAAATGTTGGCAGAAAGCTCAGCTCGATATATTTTGAGAAGTGTTCTGCTAGGTAACGCTATAACACCTTATTGTGATTCAAGAGCGAAGCTTGAGCAGGCGTGGGAGACTGGTAAGTTACCCTGATTTTGCTTTGTAGTTGTTTGTAGTTGACGACTGTATTTACGCTTTTAAAATTCATTACTTACAATCCGCTCACCACCTCCACCAAATAATAAAGCCACCCTCGCGGTGGCTTTATTATTTTAGCGCTGAAGCTGGAAGCGACATTCCCGTTTAATCTAAATTTAATCTGTAGTTCCAAATTTATTGAGTCTCCATGTTAAACTTAAGATTCATATGAATCGAAAATTTGTTTTGAGAAAATTAGTTAGGGAAAGTTATCGACTAAGGCGATGGGCACTTAATAACACATCTGAGCTTTTGATTTTGTTCGCTGTAGTGTGTTTTGTTTTATTCAAATACAAGAATAATATAGAGAATTGGTATTTTAAAGAAGATCGTCAAAAAGATTTTTATTATCGCTATTACGATTATGTTCCTCCCAAGAGCCTTGATATGTAGAATCTTTTACAAAAAGTCACCAACGGACTTATCTTTAATAAGTGCTTATTTGAAGTGCTTTAAACTCGAGAAATAGATGATTTTGGATTTTTTTATAAATAACATCGTCTTCATCGCAACGAGCGCTGATGGGGACATTGACTCTCAAGGGAGATTGTATGAATGAGAGCATTGATTTTTTAAGTGCCGTTTTGCTGGTCTCAAAGGATCCAAAAAGACTCGCTGCTTTTTATCGTGATGTGGTCGGACTTCCTCTAGAAGATGAAGAGCACGGTGACACTGAAAAACACTACGGATGCGAGTTGGGCGATCTTCATTTCGCTATTCACCCCCTCACAAACTTCGAGGGAGCGGGGTCTGGTGTTGGATCTGTAAAACTAGCTTTCACTGTTTTTGATATGAATGGGTTTGTAAAAAAGATTGAATCTAAAGGAATTAAACTCGCATACCCGCCTAAAGATACAGGCTTCGCATTAATGACTGCGCTTAGTGATCCGGACGGCAACTACATCGAATTTACACAACTGTCTGATCGTTGGTTTAAGTACCTCGAAAGTCGAAAACAAAAAGGCTATGATGTCGTCTCACGCTGGCAGAAATCTAAGAACTAATTTTAATGAAATCCGGATGAAGTTGGTCAACTGTTAAGAGTTTTTGCCAAATATCCCGATAAAACTGTGATGAATATTCGCCTTATTTTGATCTTCTCATTTCTGATTCTGGCTGAAGCTCACGCAAGCGAAACCATTGCGCAGATCTGCGGGCTTCATCAACCAGCACGCACGTTCAGCTCTGCAGGAGAGGCCCGTGGGGCCATCTGTGATGTGCTCAATACCTCATTAAGCCCCGAGACACAGAAGCTTGCCGGAGAATCGTTTGCAATTCTCACGAAGCTTCAGTCTGAGGGTGAATCCTTTCAGTCGGGAGAGTACTTTCAATCACTAGATCGTCTGGCGCAGACAGTGAATTCGTCTCTGGTGACCCCGCAGGCAGATGCAGGGCTTGGAGGATTCATCGCGAAGTATCAATCTCCAATGAGACGAAAAAATCAATCGGCCTACTTGGAAGACATCAAGGCGATAATGGCGACCTCTGCCATCGGACGTCAGGCACTGGATTGTTTCAGTCAAAACAGTGCGCCTTTCAAGTCGAGCGAAGTTCGCTTTGCCACTCCAGAGCAAATGAACATTCTCGGAACCTTCTCTGTGGAGAAGACGGAAGATGGAAGCTTCAAGAAGGTTCTCCAGTTTAATCTTGAATCCTCATCGCCCGATCGGGCGCTCTCGCTGGTGGCGCATGAGATGATGCACGCGTGTGACGCCGGGAACTTCGCGCATCAGGAAAATGAATTCGAAGCTTCTCAATTGGCTCTTGAACAGAGAGCCAATGAGAAAACTGAAGCCGTGGCGAAGATTCTGGCCAGCATCTCCGCTAATCCGAATCTTTCAAAGAAAGAGAAAGCGCGCAGAAGTGAGCTGGTTGAAAACTATGAGTTTAACATCACCACGAAAGAAGAACTCGAAGGAGTCATTCCTGCTGAAGACGTCGCCGTGCTCGATCACGTAATCGCGAAAATGCGAGAAGCCGCGCGATCAGCCGATCAGGTGAGGCGCATCGCTGATCAGAACAATGCGATCTCGGAGCTTAAGGTCTATAAGCTCGTGAACGTTGATTTCTTTAAAGAGCTAGCAAAACAATCGCCCGCTTATTTCTGCAACAGCCTCACTCCATCTGCTTTTCAAGGGGGCATTGTCTCAACGGGAGAGAGCCGTGCTTTCTTAGAAGACTCGATCAACAATCAAACATTCATCAATACTCTCATCGCGCAATATGCAAAGTCGGGTATGTTCGATCCTTACAGCTTCTATGAACCGAAGTATGATGAAAGTGGTAGCTCCGTTATGGAATTTTCACTGGAAGAAATCATGAAGCGCAAACCGGATGCGCGCTTCGAGAAAGCGATCAGAGAGACCTACGGGATGTTTTCAAAATAAAGCGCAGCAGGCGAAAAGCTCAGAATCTGCTAATTTATAAGCGTCGGTATCATCTCAAAAGCTTGCTTCAAAAATTCACTGAGCCTTGGCGGCAGATGTTTCTGTGGGGGATAAACCAAGTGAACGGGCTTTGAGCTCGAACTCCACTCCGGCAGAACGCGCACCACTTCTCCTCTCGCCAGCTCATCTTTAATCAGGAAGGCCGGAAAAAAAGCAATGCCATTCCCCAGCATGAGAAGAGATTTGAGTGCTGAGAGATTATTAAGCTCAACGCGATGAGGGATAGAGATTTTGGTTGGGCCACTCTTGCTCTCAAGCTTCCATTCCACAGATCCAAAATCACTGCGCCCTGGATTGAAGGCGAGGCAGGAGTGCTGGCGCAAATCGCGGGGATGTTTGGGGCGAGCATTTTTTTTCAGATACTCAGGAGTCGCAAAGAGAGCGTATTGAATGACTCCAACCTTTCTCGCGACAAGTGTTGAGTCTTGAAGCTTTCCAATCCGAAGGGCGACATCAAAGTTGTGACTAATAAGATCTGTGACGTTGTCAGAGAGTTCAAGCTTCACTTGGACATTTTGAAATTTTGAGAGGTAGCGAGAGATCACAGGAGGCAGAACTTTACTCCCAAGCTCCACGGGTGCTGTCATGCGAATGAGACCCTGAGGGGCGAGCTGAGTGGAGAGAACTTCGCGCTCGGCATTTTGAATCTCTTGCAGGCTAAGATTGCACTTCTCAAAATAAGCCTCTCCCGCGGCTGTGACTTTGAGCTGACGTGTCGTGCGCTGAATAAGTGTGGTGGCAAGTCTTCGCTCGAGTGAGGAGACTTTGCTACTCACTGTTGAGTTCGGCATTCCAAGCTTTTTAGCCGCTTTACTGAAGCTTCCTTCTTTAACGACCTGAATGAAGACGGAGATTTCGTTTAGATCCATAAAATGGATTATACAATACAATGAAATATAATTTCAAATAATACATGCTAATAAATAATCAAAAGTGGCGCTAGACTTTATCAAAAATGGAGTCTTTTATGCTTAAACTCACTATTGCCCTCATGTTTTCAAGCCTCATCTCTTATGCCGGCGAACCGGTCTGGGACGCGAATAAGGTTCAACTTCAGGGAGAAAAACTCGCTGAAGGTGTGTTTGCCCTCTATCCGACTCACTCCGAGGAGCTGAATGCCAAGGGGGGCGCAGCGGCGACCACTGGTGGATTGATTGTCGGGACTAAAGGCGTGCTGATGATTGAGACGATGATCAATGAGCGCTTGCATCGTCAGGCCCAAGCCTTAAATAAAAAACTCACGGGAAAAGAGATTATTTTTGCCGTCAACACCAGCGCCCATGGCGATCATTCGTTTGGGAATATGTATCTTCCGAAGAGCACGCGAATCATTCAACATGTGAACACGCACAACTACCTTGCGACTCATCTAGAAGACGATAAGGCGTTTATGCTGAAATACTTCGGAACTGGCCGTGGCATTGAAGGCATTAAGCCTCGAGTGGCGGATATTTTAGTCACTCCTATGTCACGTCTCTCACTTGATCTGGGTGGAAAGACGGTTGAGATCATTGATTTTGGTTTTGCGCAAACGGGCGGTGATCTTTTTGTCTGGCAGCCAGACTCAAAAGTCATGTGGGCCGGTAATCCTATTATCGCTTCAAGACCTTCTCTTCCTTGGCTCTTAGATGGTCATCTGGTGGCCACACTTGAAACACTCACTCGAGTGTATGAGTTTCTGCCGGCCGATGCACGGGTGATCCCAGGGCATGGGAAGGCGATTGGTCGCGAAGAGCTCAAGTGGCACATTGATTATCTTGCGGCAGTAAAGATGAATGTTCAAAAAGCGATAGATAAGGGGTTGAGTCTTGAAGAGACCGTGAAGTCGGTCGCTATGCCGGAGTACAAGGGCTATGTGATTTTTGATTGGGTCCACTCGGGCTTAAACGTGCCAGCGGCTTATAAAGATTTGATGAAGAAATGAGAGGCGAGAATAGCTCCTCTCTCATTTTCGATGACCCAGCCACTTGCCCAATAAGAGGGCAAGAGTGCTAGAAGCAATGATTGTTATTCCTAAAAGATGCGAGCCATTTTTATCACGAAACTGTACCAGCAAGAGATAGAGTGGTGCAGAACCAAGCAGCATGTAAAAGCTTTGGCTTTTTTTGTTTTTAGTGACGTAGTAACTCACCAGAAAAAAGGCTAATGCGACCGTACTTTGAATCCACTGATTCACTCCGGTCCAAAGGATACCTAAATTTAAAAAAGAGAGTAGAGCACCGGTAAAGACTAATATCATTTTCATGAGTTTAGTATAATGTAGAGTTTTAATTTTAACCATCTTCACCATCGCCCAAAAGGCGAGTGTCACCTTTTAGAGCTTAAAGAGTGTTTCCATTTGCTCCAGTGTCGGAAGTTCCTTTTTGAGCTCTTCTGGCAGCTCAGTCATAAGGCTATAGGTAGCAACCGCCATGGGGTGCTTAACGGTCTTGAGAGCGTATTCCACAATGGTGCGCTTTTTTGACTTACAGAGAATGATGCCGATCGAAGGCCTCTCATCAGGAAGCTTGATCTCTTCATCGAGTGCCGAGAGATAGAACTGCATCTTACCGGCGTACTCCGGTTTGAAATCGCCGAGCTTCAGTTCAATCGCCACTAGTGCGCGAAGGCGGCGATGAAAGAGCAGAATATCGATGAAGAAGTCGTCTCCGTCGACGGTCAGTTTGAATTGATTACCGACAAAACTAAAAACTCCACCTATCTCACAGAGAAAGGCATTGATTTTTTTGAGCAGAGCAAGTTCCAGCTCACGTTCAGAAAAATCCTCGCGAAGAGCGAGGAAGTCGAAGACGTATTCATCTTTGAGAGCTGAACCTAGCTCTTTTAAGACGGGAGCAGGGAAGTTGTGTTGAGTCAGGCCAGATCGCTCAAAGAGTTTGAGTTCAATTTGATGTTCAAGCACACGCACGGACCAACCGAGCTCCACTGTTTTTTGGGCGTAGAAGTTGAGGTGGGTGGGTAAGTCATTGAATTTGTCCAAAAGTAACGAAATATGAGTCCAGCTCAATTTTCCCATCAGTGATGGGAAAATTAGATTTTCTTCTCCAATTCGATAGAATTTGATCATTCGGTAAAGATTCGACTTCGAAAAACCCATTGCTCCCTGAAACTCTGCCCGCAAGTCTTTAGCGAGTTTTCCGATCACGGCTGAACCCCAGTTTTGCTCTTTAATCCGCTGATCCAGACTTTTACCGATAGACCAATAGAGTTGCACCAGTTCATGGTTCACCCTTTGAAGCGAGCGCGCTTGCGCGGCCCGAGCTTCGGTTTTGATTTGTTGAAGGAGATGAAGATAGTTCGAGTCATGAGAGAGTTTGTTTTTTTTCATATGCGCGGGTATGCAAAAACACGACAGAGAGTAAAATGGGCAAGCCCTCAATTTATGAGGAGTGAAATTGAGAGGAGAGGAAATTTTCCCGACAGTGTCTAGAAAATTGGAAGCCAAAACCCCGCCATATTCTGCTAAAATCTCAATATGAAGCGAAGAAATTTTTTAAGCCTCCTCCTCTTGTATCCCGCCACAGCCTTGGCTACAGGATTCTTTGACTTCTTTAAATTCTTTAAAAAGCCGAGTTCTTCAATGATCACTCAAATGTCTCCTATCGATTTACACTGGCCCACGCAGGAGCCGTTTCTCTTCTGCGCGCATCATCTCGACCGATACCCCGCGGGCAACGCCAGTCTCGGGCTCGATGCCCATCACTTCACGGGCCGCAACATGGGCTCAGACTTTGAAGAAAAAAATGGCTTTCGCCTGTATCACGGACGCGAGATCCCAGGCTTTCCCGTTCATCCCCACCGTGGCTTTGAAACCATCACCATCGTCCGTCGTGGCTACGCCGATCACGCCGACTCGCTTGGAGCCGCGGGCCGCTATGGTGAGGGCGATGTGCAGTGGATGACAGCGGGCTCTGGTGTGCAGCACTCGGAGATGTTTCCGCTCCTGCATCGTGATCAAGAAAACACGCTTGAGCTCTTTCAAATTTGGCTCAATCTTCCGAAAAAAAATAAAATGGTGGCACCGGATTTTAAAATGCTCTGGGCCCATAAGATTCCCAAAATCTCCAAGGATCCAAAAGTTGAAGTGACTCTCATTAGTGGTGAGTATGAGGGAGTGAAGTATTATGAGGCCCCGAAGAATAGCTGGGCATCAGAGGCAGGGAATGCGGTTACGATCCTTCTCGTGAAATTGCAGAGCGGGGGAGTTTTTAAAATGCCCAAGTCAGCGATTCAGACCAATCGCTCGCTCTATCTCTTTCAAGGTGCGGGTGTGAGCATTGATGAAAAAAATATCACAGGCAAGCAGGCGCTCTTTTTAGATGAATCTCAGGAGCTAGAAGTGGTGGCCCTGAATGGAGACGCAGAATTTTTATTTCTCGAAGCCAAACCCATCGGTGAGCCCGTCGTGCAACACGGGCCCTTTGTCATGAACACCAAACAAGAGATCATGCAGACCTTTCAGGATTATCAGGCTACGCATTTTGGCGGATGGAAGTGGGAGCGTGAGGATATGATTCACGGAGCGAAAATTGAAAAATTTGCGAAATACCCTGATGGAAGGATTGAGAGGCCGGGGTAGATAAAAGTGGGTTGGAAACTGATTAAATTTTAGAATGCAGACCGTAAAAATAGAGTAGGCATAATCTCTATGCATTTACTGGCGAGGGTCGGGGCCATCGGTGGATTTCATGGATGAGACGTATATGAACGATCACTTGAGTTTAAAACGAAGGCCAGAAGACTCAAGCGGAAGGCTGCAGACGGCGAGATGAGAACGTCACCATAAATAACTCGGCCATACTTCAATGGTGTTAACTCGAAACAGAGACGTAACGCTGGCAAGTTGTTGTTTAATTTCCTATCTGCCCTGGCTATTTGTAGCGAGATAGACTTTAGCGCTCATAACCCGAAGGTCGTATTAGTAAAGGATATTTTTCCGTTGCAAAGACATTTTGAGGATACATAATAATACAGACGAATGCTGATACTAAAGTGTGTAGAAAGATCTTTTTGTATTTCATGTAATTCAAGAAATTACCTTTTTCACTACTTATTAGCAGCTGCCTTTGCACTACTCTTAATATGTTTTTTGTTTCCATTTACACTAGCAGGTACTCTCGTTTTCACCTTCGACTGCTTCGTTACATCATCACTTTTATGACAATGATAACCACCGTTTTTTCTATCATGGTGACATCCATTTGAATCTGTCCCACCTGAATGTGCAATGGCCGAGAGAGAAATTAACAAAGTTAGGGGCGTGAGAAGTTTCATTTTATCCTTGAGTTAAGCAACGTTTTTAGTTTCTTCTGTTTGCTGTGGTTGCACTTTCTGCTCTGTGCTTGTCGCTTCAGCAGTAGCGGGCTCTTGTTGAGATTTTGCTGTCTTTTTTGTTTTGCTCAGCTGTTTAATTTGGCTTTTAATATATTTTTTGAACTCTGCATCTTTCTCAGGGTTGAATGCTTCTTTCATTGTGTCATCTAGTCCATAAGATAGAAGGTTGTAGACCTTGTCATAGAGTAACTCTGTGCTTGCTTTGTATTCATGCTCTCCGCGAATTTCTTTTGTTATAAACTTCATAACACTTGAAGACAGAATCGCCTTTGCAAGAGAGTCTGGGGAGAAAGCGGTCGCCTCTTTTGCATAATCGGCCCACTCTTCATTACTATGGGCTGACTCATGAAAGCTCGTGAATTCATAGCAAAGCTCTTCGACCATTTTTTTAGAGTTTTCTATCAGAGCTCCATCAGGCTTAAAGCTTACTTTTTGAATTTCAATAGGATTTTGTTTATTCGAAAAGTCATAGAGCTTCCAGTCATACCCATTACAAAGAAATCCATATGAGACCTCCTCATAAGCTGACAAATACTCTTTGAGTTGAATCTTTCCGTTTCTAAAGTCAGACTTATCAAAGTCAAAACCAAGTTTTTTGACTTCAATTACAAAAATAGGCTTTTCACCTTTAAAGATGACTAAATCAGGACGAAGCTTGCCTTTCTTATCTTGAGACTTAATGCTGTAACCATTACTCACTGAATATCCAAGACAGTTCTTAAGAAACGTCTCAGCCCACTTCTCAACAGCTGACTCTTTACAGTTATTGTCAGATTCGAATGCTTTTAGCTCAATTAAGTGCTCAGTCATTTGGTCAGTCATTTGACGTGCTAATCGATCTTGCTTTGTTTCTTTTGACATTAGAATCTCCTAGTTAAGATTCATGCCTTTCGGAATATGAAAAAAATGGATAAGCTTATTTAATCTGTATTTTTTCTTAAGACCAAAGCTGATTAAGACGCTTGGGAATATAAAAAAGTACAAACTAATAAAGTTTAGGGTGGTAGTAAATGAAAATAATTATTCTCCTTTCATGTCTCATCATGTTGCAATCGTGTGCAATTATTAAATGGGCAAACACTTCAGCTAAAACAACATCTTCAGAATTAACTGAAAGCAGATCGAACAAAGAGTTGTGGATTGGAAAAGTCGCAGATGATTTAGTTTTGCATCCGATCTTTGCAACCAAAGAAATGAACTCAAGGAAAGCTTCAAATGGCATTGAAGTCATTACATTTAAAAATTCTGCTGGCATCAATGGCAAGAATCAGATGGGTACATTTGGATCGAGCTATTCAAATTCAATGGAAGTAGCATGCAATCATGTGTTCTATTTGAAAGAGAAAATTATTTATGATTATCAAAGGGTAGGGGACTGTACTGTCGAAGAAGATCCTAATTACGCACCAAGAAATTAATCAAAATTTATATTATGAATTAGTTAGGGGGAGTATTTCCTTAAATGATCTTTTACAATTTGAGCTACTGTATTCGCGTTTATATTTTTCGAAGCGCAATACTTTGAACCCAGCCAAACCGCTAAGGGCTTATTCCCTTTACTCGCATTGCAGCTCACGCAACATAAGGCGATATTATCTGCAGAAGTGATTCTAATATCGTTAATGATATGCTCCCAAGAGGCTTTTCTTTTTCTCTCTGAAATTGAAAACGGAGTATGACAATAGACGCATTCCTTATCTCGCTCTCTTACCAGAATCTCTATCACAATAGGAATTCCCCATTTATTCATTTATCACCCAATTCCCAAACCCCAACCACCTTCTGATAGCTCAGCCTCGTCACTGTCTCTAAAAACGACAAAAAGAGTTCATTCTCCCAATTACTTCCATTGATTCGATGACTCTTTTGCAGCTGATACTTAAAGCGCTCTGGATAGGCTTTTGAATAAATATCCCAGTAATGAATAAGACAATCTTTGCGCTTAGTCACGAGCTCTGGGTGGGGGATAGAGTCTGATTTGGCAGAATTAATTTTTGCACTGGCCGGAAGAAGATTCCAAAGATCATTGTTCTTCCAAAATGAATAGGGGATGGCGTGATCAATATGAAAATCATTCGTTTGATTTCCACTCCACACACATTCAATCGTCTGCCCCTGAAAGAGCTTCCTGATGTCTTGAGTCGTGCGATCATCAAAGGTCGGAGTGGTGAGAAGTTTATAAATATCCGCAAAACTCGCCTCCGCATTATATTTCTCAGTAAACTCCGCCCAGCGCATAACCACTGAATCTTCAATCCATGATCCAAAGAGAATAAGGTCATGCCAGATCTCAGTTGGAACTTGCATCATCCCCATCTCGAAATCAAATTTAAATCCAGGACTCTCTTTGGCTTTCTTTCCCGTGAGATAATTAAAGACACCGTACTCAGAGTCTCCAATATATTTCAAAGGGCCCTGAATAATGGTGTCAGAAATTTTCTTTAAAACGGGGTCAATAGTATCTCTATTAATTGATTCATCATATTCATTCACCAATCTTCCAAGCTCAGCTTGTGTGTAGCCAAGATTCATCAAGTCTTTTTGAAAGGCGAGAAATTCATGAGTTTTACTTTGTCTTAAACCAGTAAGCGGCATGTAAAACTTTAACCAATAAAAAGCTACACGCTTTAATGGCAGCCACACATGATCTGATCCAAGGTCGCTGAAAGCTGCAGCTGGCTCATAGCGAGACATCTGACAAAGGGCGCGCAACAATGCGAGCTTATAGCTCGTGTCTTTTTTATCTTTAGTGATGATCTCTTGAAGGGATTCAATTCCAGTGCGCTTAGTGAGATCACGCTTTTCAAAAACAAAATTATCCCAACTCACATTCGCTCTCATGTTATCAACCTGCTCTTCATGAAAGAGAGTCTTAGCTCCTAATCCTTCAAAGAGTAGTGTGAGCTTTGGGGCCATGATTTGCGTATGCAAGCGCCCCCAATCATCGCGCTCAGGCGCATTCATGGATCTCTTCTTAGTCGAGACAATGAGTCTTCCGCCTGGCTTGGTGAGGCGCAGAAGATTGATCACGGCCTCAATCAATTCACTGGCCGGCAGATGCATCAGCACCGCACTCACGAGGACGTTATCGAAAGTATTGTCTTTCATCCCTTGAAGCTTGGGCAGCTGATCCAGATGAGCAGGAATCGAGGGAGTGCTCTCTTTGATGTGAGCGATGAATTCAGGGACCGCATCAAGGCCTTCGATCTTAAAGCCTGAGCCCTGAAGGAATGCGAGATCACGGCCAGAGCCGCAGCCGACATCCAGAGTGCTCGCCTGGCGATGAAAGAAGGTCGCAATCAGCTCATAGAGCCTGCGCGGCTTCATCGTCGTGTAGGACTTGATAAGCCGATCGGAATTGTCAGAGTAGGCTTTGAGTGTGATGGGGTCCATGGGGGTAGTGTAGATTCAAAAATGGGTTTTAGCTTGGAGATTTTTTCTCGCGTGATTTTTTTAGCTGCCTGATAGCGGGAGTTTATGTGTCTTGAAGTGTAGTGACTGACTTGCATAGGGAGATTCATGCAGCCAAAAATTTTCACTATTCGAGATCAAAAAGTCATGTTGGATTATCAACTGGGGGAGCTTTATGGAGTCCCCACAAAGCGACTCAATGAGGCGGTTAAACGCAATATTGAGCGATTTCCTGAGCACTACATGTTCCAACTAACTTCTGATGAGTTAGAGCATATGTGGTCGCAATTTGCGACCACATATGCTCTAAATAACCGAAAGTATGTGAGAGCCGGTGCACGGCCATATGTCTTTACTGAGCACGGCGTTTTGATGCTCGCCTCTGTTTTGAAATCTGAAAGAGCCACTCAAATCAGCATTGCCATCGTTGATATTTTCGTCAAACTCCGCGACCACTACAACGATCCTTTGCTGCAAAGAGTTCACCGATTGGAGCAAGAGTCGGCATATGTCATGAAGCTCTTCGATGATGTCTTTAAGCGTCTTCATCAGATTCAGGAGAGTGGGCTGCCGAAGAGACAGAAGAAGATTGGGTTGAAATGACAACTGATGTCCAATTTGAACATGTCTGCCAAATATGGCATACTCATAAAATGAAAAACAAAAGTAAAAAGAGCGATGTGATGAACATCCATGTCAGTAAGCTTAAACTCCCTAGGGTGAAGAAGCTTAACCGGGTAGGTCTGAGTTCTCACAAATCAAGTTTGAATCTAAGTAATCCCAAGAAAGTGCGCAGCCATCTGATTGAGTTCTTCACTGACGGTGACCATGAGGCCTTCATGGATTTGCTTGAGCTCTACATCGATCATATCGGTAAGCGGCGTATGGCGCAGCTCACTGAGATTCCCGAGCGATCCATTTATAATTTTAAAGATAAAAAGCATAAGACGGCGGCGGAGAATATTTTCAGGATCATGAAAGTGATCGGTGAGATGGCGGCGTAAGAAGTTCTAGAGACTTAGCGGATTTGCGGTCACAATTTGTGACCGCAAATCCGCTAAATATAAGAAAATATTTGAGGCTCACGATGACCTTCTTTTTAGGTTGTATGACCTATTAATTAGGTCTATAATCCTCTTATGAATGAGAAAATCTTTGGTAACAAGACAGCCCTTCTAGTTCTTCTTCAGCTTTATCATCATCATGAAGTTCACGCTCGCGGTGTGGCCACAGATCTCGACGTTTCTCTCAGTCCCGTGCAAAACCAACTTGATCGCTTTGAGCAAGCCGGCGTTTTGGTTTCAAAAAAGATGGGTCAGACCAGGATCTATACTTTTAACATGAAGTCGCCTCTCACCAAGCCTTTTAAAGAGCTGGTGGGAATCATTTATGAAACGCTTTCAAGAGAAGATCATCAAGAACTGTTTCCTACTCGTCGTAAGCCTCGAGTTAAAGGTAAGCCTGTCCTTATTCGCAAGGGGACATGAATTTGAAAATTGATCTAAAAGTTTGCACCGAAGAGCAACTCTGGAAGTATGTTGCTTCACATTTAAGTAAGAAAGGCATTGATACAGTACTTGTGGGTGGTGCTGTTGCTGCCATCTATTCAAATGGCTTGTATCGATCAGGCGACTTAGATTTTGTTCACATGAGTTTGACAGTTAAAGGCCTCGAAGAAGCGATGCTTGAGCTAGACTTTAAGAAAATGGATACTCGTCGCTACCAGCATCCCGAGTGCAAGCATATCCTCATCGAATTTCCTGGAGGTCCACCTGTCGGCATCGGAGAGGATTATAAAATTAAGCCACGTGAGGTTGAATTTGAGGGAGTCATAATCAAGATTTATTCGCCGACTGATTGTGTAAGAGATCGACTTGCAGGGTACATTTACTTCAAGCATGAAGAAAATCTTAACCAAGCAGTCATGGTTGCGAAGGTGCAAAAAGTAAATTTCGCTAAGATCAAATTATGGTGTGCCGGTGAGAAAGCTGACTGGGCTTATGACAATTTCTTAAAAAAATTGAAAGACAGTCGGCTTTAGTCTTGAAAATCAATTCAAGCTTTCGAGGATTGCCGAAGAGGCAAAAGAAGATTGGGTTATGAGGTTTTGAATGATTTTGCAGCCACTCTTTATTTCATTTATAATTTGAAGATGAACCTCTCCCTCAAATCCATCACTATTGTCGCCATTGTGTTCGCTGCATTTCTCGCGCGAGGAAAAGTATTCAATCTCTTTCTCTCAAGAGAGATTCCGGCCGCTTTGACTCAGCAGGGTTCATGCTTAGGTAAAAAAATGTGCACTGTCGTCTATCTCGCCCCCTGGTGCCCAGCCTGCAATCGATTGGTCCCAGACCTGAGAATGTTAGGAAGTCTCTCGTTTAATCAACCCGACAGTGGTGTGCTGATTATTGTGGGCCAAGGAAAAACGAGTGATGAGAACGAAGACAAAAAAATTGAATTAGGCGAGGCGGCGATCACAGACAACGACGGTCAATTGGCCAAGGATCTAGGCATTCAGCATTTCCCCACATTTCTCGTGATCAATCAAGCGCGAAAAGTTATCCATGAAGATCAAGACGCCTTAGCTTACATGGATGAAACGTTTGGTTTTAGTGTGCAATAAATCCAGCAGGCAGATTACGACGCCTGTCCTAGCTTTTCTTCGACGATGAGACGAATCCATTTCTGGTAATCGAGACCTTCGCGCTCAGCACGAAGTTTAATTGCTTCAAGTAAGCTTTCACTCATACGCAGAGTCACCACTTTGTTTTTTGGTTTGAGCTCATAGCGGACGTGCTTCCAGTCTTTGCGGTCAAAGAGAGGGGAGAGATCACCCGCCAAAGGATCAGAGCTCTTCTTTTTTGAATTTTTCATATCTCAAGTATTCCTTTTTTCGCATGTAGCGGGCAGAGATCAATCGTATTTTATCTCTCCTTACCGTATAGCACACAAACATGAAGCGATGCTTTGGACCTAAACCAACCGCGATTAAGCGCGGTTCTATTTTTGAATGCACGTAATCTGGAAATACACTGAGATCTTGCTGAAAAAAATCTTCAAGCTCAGTTATTGAAAAGCGAGTGGTTAGTTTTTTTAAATTGCCCTCGTCCCAATCGAATTCCACCGCAACCCCCTGGATCATAGCACATGTAAATACAAGTGTAAATACATGCGGATAATCGAGGTTTGACTCAAATGGGAAAAGGATTCATTTAAGCGAGGATAAAGAGTTCAGATATGAAGCATGCTTCTTGAATATATGATGTCCAAAAATCTGCTCTCGCTTGGTGGTTTTTTCTTCCCTGATTTTTTTATCTTCCTGATAGCGCGAATTTATATCTCGAATGTGTATCGACTCTCTTGCATGAGCTTCGAGATCACCATTTTTAACTTAATTTCGAAGACTTAAGTCGTATGTGGTCACAAATTGTGACCACATACAAGCTAAGTAATCGAAAATAGTATTGAGGCAATTTTTAAAAGTTACAAAATTACGTAACTTTTAATATGTATAAATCAATAAGGATGATAAGATGACGAAGAGAGGATCTGAAAGAGGTAGGATTGAGGAGATCAAGCTTAAGAGATCAATTAAGCTCAATTCATATCGAATCTTGAGGGCTTTAATTGAAATTGATCATATTAATTATGGACTTGATAAGAGTGGGCGGCTCAAGAGAGTTAAAAGAACAAACTTTACAGTTAAAGAGATTGAGATTTTTATCATGATGTTGGATCAAGAAGATATTCTGCCAAGAAAGTATAAAGGGGCGATTTCTCAATTTGAGATTAGAATTGATTGCCCAATAAAAGGTCCATTTTTCCAAAGAGAATTTATTATGATCTTTGACATTGATCACAATAAGCCAGAAATGATTCACGCGATAACCATTTATCCAGGCTGGTAAATATGACAACAAATGCAGAACTCATAAAAAGAGTGGCGAAAGCCAAAAAAGAGTCCAGTAAGCTCACTCATATTACGGCTAAGAAGGATCTTTCTACAGAAGACAAGTTTAAGATTGGATTGTGTCGTCACTTTATTCAATTTGCGATTGCTAAGAAAATGAAGCTCAAGGATTTGGCCGAGATGACTGAAATACCTGTCACGAGGCTCTCTGAGATCACCAATTATAAGATTAAGAAATTCACAGTCGATCAGCTTTTAAAAAACCTAAGTATTCTGGCGGAGCACGACGCTGCTGTTAAAGCCTATTTATCCTTTCTTGTAGAGGCCATTGAACTGCCACTGTTAAAGATTAGTGAAACAAAAAAACTGAAAAAGAAAATTCAGGATGTTTCTAATTCTAATAACCAATTTAAATACGCCTAGCTTTGGATCAACTTCCAGCTATTAGACTTACGACGCCTGTCCTCGTTTTTTTTGATAAGAAAATTACGGATTTAATTTTCCATTCTTATATATGCGCCCACCTGCCTCGAGTGTTTCATACTCCACGCGAGTGACATCACTCGGCTTAAGTCCCTCGAGCGGGACGTAATCGTAGTACACACGACTCTCATCGGACTGATAAAAGCGATTGAGGATTTTAAAGCTCGATCCCTTCGCTCCAGGCAGGATGCTTCCTTTGACATACACATGGTCACGGTCAACGGCGATGTGATTGAAGAGGAGAACTTTGAAGCTCGCTGCATCTGCCGGCAGAACTTCTCCATGATAGTACACAGCTCCCTTGACGATCGAGTAATCAAACGGCTCGATGCCTCTTAAGACCAGGGTGCTGAGCCTCCAGGTATTTCCCATAGTGTGAAGGCCCAGCGAGATCAGCGCAACTGTGATGAAGACATATTTTGCAGGCATCCCAAAAAAGCGCCAGTCTTTGAGGAGGTAAACAACTCCTGCGATCAAGGGAACACTCGCACAGGCCACACCGATCCACAGAAGCTGCGGATTCTCGACCAATCCTTCAGCGCCTGATCCTAAGGGGGAGAGAGAGAAGATGGCCCCCATGATCGCCATTCCAACGAAGAAGATAGTGAATAAGTCTAAAAGAAGGCCCATAATTTTTCCTATATATAAAGGGTCCAGCAAAATAATCAAAAATATTAAGAATTAAACTTCTCCGAATTCTCCAAACAAAAATCAATAAACACGCGAGAGATTCTTGAAATATTTTTCTTTGATGGATACACAAGATTAATATCCAACTCTGGCATCGGGTATTGGGGTAAAACTTCTTTTAGAGTCCCATCCTCTAATCCCTTACGACACAAGAAGGGTGGCACCTCTGAAATATAGCCCCCAGAGTGAACGAGTGATTGAATGAGAGCATAATCATTTGCAATTATTTTGGGTTGAATCTTGATTGTTTGACTTCCCAGTCTCCACTCTCTATTTGAGCTCTTTGTTCCCCAGAGAATACAATGATGAGACAAAAGATCATTAGGATTTTTTATTTTAGTGTTTGAATATTTTGATGATGCAATTAATTTGTGTCTATAGGTGGTAATCTTACGGGCCACTCCAGAGAGTGTATCGATAGAACCAACTCGCAAGGAGAGATCGATACCATCTTCAATATAATTCACTCTTCGCTCGCTTACAAAAACTTCAATATCAATTTTTTGATACTGATTTTGAAACTTCTTTAACAAATCCCAAAGTGGCTCAAATGATGGAGGCATTGAAATGCGAAGGACTCCATGAAGTTCATCTTCTTTATCCGTTATGGCGAGAAGGCCCGCTTCAAATTCTTCAACTCCGCGAGAGGCAAATTCATAAAGCGTACTCCCAGCTTCGGTAACCCTTAAATTGCGAGTCGATCTTTCCAGCAAGCGAAGATTAAGTGACTCTTCAAGCTCGGCAATCCTTCGGCTGACGGTCGCAACAGGAACTCCCAGCTCCTTTGCAGCGCTGGTAAAGCTTCCTTTGGAGACGACAGAGACGAACATTCTTGCGGAATTAAAGTCCATAATACTACCTGGTTTCAGTAACTTATGATGCATATTCTCATATTTGAGAAAGTTATTCAATAAAAAACGATCTAATTCTCATCAGTGAGAAGTGCGATAGTAGTAAAGAGAAACAAACAAAGGAGATCTCAATGAAGGCCTTATTTTTAATTTTAGGAGTGATTTTTATGAGCAATCAAAGTTTCGCAGCAAACGACAAAGCTGAAATAACAGAAGTCATTAAGACCTACGAAAAAGCCCTTAATGGAAATGATGTACCAGCGATTATGAAACTCTACGCAGAGAAGCCCATTTTTATGCCACAACATGCTCCAGCTCAAATTGGAACTGAAGCAGTTGAGAATGCATACAAAGGCGTATTCAAAGCTCTTGATTTAGATATTAAGTTTGAAATTTATGAAATTGAAGCCATGGGAAATACGGCCTGGGCGCGAACCAGCAGCGCTGGGAAAACTAAAATTCTTGCCAACAATGCCATCGTCTCAGAGGGCAATAATGAGTTGTTTGTCTTTAAGAAAGAGAAAGGGATGTGGAAAATTCATCGCTATCTTTTTTCAACAAATCAGCCAAGACAGTAAATTATTCTTAAGGGGACGAGTATGAAAGCCGTAGTAGTCAAGAAAGCGGGTGGCCCAGAAGTTTTAGAATTAGTTGATATCGATGAGCCACAAGTATTAAAAGATGAAATAAAAATCAGAGTCAAGGCCTTTGGCCTTAATAAGGCTGAGTCCTATTATCGAAGTGGAAACTATGGACAGCTTGTTCCGGGACAAGCTCTAGGGATTGAAGCAGTCGGAGAGGTTCTTAATGATCCGTCTGGAAAATTTAGAATAGGACAAAAAGTCGGCACGGCCATGGGAGGAATGATGTTTGCTCGCCATGGCGGCTATGCGGAAATTATCTCAGTTAAAGCGAGTAACGTTTTTAGTTTTGATGGCCAATTAAGTTTCGAAGAATTAGCAGCATTGCCCGAATCGTATTTAACGATCTGGGGTGCTCTTGATAAAAATTTAAAAATTGCAAAAGGTGAAAGCTTACTCGTAAGGGGCGGAACTTCGGCGGCAGGGTTAGCGGCCATCAGTTACGCCAACGCAAGAGGTGTTGAAGTCATTGCGACAACAAGAAATGAAAATAGCTTTGAAGTGCTTAAGCGAGCTGGAGCACGTTACGTGGTGATTGATAATGGCGAGATCGTCGATAAGGTTCGAGCCATCTATCCAAGTGGAGTAGATAAAGCCCTTGAAGTCGTTGGTGCTGCAACTGTCAAAGATACGATGAAATGTATTAAAGTTTGGGGGAGTGTCGCAGTTATTGGCCTTCTGGGTGGTGCACCTGTTTTAGAAAAATTTAATTTAATGGCAGATCTTCCGAATACAGTGAACTTAAGTTTTTTTAGCAGCGGCTTATTGGGTTCAGAGAGCTTACCACTGGCGGAGTCTCCGCTTAATTGGATTGCTCATCAAATTGAGTCAAAGAAGATGCCAAGCCTTTTGGCAAAAGTTTTTTCGATTGAAGAAATACAAGAGGCACACAGATTGCTTGATAGTGGTAAAGCAGGTGGAAAAATAGTTGTGAGTTTTTAAAATTTAAATAGGCTAAGGAGTTTTAAAAGACTCCTTAGCATTGATTTGTGAAAAAATATTACCGAGAGGGCTGCCTAAGGCGTATCGGGGGGGGCCTATTTATTTCCTAAGACTCTGGTACTTCTGAAAAGCCGCTCTCTCATTCATTGAACTCAACCAGTTTTTGATATGAGGGTATTCTGCAAAATCAATTCCAATCATCGGGCAGATACTGACCACACTGGCCGCATTGATATCACCGATCGTGAATTGACTGCCGGCTAAATACTTTCTCTCTTTTAAAGAGTGATTCAAAACGCTCAAGAGGTTTGGAAGTTTCTTTAGGTTGTTTTCAATGATGTTTTGATCACGCTTATCATCGGGCATAAAAACTTTTTGAATGAAGACTTCAATGATGGGTGGCTGAAGTTCTGAAGTGGCCCAGAAACTCCACTGCATCGCAAGGCCTTTCTCCAAATCATTCGTACCGAGAAGCTCTTTCTTATACTTTTGAGCAATATAATAATTAATCGCCATCGATTCAAAGAGAGTAACCTCTCCATCAGTCATCGCTGGAACTTTACCCATCGGGTTAATTTTTAAATAGGCTTCTGACTTATGCTCTTTATTCCTCATATCTACATCTTTTAATGTATAGGGAATTCCAGCTTCTTCTAAGGCCCAGATGCATCTTCCAGCACTTGTTCTTGGGCTTCCATAAAGTGTAATCATAGTCGATCCTTGTTATAAATAATGAGCTGCAATAATCTATAGCAGCACTGACAATAGTCAATAACATTAAGAGAAAACCTGCTAAAGTGCTAACTATGTTTAAAGCTTTTTTGAAAATATCATACCTGCGTTTAAAGTATCGCTACATGCCCAATGAGGCGCAGCAGTTTTGGGCGCAGGAACTTCTTAATTCCCAAGGCCTCAGTGCAAAGCTCGGACAGCTCCTCGCACAAGGTAAAGAGTCTACGTTGCCTAAATCTTCTGTGTCTGTGGATGAGGCGAAAAAAAACTTTTTTAAGCAATACAATAAAGAGATTCAGGTTTCAGATGAGGTGCTGGCCGCTTCCATGGGGCAGGTCTTTCATGTTCAGTTGAACAACAAAGATTACGCGCTAAAAATTCTTCATCCTGGTATTAGGAAGAAACTTGAAAAAGAAATAGAAAACATTCTTCTGCTCGGAAAATATTTCTCAAAAGCTAAAGGTTTCTCTTTTGATCAACAGGTCTTTAGTCAATTTCTGACTGAAGTCTTTAAAGAAGAAACAGATCTCTTGCGTGAGGCCGAGTTTCAGCAGATATTTTCAGCGATCTTTAAAACTGACTCTCGCTTTAAAATCCCCATGGTCATCCGTGAATTCACCAATACGTCCGCTCTCTGCCAGGAATGGATTGATTGCACGTTAGCAAAAGACATTTCACAGTTTCAAAACTTTAATATCTTTACCTTCTTTTTTGAATCACTGTTGAATCATGGGACTCTTCATGGGGATCTCAATGATCGCAACTGGGGGATGAATCAAGAAGGACAAGTGGTCGTCTTTGATTATGGTTGCAGCCAAAACATAACTCCCAGAAGAATTTCAGGTTTTAAGAAACTTCTTAAAAATGAAGATGTCACTCAAGGGTTTTTAGAATTGGGGATTCGTCTTGAGCGAACTTGGTTTAAAGGACGTGAGCAGGAGTTGAGAGATGCTTTGTTTAATCCTCTCTTGCGAAACATTGAACCAGACTGGTCTTACTCAAAAGATTTAGAAAGTGAATTTGGTCAGAAAATCAAAATGCTCAGAGAAGTCACAGATCCTTGGGTTCTTTTGATGATGAGAAGCCTTTTTTCACTCATTCGCCTCTATCAGCATCGCAAAAAGACTATTCCTCTAAAAGAGTTAATCACTCCTTATTTAACTTAAACTGCAAATGCTCCCGAATCCTGTCTTCAAATTCTTTTTCATCCGATGAGCTTAAAGTCCTTGCGACTTTCGCATCACTTTTCTCCCAACGCGTGAGCCATTCTTGCCCCAGAAGTGTCGCTCCTTGTTTGTGAGCAAGAGCAGGGTCTGTGTATGCGACCGTCGTGGTGCTCTTGGGTCCCGTCGCTGGTCCATAGCCCACATAAAATCCGACTGCAAGAAGTGTGGCCCTCACGGCCGTGGACGCTGAGTAGTTTAATAGTTGCACTTGATGGCCTTGGCAATGCTCAAAGATTTTGGCGAAAAGATATTCGCTCCATAATTCAATATTGGTGTGCATGGAAAATGGATCATAGAAAATCACGTGAGGTTTCATCGCATTTGCAAATGTTTGTGAGAAATCCCCTTGAATCAATTCCCACTCAATATGACCACTCTCAGACTGCCAGCGATTATTTTTTAAAAGCTCATGAGGAGCGGCGTGATGGAGATGCGGGAAAGCCGGCGCGTTCTTGAGAGCGAGTTTTAAGGGATCGGTATCGTTCTCAAAACTCACGATGTGGATTTTACCTTTAAAATCCTTGTCGATAAATTCATGAATGATCGCCATGGAGTTATGGGCGGCTCCGAGACCCACATCCCAAATGACGACCACTTCTTGCTCTTTAAGGCGCTCATCAATCTTTGAGGGGATGACATAGAGATTGCGGGCCTCTTCTTGCGGCGGATTCACCGAGTGCATGACTTCGCCAGAACTCATTTGACGGATACTTGAGAAGCCGCGACCCGAATCATGCACTTCATAATCGCCGAGCTGAGTGCGCTTATTTTTCTTTGAAGGCTTCCCAGGCACCGGAGGATTCTCGGGATCACTCATCACAAGTTCAACTCTTTTGCGATTATAAAACTCTAAAAATGTCCCTGCTAGAATATTCGCTCTCATCTCGGCCATGAGGCGATGATAGAAAGTGATGTTATGAAGCGCGAGCAGATGCCAGCCTAGTGGCTCATCGGTTTTCATCAAGTGATGAAGGTAAGCGCGTGAGTATTGAGTGCAGGTGAGACAATCGCACTTAGGATCAAGCTTATCTTCTGAAAATTTATAAACCGAGCGCCTGAGTTGAAGATTCCCAAGACTTGTGAACGCTAAGCCACGTTGAGCGTATTGATTGGGGATGATGCAATCAAACATATCCACACCGCGATGAACGGCTTCAAGAATATCAATCGGAGTGCCCACGCCCATGAGATAGCGCGGCAGATGAGTCGGTAGCATTTCAGTCGCAATCGCCGTGAAATCTTCTCTCTCATTTTTTGATTCACCAACGGCAAGCCCTCCGATCGCGAGTCCATCAAACCCCTCGCCATTCACCTGAAGGCTTGTGAGCACATCGGCACTTTGACGTCTGAGATCTTCATGACAGGCGCCTTGAACAATTCCAAACATGGACTGCTTCGAATCACCGCGCGCTTCAAGGCTTCGTTTGGCCCAGCGATGAGTGAGCTCCATCGCGGCCTTGGCCTCTTTATGAGTGGCATTCGATTCAATACACTGATCGAGCACCATCATGATGTCGCTATTAATCGCTTTTTGCATGTCTATCGAGAGCTCAGGTGTGAGCATGATGGGAGAGTTGTCGACGTAGCTTAAAAAACGCGCGCCTTTCTCATTCATCTCTCGAGAGTGGGAGAGCGAGAAAATCTGAAAGCCACCGGAATCGGTCAATACCGGGCGATCCCAGTTCATGAATTTGTGAATGCCACCGAATTTTCTCATCACCTCAGCTCCTGGGCGCAAAAGGAGATGATAAGTATTGGCCAGGAGAACATTAGAGCCTGCAGTTTTAAGCGAGTCGACGGTTTGATTTTTGACTGTGGCCTGCGTGCCCACGGGCATGAAGATTGGTGTTTGAACAACTCCATGAAGTGTCGTGAAGCTCGCCGCGCGCGCGCGTGAGCCAGGAGATGTGGCTTGGAGTTTAAAATTGAGTCGAGTCATAGGTAGTGAACTTTTACCAAAAAAAGTCCCCTCGGGTCAGCTTTTTTCCAAGGTCTTTGTGGTTCAAGATCTCCCATCAAGTAATTCTCAAAGTCTTCGATCGTCAGTTCGCCAATTCCCACAAGCCAAAGAGCGCCTATTAAGTGGCGGACCATATGTTTTAAGAAACCGCGGCCATGGATTTTAAATTGCCATGAGCGTGAGAGATCCGTCGTGAAAATTGTGTCACGAAATAAATCCTGCGGATTGATCTCAGAGAGTTCACAATCAAGAATCTCACGCACGGTGGTGTTTGAGACGCCACCGATGGACCAGAAGTTTTTAAAGTCATGTGTGCCTTTAAGTTTTGTTGCACAGGTTTTCATCGCCTCCATGTTGAGTGGGGCGGGAGCCATTGCGATGAAGCGCTGATCGTCTGTTGTTGTGAAGAGGTAGCGGTACTCTTTTGAGCTTTGATCGATCGAAGGGATGAAATCAGCGGAGCAAGGCGTGAGTGAGAGGGCTTTGATGTGTGAAGGAAGAGCGGTGTTGAAACGTTCAAGTGATAGGGGTGTGGGGTCTGTGGCCGAAATTTTGATCATCTGGGCGAGCGCGTGCACACCCTTATCTGTACGTGAAGCGGCCCTGGTCGCAAATTCTCCTTCAAGAATTTTCTCCAAAGCGAGGTTGATGTCACCCTGAATGGTGCGCGCGCCTTCTTGATGCTGAAAGCCCTGAAGGCCCGTGCCGTCGTATTGGAGGATGGCGGTGTAGTAGTTCATGACATCATCATGATTTAAGAAATTCGAATTGTCTGTGAAGATTATTTAGCACTTCCAAGGATCGCATTGATCATGAAAATACAATAGTGCCCACTGCCAATCTCCCAAGGCCCATTTCCAGGTTCGCTATATTGGGGCCATCCTCCGACCTCAGGTACATTGGGTCGTTGAGTGGGACAAATTTTTAAAATTTTCTGAGCAGAAGACTCATTAGGTCCATAGACAAGATACTCATAAAATGGAACATCTGGTACTCGTCGATGAATAATTTTGGCAATTTTTTTATAAACATTTTTGTTACGAAGATTTGCACCCATATCTTGCATTTTTTTATAAGTGTAGAGCATTTCTGCGGTTAGGATCATTTCATAATGAGTTGGTTGAGTCATTGCTTCGATCGGTGAATAGAGAGCCTCAATAGCAAACTTGTAGTTTTTCATCTTCTTTTTGTCTCGAGGAAGCTCTAACCAATCAAAAACTTGAGTAACAAAAGTCCAATATGTTGCTCTTGTCGTACAAGCGTTCCAGTTTTCAATGCTTCTAGGGCATAGATGATAATCATTCTCTTTCACAAAACTCATGTAGCGTAAGGCGGCCTCTTTATCTTTTGTCGCTACAATATAACCCCAAACTCCTCGATCCATGTCCCGACTAAATGTTGCTTCTTTTTCATTTGGATCAGGGTTATGTCTAAATCCAGGTGATCGCCACCATCTTCCAGTTTCATCCTGTGCGTCTTTTACTTGAGAGCAATACTCTGTCTCGCCTGACAAACAAAGCATCCCCATGTACTCAACTGCATCCCAAAAAGGGCAATTGTGCATCGTCAGTGAACCATCACTACATTTTGGAGCCCAACTACGTAGGATTTCTCTTCTTTCCTTGAGTGCAAGAATTGTATTCGTTTGAATTGGCATGTTGACTTGCGAATCTTCAGCAGCAAAAACGGACATGTTGCAGATGAGAAAAGTAGAAATGATTAATAAATATTTCAAGAAATTAACCTTTGCAGAATGATTGATACAAGGTCTTATAAAATATCACGTCCTCAAAAAAATCCAAATTTTAAAAATCAATATTGCGTTGAAACAGTTTTTGTTTTTTAAAGAAAGTTCTGAATGCCTTTGCCATCGTGCTCATTGATCTATAAATTAGATTAACATTATTTATCTATCTATATTGTCAATATCTCTCTTTCTAGCTAAAACCCGCTCATCTTAAACCACGGGGGACCCAATGAAATTACTCACGCTTGCTTTGTCACTTATGATCACTCACTCTGCTATCGCATCAGTTGCGCAAGACGTGAAAGCCTTGGGAAATCTGGCGTTCGGTTCTGACGTGACCGCGGTAAAGGGCAAGGACGCAAAAGAGATCTTCGAGGCGTTCCTTAATGAAGGTGAGGAGCTCGTCTTTAAAGAGATTGATGACATGGATTACGGCGATGAGATCGATGAGGGGTTCACTTCTCTTCAATCGGCTAAGCGCATGGGTGAATTTGCGGAAGGTGTGTATGAGGAGCAGCTTGAGCAAGCCGAAGACGCTGATCGCAGAGCCCTTGAAGCAACACGCTTATCCTTAAAGCGCGGATGGGCTGGGCTTATCAATAAACTTCATCAGCAAGGCGTGCAATTCGGCTACACCGGCCATGGCCCCGGCTATTGTGGTGTTTCATTCATTGAACTCATCATCATTGATGCCAAAGCTCAGAAAGTTTATGAGGTTTATCTCTCTCAGGGCGGCGAGTGCTAAATTTTCAGCGATTTACTGATAAAGCTCATGTTCGTTCGCCCCTGCTGGCTTATGATTAAGATAACAGGAGCGAACATGAGCGAGAAAATTCAAAGTATTATGACCCGTCACCCCTCTACCGTTTTTGTAGCCGAGTCTCTACAAAACGCTTATCAAAAGATGCGTACACTCAAGGTGCGTCACCTCCCAGTTATCAATGGGTCAGGAAAATTGGTGGGAATCATCAGTGATCGAGATTTTCAACGGGTGATGAATCGTGAGCGCGTCTCTGAGACGGAAGAAACTTTTACTTTTGATTCTCGCGAGATTGTGGAAGATATTATGAGTTGGCCCGTGATGACGATTCCAGAGGGAACTTCTATTCGTTCAGCCGCTCGACTAATGGTTAAAGATAAGCTGTCTGCTCTAGTCATTACGAGTGTGGATCAGCATCCGATGGGTATAGTCACAACGGATGATTTTTTAAATTACTTAGTTGAATCTGGAGATCAACATTTTGAGCGCCCTGTTCTATTTGGGCTAGAAACTCGAATGTGAATCCCTACAATTCATCCATATGGATCACAAATTTTAAAATATCACTCAAGGTGATGATGCCGACAAGTTTGTGATGAATATTGACCACTGGAAGGGCGTTGATCTTTTCATCCAGCATGAGATGGGCCGTATCCTGAATTCGAGCCGAATCAAGGGCAACAATGATTTGTGGATTCATAATTTCTGAAACACCTCGTGCCGTTTTTGCACACAAAATATCACGCTGAGAGATCATGCCGACCAAATGATCCACACCCTCAAGAACCGGCAAGTGGCGAAAGCCCATTCGGCTCATGATCTCTGTCGCTTCAGCAATGCTCTGATGTTTCTGTATAGTATGAAGGGGAGAGCTCATGATGTCTTTGGCATGAATGCGCTTTTTCTTGGCCTCAAATTGTTTCACTTGTTTTTGATAAGCGCCGACTCCAGCATTTTTCTGGACCACTTTCCCATCACCCTCAGCTGTCTCTTGGGCCTGGATCAATTCAGTCTCGAAGTCTTTCATCGGAGTGAGAGTCTGAATCCTCACTGAAGGTGAGCCTTCAGTTTTATAGACGTAAGGAGAGTACTGGCCATTGAATGAAACAAGAAAGCTCATGGTTCATCTTAGCGAGGAATGGGAATAAATGCCAATGGAGTAAATTGCTGTCATTAATTAAAAGCACGTAGCGTAAAGTAAACTTGACGGTTGTGTTTGCGTAAAGTATACTTTACGTTATGAAAGTTGAACTTAATAGATATCTAGAGGATCACCCCTTATCAAAAGTAGAAATAGCCAACAAAATAGGTGTTTCTAGACAAACGTTGCATGCCATTGAGACCTCTAAATATTGCCCCTCTATTTTTATTGCCCTGAAACTTGCAAAAATACTCAAAGTCGATGTGACTGAGATTTTTAAATTAGAAAAGGAAGATTTATGAAAGCAATTAATCCAAGCAAAAAAGCGATGATCGTTTTTGTCGTTTTGTTTAATTTGTTTTTGTCTGCTCTCATTTTTTACGGATTAAAACAGGCTTATAGTTGGAAGATGTCGGGGGCGATTTTATTTTGCTCTCTCCTCATTATTGGCAATTGGTTACCCAAAACACCCCAAGAGATGGATGAGCGTGAAAAAAATATTTATGAGAGAAATGGTTACTTCCTTTTGAATATCTCATTTGTTTTACAGACCCTTGTCTTTGTCTCCCATCTGATTTTTTTCCCTCAGATGACTGTCATCGAATTTATGCTCTTTTATGGTTTGCCAACAGTTCTTATTATGAGTTTTAAGAACATTAAGTTTCGCCAAGAAATGCTTTAGGGTGATTGCACTCTCTTTGATTAATGATTTTTAATCGTGTGAATCCTGTTTTGCCGAATTCGTATTTCTTTCTTGCCATGCCAACCTCTCAATGAGGAAGATAGGGCTTCTTTTTGAACCCTATTGAGGAAAGGTTATCTATGTCTAATTTAAAAGTGCTTTTGTTCATACTTTCTACTGCACTCTCTCTCTCTGTATTGGCCCAGACGACTGATACGAAAGAGAAAAAAGAGACTAAGGCAGAGAAGACTGTTGAGAATGGTGAGACGAAAACAACTGATGAGGCCGACGAAGTGATCACGAATCGTCGTCTGCGCGCTGCATCTGGTTCACTCTCAAAATGGAGTGGTCAAGTCTCGTTTAACTACAACGCTGGATCGGTTGAGAAGCCTTTTGCAGCTCAGCGCCCGAATCTCTCAGCAGGCGCCAATAACCTCACACTTGCAAACATGAACGCCAACTTAGGCTTCAGATACCGCATGAATCCGTTGAACAGTCTAACATTTGCGGCCGGGGCCTTCATGTCTACGCCGTTCAACAATTCAATCAAGACTAACGATGCGGCTTTGAAAGCAAGATTTAAAAAGACGAAGCAAGTTCTTACTGTGAATGATCCGAACATCATCTACACCAATCTTGCGAACTACAAAGGGTTTCAATTCGTTAACCAATTAACTCCTACGTACACAACAAACTCTCAGCAAAGAAACCAGGGTTACACTGGGAACTTGGACTGGACGACAACTATTATGAAGGATGTGGGAAGCACAGGACTCTCTTTAGGTGGTGCTTTGGAGTTCACGACTTACTTCTTTGATAAAACTGACAAGACTTTGGGTCAACACTACTGGCAGGTTTATCCAGTGGCCGAGTACGTTATCAACGACACTTTCAATTTAAGAACTGTCTTGGGCTACCAGTGGGAGCAGTTGCGCGAAACGAAATCAACAACCTTCCGCAAGCTTGATGTGTTCCAATCTGTGGGGTTAGGAACGACTCTTACTCGCGATATTTTCCTTTATCCAAACATTCAGTATCTTCCAAGCAATGCGAGCTTGAAGAACACGAACGTGGGTCTTAGCGCTTACATCAATATCTAATGAATTTAGGGCCAGCACTTTAAGTGTGCTGGCCTTTTTTCATTTCATCGGCAATAAAATCTATAAAAGTTCTTAGTTTTGTAGATATAAATCTCTGGCTTGGATAAATTAAGTGAATAGGTATCTCAACGGAGTGCCATTGATTGAGTACAGGCTTCAGTTCTCCATTCTTCAGCGCCTCTGTCACTAAAAAACGAGGCATGAAGGCCACACCTGATCCACGAATAGCCGCCATTTCAATGACCCAATAATTATTCGAAACAATTTTAGGTTCGATGGAAATTTTTTCGAATTTATCTCCATTCACAAGTTTCCACTCATTTCTCTGGCCAGCTCTTGAGAAGGCAAGCTTCGGGAGTGATCCTAAATCAGAAATCTTTTTTATGGCGGAATTCGTTTTAAGAAATTCTGGAGAAGCGAAAAGACCATAGGAGAATGATCCGATCTTTCTGCAGTTTAGGGATGAATCATCGAGAGGACCAATTCGAATTCCTACATCAAAACCTTCATAGGCGAGATCTACGTATCGGCCAGTTAAATCAATTTCGATATTAATTTTAGGATAAAGTTTTTGAAATTTTAAAACCAGAGGACTTAAAACGGCGAGTCCAAATTCAACTCCTGCGGTGATACGAAGGGGACCTTCCAGCTCTTGGCTGGCTTTCTTGACTAGAACTTTGGAGTCCTCAACGGCCGCTAGAATTGTGTTCGCTCTCTGAAGAAATTCTCTGCCTATATCAGTCGCTCTGACCTGCCTGGTCGTTCGAATTAAAAGTTGTGCTCCGACTTGATCTTCAAGCTCTTTGATTTTTCGGCTTAAGGTTGCTTTCGGAATTCTTGTTTTAACAGCAACAGAGGAGAAGCTTCCGGCTTCAAGAACTTTGGTAAATAAATACATCGATTCGAGGTCAAAAAAATCATTCATATAACTGTTCCATTTTATGGAACAGAATTTGCCATATATCGAGTATTGTTTCAAGTTGATTCTCATGGATAATGGTCCTTAAATTAAAGAGGAGAGCACTATGAAGATTGGCTTTATTGGGACTGGAAATGTAGGAGGAGCACTGGCGAAAGCTCTTGGCTCAAAGGGACACTCCATCTATCTAGGCACCCGTGATTTGCAGAGCGAGGATGTCCTCAACCTTAAGAATCAAATTGGCCCCAATACTTCGATTCATCCAATAAATGAAATTCCCTCAAAGGCGGATGTCATTATACTGGCCACTCCCTGGAGAATTTCTGAAGGACTCGTAAAATCTTTAGCGGATCAAATGAGCAACAAAATATTAATCGATTGCACAAATCCACTTAAAACGGATCTTTCGGGACTTGAGATAGGACACACAAGTTCAGGAGGAGAGGTTCTTCAAATGGCAGCACCAGGAGCAAAAGTGTTTAAAGCTTTCAATACGACTGGCTTCAACATCATGGAATCACCGGTATTGGAGTCTCGCAAAGCAGTGATGTTTTTTTGTGGGGATGACAAAGAATCTCGCCACATTGTTCAAGACCTCATCAAGGATGTTGGATTTGAATCAATTGATGCGGGACCATTAAGTGCGGCTCGTTTGCTTGAACCTTTTGCACTTCTATGGATTAGCAGTGCTTATAAATTCGGTCTTGGAAGAGATTTTGCTTTTAGTCTTATTCGAAGAAAAAACTGAGGAGATATTATGAGTTTAAAAAATGTAAATGCCGTGAATTCAAAAAAGAATAAAAAAATTGCAATTGTGATTGCGAATCCATCGATCTCCACAGTCACGAGCTGGCCTGTTGGTTTCTGGTGGAGTGAGTTGACTCATCCTTACTATGCGTTTGTTGAAAGAGGCTATGAGGTGAAAATATTTAGTCCGAAAGGTGGAAAGTGCGAACCGGATGGGATGAGTGATCCAAGAGATGTGAGTGGTTACTCTGCTTCAGATTTAATCTCCATGGGATTTATTCACACTCCAAATCTAGCTGCACTCGTTAATGAGACTTTGCCAGTTGTAGAAATGAACGTAGCCGATTTTGATGCGATTGTCGTCGCGGGTGGACAAGCGCCTATGTTTTCTTTCGATAAGGAGGTCGCACTTCATAAAAAATTCGTCGAATTTTATGAGTCTGGTAAAGTCGCCGCGGCTCTCTGTCACGGAGTGGCTATTCTCAAGTATGCAAAACTTTCTAATGGAGAATATCTAGCGAAGGGTAAAACTGTGACAGGGTTTGCTAACGTTGAAGAGGATTTTGCAGATCAAGCTGTATGGTCAATGAATCTGCTACCAAAGGGAAAAAGTCTCATGCCTTGGAGAATTGAAGATGAGATGAAAAGGATTGGGGCCAACTATATCCAATCTGGCCTGTGGAAAGGTTTTGCGGTAAGGGACGGAAATTTGATTACTGGACAACAGAATTTCTCTGGAACTGAGACTGCAGAGGCTATTATTAAAGCGATCGGTGAGTAGTTTTAATGAAAGAGTCGGCCCTTTTGTGCGCTTGCTATCGTGAAGTCTATTTTAGATAAGCATAAGGGGTTTGTGACTGTGGAGTCTGAGCTAGGAGTTGGTACAACTTTCTACTTATATTTTGAACCGATAAGTGTCTAAGATTTTAGGAAATGATCCTTCCCGGCCATAAAGCTTTTGTGTGCAGATTCAGTAGCAAAAGGGAATCCGCTAAATTATGCTAGGGCAAAGGAAATTCTTATGTCTGATGAAAGCCAAACTTGCCCAAAATGTTCTTCCCCTTATGGATACTTCGATGGTGCACTATGGGTTTGTCCCGAATGCGCGCATGAGTGGACGCTTGAAGTGGCTGAAGCTTCTGAGGCGATCGCTTCAGGACCTAATTTCCGTGATGCCAATGGAGTGGAACTCAAAGATGGTGACACTGTTCGCGTGGTGAAAGATCTTAAAGTCGGCAGCGACACGATCAAGTCGGGCACTAAAGTCAAAGGCATCCGCCTCTTAGATGAACCCGTTAATGGACATGATATCTCGTGCAAAGTCGATGGCCATGGCTCGATTTATCTAAAGTGTTCTGTCGTTCGCAAAGAGTCTTAATTAATCTCTGATTGGCATTAAATCCCAACTCACAGTCCATCCCGAAATTTTGGATGTTTCTTTTAAATGATCAAACCCTCCATGGTGAGGTGGTTTGCCATTGACCGGGCCTGAAGAAAGGTTAGCGGTAAAAGGGGCATCAAATGAGCGCTCTGGAGGCGGGCACACATAATGAACCATAAATGAAGGTGGAGTTGTAGGGATACTAAAAGAGTATAATCCCCAGGCTTCAGGGGCAACGTTATACGAATACATCCCAAAAGCGATGTTCGTTGGATCTGTATTCGGTGCCATCTGCCCTGCGGCACTTCCACTGCATTTACCGATTGATCCATTGTAGGTGTAGTTAATTGAAGCCCCTTCTAAATAAAAGTGACTGCCAAACATACCTTCAACATTGTTTTTATCTTTCGCTTTAAAGATCACGTTGGTCGCAGAAATCTCAGCTTCGTGTGATTCATTGGCACTTTTATAACTGTAGTTTCCCTTCACTGATCCTTTAATACGATAGCATCCCTGGTTAGTCGCTTTTACATGACTGACTTGATGGTAAGTGCGAGCACCTTTGGCATGATTAAAATTCGTCACGACCAAAACAATCGATTCAATTTGCTCGTCTTTAAAATCTAAACAATATTGATACTCGTGGCGTTTGGTGTCTTCCCACAAGACTTCGTCATAGCCTGTGGAACCTTTGCGGCGGATGAGGGCTTTGATATTGATCTTCTTGGCGTTCATGAAAGCCGGATTCTCAATGGCGACAGAGCGAATATCCGGACTCGAAAAATCGAAGGCGTAAAAATCACGACTCAATGGTGGAAGCTCTATATCCATGACGTATCGATACTGACCATTAATATCGAGGGTCACTTTTTCGGGTACGATTTGTGCGGAATTTGGTTTTCCACGGCGAGGCTTGAGGTTAAGTTTGTCCCAATTAAAGAAGCCGTCCTGGAGTGGATCTTGATTCCAGTTGTAAACTGCAAATTCCGGGAAGCGCTCTTTAAATCCACCGGGCATGGTAAGATTTAAGGCTTCAATAGCGACTTCATTGGCTTCCATTTCATAGAATTTTGGAATGATACTCGTCCCATAGGAGTTCACAAGATAATAATAGAAAGCCCAGGTATCATAGCTTGCACCAATAAAACTCTGAGGCCCGTTTTCAAACCAGTCGGCCCACTCGTGCTCGTGATTTAGCCCTTTATCAAGATAGTCTTTAAACCAAGTGGCCGTACCTTCATCTGTATCATCGTAGTTGGTACAGTCATCTTTGCGGTCATAAGTCAGTTGGATGGCGTGGAAGTATTCATGGCCAAGAGTAGTGTAGAGGCGATCATCTGAAGCAGCGCTTGCCCATGCCAGATCGACAGAAAGGTAAGAGGGAGTTTTCGGGCATTCTGTGATTCCAGGGTTCACGTAGGCCGGAAATGGCTTACTCATCGCTCGTGCACCTAATCGAGTGAGGTTGGTGAGATAGACATCCATTTTACCATCGCCTCCAAAGGGAACGGCACGCCCTTCAGAATTACGAACCATGAGGGTCGTATCCATGGTGTCATCTGCAAGATGAGTATGACCCATAAGTGTGATGGCTTTAGGGATCGCTTTGGCGAGTGAGTTTTTAATTTTTTCTGCTAAAGCCGCCTGCGCAGGTTTTCCTTTTTCAAACCACACACGAAGGCCTGCCACAGTGTGATCAGTGTAGTCCCAATTAGCAGAAGGTATAGTGCTTGGATGCGGGAAATTGCCGGTAGATTTAGTCTCTGCTCTAAAAGGGGGAGGTATCAGATCAAGGTAGACCGCTTCAGCAATATCGAGGCTCATGTTTTGTATTTCACGCATGACTGTACGTGTGAAGCCATGGGCAGGAGTTGTCTCCGTTGCGCCGGCATCGGGAAGATAGTTGGCCGGAAGTTTTGAGTCTCCAATAAAAGCTAGATAGGTCAGTCCCGCCTTATCGGCTTTACTAATCTCCTGCCGAGCGAAGGCGGCTTGTATCTTCTCGAAAGAATTCAAGGGCTTTGGTTGCGCCCAAGACCAGTGAGTAAGAATAACAGAGAGGACAATAAGGAGAGTTTTCATAATTTACTTCTTACGATTCAGACTATAAAAATGTCTATCTCAAAACTTGGAGTCTGTATGTCTTTCATGAAATATGTTTTGCTCTTTGGCCTTGTACTCTCTAACGCATACGCCGAAGTGACTTGCCAATCAGTGGCCATCGCCAGCTGCCTTTCACCTGACATGACGTGCTTGGAATTCTTTGAAGAAAGCATGGGTGATGAAGAGATGTGGGAAGGAGTCTGTGATGAGACAGAAGGAACATATTCAACTACTCCTTGTGATGCAAGTCAAAGTGTCATGAAGTGCCTCACTAAAATCAATCCTATTTCACCAGTCATGTATCTTTTAAATCCGATGACCCGCGAAGAAGCCTCGACATTTTGTTCATCGATGCTGGGGCAGGCTTGCAATTAGTTCGCAGCCGAAAACCAAAAGATCCTTGTCTCGGCTGCTTTTTGCATAAAGAGCGCTGCATTTGTGCTCATATGCCGTCTTTAAAACTAAAAACAAAAGTCACTCTCGTCGTCCATGCCAAAGAACTTAAGCGCACCACAAATACTGGTCGCTTGGCGATGAAGATTCTCACTCATAGTGAGATGCGTATTCGTGGTGAAGGAAGAGAGTCCTTGGATCTCTCAGACCTCTTGATTCCTGAGTTTCGGACGCTGCTTTTTTATCCCTCAAGTGACGCTGTGGAGCTAAATCGTGAATTAGTTGCAGTGAGCCCATTGCCCATCCAGCTGATAGTCCCCGACGGGAATTGGCGCCAGGCGAGTAAGGTCCATACTCGCCATCCTGAGTTAAAGAATGTTCAGCGCGTGCAAATCACTACGCCCAATCCCAATCCTCATCATATGCGTGTGGAGACGACAGAAGCCGGTATGGCCACCTTAGAAGCGATTGCCGCTGCCCTAGGAATAATTGAAGGTGAGGAAGTGAGAAAGCAATTGATGGATTTCTATCAACTCAAACTCAAGGGAACGCTCGAGGGACGGGGAGTGAATGGATAAAAAATTCGACTGGATGATAATAGGTCTAGGATGGCTTGGCAGTGCCCTAGAAGAGAGTTTGACCTCAAAGGGTAAATCTGTTTTTGGCACTCATCGAAGTGATTTTGATTTCACTTGTAATTCACTCCCTTCAATTGATTGCAACGTACTCTTTCTCAATACCCCTCCTTTAGTTGAAGTCTCGCCTTTAACATATGTTTCAAAAATCAAAGACACCTCAGCTTCGCGGGTGATTTTTATAAGCTCCACCTCCGTCTATGGCATGAGTTGCGCAGAAGTGAATGAAGGCGATCAGCCTCAACCTGATTCGCCTGGAGGCAAGTGGCTTTTAGAAGTTGAAATGGAATTGCGTTCGTTTTTTAAAGAACGACTTCTTATTATTCGACCTGGAGGCCTTATCGGGGGTCAACGTCACCCTGTGTACCACTTGCAGGGACGCAAAGGAATTAAGGGTGGCAATGGGAGGATAAATCTCATCCACCGCGATGATCTCGTCGCCATTATTCAGCAAACACCGATGAGTGTTCAATTGGTGAATGCCATCGCCCCTTATCATCCGAGGAAGGATGTTTATTATCCGGAGTGCGCCAAGAAATTAAATTTAGCTGTTCCAGAATTTGTCGAAAGCCCTTTTGGAGAAAGAATTATAAACTCAATGGAACTTGATCGATTTTATGATCAATGGTTTTTCTCAACATTGGGTGACTAATGGAAACGGACTTTTCAGTGCAATGTCCTTATTGCGGAGAGCAAATTTGGATGGAATTCTATCCGGAAGATGGCCAGGACCAAGAGATGGTGGTCGATTGTGAAGTCTGTTGTAATCCTATCCTTTATTCTATTAGTTTTAGGGGAGATAATACGCGATTAAGGGTAGAGAGAGCTCAGTAAGGATATGTTCAAATAAAAAGAAAAATGGCTATAATAGGCTTATGAAAAGTCTTAAAGATCAATTATTGCAGGCGGGCCTTAAGGCAACCCCAAACCCTAAAGCGGTGAATGAGCGCGAGCAAATCAAGAAAAAGCTCGTGACTGAAGCTGTCGTTCATCAAGAACAGCGAAATTTTTGCGAAGAGTGCCAACAAGTCAGACCAGATGTTGAGCTTTACTACCATCATAATCCCACGTCTGAAGCGGAATGGATTTGTGTGAAGTGTGCCGATCAATTAAAGATTGGTGATAACTGTCGCCAAACAGCCCAGAGTGATACTTCAATCAAAAAAATGTTTCGACGCGAACATGGGGTCACTCGTCCAGTGACAGATTTTAAAGCTGTGCAAAGAAGCGATAAGCCCAAGGGGCCTGTCGACGGAAATCGCTAAGCTCCTTTCATTGACAATACAAAACTAGAGTCGATAGCGTAGTGAGATGAAAATCGACATGAGAAGCCTTTGGGGTGGAGCTAAAAATTATCTTTTTTTAGCGCTAGCCATTTTTGTCACGGGCTATCTCGGACTGTTAATCCCCACTCTTAATTACAGAATCAGCCTCTTTTGGCTTCCTACGGGAATCGGTATTGCCGCACTGACTTGGTTTGGCCCTCGCATGGGTCTGGCGATGTGGTTAGGTTCATTCACTTTGAACTTCGTTCTTTCTTCTCATTTGGTTTCATCTTGCGTGATTGCCACCGGAAGCACCCTCGGCATTTTAATAACACATTTTTTTCTTCGAGCAATTGGCTTCAAAAGTAATTTCTTTAGCGGAAATGGAATAAATATTTTGGCAATCATTGTCTCGGGATTAGGAATGATCGTTTCAGCCTTAGTTGGAACGGCAAGCTTAATCTATGAAGGACATGTCCCATCCGAGCAAATTGTAGAAGTTTTCAAAGCCTGGTGGATGGGAGACTTTCTCGGTGTTCTACTCGCGGCGCCCTTACTGCTTTCAATTTCCAAAGATAAATTTCAGGAAGTATATCATCGCAGCTTTGAGTTTTTTGGATTGTTGCTTTTAACGGCGATAACTACAAAAATGGCCCTCTACATTTCTAATGAAATTATATTTGTATCAGTGACCTTTCTTCTCGTGACCTTGGCTATTTTTCGTTTGGGTCAACTTGGAGCTTCAATCATTGTACTCTTTGTTGCCGCTTCAATCATCTGGGTTGTGACAATCTCAAGTCAAGCGTCTCCCATAGTGGAACATGATGTCTTTATCGCATGGTCTTACATGGCTTGTATCTCTGCGTTCAATATTTTTCTCTCTGACATCAAGGAGAGTCGTGATCGCGCCACCAATGAATTAAGTCTTAATCATGAGAGACTGATTCAAGCCCAAAAGATTTCTCACATCGGAAGTTGGGAGCTGAATCTTTTAAATAACAAGATGACATTCTCGAAGGAATATTTTCAGATTTTTGAAATTGATGAAAATACTGACCAGTAGCAGATCCCAACCATTTCTGGACAAAGGATTCATCCAGAAGATCATGAAAATGTAAAAAAACTGGTCTCAAATGCTTACTCAAAAGGCGAAGGCTTTAGTACTCAATACCGCCTTGTTTTTGATGATGGGAAGAGATTGAAATTTGTTCGCGCGATTGGAAATGTACAAAAAAATAATCGTGGTCAACCTATTCGCCTGATTGGAACTTGTCAGGATTTAACGAAGGTCACTCAATTAGAAACTGAAAATCAGTTCATCTTGGATTCCCTTGGGATTGGTGTTTGGAAATTCAACCCTGTGGACCAGTCTCTTTATTGGGATAAGAGCATGTATCGCCTCTTTGATATTCATGAAGAAGATTTTTCAGGCCATTATGAAGCGTGGGAAAATTCACTTACCCCTGAAGCAAAGACTCGGGCCGTTGAAGAACTCAATCAAGCTTTATCTGGTGTTAAAGACTTCGACACTGTGTTTGAGATTTATACCAAGAAGAGAGGAAAGCGCTTCATCTCTGGGAAGGGAATTATATCCAGGGATGCCAACGGTAACCCATCTGTCATGTATGGGGTAAACATGGATGTGACAGAGAAAGTCAATATGGAGAAATCTCTCAAGGAAGCCGAAGTTAAGTTGATTCATACCTCAAGGCTCGCTTCTCTTGGTGAATTGTCAGCTGGCGTGGCCCATGAAATTAATAATCCCTTGGCCATTATTAATGGTGCCATTGAACTGATGAAGAAAAACCCGAATGATGTCGTAAAAAATGCTGAGCGTTTGGAAACTATTTCTAAGTCCAAAGAGCGTATAAGCAAAATATTAAATGGATTAAAAAAATTCTCTCGAGCTTCAGAGGGAGCAGCATTGAAGGATTGCTCTCTCATTGATCTCATTCATGAGTCTTTAAGCCTGACTGAAATTATTGCTCGTGAGAAAAGTGTCACAATCACTGTGGATAACCAGTCGGTTCAAAAAATTCAATGTAACGATATAGAAATTGAGCAGGCACTCATCAATTTGATTTCAAATGCGATTGATGCCATCAAGCAGTTGAATGAGCGATGGATCAAGATCAGCATTCATGATGATCTTGATTTTATTGTCCTAAGGATTATGGATTCGGGGCAAGGCATATCAAAAGAGATAGAGCATAAATTATTTGACCCATTCTTCACGACAAAAGTTGTGGGTGAGGGCACTGGTCTTGGTCTATCCATTACAAAGGGTATTTTAAATGATCATAAAGCAAGTATTCATCTTGTAAGCGGAATAAGTAATACCTGTTTTGAAATTAAATTTCCGGCATCGAAGGTTTAAGATGAAGTTAAATGTATTTTTCTTAGATGATGAAATAGACCTTTGTGAACAGTTTCAGGAATTTTTTTCATCTGAGCAGATCGCCATTACCGTGTTTACAGATCCTTTAAAAGCCATAGAAGAGTCAAAACATCAGAAGCCTGATTTGTTTTTTATCGATTACCGATTGCCCAATACCAATGGGGATCTGGTTGCGCTCTCACTCAATCAAACAGCACCCATGTATCTTCTCACAGGAGAGATTTCTGTGAATGTATATTACCCATTTAAGGGAATCCTCGTTAAACCCTATGACTTTAAACAGATTCAAGAGATTCTTGATCTTGAGATTCAAGAAAAAAATTAAGTTTCTAAGGTATAAAAATGAATGACAAATACACCCCACCAAAAATTTGGAAATATAATGAAGGCAATGGCGGAAAATTTGCCAACATTAACCGTCCAACTGCAGGTGCTCGCACTCAAAAAGTTCTTCCTCAAGGAGAAAACCCTTTTCAACTTTATTCCCTAGGGACTCCCAATGGCGTCAAGGTGACTATCATGCTTGAAGAGCTTTTGGAGGCAGGAATAAAGGAAGCGGAATATGACGCTTTTCTTATAAAGATCAGTGAAGGCGAGCAGTTTTCGTCTGGCTTTGTCGAAATTAATCCCAATTCAAAAATCCCTGCTCTTGTTGATAAAAATAATGGTCATCCGCTATACGTTTTTGAGTCTGGCTCAATCTTGGTTTATCTTGCTGAGAAGTTCGGGATGTTTCTCCCTAAAGATCCGATTCAAAAAGTTCAGGTGATGAACTGGTTATTTTGGCAAATGGGTAGTGCACCTTTTTTAGGTGGTGGCTTTGGTCATTTTTACTCCTATGCACCTGAAAAGTTTGAATATCCTATTGATCGCTTTGCCATGGAAACAAAGAGGCAGCTAGATGTTCTTGATAAAGAGTTGGCGAAGAGACCTTATATTGCAGGCAATGAATATTCGATTGCCGACATGGCCATTTTTCCTTGGTACGGAATGCTAGTGAAGGGAAAACTCTATGAAGCCGGCGAATTTCTTTCAGTCCATGAATATAAGAATGTCATCAGATGGGCCGACCAGCTTCTTAAGCGCAAAGCCGTTGAAAGAGGGCGAATGGTTAATCGCAGCTGGGGAGCAGAGAGTGAACAAGTCAGAGAGAGGCATAGTGCAAAGGATTTTGAAGGAAAGGGATTGAAAGATGTATAATAACTTTAAATCACCCTGGGGCCCAGAAGAGAAAAAACGATGGTTTCTTGAGCAAAAGATCCAGCGCTCTTATGCTGATGAAGTCGTGACAAAGATTCAGGATTTAAAGTCTCAGCATGAAATCGTTAATTACGGCGCTCTCTCTATAGATTCTGCTCGCTATCCATTGTTTTATATCAAAACAAAAAACTTTAATGCCTCAAAGAAAACGATCCTTATCACTGGTGGAGTTCATGGTTACGAGACGAGTGGAGTGCACGGTGCTCTTCGTTTCATGAAAGAGGAATGCCAAAAATACGGACAGTTTAATGTTTTATGCTTTCCCTGTATTAGTCCTTGGGCCTATGAAACGATCAATCGTTGGAACAATTTAGCCATTGATCCGAATCGTTCGTTCTATCCTAATAGCCCTAGTGAGGAGAGTGCAAATTTCCTCGGTGCTTTTGATGCCTATAAAACAAATGTTCTGGCACACTTTGATCTTCACGAAACAACGGATACGGATAATTCTATCTTTCGTCCGGCGAAGGCCAGCCGTGATGGCGTGGTTGATGAATACTCCGAGATTCCTGATGGCTTCTATACGGTAGGTGATACGGGTAGACCCGAGCGTGAATTTCAGAAGGCGATTATTGATTCCGTGAGAAAGGTGACCCACATCGCTCCACCAGATGAAAAGGGCAACATTATCGGTGAGCCTATCGATCAAGAGGGCGTAATATTTTATGATAAGAGAAAGCTATTCTTGTGCGGAGGAGTGACTGATGCCAAATTCGTCACGACCACTGAGGTGTATCCTGACGGCCCTAAAGCTTCGCCCGAAATCTGCATCAAAGCCCAAGTCGCAGCTATTTGTGGTGGGTTGCAGATGATCCTCAGGCATTCACAAGCGTGAAAACTACTGTTATCAAAGGCATGTAAAAAAGAGAGGACTCTCTCCCTTATTTCTATCTGTTGGCTACAGTGCCGCCTATGAAAACACTTATTATCTTCATTCTTATGATTTCTCAAAGCTTTGCCGAAGAAAAACTTCAAAGGAAGTTTTTCGCTCCCTATGAGGACGTGATTGAACGTCTGCATGCGGATGTCGAGAATGAGACGGAGCTTGTGTATTTGGTCAATACCGGGACCAAGAATTGCGGGGGCACGGTTCCAGCCCAGCATTTACAGTTATTAAAAAAATCAGAGGCAAGTCCCATTTTTACTCGCAACTCCATGGGCGAGATCACTGGTCTCTCCTCTGAAACCTTAGTTGCCTCTTTGCCGATTGAAAATGGAGTGATCCAACATGGTCAGCCAGCTTGGAAGAGAAGTCATGAATTGCAAGGCCATCAACAATTTATTCCCATCTCTTCTGGCATTCCACGCGGTAATATGATTCTCACGTATTCTGGAATCTTCAGAGTGAATGAGCGTCGTACCAATGATATGCGTCGATCCACCAACACAGATAACGATCCTATGCAAAACTCTGTTTATATTAATGGAGAATACGATGAAGGAAATGAGGCGAGACTTGCTCTTCATGGCACGGCCACGCGCTTTTGGCCTTTATTAGGTAAACAGCGTGCGAGCTCAGGCTGCATCCGCCTGCATTCTGATTTTAGTCGCTGGAATCAAAACTTGCTCTTTTCAAAATCAAGTGCCGGCGAGCTTATTCCACGTGCAGAGTGGTTCGATCTCATTCAAAATTGGAATCGCCGATTGCACTATCCACCGAGAGAAGGAGAGTTTTCAACACTTCCTCGGGCAAAAAAGATTAAGGCTTTGATTGTCTTTTTTGATGGCTACTCAAAGTGTGCGAACTAGCTCACTCATCAGACTGAGCTTTTTTTAGCGAAGAAGATCCCATTTCAGCTCTTTTGAGTTGTCTCTCACTCACTATATCAGTAATCAGAAGAGCTAGGGCTTGCTCAATAGGACTGGGGCCTCTTGGAGTCGCCTCTTCCTTGATGCTTGAACTCTTGAGCCACTGTTTCTGATTGAGGCAAAGGATAAGTCCAATCAAAGCGACAGACGCGAGGATGGAGCCCACCATGACAGGATTTTCAATTTTCTGTGCGACATCGATGACAACCATAGATACACCGACACAGAATAGAGCTGCCGAAAGGCAGGCCAATAGAATGAGCAAAATGAGCTTTCTGGCCGTGAGTACGATCTGCTTTGAAATCCCTTGAGATTTGGCAGTCATAAGATTCATTAAGAGCTCAATGATTTTGGTAAATGTATCCATTAGTCCTTCTTTCCGCCTAAAATTTTAGCTAGAAGAAAGCCAATTCCAGCGGCTAGCGCAGCTGCGGTTAAAGGGTTCTTTTTTATTAAGTTAGAGAGATCTTCTTTTAAATCCAAAATTTTATCTTCGATTTTTATTTTTTGCTCGTCCATATTTATCCTGATTTATGATTTTTTGTTAAATTTCTTTATATCTTGCTCTGTAAAACAATTTTCAATTTGATCACCATACTTTGATTTAAGATCGGAGAGATCATTGGAGATGATCAGTTCATTTAATGCTGTCTGACAAAGTTCTACAGTGTATTTAATCTTGAAGCCTTGGCAATTTTCGGCAAACTTTTTTGGAGCGTCAGTGAATCCTCTGAATTTTTTTTGAGAAAGATCATTGCACGCTGCCTCGTCGTATTGCTTTTGGCAGCCCGAAAGAAGTGTTAAAATGATTAAAATTGTTCGTCTCATACTCCATAACTGTAATAAGAGGTGCTTGATAAGTATATAAACTAAGGTAGTCGGGTTTATGTATAAGCTAAATACAATACCTTGCTCCAGAGGAGTGGTGATAATCTAAAGTTATGAAAATTATAATCATTTCAATCATGATGGTGCTTATGACAACTGGCTGTTCGACCACTCAATATTCCAAAACTGTTCCCAAGGTGGATATCGATAGGTTCATGAAGAAATGGTACGTCATCGCGGGTCGTCTTACATTCCTAGAAAAAGGGGCGCATAACGCCGTCGAGGTTTACACTTGGAACAAAGAAGAATCGCGAATTGATATTGATTTTACATTTTTAAAAGATTCTTTTTCAGGCAAGGTCAAGTCTGTCCCTCAAAAGGCTTGGATTCATAATTCTAAAGATAACGCTCACTGGAAGGTTAGTCCTTTTTGGCCAGTAAAATTCAATTATCTGATAATTGATTTAGCAGATGATTATTCCTGGACGGTGATTGGTGTTCCTGGTCAAGAGTGGGTTTGGATTATGGCCCAAGATTGGAAGATGAGTGATGAAACCCTTGCGATGATTGTTAAAAGAATTGAAGCCAGTGGCTACAATGTATCGAAAATCAAGCGTGTTCCTCAAATGTGGAAAGACTAGCAGTATGAAAAAATTAATGTTGGCGATTTTTATGGCACTACTTAGTTCTGGATGTTCTGTCTTTGGTATCGGTAGCGAAGAGCAACCTAAGTATCAAGTTATTGTAAAAGAAGAAAATAAAGAAATCCGTCATTATCAATCTTTTATTGTGGCAAAAACAACAGTAAATGGCAGTTTTAAAGAGGCGCAATCAAAAGGGTTTAAAATACTAGCGGGCTATATTTTTGGTAAAAATAAATCTAAGCAGAAAATATCTATGACCTCACCAGTTGTCCAAAATAATCAAGAAGCCAATGAGAAGATCTCTATGACTGCTCCCGTTACCATGGCCAGTGAAAATGATCAGTGGACTATGACTTTCAGTATGCCCTCTCAGTACACACTTGAATCACTTCCTATCCCCGAGGACTCAAGCATTAAACTGGAGAGAGTGGAGGGGCGTTATGTGGCCGCGTTAACATTCTCGGGATTTTGGAGCGAAAAAAGAAATAACGAAGAAGGGAGCAAACTTAAGGAATGGTTAGAGAAGCATTCATCTTATAAGCAGATCTCAGGGGCTAAGTTTGCGGGCTATAATCCACCATGGACTATCCCATTCTTACGTAGGAATGAGGTGCTTATTGAGCTTCAACAGTAGAATCTTTGCATAGGAAAGCTGGTTTTATTTCGTAAGCAGGCTCACACTGACTAATCCACTGGCCATCTAGGAAGTGAGCAAATCCAAAAAACCATTTGATTTCACTTTTTACATTCGAAAGCAATAATTGATCTGGATAAACTTCAGGGATAATTCCATCAATTGCAAAACACCATCCATAGCTTCTCATTTCTCTCTCACTGATGACTTCAAGTGCCTCTAGTCCGATAGGACTGCCAAAAGCACTATTAAGACCCGCTTCATTGCCCTGATAACTGATTTGAAATTGATTTAGAGTCATAACACTTGCAGACCCTACAGTTGGAGTAGCGTTTTGCGAGATCTGGCTTTTGAGTAGCGGTATATCACTACAAGGACCAATAAATTCGATCGAAAGATTGAGAGCAAGTGCGAGGGTGATCATTGAGTTCACTTATGGCAAAAAAAAGCAGGACCAAAGTGGTCCTGCTTGGATAGAAAAGAATTACTTCGTTCTGAATGTTACAGTCAGCATGTTATTTCTGATTGTTCCATTAAGGTCACACTTGCCTGAAAGATAAAGAGTAGGAACTCTGAAAACGCGGCTCTTCTTCATTGTGCCACAAACAACATCACCTTCAGCACCTTGGAAGATCACATCGTCACCGTTCATCGTCATACCTTCGATCTTAACTTTATCAGTTAAGATGCTACGGTACTGAGTTTGAGGGATTGTGCGACAGTAAGGAATTGGGCCGGGGTATCCACCGCCGTAGCCGCCGCGACCTGGGATAGGGTAGCCGCCACCGTAGCCGCCGCCATAGTTACACTCTTGAACATAAACAGTGATCTGCTCACTCACTGCAACCTTAGCGAAACCTTCTTTCATATCTGTGTCGATATAAAACTTTGTATCAACAGATTGAAAGCCGCGAGTGACTGGCAAGTTAGTCTCAAGAACAGTCATCGTTGTTGCATGAGCAAATGCAGACGCAGAAAGAACGATCAAAGAAATCATAAGATTTTTCATATTTAACTCCTCGTTAATTGATAGCTTTGTTCTATAACGAATGAGGTGACTCTTTAAGTGCTATTTTTGGATATGAAATTATTTCTACTTAATAGATCCTAGCATTATTCAAGACTTAGACATCGCTTTACAAGACCTTGCCTAAAGATAGACTAAACTTGTGTTACCTCCTCTCTATAAACGGTTATGTTTTTTTTCCTCTACTAAAGGATGTAGCCTTTGAGAAGAATTTTGGTCCAAAGCAATCTCTTCTGCTTGAAGGAATTTGACCTTGAAGAATGCCAAATTTATTATGCTCCGATTTATTTTTCTGCAATTCAAAAGCAACATTTTCTTAAGCGCTTTGAGCAACTTAAAAAAATGGTGCCTCATGCTTTTTGGTGTGAGTCGATAGAAGAACATGACTACGATGTCTGTCTTACTCGAGATGCCACTTATGAAAAGCGAGCTTTCGGAGATAAGATTTATCCTCGCCAAAATCTCCTTTTTGATACTATTGCTTTTGGTATTCCTGAAACCTTTACGGAATTTCGTCACAAAGTGGAAAAACTGCTTCCTGAGAATTATCCAAACGCTGTGGAGCCTTGGGATGAAGAAGTAAAAGGGGAGATTCATTATTATTTTGATCAGAAAAAACTCCCTCTGACCTATTTTGAGACGAGAAACCAGATGACGGGGCGAGATGGATCAACCAAGTTTTCTGCCTATCTTGCCTCTGGTGTTCTTGATGTACGATATGTCTATAATCAGGTTCGGAAATTTGAAATGATTCATGGAGCAACCAAGTCGACAGGATGGATCATCTTTGAGTTGCTTTGGAGGGAATACTTTTATTGGCATTACAAGAAACATGAAAATAAGTATTTTTCAAAAAATGGAATAAAAGGGGATGCCGATTATTCTATGATCTCAAGTTATTCTTTAGAAGAGCTTTCAGATAAAAGTGATGAACCCTTTTTTCATAAGGCGCTTGAAGAGTTAGTCTTCACTGGATTTCTTTCTAACCGTGCTCGCCAAATGTTTGCTTCAGTCTGGATAAATGATCTTGGGCTTGATTGGAGAGCTGGCGCACGTCTGTTTGAGGAACATCTTATTGATTATGATGTTTACTCAAATTATGGAAATTGGATGTATCTTGCGGGTGTAGGCGTGGATCCCAGAGGGAAGCGATATTTTAATATTGCTAAACAGTTGGCCACCTATGATCCAGATCAAAAATACCTCTCTCAAAAATTTTTTTAAGAGCTTCTTTTCATTTCTAGAAATGATTGATCACCGCCATATAGATAGGCATTCCAAACGTGATGTTAAACGGAAAGGTAAGACCCAGTGCCATTGGTATATAGAGTCCCGGATCGGCCTCTGGAGCGGCCAAGCGCATGGAAGCAGGAACAGCAATGTAGGATGCACTAGCGGCTAGAATGGAGAACATGAAACGGTTACCTGGATCTGAAGTCAGAAATTGTGTGATGAACGCAACCAAACAGCCATTAATGAGAGGAACCAAAAGGGCGAATAAAAAGATTACTTTGCCATACTTCAAACAACCTTTGATTCTCTTGGCTGTGACCATGCCCATTTCCAAAAGGAAGATAGAGAGAAAGCCTTGAAAGATATCAGTGGTAAAAGGTTTAATCCCTTCAGCATGTTTAGAGTTTGCTACAGTGCCAATAATTAAGCTTCCCAAGACCATCAAGACGCTTCCATTGGTGAAAGAGTGCTGAATTAAGCTCCCTATTCCAATCTGTGTAGAATTGTTTTGGGGAGAGTATTTTCTCATAAGAACAACACCCACGATGATGGCCGGTGCCTCCATCAAGGCCATGATCGCTACCATGTGACCACCGAAATTAATTTGGGATGACTGAAGGTAGTTAGCCGCAGAAACAAATGTAACGGCACTCACTGAACCATAGGCGGCGGCCACTGCTCCGGCATTAAAAACACCGACTCTTTTTTTGAGGATGAAAAAAGAATAAAAAGGAATAATGAGAGCAATTAAAATTCCAAAAAAGAATGAATAGATTATCTCTTCAGATAAAGGAGCATGAACTAATTCTTGTCCTCCTTTGAATCCAATAGAAAAGAGAAGATAGATCGATATGAATTTAATTGTTTGAGAGGGTATTTCAAGATCGCTCTTAACAATTGTGGCCACAATGCCTAAGACAAAAAAAAGTAAAGTCGGATTCGTCAGGTTAATGAGTAGAAGTTGAGTATTCAAAATGATAACCTTTAACAAAAAATAATAGTAAATGGATGCTATCTAATTGATATTGTACGGTCAATTTGTTCTCTGGAATGTTTTTTATGATTTCATACGACGTTTTAATCATTGGTGCAGGCACTGCAGGAATTACTACCGCAGCCAGACTTCAAAAGAAAAATCACTTTAAAACTGTGGCAATCATTGATCCTTCATCCACCCACGCCTATCAGCCACTGTGGACGCTTGTGGGAGCTGGACTGGTCGATAAAAAAATAACACTCAAGCCTATGAGTGAAGTTATCCCAAAGGGAGTGACTTGGATTAAGGAATCAGTTCAATCGATAGACTCAGATGCACAGAATGTAAAAACAGATAAAGGTCTTTATTCTTATAAGTATCTTATTGTAGCAACGGGAATTGTGGCCGACTGGACGTTTGCTGAAGGTCTTAAAGAGAATATTGGAAAAAATAACATTGCCAGTGTTTATAGTTATGAAACGGCGGATTACTGTTTTGACGTTTTAAAAGGTTTGAGTGAGGGCAATTTGATCTTCACCATGCCTTTGGGTCTTTTAAAATGTGGGGGAGCACCACAGAAGATCATGTGGCTTAGTGAAGATTTCTGCACCCGTTTTAAGAAAAGAGATCAATTCAAGTTCCACTTCAGTAAGGAAGGAGCGGGTATTTTCGGAATTGAGAAATACAAATTAGTTTTGGATCAATTAGTGAGTGAGAGAAATATTCACACTCATTATCATGAAAATCTTGTGAAGGTGGATGGAGTAAACAGGATCGCGTATTTTAAAAACTTAGAGACCGGTGTTGAGACACAGATGAGTTATGGGTTGTTGCATGTCACTCCTCACTTTAAGACTCATGATTTTATTGCAAGCAATAAGCTAGCCAATAAGAATGGCGAGATTGATGTTGATCCACACACACTTCAATCCATTCATCATCCCAATGTCTTCTCGCTAGGTGATTGCTCAAGTTGTCCTACGGGAAAAACTGGTGCGGGGATTAGAAAGCAGGCCCCAGTATTGGTTGAGAACTTAATTAACTTTGATAAAAAACTTCCAATAACTAAAAAGTATGATGGGTATACTGCTTGTCCAATCCTAACAAGGCACAATCGAGTCATTCTTGCAGAATTTGATTACAAAGGTAATCCAGTTGAGAGTTTTCCCTTTAATCAAGCGCAAGAGAGTTACTTAATGTTTATCTTTAAAAGATATTTGTTGCCTTTGATATATTGGCGTTTGATGCTTAAGGGAAGAGCTTAATTATTTACCTCAAGGATTTTATGAAAATGTTGATATCTTCGTTTCTCACTCTAGTTTTTAGTGCTCATGCACTTGCTGGTACTTCCATGAAACCTGGATCTTGGAAAATTCAAACGAAGATGTCTACTGATGGAAAAGCTCAGGTTGATCCAATGGCCGCGATGGGTGAAGCCTTGAAGAAAATGCCTGCTGCTCAAAGAAAAATGGTTGAAGAGGCGATGAATAAAGCCATGAAGGAGCAGGGACAATCTGGTCTCAAGATGGATAAAGACGGAGTCACTGTGTGTTACACAAAAGATATGCTTGATTCTGATCTTGGTTTAAAGAAGCAGTATGAAACGCAAAAATGTAATATCTCAAATTATATCAAATCAGACTCCTCAATCAGTCTCTCGTTTCTTTGTCCTGATGGAGCTAAGGGTGATTTAAAAATGACGATTACAGACCCAACCCATTTTAATGGAATAACGAAGATGGTTTCTGCTAAGGGTGTCGCCTCTGAGATTATTACAACGGCACAGTTTGTATCCGAAAAATGCCAATGATTTGAGTTTTAAGAATGGGTGGATGGTTTCCAGCGCTTGAGTAATAATGAATTGGTCACAACGCTCACACTACTGAAGGCCATCGCCCCTCCTGCCAGGACTGGATTAAGAAATCCAAACGCGGCGAGTGGGATACCGACTACATTATAAATAAATGCCCAAAAGAGATTTTGCTGAATCTTTCGATAAGTCGCTCTTGAAATCGAAATCGCATTGGGGATGAGTAAGGGATCTCCGCGCATTAGTGTGAGGCCCGCAGAATGCATGGCCACATCAGTGCCGGTAGACATGGCCATACCTACGTCTGCAGCGGCTAAGGCCGGAGCATCATTGATACCATCTCCAACCATGCCAACGATCTCACCTTTATCTTTAAATTCTTGGATAACTCTGGCCTTCTCTTCTGGAAGGACATCGGCCCTTACATAATCAATTCCAAGAGATTTTGCCACAGCGTTGGCGCTACCAGAATTATCACCCGTTAGCATGAGGGTCTTGATTCCAAGAGATTTTAGGTTTTCAATCGTTTTCTTTGAGGAATCTTTTATTTTGTCGGTAAACGTGACAATGCCTAAAACTTTTTTCTCCTGCTCATCTATCAAATAGGAAACTGTTTCGCCTAAGGCTTCTCTTTGAGTGCTTATCTTATCTAGGGATTCATTGCTGAGACTCTGTTCACTCACTAATCTTTTGCTCGCTAAAAAGAATTTTTTGCCCTCAACCTGGGCCTCTATTCCTCTACCCGGAAGAGATTTGACATTAGTTGCCTTTATATACTCAACTGTTTGTTTCTCTGCTTCTTTAAGAATGGCTTTACCTAAGGGGTGTTCGCTGCCTGACTGAATTGAGGCAAGAAGAGATAAAAATTCTTTTTGAGAAATTAAAATAGGGTGCAAAAGACTTACAGAGGGATGCCCTTCAGTGAGTGTTCCGGTCTTATCGAAGGCAATAGTTGTAATCGTATGCGCAATCTCGAGAGCTTCTGCATCCTTAATTAATATACCAGCTTTCGCCGCACAACCAGTTCCCACCATAATAGAAGTGGGTGTGGCCAATCCGAGCGCGCAGGGACAAGCAATCACAAGTACAGCGACCCCGTTCAAAAGACTCATCTCCCAGTTACCTGACATCACTCCCGTCACTAGAATTGTCATCGCAGCAATAATTAATACTGCAGGAACGAAATAGGCACTTACTTTATCTACTAAGCGCTGTATTGGGGCTTTCACAGCTTGGGCATCTTCAACCATTGATATAATCTGGGAGAGCATCGTTTCTGAGCCTAGAGCTGTGACAAGAATTTGAATCAGTCCCTCGCCATTGATTGAGCCACCCACGACTTTGTCTTTTGAATTCTTATTTACTGGCAAGCTCTCGCCAGTGATCAATGATTCGTCCACATGTGTGGACCCCTGTGAGATGACACCATCTACGGGAATCCTTTCTCCGGGTCTAACGATGACAAGATCATTAAGTCTTAGGTTCTCGATTGGTATATCTAATTCAGTCTTTTCTCTGATGACCCTTGCCGTAGTCGGTTGTAGTGCTTGCAAAGCCTTTATTGCTGATGAGGTTTGCATCTTAGCCTTGGTTTCAAAATATTTTCCTAAAAGGACCAGTGTTATGATGACGGCAGATCCCTCGAAATAGAGATGATGGCCATGGCCTCTGATGAGTTGGTAGAGACTCAGTCCGTAAGCTGAACTGGTTCCAATCGCCACGAGTAGATCCATGTTTCCTGATTTCGCTTTAATTGCACCCCAAGCCCCATCATAAAATCTTGCACCGACATAAAATTGAACAGGTGTGGCCAGTAGAAGTTGAATGAGTGGAGAAGGCATCAGATTGATACCAAAGAGTTCAAAAAACATCGGTAGCGCAAGCGGGAGTGTTAAGAGGGAGGAGAGAAGTATGTTGAGCTTGAGCTTATGAATTTCTTCATCTTTATTTTTGATTTTTTTTACAGAGACAGCGGCTTCATAACCAGATTTTTTTATTATTTGAATGAGGCCTTGGGGATTAAGTTTAGCTGAATCAAATTCAATTTTTGCTTTCTCCGTCGCGAGATTAACGGAAGCAGATATCACTCCCTCATCTCGTTTGAGAAACTTTTCAATTCTTCCAACGCAGGAAGCACAAGTCATGCCTTTGATATCTAAACTGATGGATTCTTTCATGATTATCCCTTCGATCTATAATAGAGATATCACATCATGGCGCTAGCTGGAAAGGATAAGAGTATGTCTCTACTTTGAGAGACCTACAGGTTTAAGTTATTCCATTAATTCTAAAAAGGTCTTAGTCACTCCGCATTCAGGACAACTCCAGCTCTCTGGAATGTCTTCAAAGCGTGTTCCTGCTTTAAGTCCTGAGTCTGGGTCTCCAAGAGCTTCATCATAAATAAAATCACAAAGGACACATTTATATTTTTTATAATTCATTTTAACCCTCTCTTTTTATCAAGAACACTTTGGTAATGATCTGCGTGAATTTTTTCTACTATTTTTAAGGCAGCGAATTTTTTTCGAGCGAGCTCAAGAGTCTTTTTAAATTGCTCCTCATGCTCTCTTGATTCAGCACCTTGTTCTTTAAACTCTTGAATGGCCGAGGTTTGGTTCTCTTCAATGGCCGTTTTCTCAAAACCTGGATACATAACAGTGTGCTCGTATCTTTCGCCTTCAATCGCCATCTCAAGCAACTTTTCGACTGTCAGCTTCTCTTTCGGGTAAATAAGGCTGAGATGCGAGAAAGCATGCTGGGTCTCTTGGTGAGCTGTTTCTTCAAAAACTTTTGCCACTTCCTCGTCTCCTAGCTCTCTTGCAAGCTTTGCGAAATAGAGGTATTTTCTATTGGCCATTGATTCCCCGGCAAATGCCGACTCTAAATTCTTCTTCGTTTGTGTCTCATAAAATGTTTTATTCATCTTTTCTCCTTTGGTTTAACCATTATCGTAGACTTTTATATATAGATGAATTAGATTGATCTTATGATTTTAATAGGTGGTGCCTATGAGTGTATCTCAGCTCTCTCTTCGTGATATTGAGTATATTGTGGCCGTCGCTGAGGAGCTTCATTTTGGAAGAGCTGCAAAACGTTTAAATGTTTCTCAACCTACTTTAAGTGAGCAGATCAAAAAACTTGAAACAAACCTTGAGCTGAAGATTTTCGAGCGAAGCAAGCGTTCAGTTCAGTTGACTGGACAGGGAAGTGAACTCATAGAGATTGGAAAAAAGATTCTACGCGAAGCCGAAGCTTTTCTCTCATTAGCTCAAAACAAGAAGAATCCATTAACTGGGGTATTCAATTTGGGTGCAATTGCTACAGTGGGTCCTTATTACTTACCCTATATCATTGGCCCTCTACGTAAAGCTTATCCCCAATTAGAGCTCATTATTGAAGAAGGGCAGACGGATGAATTGTTGCAAAAATTAGACAATGGCGAACTTGATGCCGTGATCGCTTCTCGGACATTTGATGAATCTCCTTATCGCGTGTACCCTTTGTATAAAGAAGATTTCTGGCTTGGAGCCCCGGCAGATTTAAAAGTGAAATTACGCGGCGGAAAGGTGAGTGTGAATGACGTTGATAAGGAACATCTTGTTTTATTAACAGATGGCAATTGCCTGAAGGATGAAGTTCTAGACTTCTGTCGAATCCCTCGAAAATCCAACTCTAAAGTCCAGGCTTCGAGTCTTGAAACACTTAAATATCTTGTTGCTGCTGGTAACGGTACAACCTTCATTCCTCAGCTGGCCCTTGCAGACAACAAGAAGATGAAGGGGCTGATTTCATATTACCCATTTATCGAAAAATCAGCCCATCGAGAGATCGCCTTGGTGACGAGAGATCAATACTCAAGACCAGATGAGATCAGGCTTTTGTTACAAAAAATGAAAGAGAATCTTCCAAAATTTTGAATGGCCCCTGATTTGAGAAGATCTCGGGGCCATCTTTTAGACTTAAGTGCTAGGTGCAAAACTTGCAATAGCAGTGATCAGAATAAAGATGAACAACAGATTGATGGTATTCATTTTATTCATCTTCCATTATTTTGGTCGATTTAATTTTGAACTCTCTACGACATGGATGGGGTATTCACTATCGATCAGACCCTTTAAATAATCTTGGCAGATCTCGTCGCTTTTTCCCTTGAGACGATTGGCCAGTTTGGATTTCCAGGTTCTATTTTTTATGAGTTTATAAGGTTTGTATTTCTTATCCATAAATTCTCCTTTGTTAATGTTTCAACCGATTAAAATTGAGCCATTCTCATGAAGATAAATGATTCCTATGTCATAGAAACCTCCTTGCTATGATCATTTTATAAAATAATCCCAATTATCTTGAGGTCAAGATTAGTCGTGGTTTTTTTGGGGAATAAAAATGAATTTCAAAATAATTTTGAAGATTTATGGATACATGAATTTTTTTGTAAATTATTTTACGAATTTAGCATTCATAAACTTAATAAGCGCCTTCCACTCCGCCTCGTCATTTACGATGGCTTGAGTTTCTTGCGCCCATTGAGCAAATCCAATAATGCCATCTACAGGCTTAGAGCAGTTGGCATCTTTATCTTCGGTGTAGAAAGAATAATTCGTAGACCAACAGCCTGGAAGGTAGAGGTTATACATTTTCTCAATGATAAGTGAGAAATCAGAGAGTCCTAAAGAAGGAATCGGTGAATTGAGGTAAGGAGCAAGGAGGGCCGGAAATTCAGAAATTAAGATATCTCGCTTAAGGGTTGAATCCATGACTTCTTCATAGAGTTCGATGATCCCATAGTTTTTAGAAATGATTGTGTAGCCCTGAGCTGGATAAGTTCGTGCGGGGTAGCAGTAGTTTTTAAAAACTACTAAATCAGAGCTTCGAAACATACAGCTTTGAGTGGAGACGAAGCCAAACATCTTCCCTGTTTCAATGTACGTGAAATTCGTTTGCTGAATTTCTTCCAAGAGTGCCGGAAATGACTTCGCTTCAAGATCATTTTGAGCGATGGCAAGGGTAGAGGAAAGAGAGAGGATCAGAGCTAAAATTGTATTTTTCATTCTTCTATCTTAGGCATCTGTAATAAAGGCTGGCAACACCCTGTCAGAGCTGATTTTAGGAACAAATTCGTTTAAATTTCTATGAGATAGTTTATGATATCTAGATGCTCTTTTTTATATCAATCCTGACTTTCCTGGTCTGTGATTCTGGGTATGCTCAGATAACAGATTCTTCATTTTTCCCTAGCATGAAAAATATTAATCCGGGTGTTGCGCATCTAAGGCAACATGGTTTTATTGGCGCAGAATTGAGTAAAAGAAATTTTAAAAAACAGCATGATGTGACCAATTATGGTTTGATCGGTGGAATCAAGACTGACGTCGATCTTCAAAAAACGACTATCTATCGTGCGGGTAAAGGCCCAGGCATCACGTTTGAAGCTCTATATGATCAAGAGAGTGGCTCTCAGGTCGATTCAAGCAAGACGAGTACAGTATCCAGAGAAACCACCAGTGATGCCAAGTCCACCTATTTGGGTGGAAATATTGATTTCAAGTATTTTGGAATTAGTTATGCCAAATCAAAATATAACTTTCTCTACAAATTCAGAGCAGGAGACGTTCCAACTTTAAGTGCTCATGACATTGATCAACAGCTTGATTATACCAATATGAAAATTGGCACAGCATTTCGAGTCGGATTTCTCAGAGTGGGTCTGTATTATTTAAATCAAAAATCCACAGGTGATTATGCCTATTCTTTCTACGATCCCTCTACGGGAAATAAAGGATCGACGGAGAATTATGGAGCAACGACTAGTGCCAATGGCTACGGTGTAGGCCTTGGATCAACATTTCCAAATTTTAGAATTGAGACCAGTTTAGAGAAGATGTCTCAAATTAAAGTGAATATCTCAGATCTCTATCCTGGTGAACTCAATGATACTCCAGCCTCTTCAAGACTTTCAGTGGTAGGAGAGTTGAAATTCACCAAGATCGCTTTTGGTTTTAGGGCCCGACAGATTAAAGGTAATTTCTATGATCTTGAGGACATCATTTCTGCCAATCTGCTTTATAAAAATCTTACGTCAGATGATTCTCGACTAGAAACGACATTCAACTTTGGTTTTGGGATCAGCAAAGGTTTCTCATTTTCAGGTTTTTATACTCAGTCTAAGATTACGACAAGTGAAGTGGATCCTATTTCACCAAGCTCAGGTGATAAGTACGATGCCACGACAAATGCAACGGCGATGGGTCTAAACTTAAGCTATGTTTACTAAGAGATAAGGATGTTTCATGTATTTCACGATTAAAGTGATTATTTCGGCCTTTGTGATTGCGCTTGTGACAAAACTTTCTGAAAAAACTCCGGTTGCTGGTGCGTTGCTTAAATCATTGCCCTTCACCTCCTTTCTAGTCTTTTTTTTCATGAAATATGAGGGAAGAACAAACAAAGAGTTGAGCTCCATGTCATGGGACATCTTATACATGGTCATTCCCTCGCTACTCTTGTTTATCGTATTTCCTATAATGCTGGATCGAGGTTGGAGCTTTTCAATCTCACTTGGAGCAAGTACTGTTGTCATGTGCCTTGGCTATCTTTTGATGTTTAAAATCATTGCCTAATTTATGAAAAGCTCATTTTATAACTACACACTACCTGAGCTTAAAGACTTATTCTCAAATCATAATCTTCATCTCTCTGGCCCCGTTAAACTTTACAATTGGCACTACAAGCAAAGGAAGTTTAATCGATGCACAGAAGATCTCGCTAAAGTCTCTCAATCTTTTATTTTGGAAAATCTCTCTTTTGATTTACCAGTGATCGACTTTGTTCAACTCTCTGATGATCGAGCAGTAAAGTTTCTCTTTAAACTTCATGACGGCAAAAAAGTTGAGACCGTTCTTATTCCTTCTAAGAAAAAATATGGCATTTGCTTATCTTCCCAAGTCGGATGCGCCATGAAATGTAGCTTCTGCCACACGGGTCTGCAGGGTCTGGAGAGGCATCTTGAGACGCATGAAATCGTGGGACAACTCTTAGCGGCTCAACGCTGGCTCACAGAGAATCGACCGGACGATGATAAGATAGCGACTATCGTTTTTATGGGACAAGGTGAGCCTCTTCATAATTTTGATTCCGTTAGGCGCGCTTGCGAAATCTTTCACACGCAAAATGGTCTCTGCTTTGCTCTTGATCGTATCACTATTTCAACTGCAGGTTATCTTCCTGGACTGCTGCGCTGGAAGGAAGAGATGCCTGATGTGAATATTGCACTTTCATTGCATTCTATAAATACGGACAAAAGAAATGAATTGATTCCTATCAACGCCCGATTCCCCGTTCAAGAAGTTTTGGAAGTGGTGAACGCAATTCCCCGAACAAAAAAACGTTTTGTGATTTATGAGTATCTTCTGGCCCGCGGATTTAATGACTCAGAATCGGATGCGAAGAGTTTAGGGGCAGCTCTTCAAGGTAAGCGCGCCTTTGTGAATCTTATCCCGTTTAATCCGTTCCCAGGCGCTAAGTATGAACGTCCAACGCTGCCTGAGATTCAAGCGTTTAAAGCAACCTTAGATGAATTTGGAGTTCCTTCGCTAGTGAGAATCACTAAGGGAGATAAAATCCTTGCCGCTTGTGGACAATTGAATTCGAAAGAAAAGATTTAAGCGGCGTCTTTGTTTTTTTCTTCAACTAAGCCGCGTCTGATATTTTTAATGACACATCCATAGACTTTGACGGCGGCCAAGAGCTCTGTGCGAGTGAGGTTCAATGACTTCTCCCATAAGGCCAAGCTCTCTTCATTTTCAGGATCAAGGACAGCGTCTTTAGGGGCCCTATAATAGAGTGAAGGCCCGCAGCCATTGCCTTGGTCAGTGCCAATCTTAAAGTCTGCCATACCTTGATTATACCACAAATTAACCTCTTCAAGTGATCTGCTAGCTATTGAGATTTGTTTGTTTTATGGATTTTTTTAGAGGTACAATTTTGGCATGAGAATTATAAATCATTCTGAGTATCTTCTTCAGCGATGGAAAAATGGGAGAGGATCGACGCGAGAGATTCTGCGTTCTCCTCAAGAAGGAGATCTTGATTGGCGTCTTTCAATGGCTGACATCGTAGAAGATGGACCATTTTCGAATTTTCCTGGAATGGAGAGGACTCTGATTCTTTTATCTGGTGAACCCATCCAAATTCAGCACAATGACGGTCCAGTTCAAAAGCTCTCTCTTCTTACACCTTATCAATTCTCTGGTGATGCGAAGACATATGCATTTATTCAATCACAGGGACTTGATTTGAACTTCATGATTCGTCGAGAATTGGGTTCATGCCACATGAATGTTCAACAACTTTCAAAAGGAGAGAGTAAAAGATTTAACGGTATAATTTTTATTGTGAAAGGTGAGCTAAAAGTAAACAATCACCGTGCTAGGACTTATGACACAGTTGATTTTCAGACCGAAACGCTTGAGGTCGAGGCCTTAAGCGTTTGTGAAATTATTGAGATCACTCTCTTCTGCAATGCGCGTGACTAAGATCATCTGGTCGAAGAGCATCGAAATAAGTATCCTTGAGGCTCACATTGAGGAGTCTTTATGAAATCACCACAAATCATTTCAGCCTTTATTATTGCCATGGGGTTAGCCCTTTTTGGATTCTTTGTGAGAAGTGGTATCGTTCGCTTTAAAACTCTCAATCGTGTGGTTGATGTTCGAGGACTTGATGAGCGGATTGTGGATTCAACTGAAGCCAGCTGGTCGGTGACATTTGTCGTGCAGGCCAATCAATTAGGTGATGTCTATAAAAGATCTTCTGAAACTGAAAAAACGATTCGAGACTATCTCATCGATCTTGGGTTTAAGGATGAGGAGATTGTCTCTGGAGTTTTAAGTACTACTGATTTAATGATGAATAACTATTCACAGACAAAGCCTCTGTTTAAATACTCGGGACGAATGAACTTAACTGTGAGTTCAAAGAATGTTGATTTAGTAGAGAAGGCTCAAAAGTCTTCGTCTGTGTTGGTTGCAAAAGAGATTCAGTTAGAAGGAAACTATATTCGCTACTATTATTCTGATCTCAATTCAATCAAGCCACAGATGCTTCAGGCCGCTAATAAGTCGGCCAGAGAAGCGGCCAAGAGTTTTGCTAAGGACGCAGGTGCTCGTATTGGAGATATTGAAAAAGCCAGTCAGGGTTTGTTTACAATTGATTCTGCGATGTCTTCAGAAGGGGCAGAGAGTGCACGAAAGAAGAAAGTTCGAGTCGTGACTTCAGTCAGCTTCTATTTGGAATAAATTTTAAATCATTATTCCAAAGCCAAAAGCGATGCTTTGAAAAATCATCTTTTCATCACTGTTAAGACTCGTTTTGGTACTTCCTACAGATTTTTTACTATAGCTAAGAGAATTGAATTCCGTGTTGATGAATCCACTTTTACCTATTCGATAGACCAATGTGGCTGCATACCCACCAGATGGTTCATAGAATGTCGTCTTATCGCCGTTTGTATCTTTCTTGGAGACATTATAGGTGGATTGGAAAATATATTTTCCGATAATAAGAAACCGATTAAAGCCAACACCAACGGCTCCAAAAAGATTAAGTGAGTTGCCCGAGAGGTCGCTATTGTCACTTGGATCGGTGGCCTGAACCCAGTTCATATATTCCCCACCGCCACCAATTAGGACTGAGCCAAGCACTAGACCCCCTAAGGCTTCGGCACCAAATCCATTGAGATGTCTGGGATTTATAGTATCTTTATCTTAGCTTCCGAAATTGAGGTTTTGATACTTTCCACTCCCTAGAACGCGAAAGGGAAATTTACCGAGCTTTTTTCCCTCGACTTGAATGCCATCAGACTTTGCATGAGCCGATGAAATGACAAATATCAGAATTAGCAGTTTGAATATTAGACGCATAAAATATCCTCTTTAAGAGGATATTGCATTTCTTCATTCGGCTCCAGCAGCACAAAACTGCCGGAGGAGAATGAATAAAATCAGATAGTAGGATAAGTTTTTAAAGTCTTTGGATGAATAAGCTCTTCAGAGTTCTTATACAAACGAGGAGTTTGATAAAGATACTTCAAGGCTTTCCATTTTGGCATGAATTTGTATTTTTCGGGGTAGCTCACTCTTAAGGCGGCGTGAATCTTTTTAGCGTGACGACTTGAGACACGAGGGAAGAGATGATGTTCAACGTGATAGCCGAAATTTAAGTGAAGAAAATCTAAAACCGGATTCGTAGTCACTGTTAAAGAGTTCTCTAGAGGATCATTGATTTTTGTCAGTGGGGATATATTGTGATTGGTTAAGATGTAACTTAAGACAACGTAGTTTTGTACGGCGACAGGAATCATCACAAGCCATAAAAAGTTTGTGGCCCCAACCCAATACAAATATCCAGCGGCTAAAAAGAGTAAAGGCACAAATTCTAAAGTCACTTGCTTGTGGTCCATCTTGTCCCACATTTTATTTCTAAAACGCATATAGGCTTGATTTAAAACAGATTGAAATGAAAACCAGTAGAAGAAATAAAAGAAGCTCACAAACTTTTTTGAGCCTGGTGAAAGATCAAAAACGACTCTCATAAACTTGCTGCGCTTATAGACAGACAGTGTCGGGAAAGCATCTGGATCTTTGTAGATCAACTGAGTGTTTCCGTGATGAAGATTGTTGTGCCAAAAGCGCCAATAGGTTGTTGAGATAAGAAATGGGGCAAAACCAATCGCTCCCACAATATTTTGTAATGCTTTGTTTTTGAAAACAGATCCGTGGAGAGTGTCGTGCGCCACAAAGGCGAGTCCAGCGTTGAACTGTCCAATGGCGAGAGCTGCTAGAAGTTTAAAATACCAAGCCGGATTAGTCTGAGAGACAAAATAAATAAGAGCAAAATTTACGATTAAAAAGCCAAGAAGATAAAAGGCTTGTGAAGGTACTCTCTCAAAAATTTCTTCTGGGAGAATCTTTTTCAATTCTTGTTGATAAAAGTTCAAAGATTTTAAATTCGATTCAACAACTGGCTTTTTTTCATCTATTTTAAAAAGAATTGGCGCCGCAACAGGAGATTGTGATTCTAAGTTCAAAGAAAATCCTTCGTAAATGAATGTGTTTATTTAGCAAACTTGAAATAAGAGATAAAGGGAAGAGTTGTAAGTGTTCAATAATTGGTTGAATAAATTCGATGCTTTATGCCATTTAGCCGTGTTTTAATCATCTGATGAACCAATTTAATTTCCCCCCCCACACTCATCTCTTGGCCCAAGAGCTTTTGAAGCATAGTCGTTTTAAGTTACAGCAGATTCATGAATGGGCCGAGTGGATAGGTTATGAAACCCGAAACAAGTACTCACTCACAGATTTGGTGGGAAACCCTGTGGGATTTGCGGCCGAACAGCAAAAGGGTCTTTTTGGTTTTGTGATGAGACAATTTTTTGGTCATTGGCGTCGCTTTAACATAGATATTTTCAATACGAATAGAGAGCTGGCGTTAAGATTGAATCATCCTTTTCGCTGGTTTTTTCAACGGATCGAAGTGCTTGATGCTGAAGGAGTGATGATTGGTGCCCTTCAGCAGAAATTTTCTTTTTTTACTAAATCTTTTGATGTTGAAGATCCCCGAGGAAAAGTTCGCTATCAAGTCCGATCTCCTATCTGGAGAATTTGGACCTTTTCATTCACTAAGCATGGACACGAGGTAGCCGAGGTTAAAAAGCGCTGGTCCGGTTTAATTTCTGAGGTTTTTACTGATCGAGACAATTTCCTTCTCACAATGAAAGGGCCAAATCTCGATGCTGAAGATCGTCTTTTGATTCTAGCTGCCTCCATTTTTGTCGATCTTCAGTACTTTGAAAGAAAAGCCAGATAAAACGAAGTAGACACTCAAGTTTATTTTAGAGACAGTTGAATTGAGATTATATCAATAAAAGAGTTTTTGATGATGAGCGTTCAAGACATTTTTCATTATCTTGAAGTCCACGATCTTTCTTACGTCGTTTTAATCATCATGCTATTTATCCTACCTCGAATTTTCATGAGATTCGGTCTGCCCATTAGTCTTGGGGCTTTCATTTTAGGTTTTTGTTCTGCCAACTACTTCTTTATTTATGCCAATGATAAAATCATTCCCATCTTCGCCACTCTAGGAATCTCATCTTTGTTTTTATATGCGGGCTTAGACGTGGATTTTAAAGACTTGGGTAAAAATGCACGCCTTTTAATAGAGCATATTTGTGTCAAAGCTATTCTGACGGCGGGATTAACCTTTGGTGTTCAATACCTCTTTGAATTTCCCTTAGCCGTCTGCGCTCTTATCTCTCTTGCCTTGCTGACTCCATCTACGGGTTTTATTTTTGATAATCTTAGCTCATCTGGATTAAGTGAAGAACAAATGACCTGGGTGAAGAATAAGGCCATTGCAGCAGAGATTTTAGCACTCATGTTGATGTTATTTTTTCAATCGAAAAGCCCCACACAAACAGTGATTTCATTTTCTATTATTTTGGGACTTCTGCTTTTATTGCCTCTCTTTTTTCATTGGGTTGCTAAAAGAAATGTTATCAAGTCACCCAGCTCAGATTTTAGTT